>CAWJCA010000039.1:0-121384 GCA_963841165.1 uncultured Gammaproteobacteria bacterium | reverse complement strand
CCAGACGTTCCAAAAACAGCACCCGCAGCACCGCCGGAGCCACAAGAAATATGATGAAAGACCAGACTCGGCCCACGGAATTCGGAATGTCCCTGTTTATGTCAGGCCGACGCAGTTGCCGGACTTCGTCGTTGCCCCAGTTTGGCGAGCTGCTCGGGCGGAATATAGTCGAAGATGAACGTAATCCGATCTTCGGCGCCCTTGTTCATCACGCTGTGGTTCTTTTTGATTGTTGATCTCGTAGGCCTTACCGACCTCCAGTCGATGAGGCCTGCCGTCGATCATGAAGCGAACCCTGGGATTGGTCGTAATCGGCACATGGATGCGATGGCCGATGTGAAACGAAGGGTGAGTATCGATATGCGGCCTGATCTTACCGCCCGACAATAGCTTGGCGGCCATCGCGCGAACGATGGTGCCGCCTTTCGGATAATGCTTTTCGATAATGTCGTGCATCAACGGAATCGCCGCATCTGCAAGCCGATCCCAGCCCGGCTGTTTTACGATTTCAATTTCCGGCCAGTGCTCGAGATTGACGAAGACCAGCACTATCGACTCGGTTTCCCTGTGCACATCGAAAACCTGCTGACGATTCTGATCTTCACGCCAGGCTTCGTCGCCCTGACCGAGAATTGCGTCGCTCAGCCGAGCGGCGTCAACGCTGCCAAGATCCCTGAGAAGGGTATCGATATCCATCGGGAATTCGGAGGCAACCTCGTTACTTGAAGTTCCTGCGATAGTTGATGCCGATGGTGCGCGGTCGGTTCACGCTGAGCCTTGTTTGTGCCCACCGGTCGTTGTAGAACTGCTTGGCATACTCGTCGGTGGCGTTATTGACAAACAACGACGCACTCCAGGTATTCGCCTCAAGGCCAAAGCGCAGATTGACAAGCGTGTAAGCGTCCTGCGTACGAACCGGCTGGTCGAACTCGACCGACTGAATACCGGACAAGGAATTGACGGAATCACCCGTATGCTGGATGCCGAATCCGAACGATGGCTCGGCGCCCCAAATCGTCGTTGTCTAAGTATCGGTCTACGTTAAGGCTGGCCTTCATATCCGGCGTTAACGGCAGGCGGGTGCCTTTCTCAGCCGACCTGTCAATCGGCGCGCCTGCGACCTCCAGGGTGCCGCTCTTGGACAGTTCCGCGTCATTGAATCCGAGGTTTGCCATGACGTTCCAGCCGTCGGCCGGCAGCCAGTTCAGGAATGCTTCTACGCCCGTGATTTCGGCCTCGGGGAAATTGAGGATACCGAGCGTAAACAAATTTGGCGTCGGATCTTCGGCCTCGATCTGCATATCTTCCCAGACCATGCGATAGGCTGTGAGGTTGAACTGCACGCGGCCATCGGCCAGCGTTGTCTTCACACCAAACTCGTAGTTCTTGACGAGATCTGAGCTGAACTCGTTGTAAGGCGCGCGACCGAAATATTGATCTCGGCTTCGCGGCATTGGCGCCACCGCGACGAAAACCCTCCGAGTAGGTGGTGTAGACCATCGCATTATCACTAAGGTCATAGTTCAATGTGACTTTGGGCACAAACCCGGACTCGGATGACGACGACACCGTGTCCTGGTAGCAGTGGTCGCCGGTTGAACCCGAGCAGTCCGATTCTCGCGCCATCGTGCGGTAATCGGACAAACCGCCAACCAGCGTCGCCTGCTGCAAACGCCGGTCGAGATCGACACTGAACCAGCGGCCGCCGGCCGTAATACTGAAATTGTCCGTGATGTCGAAGCCGATTTCACCAAACAATGCGGTCTGCTTCAGCGTGTTGTCATACACACCGGTCCACCAGTTGTTCGACGGGGCTACCGGGTCGATACAGTCGTTGATATTGTCCGGTCCGGTTCCACAGTTGTAGTAAAACGCAGAATAGTTCAGGTAAAAGTGGGCACCGTAAGAGTAGGCGACGGTTGCCGTTCCACTGTCAATAAGGTTGTCGACGTTTGACGAGAAATGTGCGTGGTCCTCGGACTTGTTGTAGAACGCGCCGACGATACCAGACCAGCGGCTGTCCGAATCGCTCGGCGTGGCGACGCGGAGTTCGATACTGGTTCGGTCCGAATCGCCCGTGCTGAACACCTGCGCGCGCGGATCCTGGTCAGGGAGGAAATCATAAATGGCGTAATAACCGCCGCCACTTATCTTGTTCGGATAGCGTTCCTGCCAGCCGCCGAGATAAGTCGTCGCATCGGCCCGAAACAGGTATTCACGATTGAGGAAAGACGTTGCAAGTACCACATCCGCGCCGCCCAAACGGCCTTCCACCGTCAGCGCGAGTTGATACCACTCGTCATCGAAATCCTCCTCTTCATAGCGCATCTGCTGCCATTCACCAAGACTGCGTCCATCCAGGAAATTTTCAGGGATATCAGTGTCACCGAAGCCATCTTCTTCGAGTTTTTGATAAATGGCGCCAATGTCGACGGTCCAGTCTTCGGTCGGGAGCCAGCGGAGGTTGGCACGACCGCCAATTGTCGTCGATCCATTCACGTCTTCGTCGACGAACTCGGCATTGTCGAAGGTGCTGACACCGCCTGCCGGGAATAGCGGGCCGGTCGGACTCCCTCCAAGCACGTTGTCGATGTAACCAGCTTCTTCGGCATAAAAACCGACGAGGCGCAGCGCCGCTTTGTTTTCCGAAATCGGGAGATTGACCATACCGCTAACTTCGTAGCCGATGTCACCATGGGCCACACTCGACACCCCGAGATCGACCCAGCCATCAAACGCATCCGTCTTGGGCTTGTTGGTAATTATGCGCAACGTGCCGCACTGCGAAGCATCGCCGAATAGTGAGCCCTGCGGGCCGCTCAGGGCTTCGACGCGCTCTATGTCGATCAGCCTTGGATCCGGGTTGAAGCCGGCAACCGTAATAGGCTGTTCGTCGAGGTAAACGGACGTCGTCGGATTATCGCTGAAGGCAATACCGGACACGGCGCAGCCGCGCATGATGACGTTCGAACCACCCGGATGCCGCGTCCCGAACGACAGCGCCGGTATCCGACCCGCGTAATCGTCAAGCTGTTTGAATCCTTCGCGAACGATATCGTCAGCACCGAACGCCGTGATGGACATCGGCACGTCCTGAATACTGGCTTCACGCTTCGTGGCCGTAACGACGATTTCTTCGATGGCCGACTTTTGTGCGTGAGCGGCAGGAGCGGCTACGCAGGCTGCCGAAACGGCAACGGCGAGTGAAGTCCTGGAGAATTGCTGCGGTGTTTGCTGATCAGACATTCTTGTCCCCCGGTAACAAAAACGTTTTATTAGAGATTCAGTGTGCCACCTGGCCCCCGGCATCACTTGTTCCCGATGCTACCTCAGTGTGGGCCGGCAATCCACGAACTTATGAGCGTCGGTCTGTCCGCGATTCAGGGCGGCCACGCCTTGGTCCGAACATGGGTAAGTTAATGTATAGTATTCATAATGTTACGTTTTCTTAACGCTGAGCCTTTGGTTTATGTGCGTTTCACAATGTGAGTCGATGCGGCGCTGTGCGTCAGCAGGTTTGTGACCACACTTCTGGCGACATCGGTGGTGCGCGGCAGTCGCCAGGGCGAAAGCCACGGCGGCATCTATCTCATTGACCTCGACCGGCAGCGGGTAGCACAGCCTGTCGACTGGAACACGGCCGACATAGACTGGCAAGGACGCGGCTGGGATCGCGGACTGCGCGGCATCGCTTTCGATGCGGACAAAGTGTACGTCGCCGCAAGCGACGAGTTGTTTGTCTACAGCCCGCAGTTTGAACAGATCGCATCGTTTCGCTCGCCGTACCTGAAGCATTGCCACGAAATACATCGCTACAAGCGCCGGCTCTACGTGACCTCGACCGGGTCACGATGCCATCCTGGGTTTTGACCTCGACGAAGAGCGTTTTTCCTGGGGCCTGCACATCACCAGGACCGTCGACGGGTTTCAGGCGACGCCTTTTCTGCCTGGCGGAACCGAGGGGCCGCCGTTGCGCAACGAGCTACACATCAATAATGTCTTTTGCACCAGCCGCGGCATGTTTATCAGCGGCCTCAGGGCCGGCGGCTTGCTGCGTTACACTGGCAATCAGATCAGCATGGTCAGTCCGCTACCGGCCGGCTCCCATAACGCCCAGCCGTTTCGCGACGGCGTCCTGTTCAATGATACGGAATCCGATCTCGTGCGTTTCGTATCGCCGGAAAAACAGCGCCTTTTTCGAGTGCCGCGTTACGACGACGCCCTGCTCACGCACACCGAGCTCGACGATTCCCGAATAGCGCGGCAGGCATTTGGCCGTGGACTCTGTGCGATCGATGACAGCCTGATTGCTGCAGGCTCATCGCCATCGACCGTCACGCTGCACGACGTCGAGTCGATGAAGACCACGTTGAGTATTAACCTGACGATGGACGTTCGAAACGCGATACACGGCCTGGAAGTCTGGCCTTTCGATACACCCTGACGGAAGCTGCTATTTCGCGTTGATGTAGTCGTATTGCTTGTAGCGACCTAGAACAGGCTGAAGGACTTCGACGAGTTCGCCTAAATTCTTCTCGTGATTGCGCCAGAAATGCACCGACCTGGTGTAGATCGGTTGCCGTACCTGTTCCGAGCTGGCCGTGCGCACCGGGCGGTCCGTGTCGTGAAAGCGGAGACACGCGTCTTCCCACGGCAGCTCACAATAGTCGATCAGCCGCCTGACCTGGGTTTCGAAGTCGGTCACGACATCTTCATATTGTACGGTCAGGATGCGACCCGGCATCACGTCATGCCAGTGATCCATCAGGCGCTGATACTGCAGAAAATACTCGCCGATGTCGGTGAGGTCATAGGTAAACGGCTGACCTTGCCCAAATAACTGCCTGTAACAACTCAGGCAGGAATCGAGCGGATAGCGCCTGGCATCAATGATCTTCGCATTGGGCAACATCAGGTGGATGAAGCCTACGCTGGGGAAGTTGTTCGGCATCTTGTCAATAAAGTGTGGCGTGCCCTCGAGGCGATGCATTTGTGCCCGCTGCATATAGTCCTGGCCCAGCGCCTTGAAGTGCTTTTCCTCGAGCTCGAGTAGCGCCTGTGGATAGTTGATACCGTCGGCACGATTCCGGTCGAGCGTTCGGGCCACTTGCTGGACATAAGGCAATTCCGAGGTCCCTTCTACCATGCTATGACTGGCCAGTATTTGTTCGATCAGCGTGGAACCCGAACGCGGCAGGCCGACGACAAAGATCGGTGCTTTGTCCGGATGGCCCAGGCCGGAGCTGCGTTCGACGAATTCCTTGCTGAATACCTCGATGATGGCGTCGTTCTTCACCTCGGCGCCGACCGGATCGTAGTGCTCGAGCATTCGGCGCGTGGCGTTTCCCCGACTGTAGTATTCCCAGGCGCGATCGAATTCGCCCCTGTCTTCGTAGGCCTTCGCCAGGGCGAACAGGAAATTGACATGCGATTCATCGCCGATGCCCTTCTTCTCCGCCCGGGCCTCCATCTCGCGGATATCCTCATCAGTCAGTTTGTAGGTCTTGAGGTTCGCAAGGCTCCAGTATGTCTCACCCTTGTCCGGCTTCAACTCGATGCAGTCGCGGTAGGCCTGCACAGCGTCTTCCTGCCGGCCAACAGTTTTCAGCATGTGGCCGAGCCCGAGTTTGGCGCCAGCGTGTCTTGGCCTGAGCTCCAGCACGCGTTCATAGGATTCAATGGCATCGTAGGTCAGTGCCGCAGGACTTAGCGTCGACGCGAGCTGGTAATGCGCTTTGACATTGGTCGGCTCGAGTTTGATCGCCTTCCTGAAGCAATCTATCGCTTCTTCATAACGACTTTGTTCTTTGAGCGTATTGCCGAGGTCGACTATCGCATTGACGAAATCCGGCGCCAGTTCGACCGCACGCCTGAACAGCCGCTCGGCCTCATCGATGTCGGACGCGGCGTACGCCATGATGCCCAACATCCGCAATGCGTCGACATTCTTCGGATTGTCCCGCAGGACCTCCTTGTAGAGCCGCGCCGCTTCTTCGACACGCCCGGCCTGGTGATGCTCGGCTGCGAGCGCCAGTTTCTTGCGTTCGGGGTTCAGATTGAATGACTTCTCGAACGCTTCGTCTGCCTCCTTGCCTTTGCCCATCATGGCGAGGCCTTTGCCGAGGCTTAGCCAGGCCAATTCGAGCGTTGGGTCGAGCCGGGTCGCCTTTTGCAATACCGGTATGGCGTCCTCGATCCGGTTTTGATGCATCAGGGCGACGCCCAGATCTTCGTGCGGTTTGGCGAACGTCGGCGCCAGGTCTATCGCCTGTCTCAGCCATTGCTCCGCGTCTTTAAAATGCTTCCGCTTGATCTGTATCGCGCCGAGCAGTGCCAGGAAATTGACGTTTTGCGAATCCTGCTCGATTGCGAGTCGACAAATCTCCTCGGCACGGTCAACCTGCCCCTGGCCCACAAGTCCTATTGCCTCCTTGAAGGTGGCTCTTTGTGTCGCCGCAGAACTCATTTCGCTGCTCGTGCCTTTTCCCGAATTTGCCAAGCGTCGAATTCTACAACGGGTTTACGGCGCATTACATTGACATTCAAAGCCCAATGATCCGAGACTTGCTGTATCTGCGCCACGGAACAACCCTTGAAGACTTTCGAAGAAGCAATGCGAACCGAGGACTTCACCCTCAGTGCCGAGCTGAAGCTGGATTCGCGGTCGACCGCGGCGTCCATCGTGGATCAGGCACGCATCCTGACCTCGATGGTCGATGCCGTACAAGTTACGGACAACCCGGGGGGCCGCGTTCATATGTCGCCCCTGGTTACGGCCGGCATATTGCTCGATCACGAAATCGACCCGGTCCTGCACCTGACCTGCCGGGACCGTAATCGCATCGCCTTGCACAGTGACCTGTTGGGCGCCGCGGCGCTCGGCGTTACGAGCTTGCTGCTGATGCGAGGGCAGAAGTTTCCAGCAGATTTTCCCTCGAAGCCTGCAACCGTTTATGACTGGGGTGCTAGAAAGCTTATCGCCGCCGCGCAGGCTTTGCAGTCGGATCCGAATAACGCAAATCCACCACATTTCTTTATCGGTTCAATCGCTACGGCATTTAATCCTGCCAGCGGATGGCAGCCTGGCAAGATGACCGCAAAAGCCGATGCCGGTGTCAAATTCATTCAGACACAGCTTTGTTTCGACATCGATGTGATCAAACGTTATGTGGCAGGCCTCGTCGCCGCGAAGCTGCTGGAGAGAGTCAACGTCATCATCAGTATCGCTCCGATACCGTCTGCCGACGTCGGCGAGTGGCTCGCGAGCAATTTGCGCGCGACTGTCGTTCCGGATGCCATGATCAAACGTCTTAGGCAGGCGCAGGACCCGGAGCGCGAAGGAATAGAGATTTGTGCGGAGATGCTACAACAGCTCAAAGAGGTGCCAGGTATATCCGGCGCGAACCTGATGTCCTTCGGCGATACGGACAACGTGGCACGGTCAATCGAAATCTCAGGCTTGCGCGCCCGGAGAGATTGATTCCTCGCTTCGCTCGTCACCCCTTTGGGGCGCACTGCGTGCGTCCGGAGAGATTGGCCTTCGGCCTGTCGGAACGCTGCGCGTTCCTCGGATCGAACTCTGGAGTTCGAATGTTATCCAGAGCTGAAAAAGAAAAAGGGCCCCCGATGGGGACCCTTTGTCTTTTTTGGCGCGCCCGGAGAGATTCGAACTCCCGACCGCTCGGTTCGTAGCCGAGTACTCTATCCAGCTGAGCTACGGGCGCATTGTTTGTTGTTTCGGTGCTTAATAATGTATGGCGGAGAGAGAGGGATTCGAACCCTCGAAGGGGTATTAGCCCTTACTCCCTTAGCAGGGGAGCGCTTTCGACCACTCAGCCATCTCTCCGTTTGGTCGCTTAGTCAGTCGGCTTGCCTGTCTATCAGTCGCGGCACTAAAGGTCAGTCCGTACTGATCGATGGCGCAATTCCAGCGTTCCCCTACGGACTGGGCTGGCCATACTACTGTCCGAGGTGGTTGACGTAAAGTGGTTTCCGAGCCTATTCCGCCGTTTCGGGCTTATCGGAATCGCCTGCCCCTTCTGCGGCTTGCTCGCTCTTTATTCGCTCGTAGATTTCTTCCCGGTGCACTGCGACGTCTTTGGGTGCATTGATCCCGATTCGGACCTGATTTCCCTTGACCCCCAAGACGGTGATTGTGATATCGCTCCCAATCATTACCGCCTCACCAGCGCGTCGCGTCAGAATCAGCATGACATCCTACTCCTGCCTGGCGGGGCTCCTGCCCCGTTCTTTTTGCGCGTCGTACTTCCTTAAACTGTTGTAATACTAGCCGATATTGGCTCTCGATGCCCATATGGGCCTCAGGAGAGCTGCTTCCTGACCCAGCCCGGAACCGATTCGAGGGCCGTGTCGAGCTTGGATGCATCGTTTCCGCCTGCCTGGGCAAAATCGGGGCGCCCGCCACCCTTGCCGCCAACCAGCTCTGCAACCGGCTTGATCAGGTCGCCCGCACGGATCTTGTCGACATTATTCTTGGTCACGCCGGCCGCCAGCCGGACTTTGCCGTCATCGACAGAGCCAAGCACAACGACCGCACTCTGCAGTTTGTCCTTGAAGCGATCAACCGCATCACGCAGGGTTTTGGCATCGGCGCCGTCCATTCGGGTCGCCAACACCTTGATTCCGCCGATCTCCTGGACATCGTCGGAACGATCGGTCGCCGGCCCGGCCACGAGCGCCTGTTTTGCTGCCACCAGTTCTTTTTCAAGCTGCTTGCTGCGCTTTATGAGCAATTCCACCTTCGCAGCCGCCTGTTCGGGCGGGCTTCGCAAAAGTCCGGCCAGCTCGCTCAGGGTCCGCTGATTGGCATCTATCCAGGCCAACGCGCCACTGCCCGTTACGGCCTCGATACGGCGCACACCTGAAGCAACGCCGGCTTCGGAGACGATCTTGAACACGCCGATGTCACCCGTGCGATCAACATGGGTGCCACCACAAAGCTCGACCGAGAAATCACCGAGACGCAGTACCCGCACTTTGTCGCCGTATTTTTCGCCAAACAGCGCTACGGCGCCTGACGCAATGGCGTCGTCGTAGGTCATGAGGTTTGTGTCAGCCGCGACGTTCTTGCGAATCTCGGTATTCACGAGATCCTCGATCTCCTGCAACTGCTCTTTCGTCACACTTTCGTAATGGGAAAAATCGAAACGCAGTCTGTCCGGTGCTACCAGCGAACCTTTCTGGGTGACATGTTCGCCGAGTACCTGGCGCAGTGCCGCGTGCAGCAAATGCGTCGCCGAATGGTTTAAGCGTACGTCCTGACGGCGATCGGCATCGACAACAGCTTCCACCTTGCCGCCCACCTTCAGTGCGCCCTGCTCCACGCTGCCAAAATGCACGTTGGCCTTGCCGGTCTTCTGCGTATCGTCCACGCGAAACAACTTACCGTCGTCGACGAGAATGCCCGTATCGCCTACCTGACCACCGCTTTCGGCGTAGAACGGCGTTGACGACAAGATCACGGCGCCATCGTCGCCTGCGCCCAGGGATTTGACAGGTTTGCCATCCTTGAAGAGAGAAACGATCTTGCTGACAGCTTCGGTGCCGTCGTAGCCGAGGAACTCGGTTTCGGCATCGGTCTTCAATGCTTGATCTTCCGTCGTGCCAAACCGGCTCGCCGCGCGTGCGCGGTCGCGCTGCTGGTCCATGGCTTTTTCAAAACCCTGGTCGTCAATCGTCAGCTTTCGTTCACGAGCGATGTCGGCCGTCAGGTCGACCGGGAAACCGTAGGTATCGTAAAGTTTGAAAACGACATCGCCCGGAATCTGTTGGCCATCGAGTTCTGCGATAGCGGACTCGAGCATGTCCATGCCCTGATCAAGCGTTTCAGCAAACCGACGTTCTTCTTTCTCAAGCACTTTCTCGACGTGCGCCTGCGCTTTGACGAGCTCCGGATAAGCATCACCCATTTCTTCTACGAGCGGTGCGACCAGTTTATGGAAGAACACATCGTCCGTGCCGAGCTTCTTGCCGTGGCGGATAGCCCGTCGAATGATGCGCCGCAGCACGTAGCCCCTGCCCTCGTTGCCAGGCAATACGCCGTCCACGATCAGGAACGAGCACGCTCGAATATGATCGGCAATTACATTGAGTGAACTCGAGCCATCGTTCTTGACGCCGAGCACGTCGGCTGCCGCCTGAATAACGTGCTCAAAAATATCGATCTGGTAGTTGCTGTGGACCTTTTGCATTACGGCCGCAATACGCTCCAGGCCCATCCCCGTGTCGACAGACGGTTTCGGCAACGGTTTCATTTCGCCATCGGCCGCACGATCGAACTGCATGAACACGAGATTCCAGACTTCGACGTAACGATCGCCGTCTTCATCGGGAGAACCCGGAGGCCCGCCCGGAACATCGGCGCCATGGTCAAAGAATATCTCGCTGCACGGACCGCAGGGACCGGTGTCACCCATGGCCCAGAAATTATCTTTCTCGCCCATGCGCGAAAAGCGCTTGGGGTCGACCTTGATCTCGTTCAGCCAGATGTCGGCGGCCTCGTCGTCGTCTTCGTAAACCGTGACCCAGAGACGATTTTCAGGAAGTCCCAATGTGCCGGTCAGGAATTCCCATGCGTATTGAATGGCTTCGCGTTTGAAATAGTCGCCGAAACTGAAGTTACCCAGCATTTCGAAAAACGTATGATGCCGCGCCGTGTAACCGACGTTTTCAAGATCATTGTGCTTGCCACCCGCGCGCACACAGCGTTGCGACGTTACGGCCCGGTCGTAGCTGCGCTTGTCATCGCCCAGGAACACGTCCTTGAACTGCACCATGCCAGCATTTGTGAACAGCAGGGTCGGATCGTTGCCCGGGACAAGCGGCGAGCTCGCGACAACCTCGTGTCCGTGCTCACGAAAAAACTCCAGGAACGCCTGGCGCAGCTCATTGCTCGTCATGGTTTTCATCGAAGGAATATAGGGGTGATACGCAAGATCTCAAACCCGGTAGTCTACGGGGTTTGCGCGGCGGGATTAAGACCTAATCGTCGCCGGCCCCTACGGCGACCTGGATGTGGTCGGGCTCGAAGCCCCGATATTGCAGAAAACGCATCTGCTTCGCTTTTTCGGCAAAGTCGGCCGGTCGCGCGCTGCCGAACTTCTTGTCCCGAATCTCGCCTGCCAGCCGGTACCAGTCGGCGCCGGCTTCGTCGAGGGCTTCCTCGATGGCAGCATCAGCGATACCACGCTGACCCAGGTCCAGGCGAATGCGAACGGGACCTTTGCCCTGGTTGATGCGCGACTGCACAAAGCTCTCGGCAAAACGCTGGTCGCTTTGCAGGCCCTCTTCGGTGAGCTTGATGATGGCCTGCTCGGCAATCTCCCGAGCATAGCCCTTGTCAGCGAGCTTCTTGATCAGCTCTGCCTGCCCGTATTCTCGACGCGCGAGGAAATCCATGGCCTTCTTGCGGGCCTCTTTTGGACAAGAAAAGCGATCTTCCTCTTTGCCGGAAAGAAGATCGCTGATTTCTTCGTGGACGGGCTGCAGCTCAGGCTTCCTTGGCGACGGCCTTGTCATCGGCCGCTTCCACGACGGCTTTAACGGTCTTCGGAAGCAGCTTGGCGCGAATCTTCTCTTCGATCTCTGCCGCCATCTCGGGGTTGTTCTTCAGGAATTCGCGAACGTTTTCCTTGCCCTGGCCGATACGGTCGTCGCCGTAGCTGTACCAGGAGCCGGCCTTGTCGACGATGTTGTGCTGCACGCCGAGGTCGATGATCTCGCCGAAACGTGAAATGCCCTGGCCGTAGAGAATTTCAAATTCGGCCTGTTTGAACGGCGGTGATACCTTGTTCTTGACGACTTTGACGCGGGTCTGGTTGCCGATGACCTCGTCGCCTTTCTTGATGGCCCCGATACGACGAATGTCCAGGCGCACGGACGAGTAGAACTTGAGCGCGTTGCCACCCGTCGTGGTCTCCGGACTGCCAAACATGACGCCGATTTTCATACGAATCTGGTTGATGAAAATAACCATGGTATTCGAGCGCTGAATGTTAGCGGTCAGTTTGCGTAGCGCCTGTGACATGAGACGCGCCTGCAGGCCCATGTGCGAGTCACCCATCTCACCTTCGATCTCGGCCTTCGGCGTCAGCGCGGCAACCGAGTCGATAACAACGACATCGACCGCACCGGAGCGAACCAGCATGTCGGTGATTTCGAGCGCCTGCTCACCCGTGTCCGGCTGTGACACGAGCAGCTCGTCCACGTTGACGCCCAGTTTCTCGGCATAGCCCGGGTCGAGTGCGTGCTCGGCGTCAATGAACGCCGCCGTACCGCCCAGTTTTTGGGCTTCGGCGACCACCTGTAGCGTCAACGTCGTTTTGCCGGACGATTCGGGGCCATAGATCTCGATCACGCGGCCCCTGGGCACACCACCGATGCCAAGCGCCACGTCGAGCCCGATCGAGCCGGTCGATATCGACTCGATATCCCTGGCTACACCGTCGCCCATGCGCATTACGGAGCCTTTGCCAAACTGCTTTTCTATTTGTCCTAACGCTTGCGCGAGGGCTTTCTTACGATGCTCATCCATTATTTTGGTCCATTTGTTGCCGCCATTTGGCAGGGTTTGAGATTACTGTGCATATAAACAGTATTATTCCACGAAAGCCGCGCCAATGGCAGCCTCTGTGGCATCTTTATTTTGGGCAAAGTGCCAAAAAACTCAAAGAATATGCCGGAAGCTATTGTTTCAGCGGACGGTATGTCGCCCCGCCGGGCCCGGATACCGATTCGACCAACTCGAAGCCCGACCACTCCGTGGTCGCCCGTTGCGTCAATCGCTCGGTTGTGAACGCGCGGGCATTCCTCGCAACCGTGATATGCGGCCGATAGGTCCTGTCTTCCGGGACCACGCCGAAATCCAGCACGAGGCTGTTCAATGCTGCAACCAGGGACAGGAGTTCCGGCGGAACCGTCGCAGCAGCCATGCACGCGACCTTGGGCCGCGGCCAGAATTCCATCCTGTCGAAGCTCAATCGGAACGGCTCAACCTGGATCTGGCTCGCGCGTTCCAGCAAGCCGGGCACCTGGTCAGACGGAAACGCGCCGATGAACACCAGCGTCACGTGCCAGTCGCGGCGATCGACGGCCCTGCCTTCAACGGTCTTGGCGACGGAGCCGATGACGTCACGCAATTGTTCACGCTGCCGATCGTCGGGCCAGAGCGCAAAAAATATTCGCTTGTTGTTCATTGTTGGATGCGTTCTCTGACGCCTTGCAGCGCATGTACGACCGTGAGTTCGCGAACAAGATCGCGGTCACCCGTGAAATGCTGACATTGCGTATCGATCTTGGCGCCAGATCCGTCTCTGACCGCCCACGCAAACCACACGGTGCCAACCGGCTTCTCCTCGCTGCCACCATCCGGTCCTGCAACACCACTGACGGCAACAGCGATATCGCTGCCACTGAGGTTCAGCGCGCCTTTCGCCATCTCCTCTACGACGGCGGCACTAACGGCGCCGTTGTCCTCGAGCGTGCCCAGCTTGACACCGAGAAGAGATTCTTTTGCGCCGTTCGAGTAGCTGACGATGCCATAGGCAAAGATCTCCGAGCTTCCAGCCACGTCTGTAATCGCCTTCGCAATCCACCCGCCGGTACAGGATTCAGCCGTCGCAACCATTTTCCCGGACGATACTAGCTCAGCAACGAGTGCTTCGGACAACTTTAGAATCGATTCATGATCGGCCATCAGTTCCGACCACTCAATACGGACTCATAAAGTGCCACGTGCTTGTCCGCCATCTCGTCGATCGAGAACTCGCTCTGCATTCTGAGCCTGCCGGCCTCGCCATATTGTCGGCCAAGATCGGGGTTATCGATCAAGCGCTTAATCGCAGCAGCAAGGGCGTCAGCATCTTCTGGCGCCACGAGCAAACCCGTCTTCTCATGCAATACGGCCTCGGCCATGCCGCCGGCGGCAAAACCCACGACCGGTACGCTCGCTGCCGCTGCTTTCAGGGCGGCGACGCCAAGCCCTTCCGCCAGGGCCGGGTGAGCGAACATGCCAAAACAGGCAAGGAACGCGTCAATGTCATCGCGGAAACCTGCAAATTGCACGATGTCGCCGAGTTTCAGCGACGCGGCCTGTGCGCGCAGCTGGTTGTTCAAATAGCCGTCACCAAAGAGGATAAGCTTGATTTGCGGGTACCGGTCTTTGAGATCGGCGACAGCCTGCAGCAAATACTGATGACCTTTGCGGGGAATCAGCTGGCCTGCCGCTGCAATGACGAAGTCGTTCTCCGCCAGTGAGAATTCCTGCCGAAACGAATCGCAGTCCGGTGCTTTATCGAACACCGTTGTGTCGACCGCATCGCGGATGATTGTCAGCCGCTCGGCTTCCACGCCACGATCAAGCAAGACTTCGGCGACAGCATTTGAAATTGCAATCACTTTCTTGAACGGACGGTAACGCAGTGCCGCCATCAGTCGCATTTCAGTGTTGTCGACCCGGCGCGACACGACCGTAGGGATATCCGCGAAACTCGCTGCAAGTCCACCCAGGATATCGGCACCGCGGCGGCTGTGGCAATGAACGATATCGGGGCTGGTTTCTTTAAAATACTGCGACAGTCGATAGGCAAACGGGAGGTCGAGATCGCCCGCACAAAACAGGTTTTGCACGCGAATACCGTCCTCACGAGCGACGTTGTTGACGCCGGAATCCGGCGGACACACAAGCGTATTGTCGTGTCCGCGCTCACGTAACGCATTGATCAGGTAGACAACCTGCTGCGGCCCGCCCAAAAAATGGCGCCCGGTTTCGACATGCAGTATTTTCACGGTCTAACAATAATCGCCCGCACGCTCCGTCGCCGCAAGGGGGAGCGGCCTCCGATACGAAATAAATGAAAGCCGAAGTCACAGCCGTCCACACGCCCATGATGCGCCAGTACCTGCGCATCAAGGCAGACTATCCCGACATGCTCGTGTTCTACCGCATGGGCGACTTCTATGAACTCTTCTACGATGATGCGCGCCGCGCCGCCTCGCTGCTCGACATCACACTCACATCGCGCGGCAAATCGGCAGGCGACGCGATTCCCATGGCCGGCGTGCCCTATCACGCGGTTGAAGGCTACCTGGCCAAGCTGGTACGCAAAGGCGAGTCGGTTGCCATATGCGAGCAGGTCGGCGACCCGGCTACAAGCAAAGGGCCTGTCGAGCGCAAAGTCATACGTGTTGTTACGCCAGGCACGCTAACCGACGAGGCGCTGCTCTCAGCCAGCCGTGACAACGTCATCGCGGCGATCTTTGCCAGCGGTGGTGGCATCGGTATCGCATGGCTGGATCTTTCGGCCGGTCGGTTTCGGCTTACCGAGGTACCCGACATCGAGGCTCTGCTGGGCGAGATCGAACGCCTGCGCCCGGCGGAAATTGTCGTAGACGAGGATCAGTCGTTTCCGGACTCGTTCAATAGCGACATACGGGTTACACGCCGGCCGCCCTGGCATTTCGAACTCGACAGCGCGACGCGCCTGTTGTGCGCCCAGTTCGGCACCCGCGACTTGAGTGGCTTTGGCTGCGAGGAATTTGTGCGCGGTGTTGCCGCGGCCGGTGCTCTGCTCCAGTACGTCACCGACACGCAAAAAGCGGCGCTGCCGCATTTGCAGTCCATCAAAGTCGAATTGCGTGACGACGCCGTGATCATGGACGGGCCCACGCGCCGCAACCTCGAGCTCGAAGCGTCTTTGAGCGGCTTGCATGAGCACACGCTGGCCGGCGTCATGGATCGCTGTCAAACCACCATGGGAAGTCGACTATTGCGGCGCTGGATTCAGCGACCGTTGCGCAGTACTGCAACGTTAATGGGCCGCTACCAGGCGCTCGACGCGATGACCGCGACGGCCGCCGTCAATGCGCTGCAGGATGCATTGCACGGCATCGGCGATGTTGAACGTATCTTGTCTCGCATCGCATTGCGGTCAGCACGGCCCCGCGACCTGCGCCAGCTCGGCGAAGCATTATCGCGGTTGCCCGAACTTCGCCGCCAGCTGGCAGCGGTCGAGTCACCGCTGCTGCATGACCTTAGCGAACAAATCGGTGATCACAGGCAGCAACACCGGCTGCTTGAGACAGCCATCATCGACAGCCCGCCCATGCTGATTCGCGACGGCGGGGTCATTGCGCCGGCTTATGACGATGAACTTGACGACCTGCGTGCCATTGCCGAGAACGCCGACCAGTATCTCGTCGATCTGGAAGTTCGCGAACGTGAACGAACCGGTATCGCCACCTTGAAACTCGGCTATAACCGTGTGCATGGTTATTACATCGAGATCAGCAAGTTACAGGCCGATAAAGCGCCTGTTGAATATGTGCGGCGGCAAACGCTCAAGTCGGCCGAGCGTTACATTACGCCCGAGCTCAAAGCGTTCGAAGACAAGGTACTCGGCGCTCGCGAACGGGCTTTGAGCCGCGAGAAATATCTCTACGAGAAATTGCTCGACGCGCTGCATGAAGTGCTTGGGCCGCTGCAGCGGAGCGCGGCCGGTCTTGCAGAGCTGGACGTGCTGACCTGTTTTGCGGAACGCGCGCAGGCGCTGGGTCTGTCAAAGCCCGAGATTTGCGACGAACCGTGTATCGAGATCGAAGGCGGCCGCCACCTTGTCGTTGAACAGGTCATCGATGCGCCATTCATTGCAAACGATTTGTCGCTGGGTGAGGACAAACGCCTGCTCGTTATCACGGGCCCGAACATGGGTGGCAAATCGACCTATATGCGGCAGACGGCGCTCATCGTCATTCTCGCTCACATCGGCAGCTTCGTGCCCGCCGACAAACTGCGTGTCGGACCGATCGACAGGATCTTCACACGCATCGGGGCATCAGATGATCTCGCTGGCGGGCGTTCTACATTCATGGTCGAGATGACGGAGACCGCGACGATTCTCAACAACGCGACGGAACAGAGTCTCGTACTGATGGATGAAATCGGGCGCGGCACGAGCACGTTCGATGGCCTGTCGCTCGCCTGGGCGGCTGCACATCACATGGGCGAAAAAGTGAAGGCTTTCACGCTGTTCGCCACCCATTACTTCGAGCTGACCGCTCTCGCACAGGAAATTCCGCGTTGCGACAACGTGCATCTCGACGCCACCGAGCACGAAGGGCAGCTCGTGTTCCTGCACTCGGTCAGGCCCGGACCTGCTAACCAAAGCTACGGACTGCAGGTCGCTTCATTGGCCGGCGTGCCCAATGATGTCATTCGTCGTGCGAGGAAATACCTGAAAACACTCGAATCACAGCAAGCCGCACAGCCGCAGAGCCCGCAGGGTCAGCTGGACCTCAGCGTCGAGGACGCAAACGCAGACGATCCTGTCCGCGATGCCGTTGATGCACTCGAGCCGGACTCAATGACGCCGCGAGAAGCACTCGACGCGCTCTATAAGCTGAAAGACCTGTAGCAAGCAGCAAAACGACACTCAGCCAGCCAAACGCCCCGCCCCCGCCATGGCCGGGTTTCCATTCGGCCCGGGCAACTTTCGGGTCTTCCTTCATGCGTACTCGGAAGCTGTCGAGTTCCGTCGCGAGGCTTTGAGTCATGGCGCCCATCGCAGCCGCAAAACTTGCATCCCTGGTCTTGCGAACGACTTCGCCACTTTCGATCAAGGTCGAACGATCGGATGTTTTGTCCACGCCCGGCGCACGAAACAGCAAACGCGCCGTGTTGACATCGAAGACCGCGGTATCCACAAACGTCTGCACCTCATTCGATGTCGCCGGGATGACGTAGGCCCCGACTATGGTCCAATACAGAAATGAGGCCGGATTGTCTTCGCTGACCGCAACCTGGTCGTAAGAGACCAGCGCCATCACATCGACCCCGTACAGGCGCGCCACCTGCTGCATTCCGTTGATGCCTTTGCTGGAGCGCAGGTAGGTGTCCGGAATCACCTCGATGTGCTCGATGTATTCGCGATTAACGAACTCCGCTTTGACCTTTTCCAGCAGCTCTATCTTCGTTGCCTCCGAGATAACGCTCCGGCCGCCCTGGCCCGGTACAAACGCGATGCCTACTCGCAGCGGCAGCTCAAGGTACGGAATCGTGTTCTGTAGATCCGGGGGCACCTCGCCCGCCGGGTACAGGTAATCCACAAGGCTGCTCGATACACCGCTGCGCGTTTCCCCGCCAATATTCCATAGCGACGAACAGGCCGCCACCAGCAGGACGGTCAGGCCGGCCGATATCAGTTTTAGGTAGCCCATGGTGCTTTCTCCTTGGCAAGAGATAATCTCTCCATGCTATAGGAGCAAATATAGCCCGTCGAAACCTGATGGCAAGCTGATTTCGTGCTTACGGTTCGCGGAGGAATTCTCCGCGCTTGAGGAAAGATCCGGCCTGGTCCGCGACGTCAGAGGAGACCAGCATGCCTTTGTGGCTCACGGGCATGACCAGGTGATCGGTGGCGCCTTCGATCCGTGTTTCGGAAACGGCGATTGTGCCGTCATTATCCTCTTTGAAATTAGCAAACAGGCGTCCGAATCCTAAAGGCACATTGCCAGCGATAACGCCTATCTCTCTTTGCTCGCATACGTGGCTTGCCCAGTCATTCGCCGCCTGGTGAATAACGCCGTCCGGCAACGAGCGGCCAATAATCTCTTCGGCCCATTCCTGTTCGCCAAGAAAGTCGGCAGCGCGCGAACCGGTCAACGGCGAACCCAGGCAGACCACCCTGCCCGGCAATGCACCCGCGTCGTTGGCGAGCATGCGCAAAGCGAGAACACCGCCGAGGCTGTGCCCTACAATGTGCACGCGATCTGCATCTTGTTCGTGAATGAAGCGTGCAAGCGCTGACGCATTTTCGTCGAGCGTGCCGCGTACGGATCGGTAGCTGAATAGTTGTGCACGGAAGCCGAACTCTTTTTCGAGCCGGCGTTTGATCAGGTACATACCGGTGCCGTGCGACCAAAAGCCGTGGACGCAGACAACCGTGTCGATCGCAGTCATTCCGTGCGCGGTACTCGCAGGCGAATGCCCGTTTCCTTCAGCTGCTCGGCTGACACTTCGCCCGGTGCATTGGTCAGCGGGCAGCTGGCTGTTTGCGTTTTCGGAAAAGCAATAACGTCCCGAATACTCTCGGCGCCCGCCATCAACGCGACGACGCGATCGAGGCCAAACGCTATACCACCGTGCGGTGGGCAACCGTACTGCAATGCCCTCAGCAGGAAACCAAACTTCTCTTCCGCTTCTTCCTTGCTGATATCCAGCAGCTCGAACACGGCTGCCTGCGTATCCTGGTCGTGAATACGGATCGAACCGCCACCAATTTCCGAACCATTCAGCACGATGTCATAAGCGCGAGAGAGTGCGCTCCCGGGGTTGGCCCGCAACGCGTCGGCATCGTCGATGCTCGGCGCGGTGAAGGGATGATGCAACGCCATCCAGCGCTTCGACTGCGCGTCCTTCTCGAACATCGGGAAATCAACAACCCACAGTGGTGCCCAACCGTCCGCGACGAGGCCGCGGTCTTCACCGACTTTCACGCGCAATGCGCCGAGCGCGTCGTTCACGATGCGGGCTTTGTCCGCGCCGAAGAAAATCAGGTCGCCACTCGCCGCTTTCGTACGCTCGATAATGCCGGCAACCACGTCGTCGGGCAGGAACTTGAGTATCGGCGACTGCAGGCCATCGCGACCGGTATCAACATCATTGACCTTGATGTACGCGAGTCCGCGCGCGCCGTAGCGACTGATGTACTTGGTGTAATCATCGATAACCTTGCGACTCATTTCGCTGCCGCCCGGCACACACAGCGCGGCAACACGACCCTCGGGGTCGGCAGCCGGGCCGGCAAATACCTTGAATTCGACCGACTTCATGAGGTCAGAGACCTCGATGAGTTCGAGGTCGATGCGAAGGTCGGGTTTATCCGATCCATAGCGCTGCATTGCGTCGGCATACGTCATGCGCGGGAAAGGGTTCGGCAACTCGACGTCGAGCGTTTCCTTGAAAACGTAACGCACGAGCTCTTCCATCGTGTTTGTAACCGCTGCTTCATCGACGAAGCTCATCTCGACATCGAGCTGCGTGAACTCCGGCTGGCGATCCGCACGCAGGTCCTCGTCGCGGAAGCAGCGCACGATCTGGTAGTAACGATCGAGGCCCGACATCATTAGCAGCTGTTTGAAAATCTGCGGCGACTGCGGCAACGCGAAAAATTTGCCGGGGTTGGTACGGCTCGGAACAATGTAGTCACGCGCACCCTCAGGGGTAGCACGCGTCAGCATCGGGGTTTCAACGTCAATGAACCCGTGAGTATCGAGAAATTTACGCATGGCCACCGTGACTTTGTGGCGCAGCATCAGGTTGCCGAGCATGTTTTCGCGACGCAGGTCGAGGTAACGGTATTTGAGGCGGATGTCTTCGTTTGCCTGCTCGTCGTGGTGAAACGGCGGCGTCTCGGACTTGTTCAAGATCTCGAGTTCGTGGGCCAGCACTTCGACCTCGCCGGTTCGCATGTTCGGGTTGACCGTGCCTTCCGGCCGCGGCCGAACGAGGCCTTTCACCTTGAGGACGTACTCCGAACGGATGCGCTCTGCTTCGGCGAAGATCGCGGCACGATCGGGGTCGAACACTACCTGCAGCAGGCCTTCACGATCACGCAAATCAATAAAAATCACGCCACCGTGGTCGCGCCGCCGGTGGACCCAGCCGCATACCTCAACTTCCTGACCAACCAGAGATTCGCTGATCTCTCCACAATAGTGACTACGCATCGCTAAACCTGGGGGAAACACCTGAAAAAGGAGGCGGAATGGTACGGTGTGCTGTCCGGCTTATCAAGCAGGCTCGTTCGGCTCTTCGAAGGGCAATTCGCGGGTTTTGTCCTTGTTCCACTTAGGAATAACGACACCCAGCGAGATGATCATCCTGAGCGCCTCATCCACTTCCATATCCAGCACTGTGATGTCTTTTCTCGGCACGATGATGATGAATCCCGAGGTTGGGTTTGGCGTCGTGGGTACGAAACAGCAAACGACGTCTTCACCCGTGCGGCCCTGGACCTCGCCGAGTTCCGACGATGTCTGAAACGCCAGGCTGTACAGGCCTTTGCGAGGATACTCGATCATCAAGACATTCTTGAAAGACTGGCTCGAGTCCGAGAACACCATCTCGGCGAAATGCTTGGCTCCCGAATAGATAGAACGAACCACAGGAATGCGGTGCATCAGGGCTTCCCAGCCGCCGACAAAAGCACGTCCGACAAAATTCGCCGCCAGGAAACCCGTCAGTAGCAGTACGGTGAGCGCCAGGATGATGCCGAGCCCCGGGATGTGGACGGGGTTTTCAGAGCCAACCAGCTGCTGCAGCAGGATTTCCGGCCGCAGGTTCGCCGGTATGAAACGCAGCGTGCGATCCATGATGTTGACGGCAAACTTCAGCAGCAGGTAGGTAACGGCCAGCGGCGCCCAAACCAGGATGCCGGCGACCAGGTAGCGGCGTATCCGTTTCACGTGCGATGCCTCACGTCGTGCCAGCCTCACTGTTAGACGATTGTTTGGGTTCTATCTTCTTGGCCGGCTTGTCCACGGACTTGTCGTCGGCCTTCTTTGTAGGCTTGTCGTCAGGCTTGGAGTCGCTCTTGTCCGATTCGGCGGCCAGGTTTCGCTTGTCGCCGGTCTTGAAGTCAGTCTCATACCAACCTTTGCCGGCCAGCCGGAACTTTGGCGCAGACAAGAGTTTCCTTAGCGAAGGCTCGCCGCACTTGGGGCAGTGCACCAGTGCGGCTTCACTGATCTTCTGTAACTCATCGAACGCATGTTCGCAGTTAGTGCACGCGTATTCGTAGATCGGCATTTCCAAGCAACTCCGTTATTTCAATAATCTCGCCGAAAGACTCTCAAGTATAGCGTAGGAGCGCGCCTCAGCGCGCTACGTGCCCTCGGGGTGCCACGTGCCCTCGGGGTGCGAAGCAACGCGGCGTCCGCGAGGCCGCTCACTATGCCGCGTTCTGGAAATCCAGCTTGTCGTCGGTAACACCGACTTCGATTACGTCACCCGGCTTGAACTTGCCCTGCAGTATCTCCTGCGCCAGCGGATTCTCCACTTGCTGCTGAATGGCACGCTTCAATGGACGTGCACCGTAAACAGGATCAAACCCGGCGGCGGCGAGCTTGTCGCGAGCAGCATCCGACAAATGAATGCGAATGTCGCGATCAGCCAGGCGCGCATGCAGGTAGCTCAACTGGATATCGACGATCTTGCGAATATGCTGGCGGCTCAGCGGATGGAACACGACAAGGTCATCAATACGATTGATAAATTCCGGCCGGAAGTGGCTGCCGACCACGTCCATAACGGCGGCTTTCATCGCGTCGTAATTGTCTTCCCCGGCCATCTCCTGGATGAGCTGCGACCCGAGGTTCGATGTCATGACGATGACCGAGTTGCGAAAATCGACCGTGCGTCCCTGGCCATCCGTCAGGCGCCCGTCGTCGAGTACCTGCAGCAGCACATTGAATACGTCCGGATGTGCTTTTTCCACTTCGTCGAGCAGGATTACCGAGTAGGGCCGGCGGCGAACCGCCTCTGTCAGATAACCGCCCTCCTCGTAGCCGACATAGCCCGGCGGCGCGCCGATAAGACGTGCCACCGAGTGCTTCTCCATGAACTCGGACATGTCCAGGCGAACCATCGCTTCATCCGTGTCGAACAGGAAGTCCGCCAGCGCTTTGGTCAGTTCGGTCTTACCGACTCCGGTTGGCCCGAGAAACAGGAACGAACCGATCGGACGCCGGGGATCTGACAGGCCCGCACGTGACCGGCGAATCGCGTTCGCCACGACCGTGACCGCCTCATCCTGGCCGACGACGCGCTTCTGGACGACGGATTCCATCTGCAGCAGCTTTTCTTTTTCACCTTCGAGCATCTTGCTTACGGGTATGCCGGTCCAACTGGACACGATTTCCGCGACTTCCTCTTCAGTGACGTTGTTGCGCAGCAGCGTTGTCTCGGCGGTCTCTGCCTCCATGGCCTGCTTGAGCTGCTTCTCGAGCTCCGGTATGCGGCCGTACTGCAGCTCCGACATGCGAGCAAGGTCGTTGGCACGATGCGCCGTATCGAATTCGATGCGCGCCCGTTCAAGGTCTTCCTTGATCTGCGCCGCACCCTGCATCATCGCCTTTTCGGCTTTCCAGACTTCCTCGAGATCTGCGAACTCCCTCTCCAGATCATCGAGCCGGGACTCCAGGTCTTCGAGGCGTTTTATCGACGCGTCATCCGACTCTTTCTTGAGAGCCTCTCTTTCGATCTTCAGCTGGATGATGCGACGCTCCAGCTTGTCCATCGCTTCCGGCTTGGAATCGATCTCGATACGAATGCGTGATGCCGCTTCGTCAATAAGATCGATCGCCTTGTCCGGCAACTGACGGTCGGCGATATAGCGATGCGACAATGTCGCCGCAGCAACGATCGCCGGGTCGGTAATCTCGACGCCGTGATGCACCTCATAGCGTTCTTTGAGACCACGCAAGATGGCGATCGTGTCTTCCACCGTTGGCTCTTCAATCAACACTTTCTGGAAGCGTCGTTCGAGGGCCGCGTCCTTTTCGAGGTACTTTCTATACTCGTCCAGCGTGGTTGCGCCGACGCAGTGCAGCTCGCCGCGCGCGAGCGCGGGCTTGAGCATATTGCCTGCGTCCATCGAACCTTCGGCTTTGCCGGCACCTACCACGGTATGCAGTTCATCGATGAAAAGAATGATCTGACCTTCCTGTTTCGCGAGGTCACTGAGTACCGCCTTGAGGCGTTCCTCGAACTCACCACGAAACTTGGCGCCCGCGATCAGCGAGCCCATGTCGAGCGACAGGATGCGTTTGCCGCGCAATCCCTCGGGCACTTCGTTATTGACGATGCGCTGCGCGAGCCCTTCCAGGATCGCAGTCTTGCCGACGCCAGGTTCACCAATCAGCACCGGGTTGTTCTTGGTGCGGCGCTGCAGGATCTGGATCGTGCGACGAATTTCATCGTCGCGCCCGATAATCGGATCGAGCTTGCCCTGCTCGGCACGCTCGGTCAGGTCGATCGTGTACTTATCGAGCGCCTGGCGCGTGTCTTCTGCATTCGGGTCATTGACCTGCTGGCCGCCGCGCAGATCATCGATCGCTTTCTCGATCGCACCGCGCACGGCACCGGTTCCTTCCATGACGCTTTTCAGCGGCGATTTGTCGTTCATGGCCGCGAGCACGAACAGCTCACTCGAAATGTACTGATCGTCGCGCTGCTGCGCGAGCTTGTCGGTCAAATTGAACAGCTTCGTCAAATCGGAGCCAATATGGACGTCACCACCCGCGCCTTCAACCACGGGCAGGCGATCGATGGCGTCGCCAAGCTGGGAGCGCAACAGATTGACGTTGACACCGGCTTTAGTCAGCAGGCCACGGACGCTGCCGCCCTGCTGATCCAGCAGCGCGACCATGACATGAGCAGGCTCGATGAACTGGTGATCCTGGCCGACGGCGAGCGACTGCGCGTCAGCCAGCGCCATCTGGAATTTGCTTGTTAGTTTGTCCAAACGCATTACAGTCCTCTTGGCCGGAAAACCGGCGAATGTACAGGTGGTCCTTAGATTGCGGCGCTGGCACTGTTTTCAAGGGTCGGAGCTGATCGCGCGCCAGTGCGCCGCTCTAGGAAGACCGGGCTACAAAGCTGATCATGCGGCCACAGTCGGGATTTCGTCGATAGGAAAAGAAACGTTCGGTGTCAGCAAATGTGCAGTAACCGCCGCCATACCGGGCGCTGACACCGAGCGCGGACAGCCGGCGACTCGCCAGTTCGTATAAATCAGCCTGCCAGCGGCCGCGGCTATTTGCGACGAAACAGCCGGCAGCTCCCGGGTCCTGTGCCGTAAAGGCGTCCCGCACCTCCCCGCCAACCTCGAACGCCGACTGGGAAATAGCAGGGCCCATCCAGACCAGCAGATCGCGCGGCGCATGGGCCATATTCGCAACCGTCGCTTCAAGGACACCCGCGGCAAGTCCGCGCCATCCGGCGTGCGCCGTGGCGATCTCGGTGCCGTCGGTCGCGCAAAAAAGCACGGGCAGGCAATCGGCGGTGCGCACGACGCAAACATCGCCGACCTTCCGGCCCACAGACGCATCGGCATCGGGCGGCGAATCGTAATGACCCACGGCAACAACATCGGCACCGTGTACCTGGTTCAGCCAGCAGGGTTCGCCGGGCAGTTCCAGGGAAGCAATGCTCCCGTTGCGCAAGGTCGTGCCGGCGATAATTGAGTCCGGCGCCGGCCAGTCTGCAGCGATCCAGTCAGCGCTCATGTCTTTTTCGCGTCCTGGCGCATGACCGCGAGCAACTCCTGGAAGTCGTCCGGCGGTGCCACTTCGAACTCGAGTCGCTCCCCCGAGACTGGATGCACGAACCCCAGCCGTGCCGCATGCAGCGCCTGCCGCTTGAAGCGACGCAGCATCTGGATGAGTTCCTCCGAGGCACCTTTTGGTAGTGCAAGCCTGCCGCCGTAGACGGGGTCGCCGACCAGTGCATGGCGGCGATGCGCGAAATGCACCCGGATCTGGTGAGTACGCCCGGTCTCCAGTTTGACGCTGACGTAGGTAAATCCTCGGAAGCGTTCGACAACCGTGTAATGGGTTACGGCCGGCTTGCCTCCCTGCCGAATGCTCATGCGTTTGCGATCTACAGGATGTCTTGCGATAGGCTCATTGATCGTCCCGCCACCGGTCAGCACACCATTGCACACGGCCAGGTAGTGCCGCGATATCTCCCGATCAGCCAGCAAGCGCACCAGCGACGTGTGTGCCTGCAGGGTTTTGGCGACCAGCAACAAGCCGCTGGTCTGTTTGTCGATCCTGTGAATAATCCCGGCTCGTGGAACCTGCTCCAGGGTCGTTGCATGGTGCAGCAGGCCATTCATCAAAGTACCGGCCGGGTTGCCCGCGCCGGGATGCACGACGAGGCCGGCGGGCTTGTTCACAACCAGCAAATTCTCGTCCTCGAACACGACATCCAGTGTTATCGGCTCAGGTTCGGCCCGAACGCTAACCTCCGTCTGCGGCTGCAGCGACACGATTTCACCGCCCGCGACCGCATCGCGTGGGCGCTTCGGCGCGCCGTCCAGGGTAATCGAGCCCGCCAGGAGCCATTCCTTGAGCCGGCTTCGGGAATACTCGGGAAACATCCGTGCCAGGGCCTGGTCCAATCGGAGACCGGCGAGTTCGGCCGGGATAGCTCTTGTCTGCTGTGCTTCGCTCATGGATTGGCTTTGGTTTGCGGTATACTCGCCGGCCCGGCAGTTCCGGGGCGACGGCTTATTCGTAGGAACAACACAAAGTATGCAACTTAATTCAGCAATCATGAAGCGGGCCCGCCTGCTCCTGATCCTCATTCTCGGCGCAACTCTTGTTGCCTGTGCCGGCAACGAGGAACAACGGACCGAAATCCAGAACATTACCGAGGCCTACGAGAAAGCCCAGCAGTCGATCGCACGCAGCAATTACCGCCGTGGCATTCAGATTTTCGAGGCTATCCAGGCACGTTTTCCGTTCTCCGATCTGTCGCGGCAGATTCAGCTGGAACTCATGTACGCGTATTACAAGAGTGGCCAGAGAGAACAGGCGATCGAGGCGGCCGAGACATTCATGCGCGAAAACCCGATTCATCCGCGCGTTGACTACGCACTGTACATCCAGGGACTGGCCTATTTTGAGGACAGCGCCGGAATCCTGGAGCGCTGGTTCCGCAAAGACACCAGCAAACGCCCACCGAAAGAACTCGAGCGCTCTTACTCATCGCTGCGGCGTCTGGTCGAGCGATTCCCGTCCAGCGAGTACGCGCCGGACGCCGAGCAACGCATGCTCTATATCAAGAATCGATTGGCCGATTACGAGAATCACGTTGCCGACTATTACCTGCGGCGCGGCGCCTACGTTGCGGCACTTAATCGTGCCAGGTCTGCGCTTGAGGAATTCAACGGTGCCGCGGGCAATGCACAATCACTTCAGATCATGGCGGCGGCGTACGACAATCTCGGCATGAAAGAGCTTGCCGACGGCACTCGAAAAGTCCTGGCCGCAAATTTTCCCGACGAAGGATAGCTAGAAACGCGACCCATCGATATTATTGAGACCGCTTCTAGTCCGGGAATTTGTAGCCTGACGTGATCGGATATCGCCAGTCACGGCCGAATGCCCTGCCACTGATGCGCACACCAGGCGGCGCCTGTCGCCGCTTGTATTCATTGCGTTTAACCATCTCCAGGACGCGAAGCACCGTATCGCGATCAAAGCCGAGCTTACTTATCTCGACGACAGAGAGATCCTCCTCGATAAACGCCTCGAGAATAGGATCCAGAACGTCGTAATCGGGCAGCGCGTCGCTGTCTTTCTGATCAGGCCGCAGTTCAGCCGATGGCGGACGCGTAATAACGCGTTCAGGGATCACCTCGCCGAGCGAATTGCGATAACGCGCCAGTCGATAGACCAGTGTCTTGCTGCAGTCCTTGATCGGTGCGAAGCCGCCGGCCATGTCACCGTACAAGGTTGCATAACCCACGGCCATCTCACTCTTGTTGCCAGTCGTCAGCAACATGCGGCCGGTTTTGTTCGAGATTGCCATGAGCAGCAGGCCGCGGCAGCGCGCCTGAATATTCTCTTCTGTGACATCCGCTTCGCGATCGCCAAATATGGGCTGCAACTGCTTCACTGTCGCTTCGTAAATCGGTTCGATCGGGATCACGTCATAACGCACCCCCATCGTGGCTGCCTGTTTTGCGGCGTCTTCCTGGCTCATCGCCGATGTGTACCGGAACGGCATCATTACGGCGCGCACCCGGTCCGCACCGATCGCATCGCAGGCAATCGACAACACCAGTGCCGAATCGATGCCCCCGGACAGGCCTATCACCACTCCGGGAAAACCGTGCTTCGTCACATAATCACGAGTTCCCGTCACCAGGGCACGATAAACGCTTTCCTCGGTAGCAAGGGTACGGGCGCATTCGGCAGCTTCCGGTACGACACCCTTGGCCGTGCCCTCAAGGACCACCGTGTGCAGTCCTTCCTCGAACGGCTGTGCCCGAAAACGAACCTGGCCGTCTGCGTCCATGACAAACGACCCACCGTCGAATACCAATTCGTCCTGACCGCCGACCATGTTCACGTAAATCAAAGGAACGCCAACCTCAGCGATACGCGCGCGAACCGTGTTCTCGCGATTCAGTTGCGTGCTGATTTCGTAGGGTGAGCCATTGATCGCAATAACGCACTCCGCGCCCGCACTGCGGCTTCGGGCCATCGGGCCGATTTGCCAGACGTCCTCGCAGATTGTGAGCCCAAATCGGATGTCATTGATCTTGAAAACCGCTGCGTCTTTGCCCGCCGTGAAATAGCGTTCCTCATCGAAGACGCTGTAGTTCGGCAATAGCTGCTTGCGATAGTGGCTGATCGCGCGCCCGTCCAGGAACACCGCGCAACTGTTGTAGATGTGATCGTCGTCGTACTCGGGAAAGCCGATCAGAACCGCGATGCCGAACACCTTGTCTCGAATTTCAGCCACGGCGTTCTCAACGCGATGGCGCAATCCCGCGTGGAACAAGAGGTCCTCGGGTGGATAACCACAGACGCTGAGTTCGGGAAAAACAACGAGGTCCGCGCGCTGCTCGTCGCGGGCCCGGCTCGCATATTCAATTATTTTGGCGGTGTTGCCGGCGACATCACCGACCGCGAGATCGAGCTGTGCCAGTGCGACTTTGACCGAGTTGTCCATTTAATGCAGGGCTGTACTAGCCGGCAAGCACTTCCCGCATTTTGGATCCCAGTTCGGCAGGCGACCTGACCGTGGCCACACCGGCCGCGTCGAGTGCTTTGAACTTGTCCTCGGCCGTTCCCTTGCCGCCAGCGATGATCGCGCCGGCATGCCCCATGCGTTTGCCCGGAGGCGCGGTTACGCCCGCAATATAGGCTACGACCGGCTTGGTGACGTTATCCTTTATGAACTCGGCAGCCGCTTCTTCGTCCGTGCCGCCGATTTCCCCGACCATAATCATGCCATCGGTATCCGGGTCAGCCTCGAACAGTTCGAGACAATCAATAAAGTCCATGCCGCGGATAGGGTCACCGCCGATGCCGATGCATGTCGTCTGGCCGAGGTCGTTGGTCGTCGTCTGGTACACCGCCTCGTAGGTGAGCGTTCCGGAACGAGACACGATACCGATGCGGCCCGGTTTGTGTATGAACCCGGGCATGATGCCAATCTTGCATGCGCCGGGCGTGATGATGCCCGGGCAGTTGGGGCCGATGAGCCTGCAGTTATGGTCACGCAAGGCCGACTTGACCTTGACCATGTCATTGACCGGAATGCCCTCGGTAATACAGACGATCAATTCAATACCCGCATCGGCGGCTTCGAGTATGGCGTCTGCGGCAAACGGCGGCGGCACGTAAATCATGCTGACGTTGGCGCCCGTCTCATCCACGGCATTGCGAACCGTGTTGTAAACGGGAACGCCGAGATGCTCCTGGCCACCGCGACCCGGGGTCACGCCAGCGACGACTTTAGTGCCGTACTCCATGCACTGTTCTGTGTGAAAGGATCCCTGGTTACCCGTGATGCCCTGGCAGAGAATCTTGCTGTTTTTATTGACCAGAATGCTCATTAGAAATACTCGTCAGGTCGCCGCGGCAACCACTTTCTGCGCCGCCTCGGTAAGATCCTCGGCTGCAATGATATCGAGCCCGCTGTTGGCGAGGAGCTCAAGTCCCTTGTTTACATTCGTACCCTCAAGGCGCACGACGACAGGCACTTTGACGCCAACGTCTTTCACGGCGCTGATGATGCCCGCGGCAATATCATCACAACGCACGATGCCACCAAAGATGTTCACCAGAATTGCGGCCACCTTGTCATTCGATAATATGAGTTTGAATGCTTCTGCAACGCGTTCGGCGGTCGCGCCACCGCCAACGTCAAGGAAGTTCGCCGGGTCGCCACCGTGCAACTTGATCAGATCCATCGTCGCCATGGCCAGGCCGGCACCGTTCACCATGCATGCGATGTTGCCGTCCAGTGATACATAGTTGAGATCGTGTTCGGCCGCGTCGCGCTCGGCTTCATCTTCCTGCGAGGTATCTCGCAGCGCGGCGATCTCAGGCTGGCGAAACAGCGCACTGCCGTCAATATTGATTTTGCCATCAAGTGCCAGGATGTCGCCGGCCTTGGTCGTGATCAGTGGATTCACTTCGATGAGGCTGGCATCTGAATCCAGGTATAACTGGTACAACTTCTTGATCAGATCACCAAACTGGCGCATCTGCTTCTTGTCGAGCTCAAGGCCGAACGCGAGTTGACGCGCCTGATAGTCCTGCAAACCGGCATCGGGGGCAATTGCGACCGAGAAAATCCGCTCCGGGGTTTCCGCAGCGACCTTTTCGATATCCATGCCACCAGCGGCAGAGGCGATAAACGATATGCGGCTGACTTCCCGGTCGACCAGCATGCTCAGGTACAGCTCGCGATCAATTTCAGACCCTTCTTCGACATAAACGACGTTGACCGGAAGACCTTCGGGTCCGGACTGGTGCGTGACCAGCTGAATGCCGAGCATCGCGTCCGCGTATTCCCGAACCTCGTCCAGGGTCCGCGCCAGCTTGACGCCGCCGGCCTTGCCGCGCCCCCCTGCGTGTACCTGTGCCTTCACGACCCAAAGGTCGCCGCCTATTTCTTCCGCCGCTTTGACGGCAGCATCTGCGGACTCGGCCGGTATACCGCGCGGCACCGGAATGCCGTAGTCAGCAAACAATCGCTTCGATTGGTATTCGTGGAGATTCATGGGCTTTCGGTCTTTATGCTGGCGAGAGAGGGTTTCGCATTACTTGCGAAAAAGTCGGCGTATTTTGTAGGTTTGCGGGACCCTTGTCCATATTCAGTCTACAATCGGCGCAACTCATTGACGCGATTCATGGATATCTCTTGACCCCGCTTCCAGGCAATGGCCAGTTTTCAACGGCATATCATCGATGAATGAGGCACAAACCGAGACCTTGCTGAGGCGTTCCTTCCGCGGTTCCCGGGATGCACTGGTGCAACGGGCCATTGATGAGCCGGAACTGACCTGGCGTGTGCTGGTAACCCTTAATGCGTTTCGCCTGCTGATTTGCATCGTGCTGCTCGGACTGTTCTTCGCCGGTGACGATCCGCGGTTTTTCGGCGACAGTTACCCGACCCTTTTCGCGGCAACGGCCGCTGGCTACCTCGTTTTCGCCGCGCTTTCGGCTGTACTGCTGCGACAGCGTTGGGCCCCCAACGGCGTGGTCGCCACCACGCAAATGCTGGTGGACATCGTTGCGGTTGTCGTTCTAATGCACGCCAGCGGCGGTATCTCCAGCGGTCTCGGCGGCCTGCTCGTGGTCTTCGTTGGTGCCGGCAGCCTTGTTCTGCCCTTTCAATATCCTGCGATTATGGCCGCTATCGCGACGTTTGCGATCCTGGGCGAGCAGGCTTTCTTGAAATTGACGGATCTGGATTCGGCGACGAATTTTCCGGCTGCCGGAATTCTGAGCGCCATCATATTCGCCATGGCGCTGGCCGCGCAGCCGCTGACGCGGCGTATCCGGGCCAGTGAGGCCCTGGCCCGAAAATTCGGCGTCGACCTTCAAAATGTCTCCGAGCTGAACCAATACATCGTTCAGCACCTGCGCGAGAGTATCGTGGTGATCGACGCAGACGATACGATACGTCTCATCAACAGTTCCGCGATGCAGCTACTCGCGGCCGGCGATCCCGAGCCGGGCAGCCCGTTGGGAACCGCATCGGACGCATTGGGAGACTATGTAGGGGCCTGGCGGGAAAACCCGTCCAAGTCGTCTCACGCGGACTTCACGCTGATCACCGAGGGAAACAACGTTCGCATCAGCGCCCACCTGGCGCCTCTGGGCAAGGACGGGCAGCGCGCCGGACCCGTACTTATATTCCTCGAAGATGTCAGCATCCTGAATGCGCGAGTGCAGCAATCCAAACTCGCGTCGCTTGGACGACTCAGTGCGAGTATCGCTCACGAGATCCGCAATCCCGTGGGTGCCATGAGTCATGCGGCGCAGCTTCTGCGAGAATCGCATGGCCTGACCGAAGACGACAAACGCCTGACCGAAATCATCCAGACGCATTCGGGCCGTGTCAGCCATATCATCGACAACGTCTTGCAGCTGTCGCGCCGCGAATCCAGCCGACCGCTGCGGCTCACGTTGAAGTCCTGGCTCGACGACTTTGCACGCGAGTTCGTAAGGACGCATGAACTGCAGGAAGGTGAACTCACTATCACCGACGTCCCCGAGGATATCGAGGTACGCATGGATCCAAGCCACCTGCGACAGGTCCTGTGGAATCTCTGTGACAACGCGGTCAAGTATGCGAGCGAGACCGGCGGCATCATGGTTGAGATTCAGGCGGGACGTATGCCGAGCCGGGGCCGGCCGTTCCTCGACGTACTCGACTGCGGCCTCGGCGTCGATAATGCAACGGCCGAGAAGATATTCGAACCATTCTTCACGGCGCGCTCTGGCGGCACGGGCCTCGGCCTTTATATCTCCCGCGAGCTCTGTGAATTGAACCGCGCGACCTTGCTTTACCTTGACCGGCCGGGAGGAGGCAGTATCTTTCGTATCGTATTCGCCGATCCGGACCGCTGGGAACGACAGGACCAACAATGAACCAACCGCTTGCGCTGGTCATCGATGACGAGCCTGATATTTGCGAACTGCTGACGCTGACACTGGGTCGGATGGACATCCGTACAGAATCGGCTGCGGATGTTAAGAGCGCAAAGACGCTGCTCGGCAAGCACAAGTTCGACCTTTGCCTGACCGATATGCGCCTGCCCGACGGCGACGGCCTCGAACTCGTCGAATGGATGCAAATCAATGCATCCGGGGTGCCCGTGGCGGTTATCACGGCCCACGGCAACGTCGAAACGGCCGTGCAGGCACTCAAACTCGGCGCGTTCGATTTCATCTCCAAGCCGCTCGACCTCGGCCAACCTCAGAAGCATCATAGAAAAAGCGCTGCGCGTGAAGGTGCCCGCACATGGGGACGGCTCGGGTTTACTTGGCGAGTCGCCGCAAATGCAGGAATTGCGCGCAATGATCGACAAGGTTTCACGCTCACAGGCGCCTGTGCACATATCCGGTGAATCCGGCACCGGCAAGGAGCTTGTCGCCCGATTGATACACGAAAGCGGGCCGCGCGCCGAAGCCCCCTTTGTAGCGGTTAACTGTGGTGCGATCCCGGCCGAGCTCATGGAGAGCGAGTTTTTCGGCCATCGCAAGGGCAGTTTTACGGGCGCAATCAATGATAAGGCCGGTCTGTTGCAGTGCAGCGAAAATGGCACCCTGTTCCTCGATGAAATTGGCGACCTGCCGCTGGCCATGCAGGTGAAATTGCTGCGCGTCATCCAGGAGAAAAAGGTACGGCCTGTCGGCGCATCGCAGGAAGAGAGTGTCGATGTCCGTATTCTCTCGGCGACGCACAGAAATCTCGCAGAGATGGTCGCCGCGGACGACTTCCGGGAGGACCTTTATTACCGCATCAATGTCATCGAACTTCACGTACCCGCATTGCGCGATCGGGGCGATGACGTGCTGTTACTGGCCGACTTCATTCTGCAGCGTCTTGACGCAGCCGCATCGCTCGATGAAAGCGCGCGCGCCGCATTATTGAACTATGCGTTTCCGGGCAATGTCCGCGAACTCGAAAACATGCTCGAACGAGCCGTCACCCTGTGCAGCAGTGGCACGATCGCAGCATCCGACCTGCAGACGCGACAGGCTGCCGACACGAGCACCGCAAGAGTACCGCTGGCTGGAAAACTGGGCGATCAGGTGGAGGACGTTCAGCGCCAGGCAATTGTCGAGGCACTGGAAAAAACGCGTTACAACAAGACGGCGGCCGCCAAACTGCTGGGCTTATCGTTCAGGCAGTTGCGCTATCGAATCAAGAAACTGGGCATAGAGTGACAATTTTTGTCACTTATTGACACGCACCGGTCGCATCCAGGACACGATTGTCACTTTTCACCGACGAATGCGGCGGCAACCGCCGTCAGGAATACCCAAGCTTGGCGATAAAAAATAATAAAAAACAATAACTTATGAATGTAACCAAGAAGTTGGCACAGAGCTTGCTTTATCTCTGGTACAGGCGATTTCGCCGTTTAATCGTTACAGAACTCTTACATTCATGGAGAACAAGAGATGAAGAAGCAACAAGGTTTTACACTTATCGAACTGATGATCGTTGTCGCGATCATTGGTATTTTGGCGGCCATCGCTATCCCGGCTTACCAGGATTACACGATCCGCGCACAGGTTTCTGAAGGTCTGAACCTGGCCGGCGGTGCCAAGGCTGCTGTATCTGAAGTAGTGATGGACTCGGGCACGTTCCCGACCACCAACGTGTTGGCTGGCCTGTCAACAAACACCGACATCAATGGTAAGTACGTTGTAAGTGTTACTGTCGGTAGCTGGCGGTGTGATCACGGTCGACTATGGCAATGATGCACACACAACTCTCGCAACGGGTGGCCTGTTGCTGCTCTCACCGACAACCAATGCCGGTAGCGTCGAGTGGGCCTGTAAGGCCAGTGGCACGACTATCGCAGACAAGCACTTGCCTGCTGCTTGCCGATAAAGTCAATCTTCCAGAGCTTTTCGCTTTGGCAGAAACTGAGGAAAAGCCCCGGCACGCCGGGGCTTTTTTTTTGAAAACCCGGAAGATGGCTCGACAGCGTGTGATTCGCGTCACAGTTGCCAGCACTACCGCCGACTTAATCGCGAGATCTGCAGGCAATTACGCTAGAATATTACGGCCTCCGGGACCGATAAGAGACCGCATGAATCGAAATCAGAAAGGTTTTACGTTAATCGAGTTGATGATCGTCGTCGCGATCATTGGCATTCTGGCCTCGCTCGCAATGACGGCTTACCAGACCTACCTGGTCCGCGCCCAGATCGCCGAAGGCGTTAACATGGCCGGCGCTGCAAAGACCCCGATTGTTGATGCGTTCCTCCAGACCGGAACCCCGCCGGCTGACCGGACAGAAGCCGGAATGAGCCCGCTGGCCACCGATACCAGCGGCAAGTATGTCGACGAGCGTGGCAATTAATGACGGCAGGATTGATGTAACGTTCGGCCACGACGCCCACGCAGAGATATTCGGCCGTACGGTTTCGTTCACGCCCTATATGTCCGGGGGAAACAGCGTGGTATTTCGATGCGGAGCCGCGCCGGCGCCAGCCGGGGCACCGCTCACAGATGGCACTGTTTCGAGCACATACCTTGCCCCTACGGTCGCCGAGCGCTATTTGCCAGCCGCCTGCAGGCCCTAGCCCCTCAATCGGGGCCCCAGCGCGCCCGAAAGGGGTATTTTCGGCGTTTGACTTAATCAATTACCGTAACTGTGAACCCCCGCACAAAATCCAGTTGAATCGCGGACTTGGATCAGTGAGACTGTGACGCTCAGAGAATCGCAACAGTTTAAGTAACCTATGGCAGCAACGGCTTCCCAATCAAACCTCGCAGGCTTGCCCCGGCGCCTCGTCCAGGATGGCATTATCGCCGAGGACCAGCTCCAGGAGGCGTCGGAAGCCGCCAAGAAGGAGCGAATGCCGCTGATTGCGTACCTGGTCAGTTCCGAGCTTGCCAACGCCAGGGCCATTGCCGTCGCGGCATCGCACGAATTCGGCGTTCCACTACTCGATCTCGACGCGGTCGAGATCGACCTCGACAGTGTCCGTGCCGTCGACCAGAAACTCATCAGCAAGCACCGGGTGCTTCCGCTGGTCAAACGTGGGCAACGCCTGTTTCTGGGAATTTCAGATCCAACCAATCTGCAGGCAATCGACGACATCAAGTTTGCGACGAGTTTGCGTATCGACCCGGTTGTCGTCGAGCAGGACAAGCTCGAAGAACGAATCAACAAGGCGATCGATGCTGTCGACACGAGCATGAGTGGGCTCGATGACGACGATTTCGATCTCGAGAATCTCGACATTGGCGGCGATGACGATCAGCGCGAGGAAGAGGCGCGTGATGAGGTCGAAGATGCGCCCGTTGTTCGGTTTGTAAACAAGGTTCTGCTGGATGCGATCAAACGCGGTGCATCGGACGTTCACTTTGAACCCTACGAAAAAATATTCCGGGTCAGGACCCGCCTGGACGGCGTTCTGTCCGAAGTGGCACAACCACCCGTCGTGCTCGCAAACAAAGTCTGCGCCCGCTTGAAAGTCATGTCTCGCATGGACATTGCCGAGCGACGAGTGCCACAGGATGGCCGCATCAAGATGCGCCTGTCGAAAAACCGTGCTATCGACTTTCGTGTCAATACTTGCCCGACATTATTCGGCGAGAAAATTGTGCTGCGTATTCTGGATCCGTCGAGTGCCAAGCTGGGCATCGAGATGCTGGGCTACGACGACGATCAGCGCAAGCTGTACGAGAAGCACCTTAACAAGCCGTACGGCATGATTCTCGTCACGGGCCCGACGGGTTCCGGTAAGACGGTTTCGCTGTATACCGGTCTGAATATCCTCAACACCGAAGATCGCAACATTTCGACGGCCGAGGATCCGGCTGAAATCAACCTGCCGGGCATCAACCAGGTCAACGTCAATCCCAAGGTGGGCCTGACCTTTGCCTCAGCGCTGAAAGCATTTCTGCGCCAGGATCCGGACGTGATCATGGTGGGTGAGATTCGTGACCTCGAGACCGCCGAAATCGCGATCAAAGCCGCCCAGACAGGTCACCTGGTGCTATCGACCCTGCACACCAATGACGCGCCGAAAACGCTGACTCGCATGGTCGATATGGGCGTCAAACCCTATGCAATCGCAACCTCGATCAGCCTGATTATCGCGCAGCGTCTCGCGCGGCGACTGTGCGGCAACTGCAAGGAAGTCAGAGACATTCCAAAAGAAGCGCTCGAGAAAGAGGGCTTCTCGGCCGAAGAAATTGAGGCGGGGCTCTCAATCTTCGCACCCAAAGGCTGCAAGCAATGTAACGACGGATATAAAGGTCGCCTCGGCATCTTCCAGGTGATGGAAGTCTCCGAGACGATGGGTCGCATCATTATGGAAGGCGGTAACGCGATGCAGATCGCCGACCAGGCATCTAAGGAAGGCGTCATCGATTTGCGACAGGCCGGTTTGAACAAAGTCAAGGAAGGGCTTACCAGCCTTGAAGAGGTCAACCGGGTTACAATTGAGTAGATTTCACATTGAATAGGTGGATGAGATAAATGGCTGAATCGGCTGCAATTAGCACGCCCTTTTTGTGGGAAGGAACCGACAAAAGCGGCAAGAAAATCAAGGGCAAGACCCTCGCCAACGATGAAGCATCAGTTCGGGCTGATCTGCGGCGTCAGGGCGTGGTTCCAACGCGCATTCGCAAGCAGCGCAAGGGCCTGTTCGCTGGCGGTGGCAAGATCGAAACGGCTGATATAGCTATTTTCAGTCGCCAGCTTGCGACGATGCTGTCGGCCGGTATACCGCTCGTGCAGGCGTTTGAGATCGTCGGAAATGGCCACGAAAACGCCGCGATGCAGAAGTTGATCCTTGGCATCAAAGCCGATGTCGAGGGTGGTAGCGCACTGGCAGAAGCTCTGTCCAAGCAGCCTTTGTACTTCGATGACCTTTTTGTCAACCTCGTAGAGGCCGGCGAACAAGCCGGTGCGCTCGAAAGCTTGCTTGACAAGATTGCCACGTACAAGGAAAAGACCGAGGCGATCAAGAAGAAAATCAAGAAAGCCTTGACCTACCCGGCCGCGGTTCTGGCCGTCGCGTTTATCGTTACCACGATTCTTCTGATCTTCGTCATTCCGTCATTCGAGGACCTTTTCAAGGGCTTCGGTGCCGACCTTCCCGGATTTACCCGAATGGTGATCGACCTGTCGGCCTTCGTGCGAGCGAAGGGGATCATCCTCGTCGTAATAATCAGTGCTGCGGTGTCTACGTTCATCTACTTCCAGAAGCGCTCACGACCGTTTCGACATTTCCTCGATCGCATGATGCTGAAATCGCCGATCATCGGTCCTATCCTGCAGAAAGCGGCTATCGCTCGTTACGCGAGGACGCTCTCGACGATGTTTGCCGCCGGCGTGCCTCTGGTTGAGGCTCTGGAATCGGTAGCGGGTGCCACGGGCAATATTGTTTACGAAGTCGGCGTCATGGAAATGCGTGATGAGGTAGCAACCGGACAGCGATTGCAGCAGTCCATGGAAAACACGGATCTGTTCCCGAACATGGTTATCCAGATGATTGCTGTCGGCGAGGAATCCGGCTCACTCGACGAGATGTCGGCCAAGGTCGCAGATTTCTACGAAGCAGACGTTGATGACGCTGTCGACAACCTGAGCAGCCTGCTGGAGCCGATGATCATGGCTATTCTCGGCGTGTTGGTTGGTGGCCTGGTTGTCGCCATGTACCTGCCGATCTTCAAGCTGGGCGCGGTTGTATAGAACACCGAAGCTCATTTGCAAAAAAACGGCGTTCGGAGGACACTCCGGACGCCGTTTTCATTTCCGCTGCCAACAAGTTTGATGGAGTCACAGCATGTTTGAACTGTTCACGCAGTCGGCGCCGGTTTTTATTGCCGTAGTTTTTGCTTTCGCTCTGGTTATCGGCAGCTTCCTCAATGTCGTCATTTACCGACTGCCCATCATGATGGAACGCGAATGGCGTGAGCAATGCGAGGAACTCGGCAAAACCCCGCCAATACAGGAAATGCCCAAAGACCGGTTCGATTTGATCGTGCCTCGGTCCCGCTGCTCGTCGTGCGGCCACATGATCAAGGCCTGGCAGAATATTCCGGTAATCAGCTACCTGATCCTCGGTGGGAAATGTGCAAACTGCAGCGAGTCCATTTCAGCACGTTATCCGCTCGTTGAAATGCTGACCGCGTTGCTGGCGGCGCTCTGCGCCTGGCGCTTTGGCGTGGGTTGGGAATCTGTCATGGCGATCATCATGACTTTCGCACTCGTGGCAATCAGCGTCATCGATGCAGACACGCAGCTCATTCCCGACTCGATAGTGCTGCCACTAATGTGGGTCGGCTTGCTGATGAGTCTGTTTCATCCAATGGCGGGCAGTGAGACGCTGTTCATCGCCCCCAAAGACGCGATTGTCGGCGCCACAGCCGGCTATTTGAGTCTCTGGAGCGTGTACCAGCTTTTCAAGCTCGTGACGGGCAAGGAGGGCATGGGGTACGGCGATTTCAAGCTGCTGGCGGCCCTCGGGGCCTGGCTCGGTTGGCAACAATTGCCCGTGATCATCCTGATGTCGGCCGTCGTTGGTGCCGTCGTGGGTATCAGCATGATGGTCTTCAAGCGTCATGAACGCAGCGTGCCGATTCCGTTCGGCCCGTACCTGGCTGGCGCCGGCTGGATCACGATGCTGTGGGGCGAAGCAATCATGAAAACCTACCTAGACCTGATGATCTGAGTGAGTCCCGCAAAGAATCGACAGCCTCTCAGAATCGGTCTGACCGGTGGCATTGCCAGCGGCAAGTCGACCGTCGCCGATATGTTCGCCGAACTCGGCGTACCAATCATTGACACCGACGTCATCGCACGTGAAGTCGTGCAACCGGGCCAACCCGCGCTCGACGAGATTCGCGCACGATTTGGCGATGAAGTCTTCGCTGCGGACGGGGAGCTCGATCGGACTGCCATGCGCAAGCGGATTTTTTCCGACGAGGATGCGCGCCTCGAACTCGAGGCAATCCTGCATCCACGCATAGGTGAAGAAACTCGGCGGCGCGCGGACACGGCGACGGGCCCTTACCAGGTCGTCGTCGTACCACTGCTCGTCGGCTCACCGCTGGCACAATTCGTGGACCGCATCGTGGTCGTTGACTGTGACGAGGAATTACAGGTTCAGAGACTGCTGGCACGGGACACAGAAACCGTCGAGCAGGCGCGCCGCATCCTTTCGGCACAAGCGAGTCGGCAGGCACGCCTCGCAATTGCTGATGACGTTATCAGCAATGACGCCGGACTTGACGAAACGCGGCGCCAGGTTCGTGCACTGGATCGAACATTCCGGGAACTCGCCGAGGGCCGCTAGGACGTACCGTTACTCCGGCGGCTGTCGATTGGAGCTTTCTTTTTTCGCGGCTTCCTTGTCGGCGCGTACGATGGCTTGAAATTCGCGAATATCCTCTGCGCCGACGCGACCGCCCTGCCAGACTTGCTGCGATTCTTTGTCGAGTTGCTGCAGTGCGAGATCGGCGAAGTACAGGGCTTCGTCATAGTACTCGCCGGTCGCAAGATGCGCGGCCATTAGCATGGCGTGCGAGGCACCGGGTCGGGCCCGCAAAGATTCTTCGAATGCAGAAACCGCCTGTGATGGATCGCCGGAGTATGTATTGGTGAATCCGATGAAATATTGGATTTGAGAGTATCTCAACGACCGTGGATCAGCGTTCTGCGGCACCTGTAACATGTCTGCAAACATGCCCCCGACGGCCTGTATCGAAATGTCCGGACATCGCCGCTGAACCACCAATGTAGCGAATGTCGTGTACAAATCAATGGACCGCGGATCGTAGATGCTGGCGGACACGAGCTCTGCGGTCTGGTCAAAATCACTGGCCGCAAGTATTCCCATGCTGCAAAGAATCGTACTTCGCGTAACCCGCAACGAATTGTTGTCTGGAAGATTCAGAATTGCCCGATCGATTACCTGCAACGATTCGTCATAGCGTTGAGTGTTGTAGAGCTGCAATGCGTATTGTGACTGGGCGCGGGCGGATGTCGGCGCTTTCCTCGCCGATGCCTCAACCATGCTTGGATAGTCCGCCCAAATCGATGCCGAATATCGTGTAAAGCCCGCGAGCAAAAACATTGCAGCTATCATTACGACGAAAAACAGCTGGCGGCTCGCTTTTTTCTGCAGCAAGGCAACCAGGGGCAGAAAAAGAAAAGCGGCGGCCAGGTAATTGCGGTGTTCGAAATACAGCTCGAGTTTGAGAATTGTAGATTCAAGGGCGTGACTGGCATAAAAGAACAACGCCGCCAGGGCGAACAACGGCCACTTGCGTCGATTGATCAACGCAAAAGCGATCACCCCGATGTGCAGCAGTGCACTCAAAGCCGTTGTAACGGGCGACAAGATTCCCGTGGACTTGATGAAGTGGTCCTGGAAAACTCCGGTCGTATACAGTTCCGGAATAAACCAGTGTTTCAGATAATCGACGAGTATTCGAGGCTGTGTGAGAAGACGCTCATAGCTACTGAAATCTCTCGGTGGCACGATGTCAAAAAAGCCGCCACTTACGGCCCTTGCAATCAGTAACAGTGCGATCACGATCGATGGCAAGACGATGAATGCGATGGACCAATAACGATTGAGGGCAATCGGTCGCGATTGTTGGCTGGTCAATACCGATATCTCGACGACCCCGATCAGGAGTGGCAGCAGAATGCCATTCTCCTTCGAGATCATCGCCAGGAACGTGAACACAGCAACCGAAGCGCTCATGATCAGGTACGCTTTCATGGCATTTCTGGCGAGAAACGATCGACCGTACAAATGGGTGATGAGCCCGGCAAATACGAACAACGTCGCTAACTGTGCCATGCGTTGCACGGCATAAAGCGTGGTCGAAACCAGGAAAGGATGCAGCAGCCAGCATCCGGCCGACATCAGGGCAATCCAGCGCGCGTTCTGCTTTTCAAATTGCAGCAAGCTCAGGATTCTGCTGGTCAGAACACCGAGCAAGGCTCCATTGATCAGGTGAATGAGCAGGTTGGTGCGCTTGAAAGGCCATGGATCGGCGGGCCAGTTGTTGGCATCAAACAGGAAACTGAGTAACGCGAGCGGCCTGCCCGTCGGGCCGGCGTGTCCGCCAAAGACAAACGCCTTGAAAGTCTCCCAGTCCGTCACCCCACCGCGATCGCCAAGCGCGGCGATGGAACCGAAATCATCAAAAACAAACGGGCCGCCAAGGCCTGGCCAATAGGCGACACCGGCGACCAGGAACAACAGAACCCAGCCACCGATTATGGCCAGGTCTTCAGGCCTGCGAAGTCGTTTTTGAGCGATAGAGTCCATGTTGGCGGGCATTCTAGCCCGACAGCAGACACAACTTCAGTAAATCGGGCTGAAAGTGCAAAACGCCGCATGATGAGCCGGCGACAGGGTGTCCCCCGCCTCAAATCCTGCCAATTTGCCACCCGGCAGCCGGTGGCGCAGAATAGCCACATGGCCAAACTCGCTGGGGACATTGCCGCTCATACCGCCGCCGCGGCGGCTCACTATGAGCAGCCGCTGTCGGAGCGGATGCGCACCTTTCTGCGGCTCGAGTTTCTCTACCAGCAAATGCTCTACAACGCTGAGAAGGACGCGGATTGGGCCACAAGAGCCACCATTTCCTCGCTACTCGAGATCCTGGCGATACTCTCGCGAGGCGATGTCCGCAGCGAGGTCCTGAAGGAACTCGACCATCAGCTCGGCGCCCTGGAGCGCTTCCAGAGCCAGCCGGAAGTCGATAACGCCCGCCTGGCCGCGCTGGTTCGCAACCTGGTCGCAAGCCGCGAGGAGATCGGTCGCATCGGCAGCGGATTCCTGCAGCCGATCAAGGACAGCGAGTTCCTGAACGCGATCAAGCACCGCAGTGCCATCCCCGGAGGCACCTGCGAATTCGATCTTCCAGAGTATAGCCACTGGTTGCGTCAGCCAATCGCGCGCAGACAGCAGGATCTCGACCTGTGGATAGGGTCAATACGCCCGATTTGTGACGCGGTAAGCGAGTCTCTCTGGCTCATCCGGGAGAGCGCCCGGCCTGCGAATCAGATGGCAATCAACGGCATGTATCAGCACAACATGCAAAAAGACGGCAACTGTCGATTGCTGCGCGTCAGCCTGGCTGCGCGACAGCCCGCTATTCCCGGAGATCAGTGGCAGTCAACACCGCTTCACGATTCGTTTCCTGGAATGGTCGACCATCGACAGCCGTGCGGTGCAGACCGGGCACGACGTCCGCTTTCAACTATCCATCTGCTGAAGCACCGCGACGACCGGCGTGTCAGCCGGCAGCAGGTTTTGCGTGTCGAGCCTGTCTTTCTCCACCCAGCGCAGCGCCTGGCCCTCCCGCCCCACGGGTTCGCTGTTCCAGTCGCTGACAATAAAGAATTCGATCGTCACGATTCGATCTTCGTATTCGTGACGTAAGTTCATCAATGAAGAATACGCAGTGACTTCGATACCCAGCTCTTCGGCCAGCTCTCGGGTCAACGCCTGGGGTGCGGATTCGTCGGGACCGATCTTGCCACCCGGAAATTCCCACATGCCGTGGAAAGGACCGTCACCCAGTCGCTCGGCAATCAGCACGCGACCCATTGAATCGCAAAGGATGCCCGCGGCGACGTCGAAATGATTCATGCGCGGTCGGGCTTAGTTCAGCTTGCCGTGACATTGCTTGAATTTCTTGCCTGATCCGCAGGGGCAAGGCTCATTGCGGCCGACTTTGCGGCCGTCGCGCACGAACGGCAGCGCCGGCTCTGCGGCGGGCCCGGCTGTTTGCCCGCCCTGCGCCGCCGGCTGCGTGCCGAGGGCCGATGCCTCGGCATGCTGAAACTTCATAGCCGCAGCCGCCCTCTTGCGTTCAGCCACCTCATCCAGGTCCTCTTCGCCTTGAATTCGAATACGCGACAGGATGCTGATCGTGTCGTGCTTTACTTGCTCGAGCATCACGCCGAACATCTCGAACGCCTCGCGCTTGTACTCCTGCTTCGGATTCTTCTGCGCATAGGAGCGTAAGCCAATTCCCTGCCGCAGATGGTCCATTCCGGCGAGGTGTTCCTTCCAGTGATGATCAAGCTGACGCAACATGACCTGCTTTTCGACTCGACGCATGAGCTCGGCGCCAATTTCGCCGACCTTGGCGTCGTAAGCACTTCTTGCTTCAGCGATGCAGCGTTCACAAATTGCTTCGGCACTCAAGGTTTTGTCCTCGCTGGCCCAACGAGAGACGTCGACCCGGACACCGTAATCCGATTCCAGTGCCTGGTTTAAACCCTCCGTGTCCCACATCTCATCCAGGCTTCCCGGAGAAACGTACTGGTGCACGGTTTGCTCTACAACCTCATCCCGAATTGCAGCCACCGACTCGGCTATTTCCTCGGCATCCATGAGCTCGGAGCGCTGATGGTAAACGACCTTGCGCTGGTCGTTGGCGACGTCATCGTACTCGAGCAGGTTCTTGCGAATATCGAAGTTATGCGACTCGACCTTGCGCTGGGCGCGCTCAATCTGGCGCGTCAGGAGGCGGCTCTCGATCGCCTCACCCTCGCGCATCCCGGCCCGTGACAGCAGGTTCTTGGTGCGCTCGGGATCACCGAAGATGCGCATTAGCGTATCTTCCATGGAGAGGTAGAATCTGGATGAGCCAGGGTCGCCCTGGCGTCCTGAGCGGCCCCTGAGCTGGTTGTCGATGCGCCGGGATTCGTGCCGCTCGGTGCCGATAATGTGCAGACCGCCCGCCTCAATGACCTGCGCGTGCCGTGCCTCCCATTCTTTTCTTATTTTGGCCTCATCCGCGCCCTCGCCAGCGTTGGCGAGATCTGCATCGAGACTGCCGCCCAGCACGATGTCAGTACCACGACCGGCCATGTTGGTTGCGATCGTGATGGCGCCCGGTCGGCCCGCATTCTGCACAATCTGCGCCTCACGCTCGTGCTGTTTGGCGTTCAAAACCTCGTGCTTGATTTTGCGTTTCTTGAGAAACGACGACAGCAGTTCTGATGCTTCAATCGAGGTCGTGCCCACCAGGACCGGTTGCCCGCGCTCACTGCAATCGACAATATCTTCGACGATTGCTTCGTACTTGTCTTTCTCGGTCAGGTAAACCAGGTCCGGCTGGTCTTGGCGGATCATCGGTTTATCCGTCGGGATTACGACAACCTCAAGACCGTAAATCTGTTGAAATTCAAAGGCCTCGGTATCGGCCGTACCGGTCATGCCCGACAGGTTGTTGTACAGACGGAAGTAGTTCTGAAACGTAATCGAGGCAACCGTCTGGTTCTCTTGCTTGATCGACACACCTTCCTTGGCCTCGACGGCCTGGTGCAGCCCATCGCCCCAGCGACGGCCGGGCATCGTGCGGCCCGTGAACTCGTCAACAATAACGACTTCGCCGTCCTTGACGATATAGTCCACGTCGAGCTGGTAAATCGCATGCGCCCGCAACGCTGAATTCAGGTGATGCAGCAGGCGGATGTTGCCGGCGTCGTACAAGCTCTCACCTTCCGCCAGCAAACCCGCCTGAGCCATGAGCGCTTCAACTTTCATATGACCGTCTTCGGTCATGTACGTCTGCTTTGCCTTCTCATCGACGGTGTAATCACCGCGGCTCACTAGACGACAGGAAGCAACTTTCTTACTGTCATCGACGAGTACGACGTCAGCATCGCGCTCCTCTGCAATACTGACTGCCTCCGCAAGCGTCATGACATCCGAAGGTTCACCATCCGCTCCATCGACAGTAATGGTCTTCCCTTTCGGATCGACAAGCGTCACCCGGTTGGCGGGAATTTCGAAGTTCGAAGGCTCTTCGGTTTCTTCTTGTCGATTGAGCTTCGGTATTTGCTTATTAATCTGCGCATAGAGATCGGTACTGGACTCGGCCGGGCCCGAAATGATTAACGGCGTGCGCGCTTCGTCAATGAGAATCGAGTCAACCTCATCAACGATGGCAAAATTGAGATTGCGCTGCGCTTTGTCCTCGGTCGCAAACGCGAGGTTGTCCCGCAAGTAGTCGAAGCCGAGCTCGTTGTTTGTCGCATAGGTAATGTCCGATGCGTAAGCGGCGCGCTTTTCTTCCTGGCTCTGGCCACTTTTCGATACGCCAACGGTCAGCCCGAGAAACTCGTAAATCGGGCGCATCCAGTCGGCATCACGTTGCGCCAGGTACTCATTGACCGTGACAATATGAACGCCATCGTTGCTCATCGCGTTCAGGTAAGCCGGCAGCGTCGACATCAGCGTCTTGCCCTCACCCGTGCGCATTTCGGCGATATTGCCGTCATGCAAGACCATTCCGCCGATCAACTGCACATCGAATGGCCGCATATGCAGCGTACGCACGGACGCTTCGCGGGCTACCGCAAAGGCTTCCGGCAACAGCGCGTCAAGGGTCTCACCGTTTTCGAAGCGTTTCCTGAACTCCTCCGTCTTTGCTTTTAGCGCCGCATCGTCGAGTGCGTGCACGCTCTCCTCGAGGGCGTTGATCTTCTTGACGACTTTTGAGTACTGGCGCAGCAGGCGCTGATTGCGGCTGCCAAAAATGCTAGTCAGGAATTTGGCCACTGAGGGCTCCCCGGTACGGTAAAACAAAGGCCGCTATTCTAAGGTGTCGCGGAGCTTTTTAGAATCCAATGTGGCGATTTATGGGCATTATTTGCGAACACAAGGACCCGAAGCGGATGCCTCTGACCTGTTCTTTTGTGATACGGGATTTGAGCGAGCTTACTTGGACGATTCGCGAATGAACTTGACCGGGTTGACCCGGCTGCCATTGTGCAATACCTCGAAATGCAGGTTAGGCCCGGTCGCACGACCGGTTTCACCCATGAGCGCAACGACCTGTCCCTTCTTGACCTCGTCTCCGACCGAGACCAGGTTTTCTGAATTGTGTGCATAGCGTGTCGAGTAGCCGCTGCCGTGATTGAGCTCGACCATGATGCCGTAGCCATAGCGTTTGGCAGACCAGGTAACGACACCGTCGGCAACGGCGACAATCTCGGCGCCCTCCTTACCAGCAAAGTCGACGCCCGTGTGATTTGCCGGCTTACCGGTAAACGGATCCGTACGCTTGCCAAAATAGGATGAGATCCAGCCGGCACCTACCGGGCGCCCCTGTGGATACACTCGATCCTTGAGGTTCTGATTCATCAGAACACTCTCGAGAACATTGAGCTGGGCCTCGCGGTTATCGAGCTGATTGCCAAGCGACTGCATCGCGTCAACAACCTCGGGAACTGCAACATTGGATCCCGCCGCCATCGGTTCTTCCGGACCACCCAGCGCAGGATCTGATTCGAAATCGAATTCCCCGTCATCGATATCCGCCATCTCTGTCAGGCGACGGCCAAGTGCGTCCAGCCGGATCATGCGAGCATTCATTTGTGCGATGCGAATCGCGAGCGCGTCCAGCGTGTCCTCGTTGCCTTGACGAATATCGGCAATCTTGCTGCGCTGCTCCTGCAATTCGCCGGTCAGGTCGACCAGTTCATTTGTGCTGACCCCCGAACCGGTCTTGGCTGCATACCAGTATCCGCCGCCGAATCCCGCGCTGATCACGATGCCGACAAGAACAGCAATGCCCGCGCCGGCTCTGAAGCCAGACAGGTTCAATTGCCGGGGTTGTCCCAACCCCTTGCCGAAAATTACAACGTTCATCGGGCACGCCTCGAATGCGTTTCAACTGCCAGTAGGACTCTCATGCAAGCCACGAATTCGGAGGCAAAGCCCCCGCGACCGCTTGTTCGCGTTATTATCAACTTGCAGTACCTGCTCACTTCGGTAGCCCCGCTGCCCTGGTAATCAACCCAGGGCCGGTGGTTTTGCGTCCCCGCCTCACAGCGGGTTTGCCCTTATCGTGAGCAACAATATGCATAATGCCGGTTTTTATTACAAGGTCCCCATCCTGAACGGTGACTCGAGTCACTCGGGATGGCGAAAAAGCGCTACCTACGTCACATTTCCTATGGCCACAAAACAACTCGGAAATCTGCTGAATCCCAGTAATGACGGCGATTTGGCCGATATTGTCCGGCGCGCCCGCGAGATGGGTGAGCTGACGGATGTACTTGCCCGCGCGCTACCCGCGGAGCACGCCCAGGGGATCGTTGCCGCAAATGTGCGAGAAGGCGGGGAACTCGTTGTAATCGCGGCCTCGTCGGCCTGGGCGAGCCGGCTGCGCTACGAAGCCGATACTCTGCTCGAGGCGGCCCAATCAGTGGGTATAAAAGCCCATATTTGTCGAATCCGAGTCAGCCAAAGCTAACCGATCCTGCCACCTCCGCCCACCATCTGCCGCGGCGTCGATCGCAGCCATCTCAGTCGCCGACAGCTGCTTTGCAAACTCGCTTCGTGAGACTCCCCGCATCCCGCCGCTGCCTGACGGCACGGTGGGCAGCGGCGAGATGTTTGCCGGCGAGACATCAAGCGAGCGCAGCGAGACAGTCCGCCGGTAAATATGTCGGCCGCATTGCCTGATCTGAATGGTGGGGGGCGGTGGCGTCGGGTATTACGCGTACGCGGGTGTTGCGTAGGAGATCGGCGCCTTCTTCGGATCAGCGAACGTGACTTCCTCCCACGATCGACTCATCCTCAAGCATCGCGCGCAGCAAACGATTATTCAGCTCATGCCCCGATTTGTACGCACGCAGTTCGCCGATAAGACCGCGTCCCAGCAAATAAACGTCGCCGATGGCATCGAGGATCTTGTGAATCACGAATTCGTTGGCGTAGCGCAGGCCGTCTTCATTAAGAATGCGATAGTCGTCGAGCACGATCGCGTTATCCATGCTGCCGCCGAGGGTAAGGTTTAGCTCGCGCAAAGCCTCTACGTCACGCAGGAAACAGAAGGTTCGTGCACGGCTCACTTCTTTCAGGAAGGACGTCGATGAAAAATCGATGGTTGCGCTCTGACTGATCTTATTGAATACCGGGTGGTTGAAATAGACTTCGAAGGTAACTTTGAAGCCATTGAACGGAACAAACTCCGCCCATTTGTCACCGTCTTCGACACGCACTTTCTTTTTGATGCGTATGAACTTCTTGGCGGCATTTTGCTCTTCGATACCGGCGGACTGCAGCAGAAATACAAACGGTCCGGCACTGCCATCCATGATCGGGACTTCCGGCGCCGACAGGTCGATATGCAGGTTGTCGATACCGAGTCCTGCCAACGCAGACATCAGGTGTTCAACGGTCGCCACCTTTACGTTGTCCTTGACGAGTGTCGTACCGAGCATCGTCTCTCCCACGAGACGCGGATCCGCCGGGATATCGACGGGATGATCAAGATCCACACGACGGAACGTGATACCGGAGTTCTCCGCGGCCGGTCGCAAGGTCATATAGACCTTCTCGCCCGAATGCAGACCGACTCCGGTCGCGCGAATGGTCGTTTTGAGTGTGCGTTGTCTCAGCATAGCGGGCGAAAGACTATCATAGGCAGGAAAAACTCTTCAATATTTCAATGTGTTAGAGAATAGCGCTTCGGCTTTGGCGAGGTACCTGCAGCCGCGGGCAGGAAGGGTGCCGGCCCGGAGTCATCCGGGCCGGCAAGCGGAGAAGATATCCCGGCGGTGAGTGAGTAGCACCCCCGGGCCAGGCCTTCTTTGCTCAGTCGGCCTGGCGCCGCAGGAACGCCGGAATGTCCAGCAGTTCTTCCTGCAGCCCGGCCCCTTCCAGGCCATCACCAACGGCGCGTTTGCGCTGCACGGTCGGCTTGTCGAGCGTGTGGTAATTAGGCTCTGCCTGCGCAGCCGGGCGACGCACAATTCGCATCGGCGATTCAGCGTTGGCCGCCTGCTGCCCAAGGCCCGTCGCGACGACCGTGACGCGTATCTTGTCCGTCATTTCCGGATCGATCACGGTGCCTACGACGACAGTCGCATTATCCGACGCGAACTCCTTGATCGTAACGCCGACTTCCTGGAATTCACCGATGGACAGATCCATGCCCGCCGTAACGTTGACGAGAATACCGTTGGCGCCAGCCAGGTTGATGTCTTCGAGAAGTGGGCTCGATACGGCTGCCTCAGCCGCTTCGCGTGCGCGATCTTCGCCCGACGACACACCCGAACCCATCATCGCCATGCCCATCTCGGCCATGACCGTGCGCACATCCGCAAAGTCGACGTTAATGAGGCCAGGGCAAGTGATCAATTCGGCGATGCCCTGTACTGCACCCTGCAACACCTGGTTAGCCGATCGAAACGCGTCCAGCAAGGTCGTTTCGCCGCCAAGTACGGTCAGCAGCTTCTCGTTCGGTATCGTGATCAGAGAGTCAACGTACTTGCCGAGTTCGCCGATACCATGCTCTGCGATCTGCAGCCGCTTGTTACCTTCCATCAGGAATGGTTTGGTAACCACTGCGACCGTCAGAATGCCAAGTTCCTTGGCAACCTGCGCAACGATCGGCGCCGCACCTGTACCCGGTGCCGCCGCCCATGCCAGCTGTGATGAACAACATGTCTGCACCCTCGATGACTTCGAGAATGCGGTCACGATCTTCCATTGCGGCCTGACGGCCAATATCGGGATCGGCACCGGCGCCGAGTCCTTTCGTAATGTTGCAACCAATCTGCAACGAGGTTCGCACGCGCGATCCTTTGAGCGCCTGCGAATCCGTGTTGGCACAAATAAAATCGACACCTTCGATGCCGGTATCGACCATGTGCCCAACAGCATTGCCACCGCCGCCACCGACACCGATGACCTTGATGATCGCAGTCGAGCTATGCGCATCCATTAATTCAAACATTGAGTCTTCCTCCGCTTGTTTACTTTCCCTGTGGGGTACTCACTGAACCCCGTTTCTAAAAATGGCCCTGGAACCACGACTTCATGCGGTCCCAAACCTCACCTAAATTGCCGCCGATCGGCGTACTGCGCCGATCGCGTCGCGACAGATTTTCATTGCCGTACAAAAGCAGCCCCACGCCCGTGGCGTGTATCGGATTGCGAATGACGTCCATCAGCCCTTCAACGTATTGCGGCGTTCCCAGTCGGACCGGCATATGGAATACTTCTTCAGCCAATTCGACGGCGCCTTCCATCTTTGCGCTGCCGCCTGTAATGACGACGCCGGCAGCGATAAGCTCTTCAAAACCGCTTCTTCGAAGTTCATCGCGCACCAAACCGAAGAGCTCTTCATATCGGGGCTCCACGATTTCCGCGAGCGTTTGACGGGCAAGCCGCCGCGGTGGCCGCTCACCGACGCTTGGAACCTCGATCGTTTCGTCGGGATTTGCCAGCTGCGACAGCGCGCAGGCGTACTTGATCTTGATCTCTTCGGCGTACTGGGTCGGCGTGCGCATCGACACGGCGATGTCGTTGGTCACCTGGTCGCCCGCGATTGGAATTACGGCCGTGTGCTGGATGGCCCCGCCGAGGAACACCGCGATATCTGTCGTGCCACCACCGATGTCGACGATGCAGGAACCGAGCTCTTTCTCATCGTCAGTCAGCACCGCGTAACTGGAAGCAAGTTGCTCGAGAACAATGTCGTCAACCTCAAGTCCGCAACGTTGCACGCACTTGACAATATTCTGGGCGGCACTTTCAGCACCCGTCACCATGTGCACCTTTGCTTCCAGCCGTACACCGGACATTCCGATCGGCTCGCGAATGCCTTCCTGGTTGTCGATAACAAATTCCTGCGGGAGGATATGCAGGATCTTCTGATCGGCCGGTATTGCGACGGCTCGAGCCGCATCGATCACTCTGTCGACATCGCTGGAACTCACCTCTTTGTCGCGAATGGCGACAATGCCGTGCGAGTTGAGACTGCGTACGTGGCTACCGGCGATCCCGGTGTATACCGAGTGAATGTCACAACCGGCCATGAGTTCGGCCTCTTCCACCGCGCGCTGAATCGAGTGCACCGTCGACTCGATGTTGACGACAACCCCTTTCTTCAGGCCACGTGACGGATGTGAACCGATGCCAACAACCTCGATGTTGCCGTCGTCGTTTAGCTCGCCGACGATAGCGACGACCTTTGACGTGCCAACGTCCAGGCCGACAATCAGGTTCTTGTCAGGACGTTTACTCATTCAGTCCGTACCCCTGGCTACGAGCATTTTTTGCTGGGCCCGCTTCGGATCGGCGACCGGAGTATTGGGTCCACCATTCCACCCGATCGTGAAGCCGTTTCCGTAGCGCATGTCGACATAGTCGATTTCCTTGGAATGGCCCGTGATGATGTCGGTGACGACATCGAGGAACAGGTTCGTACGCCTGGCAACATTGCGACGCCCGAGTCGCACTTCGATGCCGTTATTCAGCGTCATTTTCCAGGAGCCGCGAGCATCCAGGTGCACGCGACGTAAATCGAGGCCGACCGGTATCAGCTGGTCACGGACAGCCAGGTAGCGTGTTGCAACCTCGGCGGAACGGTCATCCGGCCCACTGAGCCGGGGCAACTCGGCCGGTATGTGCCGGGCCGCGGCGACGAACAGGTCGCCCCGGGTATTGAGCAGTCCGCTCTCGCCCCAAATGGCAGCCGGCACCTGTTCGGTCACCGTGATCGATATACGACTTGGCCAGCGACGCGCCACCCTCGCCTGATCGATCCATGGCAGCGCGACAATACGATCCTGAATTCGATCCAGGTCTGCACCGACAAAGCCCGCGTCGATCTCTTCACTGATCGCCTCTTCTATCTGGAGTGCGCTTACGCGCTGGAACGGGCCGCTGATTTCAATGGACGATATCGTTCGATCCAGCATCGTCAGGCTCAGCTCGTAAGTTGCAAACACAATGCTGATTGCGACCAAGGGCGCGACGATACGGCCGATACGAATCGTCGGCATCTTTATCTGTTTCGCGATTTTTGGCTTGCGACGCCTGGCTTGTTTACGACCCATGTGCTGCCACCTCCATAGTTTCGACCGCCTGCTTGGCGCGGAAACTCGTCTCGAGAATTCGCCAGCAGAGCTCGTCAAAATCGATTCCATCTTCCTTTGCTGCCATCGGTACAAGGCTGTGACTGGTCATACCGGGAATCGTGTTCACTTCGAGTACGAGCGGCTGACCGTCCGCACCCGCCATAAAATCCACCCGACCCCATCCCGTGCAGCCGAGTTCGTTAAACGCCGCAACCGCGAGATCTGCGTAGATTTTCTCCTCCGCATCGCTCGAGGTGCCGCGACAGATGTACTCGGTCCGGTCCGATTCATACTTCGCGCGGTAGTCATAGAAGACACGAGGTGTGACGATTCGAATGCTCGGCAATGCGCGGCCCTGTAATACGGCGACAGTGAACTCGTCGCCGGTAATGCAGGATTCGAGCAAGGCCGTTGTGTCGTACTGCAGTGCAAGATCGACAGCTGCATTCAGTTCGGCGCGTTCAAAGATTTTCGACATGCCGAAGCTGGAACCCTGCCGCGACGGCTTGATGATGAGCGGGAATCCCAGTTGTTCGGCGGCAACCGATGCATCTGCGTGTGAACGAATCACGGCGTAGTCCGGTGTCGGGATACCGCAGGCGCGGAACAGATGCTTGCTTCTGACTTTGTCCATCGCGAGCGCCGATGCCATGACACCGCTGCCCGTGTATGGAATGTCGAGCCACTGCAATGCTCCCTGCAGCGCGCCGTCCTCACCGCCCGGCCCATGCAGCGCAATCCAGACCCGATCGAAGCCCGCATCGGCAAACTTCGCCATCGTCTTTTCGGCCGGATCCCATGCATGCGCGTCGATACCTTTCGCCTGCAGGGCTTTCAGAACTGCGGCGCCCGTGTCCAGCGATACTTCCCGTTCGCTCGACAAGCCGCCCAGCATTACGGCAACGCGACCGAACTCATCGGCATTGATGACAACGTGTCGTTGCTCAAGAAGCGCTCTGCTCGTCATGATGTCACCTCACCGACGATACGCACTTCGTGCTGCAGGCTTACGCCATGAACATCGAGCACCGTCTTCTGCACGTGCTCGATCAATTCTTCAATATCACTCGCCGAGGCGTCTTCCCGATTGATGATGAAATTGGCATGCTTGGTTGATACTTCCGCACCGCCGATGCGATGCCCTTTGAGGCCCGCCGCCTCTATCAGTCTCGCCGCGTAATCGCCGGGCGGGTTGCGAAACACGGAGCCACAGCTCGGTAATCCCAGTGGCTGTGTTTCTTGGCGACGCGCGAGCATCGCCTTCATTTCTTCCATGCTTGGCAGGACGTCGGGGTCAAAGCAGAACGTCGCTTCCAGGAACCATTCGTTCACCGGGCCTTTCACACTGCGGTAAGCCACGGTGTAGTCTTGTGGCGTCCGTTCATGGACCTCACCGCTGCGATCGATCGTTTTCACAGACTCGACGCGCTCCCAGGTTTCGCCGCCGTGTGCGCCTGCGTTCATGGCCAGCGCGCCGCCGACCGTTCCTGGAATCCCGGCGAAAAACTCCGACGGGCCGAGTTGCCAACGAATGCACTGGCGTGACAGCTGCGTGCAGGGAACGCCGGCGCCGGCCGTGACACGCTGGTTACCGGCACGTTCGATGTGCTTTAACATTTTGGTCGCCGAAATCACGACACCCGGGAGGCCGCCATCGCGAACCAGCAGGTTGCTGCCAACGCCAAGCCAGAACAAAGGCGTATCTTCGTCGAGCTCTGCGAGGAAGGTCGCAAGGTCATCGATGCTTGCGGGTATGAAAAATGTCTCTGCCGGGCCGCCGGCACGCCATGACGTGTGGCGACTCATCGGCTCGTCATGTCGAATCTCACCGTGCACTTCGAGGTCTCTTGCCGCCGCCATCATGAGTGCACCTTGAGCGTCGGGCCATTAGCGAGGAGCCCGGGCAAGCCGCTTGCATAAGCGCCGATATCGCCGGCACCCATCGTCAGGACCAGGTCGCCTTCAACGAGCAGATCCTGGAGAACCGGAAGAAGATCGTCGAGCGACTCGACGAAAACCGGTTCAACGGCGCCGCGCGTGCGAATCGCGCGTGCCATGGCACGACCATCAGCACCGGCGATCGGATCTTCGCCCGCCGCGTACACATCAAGGAGAATCAGGACGTCGGCATCCGACAGCACGGTTGCAAAATCGTCCATAAGGTCGCGTGTGCGCGTGTAGCGATGAGGCTGGAAGATCAGCACTACACGCCGCTCGGGCCAGCCTGACTTCGCCGCAGCCAGTGTCGCCGCAATTTCGGTCGGATGGTGGCCGTAATCGTCAACCAGCAAAACCTTGCCAACCGCTGTCTTGATTTCGCCCAGGCTCTGGAAGCGACGATCGATGCCTTCGAATTTCTCGAGGGCACGAACGACTGCTTCGTCACCTATCTGCAACTCATCGGCCACCGCGATTGCTGCGAGCGCATTGCGCACGTTGTGCATGCCGGGCAACATCAGACTTACGTGCAGGACTGGGGACACAGCGTCAGCTGTGTCCCCGTGCGAAGGTTCCACCTCGGAAGAACGTTTCTGCCGAATGACGTCAAACTCCGAGCGCGCTTCATCGAAGCTGATGTTCACCGCCTGCACATCCGCGCCGTCGTCTACTCCGTAGGTCGTCACGGATCGTCCTATGTCTGCAAGGATGTCGTTGACGCCGGGGTCATCGCCACAAACGACGGCCAGCCCGTAAAACGGAAGGTTGTGCAGGAACTCGATGAAACCACTCTTGAGTTTTTCGATATCGCCATCGTAAGTCGACATGTGATCGGCATCGATGTTTGTCACAACGGCCAGCATCGGCTTCAGATGCACGAATGAGGCATCGCTTTCATCCGCTTCTGCGACCAGGTAGTCGCCCTGTCCGAGCCTTGCGTTAGCGTCGGCGCTCTTGAGCCTGCCGCCGATTACGAAAGTGGGATCAAGACCGCCTTCGGCCAGCACGCTTGCAACGAGACTCGTCGTCGTTGTCTTGCCGTGAGTACCGGCGACGGCGATCGAATACCGGAAGCGCATCAACTCCGCGAGCATTTCCGCGCGGCTGACAACCGGCATGAGTTGCTCTCTCGCTGCTGCCACTTCGGGATTGGTTTCATCGACCGCGCTGGAGACGACTACAGCGTCGGCATCGCGAATGTTGTCAGCAGCGTGGCCGATGAATATGGTGGCGCCCTGATTCTCAAGGCGCCGTGTCTGTTTGTTGCGTTTGAGGTCTGAGCCCTGCACGGCGTAGCCGAGGCTCGACATGACCTCGGCAATGCCTGACATGCCCGAGCCGCCAATGCCGACAAAGTGCACGCAGTGAATTCGGCGCATGCGCTTTATCATCCGCTTCTCCCGACCCATCGCAGGTGTGGGTTTGCACGGCGGCTCATGCCAATCCCCCCGCCTGTTGCAGGCACAGCTCGGTGATCCGATGCAGCGCGTTCGGGGACGCCAGTGCACGCGCTTTTTCGGCGCGTACCAGCAGGGCTTCGCGGGATTTCAGCCACTCGCGCAACAGATCCGCCAGCAGCGCTGGTGTCAGCTCGGCTTCCTGGATAATCGCGGCAGCACCCGCCCGTGTCATCGGGCCCGCGTTCGCGGTCTGGTGGTCATCGACGGCCGCCGGGTAAGGTACGAACAGCGCCGGCAGCCCGGCTGCACAAAGTTCGGCAATCGTCAGGGCACCGGCCCGGCAAACCACGAGATCGGCCCAGGCGTAGGCCCCCGCCATGTCCTCGATGAAGGGCAGCAGCTCAACGTCGATACCGGTATCGGCATACGCTTGTCTGGCCGTGTCGAGAGTGCGTTCACCGCACTGGTGGCGGACGACGGGTCGCAGCTCGGCGGCGAGCTGAGCCAACGCCGCCGGAACGGCACGGTTCAATGCGAGCGCCCCCTGGCTGCCACCGAGTACGAGCAGCCGCAACGGGCCTTGTCGATGGCCATAACGATCAGCCGGAGCCGCTATCGCAGCGATGTCTTCACGGACCGGGTTGCCGACAGTTTCCGCATTGACAGAGGAATTAAAACTGCCCGGGAAGGCTTGCAGCACAACCCGGGCAAGACGCGCCAGAAGACGGTTGGTCAGGCCCGCAGCAGCATTTTGCTCGTGGATCACGAGGGGTCGCCGCGTTAGCCAGGCGGCAACGCCGCCGGGCCCGCTGACGAACCCACCCATGCCGAGCACCGCTGCGGGGCGGCGACGAAGGATGACGCCGAGCGACTGCAATAGCGCCCAGCCAATTTGTAACGGTGCGATTAGCAGCGCGAGCGCGCCCTTGCGGCGCAGGCCCTTCACGCTAATCCATTCAATATCGATACCGGCAGCCGGCACGACGCGGGATTCCAGCCCGCGGTGGGTTCCCAGCCACACGACATCACGCGAACTGGCCTGCAAAGCGCGTGCGACAGCGAGCGCCGGATAGACATGTCCGCCAGTGCCACCTGCCATTACAAGGATCGGTCGCGTGCTCATTTTCTGCGACCTCGCTTGCGGTTGACCGGCTTCGCGTCAACAGCCAGCTCGTGATGGATACGCAGCAACAGGCCGATACAGATCATCGTCATGATCAGGCTGCTGCGACCATAGCTGATCAATGGCAACGTCAGGCCCTTGGTTGGTAACAAACCCATGTTTACGCCAACATTAATAAAGGCCTGCAGCCCCAACCACGTTGCAAGACCGATCGCGATGTACGCTTCAAAAAAGCGCTCCGCACTCGCTGCCCGCATGGCAAGTTTGAAAACTCGCCAGAGTAAAGCGAGGAACAATGCGATCAGGACCAGAGATCCCGCGAGACCGAACTCCTCGGCAAATACGGCAAAGACAAAATCCGTGTGCGCTTCGGGCAGGTAAAAGAGCTTTTGCACGCTGTCACCGAGGCCGACACCGAACCACTCACCGCGGCCAATCGCGATCAGCGACTGTGTCAGCTGAAACCCGGAGTCATAAGGATCCGCCCATGGGTCCAGGAATCCCGTGAGTCGCTTCATGCGATACGGCGACGTTATCGCCAGGGCAGCCATGCCGATCACTGCGGCCGAGAAGAACACGAGGAAATCGCGGATACGCGCGCCCGCGACAAACAACATGACGAGTGCGGTGGCGAGCAGCACCAGCGCCGCACCGAAGTCCGGCTCTTTCAGCAACAGGACACAGGCCAGGGTCAGGACCAGCATCGGGCGAAGGAAACCCACGAATTCCTCGCGCAGAGACTTGCTACGACGGACGAGGTAGCCGGCCAGGTAGAGCAGCAAACAGAGGCGCGCTGGCTCTGATACCTGCAGATTCATGAAACCAATGCGCATCCAGCGAGTGCTGCCGTTCACTTCGTAGCCGACACCGGGAACAAGCACCAGGACCAGCAGGGCCAAACCGGCGAACAACATCAACGGCCCGAGGGTCTGCCATACCTGCATCGGTATAAACAGGCAGATGCCACCGGCAACCACACCAATCGCCGCTGCGAGGAGTTGCCGCTGTATATAAAAGAACGGGTTGCCAACGGCGTTCTCAGAGATCGATATCGATGCCGAAGCCAGGATCACGAATCCGCCGAGCAGCAACGCCAGTGCGATCGTCAGGAGGACGGAATCGATCTGCAACTCGGTCTTCAGACGTGCCGGAAATGGCATTGTTACGCTATGAGAGCTCCACATCATCGTTTCAGCGCCCGTACCGCTTCACAGAACGCGTCGCCTCGCGCCATGTAATTCTCGAACTGATCGAAACTCGCGCAGGCCGGCGCAAGCAGCACCGTATCGTCCGACGCAGCGCAGGAAGCGGCCAATGCCACAGCTGCAGACATGTCTTCGGCGAAAAGGACAGGCATGACCGTGTCGAGCGCACTTGAGATTCTTTCCGCATCGGTTCCAATCAATACGGCGCCGCGCAATTTGCCGTCGAGCGCCTGGGCCAGTTCGCGGAAGTCGCCGCCCTTGCCATCGCCACCAGCGATCAGAACGAGCATGCCATCAACGGAATTTATGGATGCCACGGCCGCGGCGACGTTGGTCGCTTTGGAATCATTGATGTAGTCGACGGCACCGACACGTGCGACAAACTGCATGCGGTGCGGCAAACCCGGAAATTCCGCGAGTACCTGCAGCATGGCCGGCATGCCAAGTCCTATCAGTTCGCCGGCAGCCAATGCCGCCAGCGCATTGAGTTGGTTGTGTACGCCATACATCGCGAGATCGTTGGCCGAAATAAGCAGGGAATCGCCACGCGCGAGAAAAGTCTCGCCATCCTCGATGCGCAGGCCAAACTGGTTCTCGGTTGGCTCATCAAGACCGAAGCTGATCACACGCTTGCAATGCCTGGTGTGCTTCGCGGCTTCCGCATCAGAGCGGTTGATCACGGCGGCCTCCGCTTCGCGGTAGACGCGATACTTCGACTTCCGGTATTCAGCTTCATCGCTGTGCCAGTCGAGATGATCGGGTGACACGTTCAGAAGCACCGCAACGGCGGCTGGCAGCGTCTGCGTTCTGTGCAACTGAAAGCTGGACAGTTCAAGTACGTAGAGCTGTGGCTTGGGATGGTCCAGGAGATCGAGCGCAGGCTCACCGAGATTTCCGCCAGCCAGGGAATCACGACCATCCGCCCGGCACATAAGATGAATCAGCGTAGTAACCGTACTCTTGCCATTGGAACCTGTGACGGCAACGAACGGGGCTTTTGCCGCACGCGCAAACAGCTCAATGTCGGAAACGACCTCGAGGCGTTTTTTGCGCGCATTCGCCAGCAGCGGGTGACGATCCGAAATGCCGGGTGAAGCAATGATGCGCGCCACACCAGCGGGAAGTTTCACGTCGCCAAGCAAGACCTCGGCATCCGGCCATACCTCGTCAAGCTCCTTCATGCCAGGCGGCTCTGCGCGACTGTCAAAGAACATCGCGTCGATTTCGCTTCTTCTGAGATAGCGCGCGATTGAAAGGCCGGTCGCACCGAGTCCCACGACGAGGTCTTTATGCGCTGTTGCTCGTGCCGCGGTCATCGTATTTTCAAACTCGCGAGACCGATCAACACGAGGATGACCGTGATAATCCAGAATCGAACAATAACCTTGGGCTCCGCCCAGCCTTTCAGTTCGAAGTGATGGTGCAGCGGCGCCATGCGAAAAACGCGCTTGCCGGTCATCTTGAATGAGGCCACCTGGATGATGACGGACAGCGTTTCGACGACGAATACACCGCCCATGATCGCGAGCACGATCTCCTGGCGCACGACGACCGCGACAACGCCGAGCGCGGCGCCGAGCGACAATGCGCCGATATCGCCCATGAAGACCTGCGCCGGGTAGGTGTTGAACCAAAGGAAGCCAAGACCGGCGCCCGCCATTGCCGTACAGAAAACGAGGATCTCGCCTGTGCCCGCAACATACGGTATGCCCAGGTATCCCGCGAAATTGATGTTGCCCGTGACGTAGGCAAAAATACCCAGCGCACCGCCAACAAGGACGGTTGGCATGATCGCGAGACCGTCGAGGCCATCAGTAAGATTGACTGCGTTACTGAAGCCAACAATAAAAAAGTACGTTACGACAACCTGAAAAAGCCCTAAGGGGATAGCCAGATCCTTGAAATACGGAATCAACAATGAGGTCTGCACCTCATCGGTTGCCGTAACGTACAGAGCAATGGCGGCAATGAGAGCCGCACTAGACTGCCAGAAGAGTTTTTGCTTTGCCGAAATGCCGGCAGGGTCCTGCAATACGAGTTTCTTGTAGTCATCGACATAGCCGATGACTCCGAAAGCCAGTGTGACAAACAGCACGATCCAGACGTACAAGTTCTCAAGATCCGCCCACAGCACGGTACTGACAGCGATTGCCGTCAGAATAAGCGCGCCTCCCATTGTCGGCGTACCGGCTTTGAGCAGGTGCGTGTCCGGGCCATCTTCGCGGACCGGTTGACCGATCTGGTTAACGCTCAAGCGCTTGATCATTCGCGGGCCGATAATGAACGACAACAGCAGCGCCGTGAGCGCACCGAGAATTGCGCGCATCGTGAGGTAGTTGAATACGTTGAAACCGGATTCAAACTGCGCAAGGTATTGTGTGAGATAGAGCAGCATGATCAGGCCTCTCTTCTCACGGGTTCGACTTCCCGCAGCGCGTCGACGACGCGCTCCATGCGCATCGAACGGGATCCTTTGACGAGCACATTGACAGAATTGCTCAGCTCTTGACTCAACTCATCGACGAGCGCATCGATGCTGCCATACCAACTTGCATGCTCACCAAATCCTTCGACCGTGTTGCGCGACAGGTCGCCCAATGCAAACAGGCGATCGATACCGCATGCGCGTGCCGATTCTCCGACCTCGCGATGCAGTGCCGCCGCTTCGGGCCCAAGTTCCTTCATATCGCCAAGTACGAGCCAGTTCTCGCCGGAGAGCTGTGACAGGAATTTGGCTGCTGCGATGACCGATAGCGGGTTCGCGTTGTAACTGTCGTCGAAAAGTGTCGCGCCGTTCGTACCCTGCAAAGCCTGCAAACGGCCGCTGACCGGACTGACGCCTTCGAGGGCCTTTTTTATCAGTGCCGCATCGATTCCGAGCGACCAGGCAACGGCGGCTGCCGCGCAGGCGTTCCTGATGTTGTGGACACCGGCCAGTGGCAGACATACGTCGACCTCTCCACTCGGCAGGTGCAGGCGAAACTGTGATTGCTCAGTACCTGAAACAATTGCATCGGCGTACACGTCCGCCGACGAACTGCGCCCGAAACTAAGCACGCGCACGTCTTCAACCAGTGCAGACCAGTAATCGAAGTAGGCGTCGTCGGCATTTAGAATTGCGATTTTCGGCCGCTCGGGGTTCTGCAGGATCTCGCCTTTTGCCCGCGCCACGCCGTCGATCGAACCAAAACCCTCGAGATGTGCTGCGGCCGCATTGGTGATGACAACGACGTCAGGATTCGCGAGCGCTGTCAGGTATGCGATTTCGCCGGAATGATTGGCTCCCATTTCGAAAACGGCGAAACGATGCTTGTCCTCTATGCGCGCCAGCATCAGCGGCATGCCGATATCGTTGTTGAGGTTTCCCTGCGTCGCCAGGGTTGGCGCCTGCTGTGACAGGCAGGCTTTGACGAGTTCTTTGAGCGTCGTCTTGCCATTACTGCCGGTAATACCAACGACCGTTACATCGTGCTGCTTGCGCCACGCCGCGCCGAAGCTGCCCAATGCCTTGCGTGTATCATCTACCTTGATTTGCGCGATGCTCTCGTCGACGCGGCGAGACACAACCGCGCCGGCAGCACCAGTCGCCTGGGCGGTGCCGAGGTAGTCGCCGCCGTCGAAGTTCGGACCCTCAAGCGCGAAGAACAACTCGCCGCCGCGCAGGGTGCGTGTGTCAGTGCTTATGCCGGCGAATGCACGATCCTCACCATGCAGCACGCCGCTCATGCTCTTTGCCGCCGCGCTCAACGATGCGATCATTGCGCACCCCCTTTTGCAGCGGCGAGAAGCGCAGCCTCTGCTACCGCGTAGTCGGAAAAGGGGCGTAGTTCCTGACCAATCTGCTGGTAGGTTTCATGGCCTTTGCCAGCAATCAATACAATATCAGCGTCGGCCGCCTGGCCAATAGCCCACGCGATGGCGGCGGCACGATCCTCGATGACCGTTGCCCGCTCCGGCTGTGCGAGGCCCGACATTACCGCATCGATAATCTGCCCCGGTTCTTCCGAGCGCGGATTGTCGCTCGTGATTACGACACAATCAGCCAGCCGTTCTGCCGCCCTGGCCATCAGCGGGCGTTTGCCAGCATCCCGATCACCGCCGCAACCGAACACACACCAGAGCTTGCCTCGACAGTGCGCACGCAGCGCGCGCAAAGCAGCTTCGAGGGCGTTCGGCGTGTGCGCGTAGTCGACGTAAACTGCCGCTCCCTTTGCGGCGACGCGCTCTATTCGTCCCGGTGGCGCATGCACTTTTGACAGCACGTCACACGCTGCGTCCAGCGCAACGCCCTGTTGCAGCATCAGGGCGAGAACGAGCGCCGCATTTGCGACGTTGAAGTCACCCGGTAACGGCAAGCTGAAACGTCCGTTGCCCCACGAACTGACAAACCCGACGTCAGACCCCTGCCCATGGGCAACGACCGAACGAACGAATACATAAGGCCTGCCGTTCGCAACGCGGTCGAATTTCGTCGAGACGGTGACGACCTCCTGTCCACAGCGAGCCGCTAGCTGAGTGCCAAAATCTGAATCGAGGTTGACAATTCGATTCCGGGTATCCGACTCGAGAAACAAACGCGCCTTGGTCTCGAAATAGTCCCGCATGTCGCGGTGATAATCGAGGTGATCGCGCGTCAGGTTTGTAAACAGCGCCGCCTCAAAACGCACACCGTCGACGCGGCCCTGCGACAAGGCGTGAGAAGAAACCTCGATTGCGGCAAAACTCGCACCTTGCTCGGCGAATTTTGCGAGCCGACCGTGTAGCTCCACGGCACCCGGTGTCGTCATTCCACGCGAATCTTCAATTTCGTCAACGCCGTATCCCAGCGTGCCGAGATAGCCGCATCGCTCACCCAGTAGCTGAGCACATTGCGCGACGAGCCACGCCACCGTGGTCTTGCCGTTGGTACCCGTGACGCCGACAACGCCGATTGTTTCCGATGGCCGGTCATAAAAGCGATTGGCTATTTCACCCAGTTTTTCACCGAGGTTGTCAATCGCAATCATCGGCACACCAATGTCCTTTGGCGTCCCCGATGTCGATGCGTCGTAAGCAACCGCGCTGACGCCGGCCGCTTTCGCATCTGCCAGGTAATCGAGCCCGTGGCTGTTCATGCCCTGGCAGGCCAGGAAAAGAAATCCCTGGGCGAGCTGGCGGCTGTCGCTGGCGATCCCGTCTATCGGAACGGGCGGCGCGTCCGCGTAGCCCTGCAGCAGTTCAGCAAGGGTTGGAATTGAGGGCAAGTGTTCGGCGGGCATGCTCATCGACTCGGTGCCCGATCTGCCATTGCCTGCAGCGCATCGCCCTTATCGCGTGCCGGCATCGCATCGGGTGCTACTGCCAATAGACGAAGCGACTCCGCCATGACGTCGGCAAACACGGGCGCCGCAACGTCGCTGCCATAGTAGAGTTCGCCACGCGGCTCATCGATTACGACTACCGTTGCCAGGCGTGGATCGCTGGCGGGTGCGAGGCCCGCAAATATCGAGATGTACTTGTCCTGAGAGTAGCCGCCCGTTGCGAATTTCCAGGCCGTGCCCGTCTTACCGGCAATACGATAGCCGTCGACTGACGCCTTGGTACCGGTGCCACCAGGCCGTACAACTTCTTCGAGCATACGTCGCACAGCAGCGGCGGTCTCCTGCGAGATCACCTGTTGACCATCGTTCGGCTGTTCCAGGCGAACGAGCGATATAGGTCTCAGGTTGCCCTCGCCGCCGATGACAGAATAGGCTTGCGCGAGCTGTAGTGGCGTGACCGACACTCCATAGCCATACGCAAGCGTGGCCTGGCTGATTGGCTGCCAGTGACTGAAATGCGTCAGCATCCCTGCCGACTCGCCCGGGAATCCGCTCGTCGTCAGCGTGCCAAAACCAAACTGCGTCATGGTGTCCCACAGTTGATCCGGCTCCAGCGTCATTGCGAGCTTCGTTACACCGACATTGCTGGAGCGCGCGAGTATCGTGGTCAGGCTCACGCGACCGAGGTTGCGCCTGTCTTCGATTCTTTTTGCACCTACCGTCACGAAACCAGGCGCAGTGTCGACCGTGCTGCCCGGCCGGTACTGGCCACTTTCCAGGGCGGCTGCAACAACAAGTGGCTTGATGCTCGAGCCAGGCTCGAAAATATCCGTGATCGCACGGTTGCGATAGCGTGCCGCTGCGAACTGCGAGCGGTCATTCGGGTTATAGGTCGGCTGGTTGACCATCGCCAGCACTTCACCGGTTTTTACGTCAAGCACGACGATCGAACCCGAACGTGCTTCGTAGGATTTGATGGCGGCTTTCAATGAGCGGTAGGCGAGGTATTGCAGCCGTAAATCGATACTGGTTTTCAGTTCCTTGCCATGATGTGCCGGCCGAATGCTTTCGACATTCTCGATCGAACGGCCGAGGCGATCTTTCAGAACTCGCTTTGCGCCCGACTCGCCTGCCAGCCAGTGGTTGAATGCGAGTTCAAGACCTTCCTGCCCCTCATCATCGATATTCGTAAAGCCAATCAGATGACCCGTAACTTCCGACGCGGGGTAGTAACGGCGGTATTCCCGTTGCACGTTGATGCCGGGCAGATTCAGCGCCAGCACTTGTTCGGCCTGCTCCGGGTTGAGGTGCCGTTTCAGGTACAGAAACTCCTTGTCCATGCTGCGCGTGATGCGGCGCATGAGCGTTTGCGAATCAACACCCAGCGCGCGCGCCAGCCTCGGGATATCATCTACGGCCGAAGCAAACTCCTTCGGATTCACCCAGATGCTGTCAACCGGCGTACTGATTGCGAGCGGCTCGCCATTTCGATCGCTTATCGTCCCGCGGTGAGCCGAAATTCTCTCAGTTCGCAAATGGCGCGTGTCGGCCTGCTGATTCAGAAATTCCGTATCGAGAACCTGCAGATGAACGGCGCGCGCGACCAGCGTTGCTGCCACCAGGCCGAAGAACACCAGTACGAGCGTCACTCGTCCTATGAAACGTCGTTCAGTTTTCTGTTTTGTTTCTGCGCCGCGTGTCATTAGCGTTCAATCACGAAAATTTCGCTGGCCTCGGGTCGCACCAGGGCAAGGTCCTCGGTCGCAACCCGCTCTATTCGTGCATGCTGGGCCCAAGTGCTTTGTTCGATCTGCAGTTGGCCCCATTCAATATTCAGTCCATCGCGCTCGTGCGTCAGCGCCTCGAGTTCCACGAACAGCTTGCGCGATTCATGCTTGGTATAAACCAGGGCAATTGCGCTCATCACGCACACCACCGCGAATACGAAGACGAGAAGAAACGGCTGCGCCGGCTGATTTGCCTGCATCACGTCCGCTCCGCTATGCGCAGTCGTGCGCTGCGTGCCCGAGGATTGACTGCGATTTCGTCAGCCGTCGCCATAATTGCCTTGCCGATAATTCTTAATTTCGGTCGGAACTCATCCGGAATCGAAGGCATCCCGCGATACGGCTCTGACTCGCGTGAGGCATTCCGCATGAAGCGCTTTACCATACGATCCTCGAGCGAGTGAAAGCTGATGACACACAGGCGTCCGCCACGCCGCAAGACATTAAGAGACTGCTCGAGTACGGACTCGAGCTGTTCGAGCTCTCGATTTATTTCGATGCGAATCGCCTGGAAGGTCTTTGTTGCCGGGTTTTTCCTGGATCGCTGCCGCCCGTAAGGCGCTGGCACGGCAGACCCGACGATAGCGGCCAGTTGCGATGTTCTTTCAATCGGCGCTTCTTCCCTGGCGGCTACGATGGCACGGGCGATGCGCGCCGCATGACGCTCCTCCCCGAATTTCGAAATCACGTGCCTCAAATCTTTTTCATCCACGGACGCAAGCCACTGACCGGCCGAGACACCCGACTCCGGGTCCATGCGCATGTCGAGTGGGCCGTCGCGCAGGAAACTGAATCCTCGATCGGCCTCATCCAGCTGCGGTGATGAGACTCCGAGGTCGAGGAGAAGACCGTCGACTCTGCCAAGCAGGGGCTGACCGCTGAGGTCGTTTCTTTCGCTAATGAATGTCTCAAGTTGCGCACAATCACCTCTTATCAGTTCAACACGCGGATCGTCTTTGAGGGTTCTGGTTGCTGAAGCGATTGCCTGCGGGTCACGATCGATTCCGATCAGTCGACCATTCGCATTGAGTTGCTTCAGAATCTCCCCGCTGTGACCACCGCGTCCGAACGTTCCGTCGACATAACAGCCGTCTGGTTTTATTTTCAGTCCCTGAAGGACTGGCCCCAGCAGCACCGGCACATGCACGTTGCTGCTCATTGCATGGACAGCAAACTAGAACGAGATCGACTCGAGGTCCGCCGGCAGGTCGCCGTCGTCTTCCTCGTTGAGCCACGCATCGCGTTTTTCGTTCCAGGTCTGTTCATCCCAAAGTTCAAATTTGTTGCCCTGCCCGATCAACATCGCGTTCTTGTCGAGTCCCGCGAACTCCCTGAGTTCTTTCGAAACCAGGATTCGTCCACTCCCGTCCATGTCGACCTCTGTCGCATAACCGACCATAATGCGCACAATGCGACGAGCAGCTTTATTCATGCTGGGTAAGCGAACGAGTTTGCGTTCGAGTTCTTCCCAGTCCGGCAGCGGGTAAACGAGGAGACAGTGATCCTTATCGACGGTCACAATGATTTCGCCGCCACAACGGGACGTGAGCCGATCCCGATACCGGGTCGGCATGGCCATACGCCCTTTGGCGTCCAACGTGACTTTGGTAGCCCCTCGAAACACGACGTTCGGGACGGCCCCGGGCTCCGCTCTTCTGGCGCGAATCCTGGGCAGGCTGCCCCTTTCCTCCCACTTTTATCCACTTTTCAACACTATAGGTGGCGGCCGCGCCGACCGTCAACAAACAAAAGCAATTAGTCTTTGTTCTACAGTGACTTAGGGGCTATCTCGTGGCCCAAAAAGGGCGAAATGTGGCAGGGTTCGCGCTAGGTAAATCAGTTATTTACAACTACTTCTTCGATAAGGCCTCAAAGTAGGGTCGCAATAACGCGACAGCGGCTCGATTTGACGCGACTGCGCGGCTGTTTGCGCAGCTGGCGCTCCACGCCTCGCATGCGTGCAGAATTACAGCATAAGTAGTTGTTTTAAATAGAAAAAAGTGAAGAGTGAGAAAGCCGGAGCCAGCAATAAGCCGGGTTCTGTCGTTGACAACCATTCATCTGGGACAGCTGTCACCAACTGCCTCTAGCAACCTACCCGGGAGTCCGTTCGGAACCGACGGTGGGCCAAAAGCCCCTACTCCCCTATTTGGTCTTGCTCCGGGCGGGGTTTACCGTGCCGCGAACTGTTGCCAGTCGCGCGGTGCGCTCTTACCGCACCTTTTCACCCTTACCGACCCGAAGGCCGGCGGTATATTTTCTGTGGCACTTTCCATGGGCTCACGCCCCCCAGGCGTTACCTGGCGCCCTGTCCGAAGGAGCCCGGACTTTCCTCTGCATTGCTGCAGCGGTTGTCTGGCCAACTCCGGCTTTCTCGCCGCCGATTTTACAGGACTAATCGGGGTCGAACCGAGGTTTATTGGCTGCGAATCAACAGCAACCGCTTGTAAAGGTCATTGCGCTTCAAGCCAGTCGCTTCAGCGGCGACCCGCGCCGCGTCCTTGGCTGAAAGCCGGGCAGCGAGCGCTTCCAGCAAGCGATCAATCTCGAGCGATGACTCCGCAAGCTCTTCGCAGCCGGCGACCACAATCACAAACTCGCCCTTGCCGACAATGGATCCGGCGGCGACTTTATCGCGCAAGAAACCCAACGTTTCCTGGACGCACTGTTCATGCATCTTGGTGAGTTCGCGCCCGATAAACGCAGTCCTTTCGTCACCAAAAACATCACACATGTCGGCCAGCGCATCGGCAATACGGTGCACCGACTCGTAGAAAACAAGCGTCCGGGTTTCTCGGCTGAGTGTCTCCAGCACGCTGAGTCGCGCTGCTTTTTTCGCCGGCAAAAACCCTTCGAAACAAAATCGGTCCGTCGGCAACCCGGCCACTGAGAGCGCTGCGGTAACAGCCGAGGCTCCGGGTATCGGCGATACGGCAATGCCGCTGGCATGCGCAGCCCGCACCAGCCGGTAGCCAGGATCACTGACCAGCGGTGTACCCGCATCACTCACCAGCGCTATCGACTGTCCTGACTGAAGCGCCGCGATGAGCTTTGGCACAGCCTGCTCTTCATTGTGGTCGTGCAGTGCCAAAAGCCGGGTTTTGACCCCAATATGCGATAGTAATCGCCCGGTGTGGCGGGTATCCTCGGCTGCAATAAGATCCACTTCAGCGAGCGTTTGGCGTGCTCGCGGTGTCAGATCTTCTAGATTGCCGATCGGCGTCGCAACGATGAACAGCTTGCCGCTCATTTGGCGCACAACCTTTTCCGGTTACATGAATATGATGAGAAGTCTCCGACATCCTGCCCGTGAAGCACGTTCACTGGCAAGCATCATCGCCCTGCTCGTGGCGATGCTGACACTGGCCGGTTGCGAAACCACGGGCCTCGGCGGTTTGACGGGCGGCGGCGAAGGACGCGCCGAACGGCTTGCCAGGAACGGCGAGCATGCTGAATCCGCCAGCACCTACATCGGCCTTGCGAGCGACGCTGTCGGCGCCGAGCGGGACCGCCTGACGCTGCTGGCCGTCGAGCAGTGGCTCGATGCCGGCGACGTGGCGCGGGCAAAGAATGCATTGAGCAGCGTGCCACGACCGGCCTCCGGCGGCTTGCTGGCTATTTGGAACACGAACTCAGCCGCGTTATCGCTCTATGCGGGTGCGGCCGACGACGCACTCGGCGTGTTGGAGCCGATGAGTCGTGAATCGCTCTCGGAGCGAGACAGGCTCAGAGTCGAGGCACTTCGCGCCGACGCCTGGATACAGAAGCAGGATCCGGCACGCGCAGTGCAGTTGATGATGCAACGCGAGACATGGATCAGCGATCGTCGTGGCATCGAGCAAAACCGTGCCCGCCTTTGGCAAGGGCTGCGCGTCAGCAGCCCGCAGGTCTTGCGCCGTGCTGCTGAAACGGCAATCGATCCCGTCGTTCGCGGCTGGCTCTCTATTGGCTCGCTCGCGGCAGCCACGGGTCAACAGGGTGTTGGCTGGAGTAACGGTGTCGTGCGCTGGCGGACGGCCAACGCCAAGCATCCGGCAATGACTGTGCTTGGCGATCTTGAACTGTCGGAAAACCTGTTGCTCGAATATCCACGGCAAATAGCATTGCTGCTGCCGCTGTCCGGGAGGGCGGCCAGCGCGGGAAAAGCCGTTCAGAATGGATTCCTCGGTGCGTATTTTGCGACTGCCGCCGGACTCGATGACCGGCAGAGCATTCGCATTTACGATGTCAATGCCGAAGGCGGTGCCAGTGCGGCCTATGCCGTAGCCGTCGCTGACGGGGCCGAGTTTGTCGTCGGACCACTGCTAAAGAACAGCGTCATACAGCTGGCCAACGACATCCTCGTCCCGGTTCCTGTCCTGACACTCAACTACCTGCCTGACGACGTGCTTGCGCCGCCGGGCTTGTACCAGTTTGCGCTCGCTCCCGAAGACGAAGCGGCGTCCGCTGCCACTCGTGCTCTCGGCGATGGCTACACGCGTGCCGTAGCGCTGGTACCGAATAACGATTGGGGTCGACGCGTCCTCACGAGTTTCTCGACCGAACTTGAAGGCCTCGGCGGAACCTTGCTGGACTACCGCAGCTATTCGCCGGGCGACCAGGATTTCTCGAACACGATCGAAAACCTGATGGGCCTGACCGGTAGCGTGCGTCGTTACCAGCGCATGCGTGCAAACATCGGTGCCGGGCTTCAGTTCGATCCGCGTAGACGTCAGGACACGGATTTTATTTTTCTCGCAAGCGATGCGCCCGCGGGTCGCCTGCTCAAGGCACAGCTGAAATTTCATTACTCAGGTGATCTGCCCGTCTATTCAACGTCGTCCATACACTCGATGGACGGTCGTTCGAATTCCGACCTGAACGGCATCATGTTTGCCGATACGCCGTGGGTCATCGACCCGCAACCCTGGATCGCGGAATTGCCCCGGGAGTTTGCGGAGTATTGGCCTGCCGAACGCCGCCTGGCGCGCCTGCACGCCATGGGCTACGACGCGTATAACTTGATCGCTGCCCTGTTCGCGTCCCGCGGGGGCGCGATGGTGGAACTCGACGGCGCTACCGGAACGCTGTTTCTCGATGCAAGCGGACGCGTTCATCGACGCCTGGCCTGGGCTCAATTTCAACAAGGCAAGGTCGTTGCGTTGCCGCGCCTGGAAACAGCAGGCGGCCCCATTCAGGACATCAGCGTCGAGGGTGACACCATCACGCCCGATGCTGCCGACGACGCGCCATGGGATTTGCTGCCAGAGGAATTGTAGGCGACCGAGCAGAGCGAAAAGCGCTGCGTTTTCTCGTCCGCGAGGGCCTGAAACCCGTCACGCGGAACTTCAGGAGCCGCGGCGGCGAAATCGACCTGATCATGCTGCACGGTGACTGCCTGGTGTTTGTCGAGGTGCGCTATCGGAAATCCACGCGGTTCGCATCCCCTGCCTCGACGGTCGACCGGCAGAAGCAGCGGAAAATCGTGCGCACGGCCGCCATGTTCATTGCCAGGAAGCCACACTACGCCCGCCTGGCGATGCGCTTCGACGTCGTTGCAATCACAGCTGGGGTGGACGGCACGATTGAGTGGGTTCGGGACGCATTTCGACCCATTAACTCAACCCTGTGACTCGGTGCCCTGCCCTGCACTGCCTGCACTTGCAGGACAGCACACCGGCTGGCGCGACAGCTGCTAGAATTCGCCTGAGACCCACCCAGCCGGAGTAGCCATGGATCCTGTTACGCGAGTTCGCGATCATTTCGCGGAGAGCATTGCGACGAAGCAAATTGCAGCCGAGCAGCTCGCCGAGAGTATCGTCGCCGCGGGCCACCTGATGAGCGACGCATTGCTCGATGACGGCAAGATCCTGTGCTGTGGCAACGGCGGTTCCGCGGCCGATTCGCAGCATTTCTCATCGGAACTTCTGAACCGCTTCGAGATGGAACGCCCGGGTTTGCCCGCGATAGCGCTAACCACAGACACGTCGACGCTGACATCAATAAGTAACGACTACGCGTACGAGGAAATCTTCAGCAAGCAGGTCCGGGCACTCGGCAGAACGCAAGACGTACTGATGGGCATCTCGACCTCGGGTAATTCAGAGAATGTAATTCGCGCGGTTGCCGCTGCGCACGAACGTGGCATGAATGTTGTTGCACTGACAGGTCGTGACGGTGGCCGAATGGCTGACGACCTTGTTGACGGAGATGTCGAGATCAGGGTTCCGGCGACGCGGACAGCGCGCATCCAGGAAGTGCACCTCGTTGTCATCCACTGCTTGTGCGATCTGATCGATACGGCGTTGCTGGGCGCAGACTAGCGCGGATGCCTGTCGGGGCCAGCCAGACTGACGGCCGGCCGCGGTAACAGAGTGCCCCTATTTGACGATAGTGAGGTGCGGACGCGAGCGGGTCTCGTCAATGTCCTGCTTTGCTTCGGGCGGCGTTATCGCCTCTGCATCGTGCGAGAAAATCATCCCTTGCCCGGTCTCCCGGGCATAAATACCGAGGATGGATCGCATCGGCACCCAAACGTCGAACGGCACACCACCGAAACGCGCGCGAAAACTCACCGCCTCATTGGACAAGTCAAGGTTATGCGCCGCTGAGTCGCTGATATTCAGAATAATCTTGCCGTCTTTGATGTGCTCGGGTGGCACACTGACATCTTCAAAAGATGTGTCGACGACGATATGCGGCGTATGACTGTTATCGCCCATCCACTCGTGCATTGCGCGGATCAGATAGGGTCTCTTCGATCGATTAGGGTTAGTCACTGTTCTTGTTCTTGAAACGACGCTTGATACCGATAGTTTACCATCTATTCGGCGCGACGCTTGGGACTAAACATAAGCTGCTTGACCAGCCACGATCCGTGGCGCCCTACAAGCGCATTTCCTGTTCGAGTTCGGTAAGGCTCTGCTGGAATGACGTGCGGGCAAATACCCTGTCCATGTAGGACTCGATCGGCTCCGCATCCGCACCGAGATCGATGCCGTATTCGGGCAGCCGCCAGAGTAACGGTGCGATCGTGCAGTCCACGAGTGAAAAGTCCTCGCTCAGGAAATACGGCCGCGCGCCGAACAGCTCCTTGCTCTGCAGGATACTCTCGCGCAGCAGTTTGCGGGACTTGCTGCCGAGTTTGCCATCGCTGGTCGATTCGGCCTCTTCCGCTATCGAGTACCAATCCGTTTCGATGCGAAACAGTGCCAGGCGGAACTGAGCGCGTGTTACTGGATCGACCGGCATCAGCGGAGGATGAGGAAAACGTTCGTCGAGATACTCGATGATGACCCGCGAGTCGTACAGCGTAAGGTCACGATCCACGAGCGTAGGGACCGTGTGGTACGGATTCAGGTCCATCAGGTCTTCCGGCAATTCCGGACCCGCGATGTTCGAAATCTCGATGTTGATGTTCTTCTCGGCAAGAACGAGTCGTGCACGATGACTGTGAATATCCGTTGGTCGCGAGAACAGTGTCATCACAGAGCGTCTGCTGGCTACTACTGCCATTATTTAACATCCTTCCATATTTGTTTTTTGAGCATCGAAGCGAGGATGTAGAAAAAGATCAGGAACATCAGCACCCAGACACCGAGCTTACGGCGATCGGATCGAATCGGTTCAGAAATATAGGCGAGGAAATTGACGGTGTCGCGAACGAAATCACTATAATCTTCCGCGTCCATCGAACCCGCCGTGAGCGTTTCGAAACCTTCGAACGTTGTCGTAACAGAGCCATCTTCATTATTGTGCGTCGAAAAGTTGGCGACCTGATACCCCTGCAATTCCCACAGCACATGCGGCATGCTCGTGCCTGCAAGTACGAGGTTGTTGACTCCGGTCGGGCTGTCTTTGGAAACGTAAAAGCCCTTCAGGAAGTTGTAAACGTAGTCAGCGCCCTTCGCGCGCACCATCAACGACATGTCGGGTGGTGCCACGCCATACCAACGCGCTGCGTCTGCCGACGGCATGCTCGCCTGAATGGTCTCGAACGTCTTATCGGCATTGAACATCAGGTTGTCGATCAGCTGCTCTTCCGATAAGCCGAGGTATTTTCCGATCGTCTTATAACGAACATACTGTGCTGAATGACAACCCGAGCAGTAGTTCATGAAATTTCGTGCGCCGCGCTGCAGTGACGAAATATTTCCCGGATCGATGTCAGCCTTCTCCATATGCGAACCGCCGCCGCCAGAGGCCGTCGCGACAGGAACGGAAAAGCACACACCAAGCGCCATCAATGTGGCGATCTTCTTGAACTTACCCATGGTAGACCACCCTGTCCGGTACCGGCTTCGTTTTGTCTATGGCCGTGTAATAAGGCATCAACAGGAAAAATGCGAAATACACGACCGAGAAAATTCGAGCCATCAGAACGTACAGGCCATCAGCCGGCATCGTTCCGAGCCATCCCAGTGCAATAAAGGTAATCGTGAAGACGGCCAGGGCAGATTTGTAGATCCAGCCCCGATAACGTATCGACCTGACGCGCGAACGATCAAGCCACGGCAGGAATATTGGCAGAAGAACAGAGAGCCCGAACAGTATGAAGCCCCAGAGCTTGTCAGGAACCGCCCGCAGAATTGCGTAGAACGGCGTGAAGTACCACACCGGCGCGATGTGCTCGGGCGTCGCCGTCAGGTTGGCCGGTTCGAAATTCGCATGTTCGAGGAAATAGCCGCCCATATCCGGGGCAAAAAACACGACGGCGGAGAAGATCATCAGGAATATGATAATCGCTACCAGGTCTTTGCTCGTGTGATACGGGTGGAAAGCGACACCATCGATCGGCTTGCCACTGGCGTCCTTGTTCTTCTTGATATCAATACCATCGGGGTTGTTCGAGCCCACTTCATGCAACGCGACGATGTGGACGAACACGAGCCCGATCAACGCCAGCGGCAGAAGAATGACGTGCAGGGCGAAGAAGCGATTGAGCGTAATATCCGAGATCGAGTAGTCACCGCGAATGATCTCCACGAGCGCGTCACCCACCCACGGAATTGCGCCAAACAGTGAGATGATCACCTGTGCACCCCAGTAGGACATCTGCCCCCACGGCAACAGGTAGCCTGCAAAGGCCTCGGCCATGAGTACAAGGAAGATCAGCATGCCGATCAGCCAGATCAGCTCACGCGGTTTCTTATAGGAGCCGTAGAGCATGGCACGGTACATGTGCAGGTAAACGACGATGAAGAAGAACGATGCGCCCGTTGAGTGCATGTAGCGGATCAACCAGCCCCACTCGACGTCACGCATGATGTACTCGACCGAGGCGAATGCATCCGCCGCCGCCGGCTTGTAGTTCATCGTAAGGAAAATGCCGGTCAACAGCTGGATGGCCAGCACAACGAACGCGAGTACGCCGAAGACGTACCACATGTTGAAGTTTTTCGAGGCGTAGTACTCGGTGACGTGATATTTCAGCGTCGACGTCATTGGAAAACGATCGTCGATCCACTTCACGAAGCCGCCCTGCGGCTTGCCCACTTCTGCTTCGATTCTCGCCATTACGCTGCTCCCGAATCCTGGCCGATAAGGATCAGGTCATCTCTGACAAATCGGTATGGTGGAACCCTCAGGTTGCTCGGCGCAGGAACACCCTTGTACACGCGCCCTGCCAGGTCAAACTTCGAGCCATGGCACGGACAGAAAAAGCCGCCTTCCCAGCCTTCAGCCGGACGAACTTCGAAGTCCTGAAGTGGCGCGCAACCCAGATGTGTGCATGAACCTTCAACCACGAGGAATTGCGGTTTGACCGAACGCGTGGCGTTCCGCGCATATTCGGGCTGCTGCGTAAGAACGTCGGAATTCGGATCACGCAGCTCGCTGTCCACCTTTGGCAGGTTCGCCAGCATCTCCTTGGTACGCCTCATCACGAAGACCAGCTTGCCACGCCAGAGGACACGAACCATCTCACCGGGCTGCAGCGAACTGATTGGCACCTCGACGGGCGCGCCAAGCGCCTGAGCACGGGCACTGGGTTTCAATGAAGAAAGAAAAGGAATCGCCACCATTCCGGCGCCTGCGGCACCTGTAACAAGGGTTGCAACGGTAAGAAAATGACGCCTGTTGCGATCAAGGTCGTCTTCGGTCATCGGGCACTCCCATACGCCGTTCTTTTAACGGCCGCTTCTACAGCGAGTTTTTGCTTTGTTCGATACTGGTAGATTTGCAGCAGGCCCGGTTTGCCGTCAGGATGACAGGTACCCCGGAGCTAGGTGCGGAACCACGGCGCATTATACACGGGGCTTATCGAAATTGGCTAGGTGCTAAAGCAAACAGGATTACCGGGACATCGCGTGGCCGATCTGAGATCAGTTTCCGTCTTTCTATTGCAGTCTATCGTTGTCGGCCTGGCCGTCGCATTTCTCGTTGTGCTGGTTCGGCCGGACCTGATGCCCGGGATTGGCGATTCCGTCGATGAGCCCGCGAGCTTCGCCGACGCCGTTGACCTCAGTGCCGGCTCGGTAGCCAATATCTACACCAAACGCCTCATTCAGGACAGCGACGCGCCAAACGCCAGAACGCGTTTTCGGGTCGATACCAGCTTCGCGTCGGCCGTCATCATCGATCCCGAGGGCTACCTCGTAACCAACTACCACGTCATCGTGGATGCCACCGAAATCCGCGTTCAGCTCAGCGACGGCCGCATCACCGAGCCAGCGATAATCGGCGTGGACGCCGAGACAGACCTGGCCCTGCTGCGAGTCGATCTTGGCGCGCTGCCGGCGATCCGCCTGGGAAGTTCGGCCCAATTGCGTATCGGCGACGTCGTGCTCGCGATCGGCAATCCCTACGGCCTCACAACCTCGGTAACCCAGGGAATCGTCAGCGCCACAGGTCGAGGGCTGTTAAACCTCGTGACTTTCGAGAATTTCATCCAGACCGACGCCGCGATCAACGCGGGCAACTCGGGCGGTGCGCTGGTCAACAGCCGCGGCGAACTCGTGGGCATCAATACGGCTGTGCTGGCACAGGATCCCGGAACCGAGGGCATCGGCTTTGCGATCCCGGTCGACCTGGTCCGGGGGGTCGTAGAACAGATCAAGCAAAACGGACGGGTGATACGCGGTTATATGGGGCTGGTGCCGGATGACCTGACAAGTGCCGAGCGCGCCGCGCTCGGCATCGAGAATGACGCCGGCATCCTGCTTGTCGAGGTCTACGAAGATGGCCCGGCGGCGGCGGCCGACCTCAAGCGCGGTGACGTGATCCTGACCATGAACGGCGAGCCCGTCTTTTCACAGCGGCAGGCGCTCCTGATATCGGCCAGCACGGTCCCCGGGGACAAAGTCGCAATCACCGGCATTCGCGAGCGCGAGCGATTCACGACGACCGTGATCGCCGGCGAGCGTCCGGAAGATCCCCAGTAGCAGCGCGTCTCGGCGCGCGAAGCGACGCGGCCGCCGAGGGGTCTGCTAGACAACGCGACGGATGGATGCGCCCAGCTGCCCGAGCTTCTCCTCGATACGTTCGTAGCCGCGATCCACGTGATAGATGCGATCAACCAGCGTTTCGCCCTGCGCGGCAAGCCCGGCCAGCACGAGTCCGGCTGATGCGCGCAGATCAGTCGCCATGACGGGCGCGGCCGTCAGCTGCTCCACGCCGGTGCAGATTGCAGTGTGACCCTCGAGGCGGATATCCGCACCCATGCGCTGCATTTCAAGTACGTGCTGAAAGCGGTTCTCAAATATCGTTTCGGTAATCGTGCCGACACCATCGGCTACCGTGTTCATCGCGCAAAACTGGGCCTGCATGTCGGTCGGAAACGCCGGATACGGCGCAGTTCGGACATCGACGGATTTTGGCCGGCGACCCCGCATATCGATGTCGATCCAGTCTTCACCGGTTTCGATCCTGGCGCCCGCTTCAGCAAGCTTGATCAGCACGGCCTCGAGCGTCTCGGGCGTGGTTCGCTGGGCGCGAATTCGTCCGCCCGTCATCGCCGCGGCGACCAGGTAAGTACCGGTCTCGATCCGATCCGGCAAGACGGAGTATTCGGTGCCGCCGAGGCGTTCAACCCCCTGAATCGAGAGCGTGCTGCTGCCCACTCCCTCGATTCGCGCGCCCATACCGATCAGGAAGTGAGCAAGGTCGGTCACCTCGGGCTCCCGCGCGGCGTTTTCGAGTACGGTTTCACCGTCCGCCAGGACTGCTGCCATGAGCAGATTCTCCGTTCCCGTGACTGTCACGGTATCGAAGACAATGTGGGCGCCTTTGAGCCGATCCGCGCGGGCCTTGATGAACCCCTCTTCCACGACGACGTCAGCACCCATTGCCTGCAGACCCGCAACATGCAGGTTGACAGGCCGTGCGCCGATTGCGCAACCACCGGGCAGGGAAACATCCGCTTCGCCAAACCGAGCCAGCAGCGGACCCAGAACGAGTATGGAGGCGCGCATCGTCTTGACGAGTTCATAGGGCGCCTCGCGCCTTTCGACAGTGCTCGCGTCGACCTCGACCCCGAGCTGATCATCGACCGTGACCTGGACACCCATGATCTGCAGCAAAGACAGCATCGTTGTGACGTCTTTGAGGTGCGGCACATTGCTGATTCTTACTGGCTCAGACGCGAGTAGCGTGCCCGCCAGGATCGGCAATGCGGCGTTCTTCGCGCCGGAAATCGTGACTTTGCCCGACAGGGTCAGGCCACCTTTTATCAGTAGCTTGTCCAACCCTCAGGATTCTCCGCTGCGCTCGCGCCATTCATCGGGCGTCAATGCCGTAATGGACAGCGCGTGTATCTCGTTGCCAACCAGCGTGCCCAGGCACTTGTAGACGAGCTGGTGTCTCGCCAAAGGGCGTTCACCCTCAAACTCGGCCGCTACGACCAGCGCCTCGAAATGAGTATTGTCTTCACTCACGACCTCGATGATCGCGTCGCTGAATCCAGCCTCAATGAGGCGCCTTATTTCTGCTGGGTCCATGTTGGGGCTTTGCACATAATGCTCGGGGGAGCGAAGTGTAACCGCAAAGTACACCGCGCCCCAACGCCCGATCATGATTGTGTATCATATTCGGCCCGAGCCGGTCGGCTCGCATGCGATAATGTCCCGCATCGTTGGCCGTAACACATGGAATACGACGAACCATGCTTGGCAATATCCTGTTAGTCATCGCCGGCCTCTCCCTGCTCGTGTGGGGTGCGGATCGCTTCGTTCATGGAGCGGCAGCAACTGCCCGCAACCTGGGCGTCGCACCGCTGCTGATCGGCCTGACTATCGTCGCATTCGCGACATCGGCGCCCGAAATTCTCGTCTCGATAGTGGCCGCTACTCAGCATCAGCCGGGGCTCGCCATCGGCAACGCGCTCGGCTCCAACATCGTCAATATCGGCCTGGTCCTGGGTGTGACTGCCATGATCCGGCCCATCAAGCTGGAATCCGCAACCTTGCGCAGAGAGATGCCGGCCCTGCTCGCTGTCACGCTCCTTACGGTTTCGTTGTTTCTCGACGCCTATCTCAGCCGTATTGATGGCATCGTACTGCTGACCGGGCTCGTCATCGTCATGTTCTGGCTGGCCCGCCTGGGCTTGCTTTCGGCTGCCAACGATCCGATCAAGCGAGACTATGAGGCGGAAATCCCGTCGGACGTCAGCATGACGATGGCCGTAGTCTGGCTGGTCGTTGGTCTTGGCACGCTGCTTGTCGGTGCGGAACTGCTGGTTAGTGGCGCTATCGGTGTTGCCACGCAACTGGGCGTCAGCGAAGTCGTGATAGGCGTATTGGTCGTCGCGCTGGGTACGAGCCTTCCCGAACTCGCAGTGTCCCTGGCGAGCGCGCTCAAGGGCGAGTATGGACTTGCGATAGGCAATATCGTTGGATCGAATATCTTCAACTTGCTCGCTGTCATCGGCGTTGCGGCGACAATTCAACCTGCCGCGCTCGCGCCATCGGTGCTGTCACTGCACGTGTTCGTCATGGTCGCCTTCACGCTCGTGTTGTTCGCCATGTCCTACAACTCGGACGGCAAGGCCGAACTGTCCCGCCTGGAGGGGTTGGCGCTACTGATCGCCTTTGTTGCCTATGACTCATACGTCATCGCGCAAAACCTATAGAATGTGGCCAGACCATACCGCTGAGAACCACCCTTGCCTGATACGCTGACAAACGACGAATTGCTTGCGCTCGCTGCAGAAGTTCTTGACATCGAGTCGCGCGCCGTGAAAAACCTGAAATCGCGTCTGAATAACGATTTCGTTGCTGCCTGCCGACTGTGCATGGACACACCTGGCCGCGTCGTCGTTACTGGCATGGGTAAATCCGGCCACGTCAGCAACAAGATCGCCGCAACACTCGCGTCCACTGGAACGCCTGCGTTTTTCATGCATCCCGCAGAAGCCAGCCACGGTGACGTTGGCATGATCACTAAACACGACCTGCTTCTTGCCGTCTCCTACTCGGGCGAGACCGAGGAAATCATCACGATACTTCCGGTCGTGAAACGCATGGGCGCAAAATTGCTGGCGATGACGGGGAACCCGAATTCAACAATGGCGAAAACGGCTGACGTACACCTCGATATCAGCGTGGCCGAAGAGGCATGCCCGCTGAACCTTGCGCCGACTGCAAGCACGACAGCCACGCTCGCAATGGGCGATGCATTGGCCGTAGCTTTGCTCAAGAATCGTGGCTTCACCGCCGAGGATTTTGCACGATCGCATCCTAGTGGCAATCTCGGCAAACGCCTGTTGTTGCGCGTCGCGGACGTCATGCGCAGCGGCGATCGCATTCCGGCCGTCAGCGCCGACGTAACCTTGCGCGACGCTCTGTTCGAAATGACCGACAAGGGCCTCGGCATGACAGCTATCGTCGATGCAAACAACAAGGTCATGGGCATCTACACCGATGGTGATCTGCGCCGGACCCTGGATACCGGCGCCGATGTTCGCTCAACGCCCATTCGGGACGTGATGCACACAAACTGCAAGACGATCTCGCCTGATGTGCTGGCTGCCGAAGCACTGCACCTGCTTGAAGAATACAAGATCACTTCTTTGTTGGTCGTCGATGAAAGCCACACGCTCGTGGGCGCACTGAATATTCACGACCTGTTTCGCGAAGGCCTGATGTGAGCAGTATCGCCAACAAGCTCGCTGACATTCGTCTTGTGGCTTTCGACGTGGACGGCGTGTTCACGGACGGTCGCTTTTATCTTTCCGACGCTGGTATCGAGACGAAAGCATTCAACACCCAGGACGGCTTCGGCATTCGACAGCTCATCATGGCTGACATTGCGGTTGCCGTAATCAGCGGCCGAAAATCCGGCGCCGTTGAGCGACGCATGACCGAACTCGGCGTGCCGCATGTGATTCAGGGCTGCGGCGACAAAGTCGCGGCACTGGACGGAATCATCGAGACGCTCGGCATCACTGCACAAGAGTGCGCGTACGTGGGCGATGACATTCCGGACCTGCCGCTCCTGGAGTACGTTGGCGTGCCGATTGCGGTCGCCAACGCGGTCGAACAAGTGCGCGCCTTTTGCGACTACACGACAACTGCATCCGGTGGATTTTCTGCGGTCCGGGAAGTGTGCGAGCTGGTGCTATCCGCACGGGGCAAGTCGTCGTGATGAGCCCACGAAATGCGGCGCTTTTGGTCGTAATGACAGCAGCTGCGCTCGGCAGTTGGTATTTGGCGCGCTCCGACCGGTCGGGTGATTCCGACGCGCTGCCTTACGAACCGGCGCATCGTGGCTACTACCTGAAGTCAGCGCGCATCCTCGGAACCGGCGAGAACGGCGACCTGCTGTACGAAATTGAGGCGGACCGCGCCGAGCAACAGACCGACAAGCGCATCGAGTTCACCGATGTGCGTATTCGATACTCACCCGGCAGCAATATTCCGTGGACCGTCAATGCCGATGCCGCCACCTTGAGCGAAGGCAGCCCGCAAATCACGCTGCGGGGACATGTTCGCGCGACCAGCAATGCCGGCTCTTCCGAAAACGAGACGGAGATCCGTACGCAATACCTGGAACTCGACCCCGAACGGTTCGTGGCCGAAACCGATCAGAGAGTACAAATCAGGATCGGCTCACGCAGCCTCACAGCAACCGGCATGCTAGCATCATTGAACGATGACAGAATCGAACTCAAGTCCAATGTTCGCGGCAAGATAGCACCCTGAATGACTATCAAAGCACGCCTTTTTCACCACTTTCGGGTTCTGCCAATACTGGTATTGATTCCGCTGGGCGCGGCTGCCCAGGTTACCGACCTCGATTTGCGTCTGCCCTGGGATATTGACGCCGAATCAACATCATTCGACGGCAAGACGTCGATGATCGTCTTCAGCGGCTTGCGTCTGTCGCAAGGCCGCATCGGCATCGAAGCCGATGAAGGCCGCGCCACGAACACTGAGGGCGAAGATGGTTCCTGGCAGTTTACGGGCAATGTCGTCATTGACATCGAGAACGGACACATCGAGTGCGAATCCGCAGACCTTACCTTCATGAAATATCAGCTGAGGAAGGCTTTGGTTACGGGGTCGCCGGCGACGTTTGAATTGAAGCGGCCAGGTTCTGATGAAGTCACTCGTGCTGAGGCCGGCAGATTCTCGTACGACGTCGACGCAGGAATCATCGAATTCTCGGATCAGGCGATAATCAACGAGGGTGGCAACCAGATCTCATCGAACTTCCTGGTCTACAACATCACGGAACAACGCATCAACGCACGAGCGTCAGGCAACGAAGACGGCAGGGTTCGGATAAAATATACGCCGACCAATGGTGCCGATGCCGAGGCTGATGAGCACGGCCGATTCTACGAGTCCCGAGGGCGAAGACGAAAATCCATGAGCATTCTCAGCGTTCAGGATATTTCGAAGAGCTACAAGCTCCGCAAGGTCGTCAAAAGTATTTCCCTCGAGATCAAGAGCGGCGAAGTGGTTGGCCTGCTCGGCCCGAACGGGGCGGGAAAAACAACCGCGTTCTATATGATCGTGGGACTGATTGTCGCGGATAGCGGCAAAATCCTGCTCGATGGCAAGGATCTGACCACGCAGCCCATGCACCGACGCGCCAAACTCGGACTCGGATACCTGCCTCAGGAAGCGTCGATATTTCGCAAGCTGACGGTGGAACAGAACATCCTCGCCATCCTGGAAAACCGTGACGACCTCGACCGCGCGGGCCGCGAGCAGGAACTCGAGAACCTGCTGGACGAATTGCATGTCGGTCATGTCCGAAGCAGTCTCGGCATCAGCCTGTCAGGCGGCGAAAGACGTCGTGTAGAGATCGCGCGGGCACTTGCGGCCGATCCACTGTTCGTCTTGCTCGACGAACCCTTTGCCGGGGTCGATCCAATCTCGGTTCTGGATATTCAGCGCATCATTCGACATCTGTGTGAGCGCGAAATTGGCGTTCTGATTACTGACCATAATGTCCGGGAAACCCTCGGAATCTGCAGCCGTGCCTATATACTGAGTGACGGTATCCTGATTGCTGCAGGTTCTCCCGAAGAAATTCTGCAAAATCAACATGTACGAGAAGTGTATCTCGGACAGGAGTTCAAACTCTGAGGCAAGATGTCCGCACGACGCCCTTGCGCCAGCGCAATTCGCCCATAGAGTAAACTTATCTCATGCTAAAACCATCGCTGCAGCTCAAACTAGGTCAGACGCTGACGATGACGCCTCAATTGCAGCAGGCGATTCGTCTGTTGCAGCTGCCGATCCTCGACCTGAATGCCGAGATTCAGGAAGCGCTCGAGGAAAACATCATGCTCGAGATGGAGGATCTTCCGGAGCTTCCCAAGACCAGTGCCGACTCGACGGCCGAGGTCGAGGCTATTAAAGCCGATGATCTCTGGCAGTCGCGGGCCGCAGAACGAACTTTGGACAGCGGCTGGAACGGCGAAGGCCGGCCCATCAGCGAATTCGCAGACGAATCCGGGCAGACCTTGCGCGAACACCTGCTCTGGCAGCTGGAAATGGAGCAGTTTTCACCGCGCGAAGTCGTCATTGGCGAGGCAATTATTGATTCGATCAACGACGATGGCTACCTCACAGCCGACCTCGAGGAAATCGCCGCCAGCCTGGACGAGGAATCGGGCATTCTCGAGTCGGAAATCGAGCGTACCCTGACGAAAATCCAGCGACTCGACCCGGTCGGCGTGGGCGCACGCTCAATCTCCGAGTGCATTATCCTTCAGCTCAGTCAGCTCGAATGGAAGACGCCGGGCCTGCAGCTCGCTATCAGCATAGCAAGCGATCACCTGGACCTCGTTGCAAGCCGCGATTACGGGGAGCTGCGTCGCGGCCTCCGTACGACCGAAGATGATCTGCATGAGGCCCTAGCGCTGGTGCGCGGCTGCAATCCCAAACCAGGGCTGGCCGTAAGCCCGCCATCTGCGGAATATGTCATACCGGATGTGTTCGTGCGCAAAATCGACAACCGCTGGCAGGTGGAAATAAGTCCGACTGGCGTTCCCCGCCTGTCCGTCAATCAGCAATACGCAAGACTATTGCGCGGTAGCAGCGAACACGCGGTGCTGAAGTCGCAATTGCAGGAAGCGCGTTGGCTCATACGTAGCCTCGAAATTCGCAATGAAACCCTCCTCAAAGTTGCCACCAGCATTGTCGCGCGACAAACCGAATTCCTGGAACATGGCGATGAGTCCATGAAGCCCATGGTTTTGCGTGATATTGCCGAAGAAATAGCCATGCATGAATCGACGATTTCGCGTGTAACTACTAACAAATACATGCATACGCCTCGTGGCGTGTTCGAATTCAAGTACTTTTTCTCCAGTCACCTGTCGTCTGTGAGCGGCGAGGATCAGTCTTCGACCTCGGTTCGCGCGAAAATTCGCAAACTGATTGGCGCCGAGAACCCGAAGAAACCGCTCAGTGACAGCAAGATCACGAACTTATTGAAAGAGGATGGTATTTCTGTTGCCAGAAGGACTGTCGCGAAGTACCGTGAAGCAATGAACATCCCCTCGTCCAGCGACCGCAGGGCTCGAGAGACGAGGTAGGAAAGTAAGTAGGTATCACGACTTGAGGAGGACACACAAAGCGTTATTCTGAACTTGTGAGAAAAACAGTGAGTTCCGAGGACCACCGGGCGGGGGTGTCGCGCCGGAACCGCAAACAGAAATACAGGAGACCATTATGCAATTGAATGTTTCAGGCCATCACGTCGAAGTAACTGCCTCTCTTAAAGACTATGTCGAATCGAAAATTGAAAAAATCGCACGACACTTTGACATCGTGTCTGACGTCCAATGTATCCTGACCGTAGAAAAACTTCGCCACAAAGCCGAAGCAACCGCGAAAGTGAATGGCGGTACGATCCATTGCGAACACACCGAAGAAGATATGTACGCTGCGATTGACGGACTCGTAGACAAGCTCGAACGACGAGTCAGGAAGTACAAGGAAAAACAAGTCGACCATCACGCCCGAGACAACCAAAAGACCCGGTTCGCCTGATCACAAATCCGGCCTGTGTGGCCAGCCAGCCACACAGGCCGCGACAACCCGGCGCAGACGCTATGTCGCTAGAAAAAATCATCCAACCCGACAACGTTTTATGCAATGCCACGGCACGCAGCAAGAAACACTGTCTCGAAATACTCAGCGAGCTATTGGTTCGCTCCAATCCCGATATCGCCAACGAGCTGATATTTGAATGTCTTGTTGAACGGGAACGGCTGGGTTGCACCGGCCTCGATAAGGGCGCTGCGTTCCCGCATTGTCGAGTAAAAGGCATCGAAGCAAGCAATGCCGCATTTATCAAACTCTCCGAACCCGTGGATTTCGACGCAGCCGACGGTGAGCCCGTCGATCTTGTATTCGGCATGATGGTGCCGACAGAACTCGACGACGAACATCGCGCCGACATCCAGCTTGTAACTCGAGTGCTGGCCGACGAGGGGCTGCGCGCGCGCCTTCGCGGCATGAACAGCAGTAATGACCTGTATGAAGCCCTGATTGACGGCGCATCGCTCTCCGCGCCCGACACTCCATGCCGAACGAACTTCGCCTGATCATTGTAAGTGGCCTGTCCGGGTCCGGAAAAACCGTAGCACTTCATGTTCTCGAGGATCTGGGCTACAACTGCATCGATAATCTCCCGGCTACGCTTCTGAAGGCGGCTGTCGAGGAAGTTCATTCTCGTGATAATGATTCTGCCAAGTTGCTGGCCGTTGGCGTCGATGCGCGAGCCCGTGCCGAGGATCTCCGATCACTGCCGGAGTTGTTGCGCGAGCTGCGCGAACAAAACGTGCAGACGGAGATAATTTTCCTGCATGCAAGCGACGACATTCTCCTGCAGCGCTACAGCGAATCTCGACGTCGCCACCCACTCGCTGAGCTTGGCACCGAGCTTCAAGCCGCCATTGAAACGGATCGGGCAATTCTTGCGGAAATTCACAACTGTGCCGACCTCGTCATCGACACATCGCGGATAAGTATTTACGAACTGGCCGATGTCATTCGAGGGCGTGTTGACCGTCGAAAATCGGATACTTTATCGGTTCTGATTCAATCATTCGGATTCAAATACGGTATTCCGGCTGACGCCGATTTCGTGTTCGATTTGCGAAGCCTGCCGAATCCGTATTGGACGCTCGAGTTGCGTGGCTTGACCGGGCTGGACAAGGAAGTGTCTGATTTTCTGAACAGGCAAGAGAACTTTACCGCCATGTTCGAGGACATCATCGGATTTCTCGAACGCTGGATCCCCCGCTACCAGGAGTCACGCCGCGGCTATCTTACCGTGGCAATTGGTTGCACCGGCGGCCAGCACCGTTCTGTCTGCATGACCGAAAAACTCGCAGCCAGGCTGCGTGAGAAACACGAGCCGGTGCTAATCCGCCACAACAGCCTGACCGGGCATCGGCTCGATCCGGACTAAGCTGGTAAACTCCGCTGGCATGGAAGCGAGAGAGCATACAAAGGTCAACCTGGAGCTGCTGCAAGAGCGTCTCAATAGCGGCCGAATGCGCTCGGCCAGGATCATGGTCAACAGCTTGTATCCGTCCGAAGTCGCGCGCCTGCTCGAATCCCTGCCACTAAAAGATCGTGCGGTGCTGTGGAAGATCGTAAATTCCGAAATAGAAGGCGATGTCCTTGTAGAACTTGCCGAGGAAGTTCGTGATGGACTGATCGAGGGCATGGCAACCGAGGACCTGATTGCCGCGGCCGGTGGAATGCAGGTAGACGACCTCGCCGACCTGCTTGCGGACCTGCCTGAAGCTGTCACCCAGGAAGTACTGCAATCCCTCGACAAGCAGGACCACGAACGCCTGAAACAGGTGCTTGCCTACGACGAGGAAAGCGCCGGTGGCCTGATGAACGTCGACATCGTGACCGTTCGTCCGGACGTCACGCTCGAAGTCGTTACGCGCTATCTGCGTGCGGTGGGCGAAATCACCGACCGCACGGATTCGATTTTTGTCGTTAGCCGCGACAACAGCTACATCGGCACGCTCTTTCTATCGCGCCTCGTCACCAGAGATCCCGATGAAATGGTCGCGAATGTGATGTCGACCGACGTCATGCCAATTCCGGCACAAACACCCTCGACACAGGTTGTCTGGGAATTCGAGAATCGCGACCTGTTGTCGGCACCCGTTGTCGACGACGATTTTCGTGTCCTGGGCCGCATCACGGTGGACGACGTCGTCGACGTGATCCGCGATGAGGCCGAGCACTCCCTGATGAGTGCCGCGGGCCTTGACGAAGAAGACGACATGTTCGCGCCTGTCGTAAAGAGCGCCACCCGACGGGCCCTTTGGCTCGGCGTAAATCTCGCCACGGCTTTCCTGGCAGCAGCGGTTGTCGACTTATTTCAGACGACGCTCGACAAGATCGTATTGCTCGCCGTACTGATGCCCGTCGTGCCCAGCATGGGAGGCGTCGCTGGAAGTCAGTCACTCACAATCATCACGCGGGCGATTGCACTCGGCCAGATAAATCGCGCAAACGCGATGGGCATTCTGCGCAAAGAAGTCCTGGTTGGGGTTCTCAATGGCTGCGGCTGGGCGATCGTCGTCGCCTTTTTTACCTACCTGTGGTTTGGCGACTGGCGCATAGGCGGCATCATCGGCGCCGCAATGATCATCAACCTCATCATCGCTGCGGCCGCCGGTTTCAGCATACCACTCATCCTGAGGCGACTGCGGGTTGATCCGGCGCTGGCTGGCGGCGTGGTACTGACGACAGTGACGGACGTCGTCGGTTACATGGCGTTCCTCGGGCTGGGCGCGATATTCCTGTTATAGCGGCGCCACGACTCTATCGCGGCCAGGGGGTCGCTCCTACAACTCCGAATGAAACGCGCTCAGGTCCTTCTTGATCCAGTTCGGTGCAAACAGTCTCGGCACATCGGCACCCGTGACAAAATCGAGCAGCTCGTCTTTGACGTTCATCGCATCGTTATAGCCGAGTTTGATCAGCTCGCGTGTGTACGCTTTTTCAAACAACAAGAAGCTCAACAGTCGATTCTCGCCGGGATTGCTGCCACCGACTCCGCGTAACAGCGCGCGGATAGCAAACGGCAATTCCTTGCGATGCCGGTGTGCGATAGCGCGCAAATCCTCGCTCGGCACGATCAGCATCGTGTCGATAGCACGCATATGCGCGACGGACGCCGGCCTCTTGCTCATTGGTATCGAATCAATCAGCTGGTTGATGCGAGTAATTCGTTCCAGGTCAGAATACAGGCCATCCATGAATAGCGTGTCCAGCATGTAGCCGGCGATTTGTGCAAAGCTCGGCAACTCGGCGCCGGTGTCAGGCACCTGATCGCCCGTTTCATCGCGAATGCCGATAACCAGTATTCTGTCCGCACCGAGGTGCACGGCCGGACTGAGCGGCGTTGCCTGGCGCATCGCACCATCGCCAAAGTACTCGTTTCCAATTCTGACCGGCGGAAAAATCATGGGCACGGCGATGCTTGCCATGATGTGATCGAGGTTCAGGTCGGTCCGCTGGCCAAGACGTCGCGTTCGCTGCCAGCTTTGCTGCCCCTCGGTGGCCTCGAAGAATGAGGTTGAGCGCGCTGACGCGTAACCCGCTGCCGTAATTGCGAGTGCGTCCAGGTAACCGCCGTCGATCGCATCCTGAATCCGGGGAAAGTGAACATTGCGACTCAGGAGTGACCGCAGCGGTGCGTTGTCGAGCAATGATTTCGGCGCACCGACAAGCCAGCCGCCCAACACGATCGAGGCCAGCCAGTGCAGGCTGCTCTTGAGCATGGTGAGATGATCGGTCCTGTAAACGTGGTGACAGCGAAAATGTCCCCACACCTGCTCCAGTTCCGCGACGGCCGACCGGAGATGCTGCGCCCGCGATGCCAGGACGACCGAATTGACGGCACCGGCAGACGTGCCGCTGATGATACCGAAGGGATTGACGCTTTTGCGCGGCAGCAGCTCGGCCACCGCTTTGAGTACGCCAACCTGGAACGCGCCGCGGGCACCACCACCCGGCAATACCAGGGCCGTTCTGATGTCATTTGCTCGCTGTGTCATCTGGTCAATACGGCTTGTTGCGGCGCGCCTGCGCGCAGGGTAAAGATACAGCGTATAATATCGCTCCGGTCGCAGCTAAGACCTGTGGCTCATTATTGTGAATTTGGAAGCGCAACTTGAGGTTTTGGAACATGAAATCCGCCCTGATCGCCATTCTCGCTGCCGCTGCAGCTGCAGGCGCCCTCGCATTGGCGCCGAACGGGTCGGCGACGGAACCGCTGCTGCTCGGCAACCCCGCGCCGGAGTTCGAACTGGCCGATCAGACAGGACAGCTGCATTCCCTGGAGGACTATCGCGAGCAGTGGGTTGTGCTCTATTTCTACCCGAAGGATGAGACCCCGGGCTGCACGACCGAAGCCTGCGAGTTTCGCGACAATATCTTCGCGTATCGGGAACTGAATGCGCAAATCCTCGGCGTCAGTCTCGACGACGTCGATTCACACCGGGAATTCGCTGAGCATCACTCCCTGCCATTTCCGTTACTGGCGGATGTGGATGGAAACGTTGCCGACGCCTACGGCGTGAAGACGCGAATGCTAGGTATGACTGTCGCCAAGCGGCAGACGTTTATCATCGATCCGGACGGGAACGTCGTCAAACATTACGAGAAAGTAAAACCGGCGGAACATTCGGCGCAGGTGATTGCCGACCTGAAGACCTTGGTCAAATCGGCGACTCTGGCCGACTTGCACTCACCGAGCAACGTTACAATAGACTAGGCCAATCAGTGCAAGGCTTTGATCGCGTCGTCGAGTCCGGCGATCGTTAACGGATACATGCGATCTTCCATGAGTTCCTGCACGAGCTTCGTTGACGGCGTGTAGTCCCAGCGTTGCTTCGGCTCCGGATTCAGCCAGACCGCTTTCGGGTAGGTATTGAGCAATCGCTTGATCCATACAGCGCCCGGTTCTTCGTTCCAATGCTCGACGCTGCCGCCGGCGTAGACGATTTCGTAAGGACTCATCGTCGCATCGCCAACGAATATCAGCTTGTAGTCGGAACCGTACTTGTGCGCTATGTCCAGGGTCGGCGTCTTTTCAGAGTGCCGGCGCCGATTGTCTTTCCAAAGACTCTCGTAAATGAAGTTGTGAAAATAGAAGTACTCGAGGTGTTTGAATTCACTGCGGGCCGCGGAGAACATCTCCTCGCAAATGCGCACGTGATCATCCATTGAGCCACCGATATCCAGGCACAAAAGCACTTTGACGGCATTGTGCCGCTCCGGGACCATTCGAATATCGAGCAGGCCGGCATTGCGCGCGGTTTTGTCGATGGTGTCGTCGAGGTCGAGCTGGTCGGCGGCGCCCTCACGCGCAAATTTCCGTAGTCGGCGCAGCGCAACCTTGATATTGCGTGTGCCCAGTTCGATAGAGTCATCCAGGTTGCGATAATTGCGCTTGTCCCACACTTTCACAGCGCTGCGGTTGCGTGAGCCCTCCTGACCCATGCGCACGCCTTCCGGGTTATAACCGTATGCGCCAAACGGCGAGGTCCCTGCAGTACCGATCCAGCGGTTGCCTCCTTCGTGCCGTTCGTCCTGCTCCTCGAGGCGCTCCTGCAGCGCTTTCATCAGCGCGTCAAAACCGCCCATTGCCTCAATCTGCTTGCGCTCCTCTTCGGACAGCATCAGTTCGGCCTGGTGACGCAACCAGTCCTCCGGAATCTCCTGCATGAGGTCCGCCAGTGAATCTTCGACGCCCTTGAAGTAGGCGGCAAATATTCGATCAAAACGATCAAGGTGTGCTTCGTCTTTGACCAGACTGGTGCGCGCCAGGTAGTAGAAGTCATCAACGCTCTGGCCGGCAAGCCCCCTCTTCATCGCCTCGAGCAACGTCAACAACTCGGTTATTGACGTTTTCATACCGCCTTCGCGGAGCATGTAGAAAAATGGAATCAACATGCTGCTTACTGCGGATTCGTCCGCCTGTCGAGAAATACCAGCTGCTCGAACAGGTGTACATCCTGTTCATTCTTGAGCAACGCACCGTAAAGCGGCGGAATCGCATTGCGCGAGCCTTCGCCTCGCAAGACTTCCGGCGGAATGTCTTCGGCGAGCAACAGCTTGATCCAGTCGAGCAGCTCGGATGTCGATGGTTTCTTTTTCAGGCCACGTACGTCACGCACCTTGTAAAAAGCCTCCAATGCTTCCTTCAGCAGGTCTTTCTTCAATTTGGGAAAGTGCACGTCAACGATCTCCGCCATCGTGTCCTTGTCCGGAAACTTGATGTAGTGGAAAAAGCAACGCCGCAAGAATGCATCCGGGAGTTCTTTCTCGTTGTTACTGGTAATGACAATAATAGGCCGGTGGCGGGCTTTGATCAGCTTCTTCGTTTCATAGACGTAGAACTCCATGCGATCGAGCTCACGCAGCAAGTCGTTGGGAAACTCGATATCCGCCTTGTCGATTTCATCGATGAGCAGTACCGGCTGCTCTTCGGACTCGAAGGCTTCCCACACTTTGCCGCGCACGATGTAGTTGCCGATATCGTGCACGCGATCATCGCCGAGCTGAGAATCACGCAAGCGCGCAACCGCATCGTATTCGTAAAGGCCCTGCTGCGCCTTGGTCGTCGATTTTATGTGCCACTCATGCAACGGCCTGCCGAGTGAATTTGCCACCTCGATAGCAAGCTGCGTCTTGCCCGTGCCGGGCTCTCCTTTAACCAGTATCGGCCGTTCGAGTGTTACCGCGGCGTTGACCGCCATCGTCAGGTCGTCGGTGGCTATATAGGAACTGGTCCCCGTGAATCTCTTGTCTGCCATTTGGATATCCGTGTTGTGCGTCACGGACCATCTTACAGCCCGGCGGGGGTCAGCGTCAGCCTGTGCGCTACTGGTCCGGGGAGAAACGGGCTCGGTCGGCCCCTGACCCAGTCTTCGTGTCCGCGGCTGTAAAAACGGGACAGTGGATGGCCGCTTTGTCCGGTCGGCATGTTCAGGATGCTGTTGGCCTCGTCGCCGGGAGACACCGAGAAACGCTCCGACGCGCCGAATGACGGGCCCTGGGCCTTGGGCATATCCAGATCCCCGCTCAGCGCGTCGGCCGGCATGTCGAGGAGATTACCGACCAGCGGAATGCCGCGGCTTAGTGGGTGACGTATCGCCGCCGTATTGATTTCGCCCCAGGTCCGTCGGGACAGCGGGCCTTCGTAGGTCTCATTGAAGTAGTCGATAGTCTGCCTGACCGCAGCAACCATGAGTTCGCGCCAGCTTGCGTAGTTGCTGGGCAGCATGTGTAACGGCTGCGTCGTCAAGAGCGCCCAGAGCGGCGCTTCGAACTGGTTGCTGCGGCGCAATGTGACGTCATCGCCGTAGGCTTCGCGTACCGGCGCCATCAGCACCCGGAACACGCGTTTCTCGACCTCGAGGCGAAATGCGCGAACCAGGCGATAACCAACCGACTCCGGATCAGCGCGCGGTATCCACTCTTCGGCCAGTCGCCGATACTCGGCCAGATCAGCGTCATCTGCGACAGTCGCATCATCCAGTACCGTGAGCAACAGGTCGCGCCAGCGCGCCAGGAACAGCGCGCGATCATCGTATTGAATCGCGAGCATGTCCTCGGGCGTGAAGGTTTCGGCGGCAAACAGGGCATCGCGGATCTGGCTGGCCCGCGCACCCAGGTCGTAACCGCCGTCCCCGACGATGCGCAATGCGTCCGCATCGGTAACCCGCGCATTCGCCGTCCAGATGCGCCCACTCTCCGGATTCTCGACGCGCGGATATTCATCGCTGTCCAGCCATCCCTGCCAGCCGTGCTCTTCGCTCCAGTCAGCGGGCAGCATGGCATTGAAGTCGGTCTTTCTGGGAATCCTGCCGGCAATCGTCCAGCCGATATTGCCGCCGGCATCGCCGGTAACGAAGTTCTGCGGCGGCATCGACATAGTGTTCGCAATGTCGAGCGCTTCACTGACTGAGTCCGCTTTTTCCAGATCGATCAGGCGCAGATTCACACCTTCCGGCCGGTGCGCGACCCAGCTCACCGCTATTTCTCCGTCCGGGTAATCGACGTCATCGACCACCGGACCCCAAATCGTTTCGCGAACCAGGTAGGTGACGGGATCGCCGTCTTTGACGTAGATGGTCTCGGGATACTCCGTGAATTCCCGATCCCCTTCTGGCGTCTTGTACGTGCCTGGCGCCGATCCCGGCTTTAGAACGACAGCATCGGTCCAGTCGCCGTAACTGTTTGTATAACCCCATGCAACACGCGTGTTACTGCCTGCAATAACAAACGGCGCACCGGGCAGCGTGACGCCCGCCATTTCATAGGTCTCCACGCCATCAACAACCAGCCGTGCCTGGTAGTAAATGTTCGGCGTGTTCAGACCGAGGTGCATATCATTCGATACGATTGCCCGGCCATTGGCTGTCAGTGTTCCTGACACCGCCCAGTTGTTGCTGCCCCGCAGCGGGTATCGTCCTTCTTCCCTGGCGGAGGACGCATTGTCCGGCTTGTCGCGCACGGAATACACGTCCGGATCCGGTATTGCTGCAACCACCCTCGGCCCGCCCATTATCGGCGCGTCCCAGGGCGTGCCCTGCGGATACAGCCACGCGTAAACCTCTTCAGACAAAACACGATGCGCCAGCCCTCTCTGGACCTCCTTCGCGGCGCGCGAATCATTGAGCTCCAGGTACATCGCAAAAACGACCAGGACAGAGTCCGCGGGATTCCATGGCTCGGGCTCGGTACCCAGCACAAAATACTCAAAAGGCTTCGCGCCCAGCGAATCGAGGCCTGCGTTTACGCCGTCCGCGTAGGCCATCAGGAGTGCGCGATCCGTTGCCACTGCGCTGTCGACGACTGCCTGGGCCTTGCTGCGAAACCGGTGGAAGCGATAACGCTTGTCGGCATCGATCGCGATCGCGCCAATTATCTCCGACAGCTCGCCCGCCGCCTTCCGGCGAATCATATCCATCTGAAAAAAGCGATCCTGGCCGTGCGCGAAACCCGTTGCGAACGCCAGGTCGGCACGATTCGATGCGGTGATGACAGGAATGCCTTTACTGTCGCGTGCAATGCTCGCGCTCGCGCTGAGGCCTGCAACCGAAACCTCGCCGTCGAGGTCCGGCAAACTGGCACGCAAAACGAGCGTCGCAACGATGCCGACCGCGACAACCAGCAGAAACACGCCTGCAATGACGCGGATCAATAGCCGTCTCATGTTTCTCTCTTTACTGTAAGCACCTTCATTGCGTTGGTGCCGCCTCTGAGGCCTTCAGTGTCGCCCTTGGTAAAAATAACGAGATCATCAACCTCGACGAGCTCGTAATACAACAAGGTGTTGAATATGTCCTGATAAAGTCGCCGCGGATTCTCCGTATTCGTCACGAAAGAAATCGGGTAAACGCCTCGATACAGGGCGACGCGCCTGTTAGTAGCTTCGTGCGGCGTAAACGCATAAATCGGAATGTCCGAACGGATCCGCGACATCCAGCGCGTCGTCGTACCGGATTCGGTTAATGCAATAATCGCTTTGACCGACATGTGATTCGCCATGTACATGGTAGCCATCGCGATCGCTTCATCGACTTGTCCGAAACGATCGTTCATGCGATGAGTCGTCGTACCAGCGACGAGCGGAAATTTCTCCGCGCCTACACAAACCTCCGCCATCGCGCTAATCGCTTCGACAGGGTACTTGCCGACCGCCGTCTCGCCGGACAACATCACTGCATCGGTTCCATCGATCACGGCATTAGCTACGTCGGACACCTCGGCGCGGGTCGGAATCGGATTCTGGATCATCGACTCCATCATTTGTGTCGCCGTGATCACGATCTTGTGTTTTTTGCGGGTCTTGCGAATGAGCCTCTTTTGGATGCCCGTAAGCTCGGCGTAGCCCATTTCGACGCCGAGGTCGCCGCGCGCGACCATGATGACGTCAGCAGCGTCGATGATCGAGTCGATCTCATCGACGGCTTCGACACGCTCGATTTTGGCAACTATCAGGCCGCGCCCTCCGGCCGCTTCGAACAGTTGGCGTGCTTCGCGTACGTCTTTAGCGCTGCGCACGAATGAGACGGCGAGAAAATCCGCCCCAAGTTCGGCAGCAAGCTCGATGTTCTCTTTGTCGACATCGGTCAGTGCCGCAGCCGATAAACCGCCACCTTTGAGATTGATGCCTTTGTGGTCTGACAGGATGCCACCGTGGACCACGGTCGTATGAATCCGCGTTCCCTCGATGCGGTCGACCTTGAGCGTAATCATGCCGTCGTTGAGCAACAGCACATCATCGACTTTGAGATCTTCATGCAAGGTGTCGAGCGCCACGCCGACGCCGTCCTGATTGCCGTCCATCAGGCCAAGCGTGCTGTCCAGAAAAAACGAGTCACCGTCGGCCAGCGCAACGCTGTGGTTTTCAAAGCGCTGCACACGAATCTTCGGGCCCTGCAGGTCACCCAGCAGCCCGACATCGCGGCCGCAGGATTTCGCCGCAGCACGCAGCGCCGCCGCACGTTTTCGATGATCGTCGGGGTCACCGTGGGAGAAATTCAGCCGCGCGACATCGAGGCCTGCATTGATCATCGCGCAGAGCGTATCCGCATCATCCGAGGCGGGCCCCAGCGTCGCTACTATCTTGGTTCGTCTTCGCATGGCGGCGATTATTGCACAGCTGGTGCAGAATCGGTGTCGCGAGGTAGCCGCCGCGGCTTTCGAAGTCTTCGACGTCGCGCTATGCTGCCAGCCCGTCTTGAACGCAGTTGACCCAATATTCTGAACCGTCGACGATTCATCCAGAGCATTGCTGCGGCAGCTGCGGCACCCGCACTAAACCAGTCTTGTGGTGCCGCGGACAGAGCCACCGTGGGAGAACTGCGTCCCGACCCCGACAGGATCCTCGACCTGCCCGACGGCTTCAGCTACCGGATCGTATCGCGTGTCGGCGATGCCATGAGTGACGGCCTGCGCGTGCCGGGCGCACATGACGGCATGGCCGCTTTCGAAGGCCCGGACGGCCGTGTGATTCTCGTCTGCAACCACGAAATGAACACCCACTGGTCCGATGGCAGCGCGTTCGGCGACGGCTATGGCGAACTGCCCGAACTGACCCGATCGCTGCTGTACGACAGGGGCGGAGACAAGACGCCGGGGCTTGGCGGCACGACAACAACGCTCTACGACCCGGCGACCGGCAGCACGGAAAAGCAGTTCCTGAGCCTGGCCGGCACCGAGATCAACTGCGCCGGCGGGCCGACGCCCTGGGGCAGCTGGCTGAGCTGTGAGGAATGTTTTGAGGACCCGGGTACGCGGCTGCAATGGTCAGGGTTTATTACGCGCGACCAGAGGCACGGTTACGTCTTCGAGGTTTCCTCGCATGCGACGGGCCTGGTGGCTGGCAAAGCCCATCAAGGCCATGGGCCGATTCGAACACGAAGCCTGTGCCGTGCATGCGGAGACCGGCATCGTTTACATGACCGAGGACCGCTTTCACAGCCTTTTCTACCGGTACATCCCGAATACGCCAGGCAGGCTGCAGGATGGTGGCCGCCTGCAAGCTCTGGCCATCGACGGACATACATCCGTCATGACGCACAACTGGTCCGCCGTGCCGCAAACGCCGTTGAACCAGCCTATGAGAACGCGCTGGATCGACCTCGATGATGTGGACCCGGTCAAGAACGACCTGAGATTAAGAGGCGCCGCCAAAGGTGCTGCGACGTTTGCACGCGGCGAAGGCCTCTGCGTCGCGGACGATCGCTTCGCATTCACGTGCACGATCGGCGGTCCGGCACGCATCGGGCAGGTATTCACCTACACACCGAGCCCGGATGAGGGTACACCGGCGGAAAAAGACGAACCCGGAATGCTGGCATTAATTGCCGAGGCCGACGAGAATTCGTTGCTCAGGAACTGCGACAACCTGACGATGGCACCCTGGGGCGACCTGATCGTCTGCGAGGACACGCTGAATCACTGTGGCCTGGTGGGCATACGCCCGGACGGTCAGCAGTACGCCGTCGCGGACAATCCCTACTCCGACTCGGAACTGGCGGGCGTTTGTTTCTCGCCCGACGGCAGAATCCTGTTCGTCAATATCCAGTACCCCGGCATGACGCTTGCCATCACCGGAAACTGGCCGACCTAACCAACTATCCACCCACCACCCACCAACTACCACCAAGCATCAAGCCGCGGCGTCAATCGCGGGGGAATCTCAGTCGCTCGGACAGCTGCTTCGCAAACTCGCTTTGTGAGACACCCCCGCGCTTACCGCCGCGGCGCAGTCATGCTCCGTGAGGCAGGCGGGCGAGATGTTTGTTGGCGAGACATCAAGCGAGCGCAGCGAGACAGTCCGCCAACAAAGCATGTCGGCCGGTTGCCTCTCTTGGGAGGTGGGTGGGTGGTGGGTGGTGGGCTAGTTGGCGGCGCGTTTTTCGAGAATCTCGACTGCCGGCAGCTTTTTGCCTTCCACAAATTCGAGAAAGGCCCCGCCGCCCGTCGAAATATACGAGATCTTGTCCGCTAGCCCGTACTTGTCGATTGCGGCGAGCGTGTCACCGCCACCCGCAACGGAAAACGCCTCACTCGCCGCGATTGCTTCGGCGAGTGCCTTCGTTCCGGCCCCGAAATTGTCGAACTCGAATACGCCGACCGGACCGTTCCAGATAATGGTTCCGGCACCGGCGAGAATCTCGCTGAATCGCTTCGCCGTTTCCGGCCCGATGTCGAGGATCAACTCGTTCGACGTAACAGCCTCGATGCCTTTCGTGGTCGCCGTTGCGTCCGCCGAGAACTCGTCGGCGACAACGACATCCGTGGGCACCGGGATATCCGCCCGATCGTTGCGGTTCGCAGCAAGCCCGCGCGCCACGTCCAGCATGTCCGCTTCGTAAAGCGACTTGCCGACATTGTGACCGGCCGCGGCAATGAACGTGTTCGCAATGCCGCCACCAACGATCAGGCAGTCCACGACGTTTGCAAGTGCTTCGAGCACGGTCAGCTTGGTCGAGACTTTTGAACCACCGACGATCGCAACGAACGGGCGTGCCGGCTCATGGAGCGCCTTGGCCAATGCATCAAGTTCGGCCACGAGCAGCGGCCCGGCACACGCGACAGGCGCATGCTCGGCCACGCCATAGGTGCTCGCTTGAGCACGATGGGCCGTACCAAAGGCATCCATAACAAAAACGTCACACAGCGCTGCCATTTTTTTTGCCAGCGCAGCATCACAGCTCTTCTCGCCAGCGAGGAAACGCACGTTTTCGAGCAGTACAACATCGCCCGCTGCGACCTCCACGCCGTCGACCCAGTCCTTTACAAGCGGCACCTCGCGGCCGAGCAATTCGGACAAGCGATCGGCCACGGGCCTTAGCGAAAACTTGTCCTCGGGCTTGCCCTCGGTCGGTCGACCAAGATGCGACACAAGCATGACGGCCGCATTGGCATCGAGCGCCGCGTTGATCGTTGGCAAGGCCGCGCGAATTCGCGCATCACTGCTCACGACACCATCGGCAACCGGTACGTTCAGATCCTCGCGAATCAGCAACCTCTTCCCTGACAGGTCAAGGTCGACCATCTTGATGACGGACATTCGAGCTCTCCTTGTAGCAGTCTTACTTGGCTTTCATCAGCGCAACGGTCGTGTCCAGCATGCGACACGAGAAGCCCCACTCGTTGTCGTACCACGACAGGACTTTGACGAGCGTGCCTTCCATGACCTTGGTCAAGCCGGCGTCGTAAGTGGACGATGCCGGGTCGTGATTAAAGTCGACCGACACCAGCGGTTCATCGTTGTAGGCCAGGACGCCTTTGAGCGGACCCTTCACTCGCTTCTTTCATGATCGTGTTGATCTCGTCGATGCTGGTATCGCGCTCCGCGACGAAGGTCAGGTCGACAGCGGAAACATTGATCGTCGGCACGCGCATCGAGAAACCATCGAGCTTGCCGTTCAGCTCTGGCAGCACGAGCCCGACGGCTGCGGCAGCGCCGGTCTTCGTCGGGATCTGCGACATCGTTGCAGAACGCGCACGGCGCAAGTCCGTAGTGATACACGTCAGTCAGAACCTGATCGTTAGTGTAGGCATGAATCGTCGTCATGATGCCGTGCTTGACGCCGATTTTCTCGTGCAGCGGCTTGACCAGCGGCGCCAGGCAGTTGGTCGTGCATGATGCGTTCGAAATGATCGTCGTGTTTCGAAGTCAGGATGTTGTCGTTAACGCCATAGACAATCGTCGCATCGATGTCCTTGCCGCCGGGTGCCGAGATAATGACTTTCTTGGCGCCGCCCGCGATGTGCTTGCCGGCCGTGTCGCGTGTGCGGAACAGGCCCGTGCACTCGAACACGACATCCACACCGAGTTCGCCCCACGGCAATTTCGCCGGATCGCGCTCGGCGAATACCTTGATGCGATCGCCGTTGACGATAATGTCATCGCCGTCAACCTCGACGGTTCCCGGGAAATTGCCGTGCGCCGTATCGCGGCGTGTCAGGTGCGCATTGGTATTCGCATCACCCAGGTCGTTGAGGGCGACAACGTCAAACTCACCGACGCGGCCTGACTCATGAATTGCGCGCACGATATTGCGCCCGATACGGCCGTAACCGTTGATGCCGATCTTTATTGCCATTTCTTTCTCTCCAGTTATGAATTCAGTAATTCTTTCGCTACCGCGACCACGTTGTCGGTCGAGAAGCCAAAATGTTCAAACAATTCGCCTGCCGGCGCCGACTCGCCAAAGCGATCCAGCCCGATTACCCTGCCCTTTGCACCGGCATAACGCCACCAGCCATCGGTAACGCCCGCCTCGATAACCACCCGTGCGGTCACGTCCGCAGGCAATACCGATTCGCGGTAGCCCGCATCCTGTGCCTCGAAGACATCGGTGCATGGCATTGATACGACACGTGCCTGGATGCCGTCCGCGCCCAGCGCGTCCGCCGCGGAAACCGCCAGCGCCACTTCCGAGCCTGTCGCGATGAAGACAATATCAGGTGTGCCGCTGGTGTCTTTCAAAACATATCCACCGCGCGCAATGTCTGACAGTTGTGCGCCGGTGCGCGGTTGAAACGGCAATCCCTGGCGCGTCAGGACGAGGCTCGTCGGTCCGTCCTGCCGTTCGATCGCGTAACGCCAGGCGACCGCCGTCTCGACTGTGTCGCAGGGTCGCCATACGCTCATGTTCGGCATCAGGCGCAGCGACGCCGTGTGTTCGACGGGTTGGTGCGTCGGTCCATCTTCGCCAAGGCCGATCGAGTCGTGCGTATAGACAAGGATGTTCTGCGCTTTCATGAGGGCCGCCATGCGCAGCGCATTGCGGGCGTAATCGGAAAACGTGAGAAACGTGCCGGCGTAGGGAATGAAACCGCCGTGCAGCGATATGCCATTGCAGATCGCGGTCATGCCGAATTCCCGCACGCCGAACCAGATGTAGTTGCCCGCGGCGTCATCACCCGAAATCGGCGTCGACCCACTGTGCTTGGTCAGGTTGGAACCTGTGAGGTCAGCCGACCCGCCGACAAGTTCCGGCAATACCGGCGCAAATGCGTTCAGTGCAACAAGGGATGCTTTGCGCGTTGCCATGCTTTCACCAGCCGCATCGATGTCGGCGATCGCTTTGCCGGCGTACTCGCCCCAGTTCTCCGGCAGTTTGTCGGCCATGCGGCGTGCAAGTTCGGCCGCGAGTTCGGGGTACTCGGCGTTGTACGCAGCAAACGCGCTGTTCCACTCCGCTTCATCGGCTGCGCCCTGCCGTTCGCCATCCCATGCTGTCGCAATGTCTTCCGGTATTTCGAAGGGCGGCGAATCCCAGCCCAGCTGTTTTCGGGCCGCGGCGACTTCGTCATCGCCCAGCGGCGCACCGTGCGTCGCGGCGGTACCCTGCTTGTGGGGCGCACCAAACCCGATAATCGTCTTGCAGCAAATTAAGGTCGGCCGATCGACATCCGCGATAGCCGCCTCAATGGCAGCCGTGATCTCGGCGCCGTCATGTCCGTCGATGTTGTCGATTACGTGCCAGCCATAGGATTCGAACCGCGCGGCCGTGTCGTCCGTAAACCAGGCATCAACCTCGCCATCGATCGAGATGTTGTTGTCGTCGTAAAAGCAGATCAGCTTGCCCAGCTTCAGGGTTCCTGCCAGCGAGCACGCCTCGTGCGAGATACCTTCCATGAGGCAGCCATCGCCCAGGAAAACCCAGGTCTTGTGGTCGACGATCTCGTGCCCCTTGCGGTTGAACTCGGCCGCGAGCATTTTTTCCGCCATTGCCATGCCGACGGCATTCGTGATGCCCTGACCCAGCGGACCCGTAGTCGTTTCGATCGGCCCGCCGCGTTCGTATTCGGGATGGCCCGCGGTTCTATAGCCCAGCTGGCGGAAATTCCTGAGCTGCTCAATCGGAAAATCCTCGTAGCCCGTGAGATACAACAAGCTGTAAAGCAGCATCGAAGCATGACCGTTCGACAACACGAAGCGGTCGCGATTCGCCCACTGCGGGTTCGCCGGATTATGTCGCAAGTAGTCGTTCCACAGGACTTCGGCGATGTCCGCCATGCCCATTGGGGCGCCGGGGTGGCCCGAATTGGCCGCCTGCACGGCATCCATACTCAGGGCTCTGATCGCATTCGCGAGATCTCGCCGGGCAGGCTGGCCGGCGATTGTTGCTTTATCTGACATGAAGACCTTTCTTGTCGCTGGCCTGGCGGCCTTTATTGTGGGTGCGAAGTCCGCTTTCGCAAGGCGGGCATTTTCCCTGTTATGCGGCGCCGCATCAAGCTACAATGCGCGACCCAAAAAAATGAGAATGCCGAATACCATGAGTGATACCTTCCTCTTCACCTCGGAATCTGTGTCCGAGGGCCACCCCGACAAGATTGCCGACCAGATCTCGGACGCAATCCTCGATGCCATCATTACCGAGGATCCGAAAGCCCGCGTGGCTTGTGAGACCATGATCAAGACCGGCGTCGCGATTGTTGCCGGTGAAATCACGACCTCCGCCTGGGTCGATATCGAAGACATCGTACGCGACACCGTCCTCGACATTGGCTATGACAGCTCCGAAAAGGGCTTCGACGGCGCATCCTGTGCCGTACTCAATGCCATCGGCAAGCAGTCTGTTGATATCAATCAGGGCGTCGATCGTGAAACGCCCGAACAGCAGGGTGCCGGCGACCAGGGACTCATGTTCGGATACGCGACCAACGAAACCGATGTACTCATGCCAGCGCCGATCACCTATTCCCACCGCCTCGTCAGGCGCCAGGCCGAAGTTCGCAAGAACGGCACGCTGCCCTACCTGCGTCCGGACGCGAAAAGCCAGGTCACGTTTGTTTACGAAAATGCGAAACCGGTCGCCGTTGATGCGGTCGTTGTCTCATCACAGCATGCAGCCGATGTTTCCATGGCCGACCTGCGTGAAGGCGTCATGGAGGAGATCATCAAGCCGATCATCCCGGCAGAATTCATCAGCGCCGATACGAAATACCACATCAACCCGACCGGGCGCTTCCATATCGGCGGGCCGATGGGTGACTGTGGCCTGACCGGGCGCAAGATCATCGTCGATACCTATGGCGGTTCTGCCCGCCACGGTGGCGGCGCGTTCTCGGGCAAGGATCCGTCGAAAGTCGACCGTTCGGCCGCCTACGCCGCCCGATACGTCGCAAAGAACATTGTTGCAGCCGAGCTCGCCGATCGATGCGAGATCCAGGTGTCCTATGCGATCGGCGTTGCCGAACCCACGTCGATCAGCGTGCACACATTTGGCACCGGGAAACTTTCTGATACGAAATTGACGGAACTGATCCGCGAACACTTCGATCTGACGCCGTATGGCATTCTGAAAATGCTTGACCTCATCAAGCCGATTTACAAGCAGACAGCCGCCTACGGGCACTTCGGCCGGGAAGATCTCGATCTCAGCTGGGAACGCACCGACAAAGCCGCAGCACTGAAAGACGCAGCGGCCTGAACTGAACTTAACCTGGAGAAACACCATGAGCAGCGAAGCTGTTGCTATTCAGAAGAATGACTACAAGGTCGCCGACATTGCGCTCGCCGACTGGGGCCGTAAGGAAATCGCGATTGCCGAGACCGAAATGCCGGGACTCATGGCACTGCGCAAGGAATACAAGGGCAAGCTGCCGCTGAAAGGTGTGCGCCTGACCGGCTGCCTGCACATGACCATTCAGACGGCGGTGCTTATCGAGACGCTGAGAGAACTCGGTGCGGATATCCGCTGGTCGTCCTGCAACATATTCTCTACCCAGGATCACGCCGCGGCGGCAATTGCTGCGGCCGGCATCCCGGTGTTCGCCTGGAAAGGCGAGAGCGAGGACGAGTACTGGTGGTGCGTCGAGCAGACCATCAACGGTCCGGACGGCTGGCAACCGAACATGATCCTCGACGACGGCGGCGACCTTACCATGGTCATGCATGAGAAATATCCCGAAATCATGGAGGGCATCAAGGGCTTGTCCGAGGAAACGACGACGGGCGTCAAGCGCCTGTACGACATGATGGCCGACGGTTCTTTGATGTGCCCCGCGTTCAACGTCAACGACTCGGTGACCAAGTCCAAATTCGACAATCTGTATGGCTGCCGTGAGTCCCTGGTCGACAGCATCAAGCGCGCAACCGACGTTATGATTGCCGGCAAGGTCGCTGTTGTCTGCGGCTTCGGCGACGTCGGCAAGGGTTCCGCGCAGTCGCTGAGGTCTCTTGGCGCCATTGTGTGGGTCACCGAAGTCGATCCGATCTGCGCTCTGCAAGCGGCGATGGAAGGCTTTCCGGTTGTCGACTTCGACGACGTTTGCGACAAGGTCGACATCGTTGTGACGGCGACGGGCAATTACCATGTTGTCACCGGCCCGCAGATGGATCGCATGCGCGACCAGGCTATCGTCTGCAACATCGGTCATTTCGACAATGAAATCGATGTCGCCTACCTTAAGAAATACGAGTGGGAAAACATCAAGCCGCAGGTAGACCACATCATATTTCCGGACGGCAAACGCATTATCCTGCTCGCTGAGGGTCGACTCGTGAACCTCGGCTGCGGCACCGGCCACCCGAGCTTCGTGATGTCCAACTCATTCACGAACCAGGTCCTTGCCCAGATCGAGCTGTGGCACAATAGCGACCAGTATGAAAACTCGGTTTACGTCTTGCCCAAGCATCTCGACGAAAAAGTCGCGCGCCTGCACCTGGGACGAGTCGGTGCCAAGCTCACCGAGTTGACCGATGAACAGGCCAAATACATTGGTGTCGAAAAGGACGGTCCGTACAAGGCAGAGCATTACCGTTACTAACGCCTGTTAGGGACTGTGTGAAGCGCCGCGAGGACCCCGCGTATCGAAGCGAACCCTGATGCAGCCGATGGCGAATTGATACGGATTCTGCACCTTACCGACCCGCATCTGTTCGCCGATCCGGAAGGCAACTTGCGTGGCCTCGCCACGCAGGCGTCCCTGCAAAGTGTCCTCGATCATTACAAGGCCAGCGACTGGCTGGCGGACCGGGTTGTCATTACTGGCGACCTGATCCAGGATGATTCAGCGGAGGCTTACGATCGGTTTCGTGAACTCTTGCTGCCGCTGAACATGCGCATGCATTGCATTCCCGGAAACCACGACGTGCGTGAGCTGATGCAGCGGGTCTGCTGCGCCCCACCGTTTTCGTACTGCGCCCATGAGGAGATCGGCGACTGGCTGCTCATCGGGCTCGATAGCTGCATTACCGGTGACGCCGGTGGCCTGTTGACCAGGGAAGAGCTCGACCGCCTCGCTGATACTGTTACTCGCAGTTCCGCAAAACACGTCATGGTTTGCCTGCACCATCCACCTGTCGATATGGGCAGCGCCTGGCTGGACACGGTCGGGCTCAGAAACGGCGAGGAGTTTTTACAGACCGTGCAATCACTGGGCCGGGTCCGGCTCGCCGTTTTCGGGCATGTCCATCAACCCTACGATCAGGAACATCACGGCATACGGATCATCGGCACACCTTCGACGTGCCGTCAGTTTCTGCCTGGCAGCGATGATTTCGCCGTCGATGATCGGCCGCCTGCGTATCGGCGCATCACGTTGCATGGCGATGGCAGCAGCGACGCCGAACTGATCTGGCTGGACAATGATTAGAGTCGCCTGCGTTTCCCTGTTATGCATGTTCTCCTCGTGCGCCTGGGCAGATACTGAGGGACATCCTGTAACGCTCTGGCGCGCCCAGGGCATTAACAATTCGGTCTACCTGCTCGGCTCTATCCATTTGCTACGCGCAGATGATCACCCGCTGCCGACCGTGATCGACGCTGCCTACAAAGACGCTGAAGTCCTGATCATGGAACTGGATATGGACGACATCGATGCCGCTCTGACGCAACAGCTCTTCAACCAGAGCGGGGTATTACGCGATGGCACGACCTTGCGTGACCTGATGGGCGAGGAATCGTATCTACGGGCTGCAGCTGCCGCAGAGTTGAGCGATATCCCGATCGATTTGCTGTCACAGAGCAAACCCTGGCTGGCTGCTATTACAGTGGAGATGATGGCGTTGTACCGGATCGGCTTCAATCCGGCGCTTGGCGTGGAAATGCACCTGACGTCGCGTGCTGTTGCGGACGGAAAACCGATCGAGGGACTCGAAGCCATCGAAGAACAACTCGCTTTTCTGGACGGGCTGTCGCTGCAGGCGCAACGCGACCTGCTGATACAAACGCTCGAAGACAGTGCCGACATGGGCGAGTCGATCGAAGAGATGATCCGGGCCTGGCGGTACGGTGACATAGACTTTCTCGAATCGGGACTGCTGGAGAGTTTCGCGGAACATGAAGAGTTGAACGAAGAACTCGTGACCAAGCGCAACCGGCGCTGGGTGTCACAAATCGCTGAACTTCTCGATGACCGTGACGATTACCTGGTAATTGTCGGGGCCCTGCACCTTGTCGGCGAAACGGGTGTTCCGAAACTGCTCGCCCAAGAAGGCATCAAGATTCTACAGTTGAGTGAGCCGGCTTCTATTCGGTAGCATGCGCCACACTTCGGGAGAGAACTCATGAGTTTGTTTACGGACGCGCAGCGCGTCATCGCGGGTGGCGTCAACTCGCCGGTCAGGGCTTTCGCCGGGGTTGGCGGCGAGCCTGTTTTTTTCAAGAGCGCCAGGGGTGCGTGGCTTGAGGCTGAAGACGGCGGCAAGTACATCGACTATATCGGCTCATGGGGACCCATGATTCTCGGTCATAGTCACCCCGCTGTTATCGACGCCGTCATCGATACTGCAAAACAGGGACTGAGCTTCGGCGCACCGTGCGTACTCGAAACCCGCATGGCGGAAAAAATCTGCGCGCTGGTACCGTCAATACAGCGCGTCCGAATGGTCAGCTCGGGCACCGAGGCAACAATGAGTGCGATTCGGCTGGCACGCGGTCACACGGGTCGCGACAAGATAATCAAGTTTGAAGGTTGCTACCACGGCCACTCGGATTCGCTGCTCATCAAGGCCGGATCGGGCGCACTGACGCTGGGCGTGCCGAGCTCGCCCGGGGTACCGGCTGGACTTGCCGAGCACACCGTCACTTTGCCATTCAATGACGCCGACGCTGTTCGCGCGGCGTTTGCGGAACTCGGGGAGCAAATCGCCTGCGTCATTGTCGAGCCGATCGCCGGCAATATGAATATGGTGCCACCCGTGCCCGGCTTTCTGGAAGCGCTCCGCGATGCATGCACGCAGGCCGGCGCGATATTGATTTTTGACGAAGTCATGACCGGGTTTCGTGTCGCCAAAGGCGGCGCCCAGGCGATATTCGGAATCGAGCCCGACCTGACGACCCTCGGCAAGGTCGTCGGTGGCGGTATGCCGGCGGCGGCGTTCGGCGGCCGAGCTGAAGTTATGGCAAGCATCGCGCCCGACGGCCCGGTCTACCAGGCCGGCACTCTATCGGGTAACCCGGTCGCGATGGCCGCGGGCCTGGCCACGCTGGAACAGATCGATCAGCCCGGCTTCTATGAATCGTTGAGCGAAACGACCCGACGCCTGAGCGATGGCCTGGCGGCGGCCGCAGCTGACGCCGGTGTGGCTGTTTCCACCGAGAACGAAGGCGGCATGTTTGGCCTCGTATTTACTGCGGATGGTCCGGTGCGGAGCTACGCGCAGGTTGCGGCGGCTGATGTCGAGCGTTTCAAGAAGTTTTTCCATGGCATGCTTGACGAGGGCGTGTACCTGGCCCCGTCGGCATTCGAGGCGGGATTCGTTTCCGCGGCCCACAGCGACGACGACATTGACGCGACGGTCGCGGCAGCACGCAAGGTCTTCAGCGCCCTGTAGCCGGACCCCGCACGGTATTCAAGAGCTCGTCGATCAGCTTTAGCCGCGCCATCGTGTCGCCGCTTTCCAGGAATTGCTGTTTTTCCTCAAGCTCTATCGGCAGGATTTCCACGAGTCTATAGGTAACCCAGACCGCGTCATCGAAGCGGCGCTCGAGCGATTCGTAAAGTCGTCCCAGGTCATCGAGTACGCCCTCGAGAATTTTTCTCAAGGACGCATATTCGTCCGGCAACGCCATTGCCGGTTCCGGCGGGATTACTTCGATTTCCCCGATATTGAGCCCATTGGCTTGCTGACGGCCCGCCAGCAAACGAAAACGCTGGTCACCAAGCGCCGTAACGCCGAGCAGGCCGTCGCTGCCCTGGTACCAGTCCGTAATATTGGCCAGCGTTCCAACTTCATGAGTAGTGGCCGGACCCGCCTCATTGCCTTCCCGAATCAACAAAACACCGAACGGTGAATTGCCCTTCATGCATTGACTGATCATATCAATGTAGCGCGATTCGAAAATACGCAAAGGCAGCGGCCCGCCGGGGAACAGCACGGTTCGCAATGGAAAAAGCGGTACATCCACAATCAGGCCTTGAGGCAAGTGCTCATCTCAAGTATAGGTGCGAATCGTGTCGTATGTGGGAGCGAACCATCGCCGCAGTCATTTTGTCCCGCTAGCCACCGCGTGTGCGTTGCAGCATCGCCGTCAGTGTTTGCCGGGCGGAGCCGAAGCCGCCATTGCTCATGAAAACCACCTGATCGCCAGACAGCACACGCGCCGACATGTCCGAGACGAGTTGATCGTAGTCGCCGAAGACACGAATTTTCGCCCCAAGGCTCGACAACGCCGCCTCAAACTCCTCGCCCATGCCTTTCGGACGGTACATCCACACGAGGTCCGCCGCTTTGAGGGAATCGGCGATTGCATCGTTATGCACGCCAAGTTTCATCGTGTTGGAGCGCGGTTCGATGGCCACGACGACACGATGGCCCGGATAGCGATTCCGAACCGATGCGATCGTCTTCCGAATAGACGTAGGGTGGTGCGCGAAATCATCGTAGATAGCGATATTGGCGACCGTCGCCGTGCGCTCCATGCGGCGTTTTACGCCTTCGAAACGGGACATGGCATCAACAGCCCGCTCCAGGGAGACGCCGGCCGACGCTGCAGCCGCCACCGCGGCGAGCGCATTCTCGAGGTTATAGAGTCCGCCTATCTGCCAACGCGATTCCGCCGAATTGCCGCCGGGACCCTGCATGCTGATACGGCGTTCGACCTTGTCGGCAAAAGTTGCGGTCCAGTCAGTGTCGTCATTTGTGCCGAAGGTCTCGACCGGCGTCCAGCAGCCCATCTCGAGCAATTTCTGCAGGTTCTTGTCAGCACCATTCCTGATGATGCGGCCGTTTCCGGGCACCGTGCGCATGAGTTGATGGAATTGCCACAGGATCGCATCGACATCACTGTAGATGTCGGCATGGTCATATTCCAGGTTGTTCAGAATGACGGTCCGTGGCCGGTAATGAACGAACTTGGCGCGCTTGTCGAAGAACGCCGTATCGTACTCGTCAGCCTCAACGACGAAATAATCTGAATTGCCGAAGCGGGCCGACTCACCAAAATTAGCGGCTACTCCGCCGATAAGAAACCCCGGCGCGTGACCTGTGTCTTCAAGAATCCAGGCCAGCATGCTCGCCGTCGTGGTCTTGCCGTGCGTTCCGGCCACGGCAAAGACGTGCTGTCCCTGCAAAACATTTTCTGCCAGCCACTGGGGTCCGGACAGGTACGGCAGGCCTTGATCAAGCATGGCCTCGACCACCTCGACGCCGCGACTCATTACGTTGCCAACCACGACACAGTCGGGCGCGACATCCAGCTGTGACGCATCCAGACCCTCATGTATGTCAATGTCCAGTTTCTTGAGCTGGGTACTCATTGGCGGGTAAACATTGCGATCGCAGCCCGTGACCTCATGGCCCGCCGCCCGGGCAAGTGCTGCGACACCGCCCATGAATGTTCCACAAATTCCGAGTATGTGTACGTGCATGTCGCCTCAGCTTGGCGTAATGGCCACAGGATCCATGACCGAATACAAGACCAGTTGAAATACGAAGACCGCCATAGCGATGGCGACGCCAATGTACCAGTGCCGGTCAAGAGTTCTTGAAATGATATGGCCCTCGACCGGCACGGTCCATAACAGAATCAACGTCACGACGAAATTGGTGATGTTTTCACTGAGGAAAGGCGTTAGAAACACGTTGCCGGCCACAAACATCAGGCTAAGTAATGCACCGCAACCCAGCAAAGCCATCACGGTCTGCATCAGGCGCGCGCGTTTTCCGGAAAGCACTACGATCGCGGCATAGCACAATAAGCCTGCAACGCCGGTAATCGTGCCAATCACGAAGTCCTTTGCATCCAGCTCCGTCGTCAGAAACGTCATGACCAGTCCCGAGAACAACCACAGCGCAATGATGAGCACGAACAAAAATGTCGAATGCGGGATTGCGTCCGGTCCCTTTCGCAAGCGAATAATGTCGAATAGCGTTTCAATGAGTGCTAACACGGGCGGCACTGGGTTTCCTGGTTGCGGGGAACCGATGATCGCATGTTAACCTCGGATTCTGAATATCGCCTGCGGCGCATCAATGCCCCATTACCTCTTTGTTGATCAACCCGACGTCATGACGCCGCGCCTGGACGGTCATGATCACGTCGGCGTCGATACCGAGTTCATGCGTGAAAAGACCTATTTCGCACAACTGTGCCTGGTACAGGTTGCGACAGCCGACGAAATATTCTGCGTGGACCCGCTGACCGAAAGCTCTCAGGACAGGTTCTGGCGAGATTTGTTTGCGCGAGACTGGATCGTTCATTCCGCGCGACAGGATATCGAAGTTGTCTCGCAAACGGCCGGTTCGATGCCGGTCTCGATTTTTGACACTCAGATCGCGGCCGGATTACTCGGCTATCCGGCACAGATGGGTTACGCGGGTCTCGTTAAAGACCTGTTCGATGTCGATATGGCCAAGTCGCATACGCGGGCCGACTGGACGAAACGGCCGTTACGCGAAGCCTACCTCGAATATGCCGCGGAAGACGTCGAACACCTGCTGCCGGCGTATGAGCAATTAGGCGAACGCCTGGAGAATGAAGGCCGACTGGAATGGGCGCGCGAGGATTCTCGCCTGCTGCTCGATCCGCAGCTCTACGATATTGGAGCGGATCAGGCCCTCGACCGTCTCAAGGGCGCCAGGAATTTTCGCGGCAGGAAGCGTGCCGCAGCCGCAAGACTGGCGTCATGGCGTGAACGTGAGGCTATCAGTCGGAATCGACCGCGACAGTGGATATTGCGCGATGCCGTGCTACTCGAGATCGCGTACCGCCTGCCGGACTCGGAAACCGAGCTGGCCGGGATAGAAGGCATGCCACCGAGACTCCTGAATCGTGCGGGCAAGGACCTGCTGCAGGCAGTCGCCGACGCGTCTGCCGATGAAAACGACTACAGTCCACCGCGGCCACCTGACGAAGGACAGAAAGCCTTGCTCAAAGATATGCAGGCGCGGGTTCAGAAGTGCGCCGACGAACTCGGCATTGCAGCAGAGACGGTTGCGTCAAAACGGGAGCTCGCCGCCGTGATTGTTTCAGGCAGTCGCGAGTCACGCGTGTTTTCCGGCTGGCGACGAGACCTTATCGGCAACGATCTGCTCGCACTGCTGTAGTCTCGCATACCCGGCGCCCGTGCATTCCGACGCCGATCAATCCGTCGCAATACGGCGACAAATACGACTTAATGTGAAGTCGATTGCACAGACCCCTCCGGACCCGTCGTATAGTTTGCCGGTGAGTTGCCGGAGCACGTATTGATGCGAATCCTGACACTGGTCCTGACGTTTGCTTTTGCCATTACAGCGTGCACGAGCGGCGGCAGTGACACCCAATCCGCGCCGCTACCGAGTCCGCCGCCGAGTCCGCCGCCGATTGAACAGTTCGGTCTCGACAATCGCCCGGACAATCAAACCTGTGTCGCGCCTGCGCGCCCCGGCGCGGTCACGAGCGTCGCCGTCGAGGAAGCGTTTCCCGGCCTCACTTTTGGAGGTCCAACCAAGCTGTTGATGGAGCCCGGGGCTGACCCGCGTTGGTTCGTTCTGCAGAAGGGCGGACAGATCCAGGTCTTTGATCCCGACAATCCGGTCGTCTCGAACTACATGGACATCTCGGGTGTCGTAAACAATGCCGGTGAGGGTGGGCTGCTCGGCATGGCGTTTCATCCGGACTACCCGGCTACAGCGGAGATCTTTCTGTCCTACACGAGCGGCTCATCGCCGATGCGCTCGGTAATTTCCCGCGTGATGCTCGACAATGTGGCAGCGCCGAGCGCGATCAATGCCGGCTCGACGGAGTACGAGATCATCTCCGTCGATCAGTTTGCCAGCAATCACAACGGTGGCGATATCGCGTTCGGGCCGGACGGATTTCTGTATATCGGTCTGGGCGACGGCGGCGGAGGCGGAGATCCGCAGGAAACCGGGCAAGACACGACAAACCTCCTTGGCTCGTTCTTACGCCTCGATGTGATCGATCCCTCGATTACCTACCCATCAAACTCCTACCTGATCCCCGACGGAGCCGAGGGCAATCCTTTCGAGGGCCAGTCAAAGTGTGGCCCGAGCCTCAGCAACCCGAACAACTGTCCTGAGATTTATGCCTGGGGCGTTCGCAACCCATGGCGCTGGTCCTTTGATTCGGTGACCGGACAGCTGTGGGCCGGCGACGTCGGTCAGGGTGCAAGAGAAGAGGTCGATATCATTGATCGCGGCAACAACTACGGTTGGGACTGCAGGGAGGGCTTCCAGGCTTTCGAATCCACTGGCTGCAATGCGACCTACACCGATCCGGTACATGACTATCCGCGTAGTGAAGGCAACTCGATTACCGGCGGCATGGTTTACCGCGGCTCGGCAATCAGTGGCCGAATCGGTGAGTATTTTTATGCCGATTACGGCTCCGGGCGCATCTGGGCGCTACGCCCCGACGGCCAGGGCGGCTACATCAACGAGCAGCTGCTCGATGAATCGAGCGGCCCGGTCGCTTTTGCTGCCGATGCCGACGGCGAATTGTATTTCGCCAATATCAACAACGGTCGTATCTATAAACTGGTCCCCGGCGCAGGCGCGGGCGGCGGCTCGGTTCCCGATCTGTTATCCGATACCGGCTGCGTCGATCCGTCCGATATCACGCAGCCTTATGCCGGTCTGATTCCGTACGATCTTAATGCGCGATTCTGGTCCGACGGGGCGGATAAAACGCGCTACCTGGGATTACCGAACAGCACGACAATATCGATCGATGGCCAGGACGACTGGCAGTTTCCGGCTGGCACCGTCATCGTCAAGAATTTCCTGCTCAACAACAACCTGGTTGAAACTCGCCACCTGATGCGTCATCCGGACGGCGTTTGGGCCGGCTACACCTATGAATGGAACCCCCTGCAAACTGAAGCCACGCGCGTGATTGGTGGCAAAACCGTCAACATCGCGGGCCAGGACTGGGTATTCCCGAGTGAAGCACAATGCGATCAGTGTCACAGCAGTGCCGCCGGCCACGCGCTCGGACCCGAGACGGCACAGCTCAACAAGGACTTTACTTATCCGAGTACCGGGCGTACTGACAATCAGCTGGAAACACTTGATCACGTGATGATGTTTGCAGCACCACTTGCCGGTACGCCGAATACGCTGCCCGCACTTGCTGATCCAATGGATACGAGTGCCGATCTCGATGATCGTGCGCGCGCCTACCTGCACACCAACTGCGCGAATTGCCACCGTCCCGGCGGCGGCACGCCGGTCGACATCGACCTGCGTTACTACACCACGTTACAAAACACGGGCACCTGCGACGCGATTCCGCAGGCGGGCATGGTAGGTATCATGAACGCACGAATTATTGCGCCGGGAGACGCCGCGCGCTCCACGCTCGTGGCGCGGACCAACCGACGCGGCGACTTCATCGCCATGCCGCCGGTCGGGTCGACTGTGATCGACACCGAGGGTGTCGCCCTATTGACGGACTGGGTCAACGGATTGACCGGCTGCCAGTAACCGAGGCAGCGAAGGGTTGTGTTAGCCGAGCGCTTCGAGCAGGCGTTCGTAGACCTCGTCGATCGTCCCTTCGGCATTAATTGTCTTCAGTTTCCTGCGCTTCGCGTAGTAGTTGATCAGCGGTTCGGTGCTCGTCCGATACACTTCGAGACGATTTGCGATCGTCTCCTCGTTGTCGTCTTCGCGCTGTATGAGTTCACCGCCCGCGTTCAGGCATTCGTCGAGTTCTTCCTGGGACGAGAAGTGGATGTTCAACAACCTGCCCGTCAGGGAACAGGTGCGGCGGCCCGTCAGGCGTTTCATCAGGATGTCGAAGTCGACATCCATGAGCACGGCGGCATCGAGCGGCGTACCCAGCTGATCGAGAAGCTCGCTGAGGTCCAGGGCCTGCTGCGTCGTGCGAGGAAAGCCGTCGAGAATGAACCCGTCGGCCGCATCGGGCTGACTCAGGCGCTCGCTGATGATGCCCAGTACCACGTCGTCAGGTACGAGGTCGCCTGCCTCCATGATCGACTTTGCCTTGAGACCGAATCGCGTGCCGGACGCGACAGCTTCTCTCAGCATGTCGCCTGTCGAGACTTGCGGGATGTTCTTTTCGGCCATCAGCTTCTTGGCCTGTGTGCCCTTGCCCGATCCGGGGGCGCCCAGCAATACGATACGCATGGCTAAAATTTCTCCAGTCAATAATTGAGAGCAAGAATGCCTGAAACCCGGTGAAAACACCGGGCGAGGTACGCTACCGGCTATGCGCATCGAGGTCAATGCGCAGGTCGCGGCACTTTCGGAAATTGCCGATGCCGCCGCAACTCGTTTCCGCTATGCTCAGGCGCACAAAAATTTCTGAGCTGCGGGGAACCACGACCATGTCTGCAATGAACGCTTTTTATGCCCAATCCGGCGGTGTCACGGCTGTTATCAATACATCGGCGTGCGGCGTTATCGAAACGGCGCGCAAGAATCCGAAGAAGATCGCCAATGTCTATGCGGGGCGTAACGGCATCATCGGGGCATTGACAGAAGACATGATCGACACGAACAAGGAGAGTGCTGCAACAATCGCTGCGCTCATGTACACGCCTGGTGGCGCGTTTGGCTCGGCACGTTACAAGCTCAAGGGCATCGATGAAAATCGTGCCGAATACGAGCGCCTGATCGAAGTATTTAAAGCACACGATATCGGTTACTTTTTCTACAACGGCGGCAACGATTCCATGGACACTGCTCACAAGGTGTCGCAGATCAGCAAGAGCATGGGGTTCCCGGTGACCTGCCTTGGCGTTCCGAAAACTGTCGACAACGACCTGCCCGTGACCGATAACTGCCCCGGCTTCGGCTCGGTCGCCAAGTACGTCGCCGTTTCCACGCAGGAAGCGGCCATGGATGTGCTCTCGATGGCAAAGACCTCGACCAAGGTATTCGTTCTGGAGGTCATGGGCCGGCATGCGGGCTGGATCGCCGCCGCGGGAGGCCTCGCCGGCAAAAAGCCCGGGGATGCACCCCACATTATCCTGTTCCCGGAGATTCCGTTTGAACAGCGCGCATTTCTGAAGCGCGTTCGTGAGTGCGTCGAAAAGTACGAGTACTGTGTCATCGTCGTGAGTGAGGGCGCCGCATTTGCGAATGGCAAATTCCTCGCCGAAGCCGGGACTCGCGACGCGTTTGGCCATGCCCAACTGGGTGGTGTCGCGCCCGTCGTCGCCAACATGGTGCGAGAGAACCTGGGCTACAAATACCATTACGCCATCGCCGACTACCTGCAGCGTTCTGCTCGGCACATCGCATCCGACGTTGATGTCAAACAAGCCTATGCCGTCGGCAAGGCGGCCGTCGAATTCGCCTTGCGAGGAAAAACCGCAGTCATGCCCGTCATCAAACGAACATCCGATTCGCCGTACCGCTGGAAAATCGAATCGGCGGCCCTCGGTCGCATCGCGAACAAGGAGAAGATGCTGCCGCGACGTTACATCACCAAGGATGGATTCGGCATCACGGAGGCGGCCCGGCGTTACCTGCAGCCACTCATCAAGGGCGAAAATTATCCGCCATATATCAATGGTTTACCGAAGGTCGCCAAGCTCAGGAACCGCTCCGTTAAGCCCAAGACAGGCACTAAATTTGTGGTATGATGCGCGGCCTGCTGCGGGCGGACCCCCAGTCAAGAACCAGTTTCGAGGGTCAGGGAGCGCGCAGCATCACAAGAAAACAACAATGAGATTTTTACCGAACGAAGCCCTGATGCCCGCCCTGGCGGTTGGCGATAGCGGGTTCGTTTGATCTGTTCGCTACAAAGCCAGGAGATAATCTGATGTCTAACGAGATGGCCCTTTGGCTCTCGATCGGTGCGGGCGCGCTCGCCATACTGTTCGGAATTTTTTCGACGCAGTGGATTCTTAGGCAACCTGCCGGCAACAGCCGCATGCAGGAAATCGCCGCGGCAATTCAGGAAGGCGCCAACGCCTACATGAATCGCCAGTATTTGACGATCAGCGCTGTCGGTATCGTGCTGTTCTTCATCCTCGGCATTGCCCTCGAATGGGCAACCGCGATCGGCTTCGCCATCGGCGCCATTTTCTCCGGGCTTGCCGGTTACATCGGTATGTACGTTTCAGTTCGGGCCAACGTTCGCACGGCAGAAGCCGCGAAAAAAGGTGTCAACCCGGCGCTCAATGTCGCGTTTCGCGGCGGTGCAATCACCGGCATGCTCGTGGTGGGCCTGGGGTTGTTGGGCGTAGCCGGTTACTTCCTGATCCTGACCAGCACCGGCGCCAGCTCTGACGAAGCGGTTCATGCACTCATCGGATTGGCGTTCGGCGGATCGCTGATTTCGATCTTCGCCCGACTCGGTGGCGGTATCTTCACCAAGGGTGCAGATGTCGGCGCCGACCTGGTTGGTAAAGTTGAGGCAGGCATACCGGAAGACGACCCCCGCAACCCGGGTGTTATCGCCGACAACGTCGGTGACAATGTCGGCGACTGCGCCGGCATGGCAGCTGACCTGTTCGAAACCTATGCGGTGACGATCATTGCCACGATGCTGCTCGGCGGCCTGGTCGCAGTCAACTACGGCCCGCAGGCCGTTGTCTACCCATTGGTGCTGGGTGCTGTATCGATCGTTGCCTCGATTATCGGGACGTTTTTCGTCCACACCTCTGAGGGTGGCAAGATCATGGGTGCGCTGTACAAGGGAATGATCGTTGCGGGCCTGCTCGCAGCCATCGCTTTCTACTTCATCACCAACATGATGATGGCTGACAGCGGCATAGCAATGAACATCTATTACTCGGCACTGATCGGTCTTGCCCTCACAGCGGCCATGGTCGTCATTACCGAGTACTACACTGGCACAGACTTCAAGCCCGTGAAAACAATTGCAGAAGCATCTCTGACCGGCGACGCGACAAACATTATCGCCGGCCTCGGTATTTCCATGAAGGCAACAGCACTACCTGTGCTAGCCGTCTGCGCGAGCATTTGGGGCGCATTTGCCCTCGCGCCCGATGGCGACAATCTCGCAGGCCTCTACAACATCGCGATCGCAGCGACGACCATGCTGTCGATGACAGGTGTCGTCGTTGCACTCGATGCCTTCGGTCCGATTACAGACAACGCCGGTGGCATAGCCGAGATGGCGGAGCTCCCTCCAGAAGTTCGCAAAATTACCGATCAGCTCGACGCCGTCGGCAACACGACCAAAGCCGTGACCAAAGGCTATGCAATCGGCTCCGCCGGTCTCGCTGCACTCGTCCTGTTTGCCGACTACACGAACGCTCTGCAGAAAGAGGGCATCGACGCTGTCTTTCTGCTCAACGACCACCTCGTCATCATCGGCCTGTTTATCGGTGGTCTCGTACCGTTCCTGTTTGCCTCCATGGCGATGGAAGCGGTCGGGCGCGCAGCTGGTGCAGTTGTCCAGGAGGTTCGGCGCCAATTCAGGGAAATCGAAGGCATCATGGAAGGCACAGGCAAGCCGGACTACAGCCGTGCTGTTGACCTGTTGACCAGGGCGGCCATCAAGGAAATGATCATTCCCAGCCTGCTGCCAATCGCAGTACCACTGATCGTTGGCCTGACTCTTGGCCCCAAAGCCCTCGGCGGTCTGCTGCTCGGCACGATCGTTACCGGTCTGTTCGTCGCAATCTCGATGACGGCCGGCGGCGGCGCCTGGGACAACGCCAAGAAGTACATCGAAGATGGCAACTTCGGCGGCAAGGGCTCCGACGCGCACAAAGCGGCGGTTACGGGTGACACTGTAGGTGATCCGTACAAGGACACGGCCGGTCCCGCGATCAACCCGCTGATCAAGATCATTAACATCGTTGCCCTGCTCATGGTTCCGCTTCTGTAAGCAGAACCTGCAACGCTTGATCCGAAAGCCGCCGGACCCTCGTTCGGCGGCTTTTTTGTGCCACCCCAACCACCCACCATCTACCACCTATTTGTGCGGCGGCGTCGATCGCCGGGGAATCTCAGTCGCTCGGACAGCTGCTCCCGTCGCACCGAGGTTCGCAAACTCGCTTTGTGAGACACCCCGGCGCTCACCGCCGCTGCCCAATCACGCTGCGTGGGGCAAGTGGACGAGATGTTTGCTGGCGAGACATAAAGCGAGCGTAGCGAGACAGTCCGCCAGCAAAGCATGTCGGCCGGTTGCATCCTCTGAATGGTCAGTAGTTGGGTTCGTGACTCAGGGATTGAGCGCTCTGAAGGTGCCCGTCATTGCTGTCCCGAGAAGTGCCGGTGCCTCAATGAAATGCCCCTGCGCGAAATCGACACCGATATCACGCAACCAGTCGAAGTCTTCCTGGTTTTCAACCTGTTCGGCAACAACGCGGAACTGCATCGTTCGAGCAAGCTTGATCATCGCAGCGACCATCTCCTGGTTCACGAGATCTGAGCGCAAGTCCCGCGTGTAGGTGCCATCGATCTTCAAATAATCGATCGGCAGATGTTTCAGGCTCGAAAACGAACCGAGCCCGCTACCGAAATCATCAAGCGAAAATTCGCACCCGATACCATGCAAGACTTCGATGAAACGCTGCGCATGCTGAACATTGGAGAGAATTGCGCCCTCGGTAACTTCGAAGCATATTGTCGCTGGCGACACTCCGGACCGATCGAGCGCATCAACGACGAAGCCAAGAAACGCTTCGTCGCCCAGTGTCTGGCTCGACAGGTTGATCGCGCAGCTGCGATGCGTGGGTAACTTGATTTCGCCGCTCGATATCGCTGCGAGTGAGGCATTGATCACCCATCGATCGATTTGCGGCATCATCTGGTAGCGTTCGGCCGGCCGCAGGAATTCCGCCGTGTTTGTTGCGCGGCTTTGGCCATCGTTGAACCGAATCAATACCTCGACCGAAGGGCCTGAATCAGCCCTGCCGCTCATTGCAATTATGGGCTGGACGGCAAGCTCGAAACGGTCTTCGTGCAAGGCCGTCTGCAACTGTCGAAGCCACTGTATGTCGCCGCGCTCCCTGGCTACAGCTTCGTCGCGCGCCGAATAAACGTGCACCTGACCCCTGCCCTGCTGTTTCGCCATGTAGCATGCTGAATCGGCGGCACTCATGACATCCTGCAGCGTGCCGCTCGCGTGGCTGATTTCAACGAGGCCGATTGAAATACCGATGTTGAAGATCTTGTCTTTCCAGACGAATCGGTAAGCAGCGACGGCGTTACATATATCCGTGGCGATCTGACGCGCTTTTTGTATCGGACAGCCAATCAGCAATGCACCGAACTCGTCGCCTCCGAGACGCCCGACGAAATCCGAATCGCGCACCTGGTCTTTGATCAGCGCGGCCACCTCCCGCAGCATGTTATCGCCCGCCAGGTGGCCACAACTGTCGTTAACGGCTTTGAAGCGATCGAGATCCATGTAATAAATAATGTGAACGGATTCTTCGGAATGCGCAGTGTCCATGGCCTCATCGAGCCGACGCTCGAATTCACGGCGATTGATAAGGCCCGTCAGCGGATCGTGCGTAGCCTGGTACGACATCTTGCGCGTGAGTCCGCGCAGCTCACCGACGTCATGAAATACCACGACCGTGCCTGAAATGCTGTTGCTGGGACCCCGGACGGGCGAAGCGGTTATCTCTACGGAATGCTCGTGTTCCCCATCGCCGCTGACCATGACCGCGCGTCGTCCCATGTTGACCCGTCGACGCATTGCCAGGCAGCGCTCGACCGGGTCGCCCAGCGGCCGTCGATCGGCGTCATCGACCAATGTAAACAGCTCGCCGACCCGATGTCCGGCCGCGTCATCGCGATTGGTGCCAGTCAGCGTTTCGGCGGCGAGGTTCATGTAGTCGATTCGACCGTCGTTGTCGGTGGTGATCACGCCTTCGGAAATCGACTCAAGCGTGTATTGCGCCTGCCGCTTGCTGCGTGACAACGACACCTCGAGGCTCTTGCGATGGCTGACATCGCGCGCGATCGTCAGTATCGCGCGATGTCCGTGGAATTCGATATTCGAGCTCTGTGCCTCAACCCAGAGGCCGGTCTGATTGCCATTGATGAGCTGCATCTCGATGCGGCGAGGCGCATTTTCTCCGGCCAGACGGGTCGCGACCGTTTTGCGAAAAAGCGCGCGATAGGCGGGCTTCACGAGGTCCGCGATTTCCCGGCCAACCAGCTGAGCTGCGTCCAGGCCGACGAGGCTGGCCGCGGACTCGTTGGCCAACAGGATTTTTTCGTCGTGAATGATGACAATTTCCGGCAGGGTTCGCGCGAAGTCCTTAAATAGACGGTCCCGACCCTGGATCTTTTCGTCACGTTCGCCGAGCGCATCGAACAGGCGGTTCACCGTGTGTGCGAGCTGAGCGGTGTCCGGGTCATCGGGAATGCTCAGGCGCCGGCCGACCGAGGCGTCTCGAGATGCCTCGAGCATCTCTTCATTGAGCGTTTTGACGCGACGCGCCAGTCGCCCGCGCGCAAGCCAGACAATCACAGCTGCGGCGACGGCCAGTGAGGCCAGCGTCGCGAGTGAAATGATAATCAAGGTAGGTGACATTCTGAGCCCGGGTTACGATGCAGCGAGGATAGTAAGGATCATTTGTTGTTATTATTAGGGCTCGTTGGGCGTCTCCGCAGCCGAAGATTTGACGAACAGAAAGCGAATATAAAACAAACATCTGTAAAAACATGGCCGCACGATGCGGCTGCGTCGCGGCGATTCACCATAATTCAGGATGCACTGGCCGAGTGAGCCATGCAACAGAACCTGTCGTGGCGACTGACAGTTTATCTTTCCATTTAAATTCATACAGTTACGGGTAAGACGACTATGAACATCGATTTCGCACGCCGTCAGATGGTCAACCAGCAGGTTCGGGGCTGGAACGTCTACGACGAAGACGTGCTGTCCACCTTACGAGAATTGCCGCGGGAACAATTCGTGCCGCCCGAATACAAGGCTCTCGCTTTCGCCGACACGGAGATTGCGATCGGTCACGGGGAACACATGATGTCGCCTACTGTCGAAGGTCGTGTGTTGCAGGCCCTGGGGCTGCGCGGTGACGAACGGGTTCTTGAGGTTGGTACGGGTAGCGGTTTTGTCACGGCCTGCCTTGCGAAGCTCTCAGCGGAGGTCACGAGCATCGATATCCACGACGATTTCCTGCGCAGGGCCGCAGCAAGTCTGTCCGAATGTGGTATCGGCAACATCGAGCTACGGCGGATGAACGCGATGGAAGAGTTACCCGGTGGCGGCTTTGACGCTATTGCTGTCACGGGATCGTTGCAGTCTTTTGATCCGCGCTTCGTTGATGCATTGAATCCGGGCGGCAAATTATTCGTTGTCGTCGGAGACGCACCTGCCATGGAGGCGAAGCTGGTTATTCGCACGGATGAAAATGACTGGGAAACCGTATCTTTATTCGAAACGACGCTTGCACCATTGGTCAACGGCGCATTGCCGCCGCAGTTTTCTTTCTAATTACGGCAGCAAAACACACGAAAAAGAAACCAGTTCGAGGCTCGATGCATCTATGATCAGAGGCGAGACATTTTAACTGGTTTAGTGATGTAGTAGACTATAACACTTGGCACCCTGTACGGCCCATTTCCGGAACGAAAAAAATGAAAAAAGTGAAGAATATTAAGACGTTAATGGCCATTACCGGCGTATTGCTTTT
>CAWJCA010000038.1:0-68210 GCA_963841165.1 uncultured Gammaproteobacteria bacterium | reverse complement strand
ACGGTCGTTTCTTTTCATGGGTCGAATAGCAATTTGTCTGGCCAGCGCGGAGAAAACCCAATATGTGCATGCTCACCTCAGCTAGGAGCGCCATATTTCTCACCTTTTGGCTGGTGGCTTCTGCGTCCGCTGTTGATGCAGCAGGTCTCACATTGCGCGGTGCAAAAGTCGCTCGCTTTGACAACGATTCTCTACAGTTCGAACCGAAAGACGTTGTCATTGAAGATGGCCATATCAAGGAGCTGACGGCACCCGGTCAGCAGAAAGAAACGTACGACCAAAGATCCATCGATGTTACCGGGCTCTACTTGATGCCGGGGCTAATTGATCTGCATACGCACATCGCGGCCAATCCAGCGCCAGATGACGACATAGAGGCACACTATGTTCGGCAGATGAACGAATCGCTAGATCGTCGCAGGCAAAGTGCTACGGACGCCGCCGAAGCTACGTTGCACGCCGGCTTTACTACGATTCGAGATGTATCTACCGAGGGAGCTGGCTCTCTCGATGTGACCTTGGCGAGCGCCATCGAAGAAGGTGACATCGTTGGTCCAAGGACTCTGCCTTCTACTTTGGGGATAGCGGCTACTGGTGGTTACCTACCGTTCTCCGCAGATGGTCGAAGCTATCCGCAAGGCGCTCAGACTGCAGACAGCAAAGCCGAGCTGCAGAACGCCGTGCGGCAGCAGCAGGCAAATGGCGCCAGATGGATAAAAGTTTTCGCCGACTTCCCTCCAGACGAAAATTCGAGGTCGATAGCGATGTTTTCCCTCGGGCAATTGGACACTGTTGTCAAAGAGGCAAGGCGGCTTGGACTAGGCGTAGCGGCGCATGCACTCATGGACGAGGTGGCTCTGAATTGCATTGAGGCGGGCGTGGATACTATTGAGCACGGATTCGGGCTGTCCGAAGATACGATGCAGCTGATGCGGAAAGAGGGGATTGTCCTGGTCCCGACGCTCAACCCATTGCTTCCAGACGATGGATTGGACGCCGATACGCAGTGGGTCAAGAGCATCGCGGAACGGATTCATCGTTCTGGCGTCGTGATCGGTTTGGGTTCCGACGCCGGAAGTGCTGTTGCTCACGGATCGAATTCTGCCGAAATATTCGCCCTCGTCGAACTTGGGTTCAGCGCCAGCGAGGTCCTACGGGCAGCAACTATCGTCGGCGCTGACGTTCTAGGTTGGTCCGATGAACTGGGACAGGTCAAGGTCGGGTACATCGCCGATTTGGTCGCGTACCAAGATAATCCATTGGACGATATCAAGACGATTTCTGATCCGGTACTGGTGATGCAAAGCGGCGTGGTTGTTTTGGATATTCGGGATTGAAAGCGGGGGTTACACAAGGCGCAGAGGGACGACTTTCCGTGGCCTCGGATGACCGCTTTTGGCCGTTAGCAGACGGTCGACTTTCTCCAGAGCGGACGCTCGAACGACAGGTATTGGAAAAAGCAGCCGTTCAACCTGGGTGCTAAGAACGGGTCAGAAGTTGCCTACAGCCCTACCCTGCAATCGGTTTTCTAAACTTTTGCCGAGTAGTTGGGGATGTGGCAACACCGAATGATCCTGCCGCAGGCAGAATCCGTGTCTCATCCACAGAAATGGTCACGAGGTTTCAGGGTCTGCCGGCGAGAATCAAACGCCGAAACGACTGCACAACCGGTAAACGCTCATTCCACGGGGACGCGTCCGCACGATCCGGATCGACCGGGCATACCGGGCCTGCAAATCCGGGCGGAATCTGATCGTCCAACTCCCCCGTGCCGGCGTTATCGAAAAACTCGTAACCCGGGATACAAAGGTCTTCATCAGCGACTACGTCAACAGTTCGCAAGCCATAGCTTGATAGCTCGACCGTGAATGCCTGCGGGTTAACCAGCCAAACCTGGTGCGGGCCGGCAACGAACAGATACTGAATGCGCCGGTTACTTGAAGCGATGCGATATTTTTTTATTTCGCCGCCGTACATCGAGCTGCGAGACGTGGACACGTCAATAACGGCCGCGAAATCGGGTTCGAAGCCAGGCTCAATTTGCAACGACCTGGGATCGTCGTCGTCAGTAAACCACGCAATACTCCGATTGTTGTTGATGCGATTGACGCGCGATTTCATCGCACGCTCGCGGGGCGCTTCGAAATCCTTATACGGCCAAATCCGTCCTGACGGCGCGTTGCGCAACACCAGCGACAAAATTCTCTTGTCGTTCTGCCTGCGCCTGCCTCGGTGACTGGCGTCGTCCAATGCTGCTTGCATCTCAAAGGGAAGATCGGTGGTTTCCTCGGCGCTGTACCAATCGCGTGCGCCGCGCTTGACCTGCAGCCGGACTGCGCCTTTGCCAATCCATCCCTGATCGGCAGTGTTGATGTAGTGCGTTGCGGATCGCCATACCAGTGAGGAGTCCTTGTAGAATGCCCGGGCGTGAATCGTTGGTTTGCCTCGGCTTGACCTCGTAGCCGGGAGGACATACGCGGGCATGACCTTCAGCCCTTCGGCATCGCGCTGCTTGCACAGATAAAAGCGTGTCCCAAACAGCTCGATCTCGTATTTCGGTGTATAACCAATACGCAGCAACTGGGCCGGGATCTGGTTTTGCCTGACCGTCCGCGCGAAGTCTGTAGCCGGAATTGAGCAAGCTGCGAAATTGTTCACCAACCTGGCGTGGTGATTTGTCCTCCACGACAACGTTGGTAAGCGTTTCAGTCGGAATGGGTGCGATTTTGCTCAACAAACTCTGCCTGCGGCTCTTTGTAGGCGTTTAGTTTAGATGACTTTTTGAGCCATGAATTGATCAATTTGCCAATCGCCTGTGGACTGCTCAAACTTACAACACCTGCCGCACAAGAAATTTGAAGGAGACTCTTATGTGTCGTTGGCTTGCCTACTCAGGCTCACCCATTCTCATCGAGGACGTGCTGTTCAAAACGGACCATTCCCTTATCGATCAAAGCCTGCACGCAGCGGATGTGCACAACACGACAAACGGCGATGGATTCGGGATTGGCTGGTATGGCAAACGTGACGTCCCCGGCGTCTACAAGGACATCCGTCCCGCCTGGAACGATACGAACCTGCAGGCGCTGGCAGCGCAGATCGAATCACCGATGTTCCTGGCACACGTCCGGGCAACGACCGGCTCGCCTGTGCAGAGAACCAATTGTCATCCGTTCAATCACGAAAAATGGTTGTTCGTGCATAACGGCCTTATCAACGAGTACCCAAAGCTACATCGAGACCTTGCGTTCGCGGTCTCGCCTGAGTTATTCCCACTCATTGGCGGCACCACGGACTCCGAACTCATGTTCCTGCTCGCGCTGAGCTTCGGCATGAACGGCGACGTACATGCTGGCCTATCACGTATGGCGGGATTGGTCGAACACACGGCCCAGCTGCGCGGAATAGAAAATGCGCTGCAAATGACCCTGGGGATCAGCGACGGCGAATCGCTGTACGCTGTCCGTTATTCGACAGCCGGCGATTCGCGCTCGCTGTTTCACAGTGCAAGTCGCGATGCGACGATGGAAATTGCACCCGAAGCCGGCCGATTTTCGAGAAACGCACGGGCGATTGTCTCCGAGCCGTTGAATGATCTCGAGGCAGAGTGGATTCCCGTGCCGGAGGCGAGCTTCCTTACGATTACCAGGGGCGAGATTTCGTGCGAGCCATTTGCCCCAACCGCGCCGTAAAACCTGCGACCAGGCTAAGGATTGATGCAAGTGTGATACCCGTCACTACGAGGCACGTGCAATTTTGCTAGGTTCGACGAGTAGGGATCCGAAGGGTAACCAAAAGCTGATTATCCGATGTTACCGCAACAGACCAAGACAGGCGCTGCATCCACTGAGGCAGAACGACAATCCGGTGAACCGGCAAGCTGCCCAACGCTCAAGCTGACACGCAACGGAACCGGAATTCAGGAACTGTCAGTGGACCTCCCTCAACTTCTGATTGGACGTGCGGATGACAATGATATGTCGATCCCGAGTCCCTATGTCAGCCAGCACCACATCTTGCTGATCCGTCGCGGCGGTTCCACGATTCTCATCGATTTGAACAGCACAAACGGGACTTTTGTCAATTCAGAGCGTGTATACAAGCACGTACTGGCGAACGATGATGTGATTTCAATTGATCATCACAGTATGTTTGTGACGTACAGCATTGAGTATAGCGACCCTTCGATGACTACCCATGGCACATTGGATGATGTCGACCCTGCAGATCCCGTAATTGAGAAAGCCCTGGCCGCTTTTGAAAACTTGCTGGTGGGGGGTGATACTGACCTGCTGCCGGAGCTGAGTGCGGACGTGCCGACAGTGGTGGGTTTTATCGACGATCGCTAGACTTTTTTGACGCCGATACAAGAAACAACCCGAGTACGCTGATCACTAACCAAAACGACTCAACCAATGCTGCGGAAAGATTGAAGTCGAAATACAAAGAAATCAGCACCAGTGCAGCGCCTACTGCATTTACGATCGAGTAACGGGGGTCCTGGCCAGCAATTCGCCCAATTTGCATCCAGAAGTAAGACCCAATAATCAGGATGACGCCCAGGTTCCCCAGAAAATCGTGCCAATGATAGTCAAGCGACATTGTTTTTCCTTGGTTGACCGATTCGCGAAAGACGGGACCCGTGTCTATCCCGTGTCATCGAACATATTACTTGGAACAGATTCATTTCGTCGTAAATCGAATTCCCGGGCCATGAAAATCAATGGCTTGCGGGCGGCCGAGGACATATGGTTTCATTGGGAACGACACACAGCTAATTTGCTATAGTTCGCGCCAGAACGTCCCTTTGACTGCTCCCATGACCAAATCCACCAAAATGCTTGAATCGGCCCTCGCCCGTTTACGAACGATGCGCGATTACGGCGGTTCTGCCTTGACCACAGGTGTTGGCGACGACGTCATTGCGGAGTTTCTCGGCGCGCATCGACAACTGTCTGTTGCGATCGAGCGCGGTCACGTGCGCTTCCTGGAGTTGCAAAAAACACATCCCGACTACCTCGCACTCGATGAAGCCGATCAGATCGCCCAGGCGCATGCCGGCGTGACGAATTTCTACGCTGAGGACACGGTCAACCCCTACGTTCCCGCAGGTGCCGCCGGACCTTGGATCGTCAGCCTTAAGGGCGCGGTTATTTATGATTGCGGCGGCTACGGCATGCTGGGTCTCGGGCACGCGCCGGAATCGGTGCTTGCAGCGATGAATCAGCCTCACGTGATGGCAAATATCATGACGGCGAGCGTCAGCCAGTTGAATTTCATCGAGAGACTGAAGCAAGAAATCGGTCACACGCGAAAGGGCGGCACACCGTTCGCCAGTTTTCTTTGCCTGAACAGCGGTTCTGAAGCTATGTCTATCGCTTCTCGCATCGGCGATATCAATACGAAAAAACTCACCGATCCAGGCGCCCAATATGAGGACTGCGAGGTTCGGGGACTGACCTTAAAAAGCAGTTTTCACGGAAGAACCGACCGCCCTGCCCGGTTTTCGCATTCAACCTCGAAAAAGTACAAGAAGCACCTGGCGTCGTACCGGGATCGCGATTACCTGTTGACAGTCCCGCCGAATGATATCGAGGCGCTGGAAGCCGCGTATGCGAACGCGAGCGATGAAGGCGTCTTTATCGAGGCGTTTTTCATGGAGCCGGTCATGGGTGAAGGCAATCCGGGAATGGCGATCGAGCCGGAATTTTACCAGCGTGCAAGAGAGCTGACTCGCGAGCACGGCTCCATGTTCGTTGTCGACTCGATCCAGGCCGGGCTGCGCGCGCACGGCGTGCTATCGGTCGTGGACTACCCGGGTTTCGAGGAGCTCGACGAACCGGATATGGAATCCTACTCGAAGGCTGTCAATGCCGGGCAGTATCCGCTTTCGGTACTCGCACTCTCGGACAGGGCCGCCGCGACCTACCGCCAGGGCCTTTACGGCAACACAATGTCAACAAACCCGCGCGCCCTGGACATCGCGATCGCAGTTCTCGATTCATTGAGTCCGGAACTCCGGGAGAATATTCGTAATCGTGGCCAGGAGCTCGTGAGCCGACTGGCTGCCCTGGCCGATGAGACGGACAGTGCGATTACGAGCGCCCAGGGTACCGGGCTGCTGCTGAGCTGCGAACTGCACTCGCGCTACAAAGTGTACGGTGCAAATAGCACGGAAGAGTACCTGCGGAAAAAAGGCCTCGGTGTTATTCACGGCGGCGAACATTCCCTGCGCTACACACCGGTGTTCGATATGGGACCCAAAGAAGTCGACTTGATCGTCGAGCTGACAAAGGACGCACTGCTGAACGGCCCGGTTCAGTCAGACAAGCAGTCGATCAAAGAATGAAAAAAGACGGACTGAGCCAAAAAGCCTATGTCCCTATTGCCGAGGGAGACTCATACGATCCCTTCGTGCCGGCCAATGAGTCGCTGCCGGAGTTCACGATCAAGGCGGTCGGGTTGGGGATTCTGTTCGGTATCATCTTCGGTGCTGCGAATGCGTACCTCGGACTCCGTGCCGGTCTGACAATCAGTACTTCGATCCCGGTCGCCGTCATGACCGTTGCAGTCTTTCGTGCGCTTTCGAGCGTGGGAATACGCGGCTCAATTCTCGAAACCAATATCTCGCAGACAACCGGGTCCGCGTCGAGCTCGCTGGCCAGCGGCGTGATCTTCACGCTGCCTGCGTTGTTCATGTGGGGCATGGCTCCGGAGCTGCTGCAAATGACGCTGCTCGCGATGTGCGGCGGGCTGCTGGGCGTCCTGTTCATGATCCCGCTGCGCCGTTTCCTGATCGAGAAGGAACACGGCAAGCTCCCCTACCCCGAGGGAACGGCATGTGCTGAAGTCCTGGTTGCCAATGAGATTGGCGGCGGTCGCGCACGCTTTGTCTTCTATGGTCTTGCCGGCGGCGCGTTTTTTAAATTCCTGACGTCCTGGCTGCGCGTAATACCAGGCGACGTCCACGTCAAGATTCCTTTCCTGAAGAAAGGCGAACTCGGCATGGACCTGTCGGCCGCCCTGTTCGGTGTCGGCTATATTCTCGGACCACGCATCGCGGCTGTCATGGTCGGAGGCGGCCTTCTCTCATGGCTCGTTATTATTCCTGCCATCGCTTACTGGGGCGATGCGCGGACGGTACCGTTCTTTCCTGAAACGGTGCAGCTCATCCATGACATGTCGCCGCGCCAGATCTGGACGCGCTACGTGCGCTACATCGGCGCCGGTGCTGTCGCTACCGCTGGCATTGTCACGCTGATACGCAGCATTCCCGTGATGATCAGCAGTTTTCGTATTGGCGCCGCCCAGCTTGGTGAGCGAGTCAGCGGCGGTGCGGCGACGGCTCTGCGTACCGACAATGACTTGCCATTGCGCTTCGTCGGCATTGGTGTCGTTGTTATCGCAGCGGTACTTGTTTTCGTGCCGCAGGTGTTCGGTGCCGTCGGAGGCATCGGTATCCGCACCATCGCTGCAGTGTGTGTCGTCGTCTTCGCCTTCTTCTTTGTCACGGTTGCGTCACGAATCGTCGGCCTGGTCGGAGTAACCAGCAACCCGACCAGCGGCATGACAATCGCGGCGCTGCTCGGCACGGCTTCGATATTCCTGCTGTTTGGCTGGACCGACGCGCTGGGCAAGGCCGCGGCGCTGACCGTTGGCTGCGTCGTCGCAATCGCAGCGTCCATTTCCGGCGACACCTCGCAGGATCTGAAGACCGGCTATCTGCTCGGCGCCACGCCTCGGCGACAGCAGACGGCGGAACTGATAGGCGTGCTGACCTCCGCGACATTTGTGTGCCTGACGGTGCTGGCGCTTGGCAAAGGCTTTGGCTTTGGCAGCACTGAGCTGCCCGCACCGCAAGCGACCCTGATGAAACTTGTTATCGACGGTGTCCTCGACCAAAACCTTCCGTGGGGGCTGGTCGCCATGGGCGCCGGCATCGCGCTGGTGTGCGAGATTGCGCGGATTCCGTCGCTACCTTTCGCGGTTGGCGTGTATCTGCCGGTGTCCACGATGACGCCAATCTTTGTCGGCGGTCTGATTCGCCTGTGGATGGAGCGTAGCGCAAAAGACGCGACGACCGCAGCCGATCGCCGCGAGCGCGGCGTGTTGCTGGGCAGCGGATTTGTGGGTGGCGAAGGTTTGCTGGGTGTCGGCATCGCTCTGGTTGCGGTTGCCAAGAGCCGTCGCCCGGACGGCATTGGCACGGAATGGCTTGGCACTGAGCTTACTGCGATGCTCGTCGGTGCGGCCGCTTTCGCGGTGTTTATAGCCTGGTTCTTCCGCTCGGTTCGCGGTCGATCCGAGCAGTGAGAGGGTCTGAGTGAGGATGACCGGTATCACAAGCACGGAATGTGACGATCAGGACCGGTAACAGCGTCATATTCGCGAGCAATGCAACAAGCATCGCGGTACCTGTCAGCAGGCCGAAATAAATCGTCGGAATAAATTGCGACAGTGCCAGGATAGAGAAGCCGAGCATGATCGTGACGCTGGTGTAATACATTGCTCGGCCAATGGTCCGATGGCAACGATGTATTGCAGCCCAGTAATTGCCGTCACGTCCAAATTCATGAGTAAATCGATGAACATAATGGATGGTATCGTCCACGGCGATTCCAACCGTAATTGCGGCAATCGTAATCGTCATCAAATCGAGCGGGATGCCGAGCCACCCGATTAAGCCGAGGACGATGACGGCCGAGACAATATTGGGAATTATCGCGGTTACTGCGGTCTTGAATGAACGAAACAGCACGACAAACATGCCGAAAATAGCCACGAAAACGGCACCCAGCGTCAGTACCTGCGAACGAAACAGGCTTTGCAGCATGTTGTTGTAGAGAACCAGCATGCCACTCAGATGCACCTGCTCTTCGGCGAGATCGAATTTATCCTGGAAATCGCTGCGAATCCGGTCGATCAGTTCGTTCCGTCTGAGCGTCTTATCCGATTCGAACACGCGCACGCTGAAACGAAGCTGATCACCGTCGGGAGACAAATACGGATCGATGAGTGCTGCCCGGACGTCGTCCGGCAATCGCTTATAGACGATCGACAGCAGGATGTTGTCAGTCAGGATTTTTTCGTCAAGCTCCCCTAATAAGCGCGTTGTAGTGGCGACCGAAATCACTTTACCTGTCTCGGGCTGCGCGTCCAGGTAGTCGTGCATCGCGGTAACTTCCCGAATCCTGGGATAATTGAACCAGTAGCTTGTAGCAGTGATACCGCCCTCTTCCGATGCTTCGTCAAGAAATAGGTCGGAGAATTCATCGTCGAAATCGTCTTCGAAATCAAATTCGGCATCGACGTCGGACTGGCCTTGCGTATCAACGGGCGCATCGATTATCACATCGAGCGGCGTCGTTCCTCCTAGCGCCCTGTCGATCAATTCCATTCCCTGGTAGATCTCCGTCGATTTCTTGTAGTAATCGATAAAACGGTTCTCGACGGTCAGCCGCGTAATACCCGCCACACCCGCGACAACGAGGACGGCCGTTAATACCAGTGTTCGCGCTGTATGGCCATCTATAAGGCGAGCAAAAAAGCTCGTAATGGCCGACGTAATGTCGCGCAATACGCGTGGCTGTCCGGGCCGAAACATCATTAGTCCAGCCGGAAACAGCGTGAATGAAAATACGAATGCGATGCCAATTCCGATAACCATCATCCAGCCGAAATCGATCACCGGCCGAATTCCACTGACGATAAGGGAACCGAAAGCAACCATTGTCGTTAACGCCGTATAGAGACAGGGCGCCACGATACGTCTGATGGATTCTCTGACCAACGTCAGCTGGTTGGCGTCCGGATTCAGCAGGTGCGTTTCCCGGTAGCGAACTATGATATGCAATGTCAAAGCGAGGCAGAGTATTAAAAGCAATGAAACAAAATTTGACGAGACTACGGTGACACGCCAATCGCTTATGCCCAGGATTCCAAGCATGACAATGCAGGTAGCCAGGCAATTCAGTAGTGACAGGATTGCCCAGCGAGGCTGCCTGAAGGCAATTACAAGGATGACGATAAGAAATGTAACAACCGCGCCACCGAATACGATCAGGTCATGCTTTATGAAATCAATCGAATCGGCAACAATCATCGGAACTCCACCCAGGTGCAGGGTTGCGACGTCGCTGTAGTTGTCAAGTACGTTCCGAATGGCAGATATGGTCTGCTGTTCCCGAGCAAGCAGACTGCGACTGCGCTCATCAAACTGCGAGCTGGCAATAGCGAGGGTGTCAGCTTCATCGCTCGTGAGGGTGCCGAAGTATTCCTTCTCTCGAAGTTGATCACGTCGTTCGCGCAATTCGACGTACAACTCGTCCTGCTTGAGATTTACTCGAAGCGCAGTCGTTCGAGCGTCGGCACTGATGATGAGTTCGCGGTAGAGCGCACTATTGACGAGTTCCTCGCGTGCAAGGTCTCGGTTTGTGTTGCTGTCCTCAAGGCGTCGCAGGCCTTTTGCGATATGTCTTAGCGCAACGGGCGGACTCTTGATCAGCGGTACGTCGAGAATACTGACAACGGATTCGACGCTCTCCAGCGAAGTCAATTCAGAACGCAGCTTGTGAAGGTGCTGCAGTACCGGTTCACTGAAGAGTTCCTCTTCAGGGGCAAAAGTAACGATCAGGTAATCATCGGATCCGTATCGCCCTCTCAGCATACGGTAGTAGCTGAGGCTTTTATCGCGTTCGAGCGTCAGTGAATCTGCAGACGCATCCAGGCCAAAGTCCTGCGCCAACCAGCCGAAAACAGCGAGCAGAATTGCACTGATCGTGAGAATTGCGCTCGGGTGCCGCAATACCAGGCGCTCATGCAGCGTGACAAACCGGTCAGTTACACTCGGCGGCGAATTTTGCATGCGCTCCTGTCTGACTCAAATAGCCCAAAAGCAATTTATTGTTATGCTCGCAGTCCGGTAGGGTCAATTCGGAGTACTACCTAGCAAAGTACCTGGTATGTCACGATCTGAAAGAAAAACAGCAGCAGACCGGTTTCGGCGGTGTATCCGACGCAGTAACGAACTGCATGTCGAATACCTGGAAGATGAGCAGCTCCTTAAGAATTACGACCGATTCGCGAACTGGCAGCTTGAGTACCTGCTGCCGTTTTTCACCGATCTGTACAAGCAGGAAGGCTACGCCGAGGCCATCGACTTCATCATGAGTGACCTTGCCGGAATTGGCATCAGCAATCGGGACCGTGACCTGGAGCGAGCCGCTCCGGCGATCACTTCCATGCTGCCGCTTGCCGCGCTGGCTACCATTGCCAGTGCCGCGGAGATGAATGCCCGGGTGCTGAAGGTCAATATCGGAATCTGTCGATGCCTGGCAGCCGGTGACGACCTTCCGGTCGAAATAACAGAGCATGACTACTGCATTGCCTGCCGTCAGGCGAGTTCCCTGGAGGAATGTGTGGAACTCGTACATCTGATAACCGGCCTGGGAAAGACACTGAAGACACTCGTCGAGATCCCCATGCTCGGCATAATGCTCCGCGCCATGAGGGGCCCCGCTCATGCGGCGGGTTTTGGTGCGCTGCAGGAGTTCCTGGAGAAGGGCTATGGCACATTCAGACAGATTCCGGACATTGATCACTTTCTCAGTGAGATTGAGAGTCGCATGGTCGCGATTTTTGAGCGAATATATACCGTGCCATTGACCCAACTTCGCTAGCCCAAGAAAAACAACAGAAGGCGGGATACGACTTAACGGGGGGTATCATGACGAAAACATCCACCATCGGTAGATTGCTGATCGCGGGCGCTTTGCTCGCTCTGGTCGGTTGCACTCCGGAGAACGCGGATAAGCCACCCGGTGACACATCCGGCGAGCCTGTAGATTCACGGTTGGTATCCTACACTGAGGAACGCGAACCGTGTGACGTCCGCAAACCACATCGGATTGCCCTCTTCGGCGACCTGCACGTGCATACGGCCTATTCCTTCGACGCGGCGGCCAACAGCCTGGAGACGTATCCCGATGACGCGCACCGGTTTGCGAAGGGTGAAGCAATCCCGTTCTTTCCCGTTGACGATAACGGCAAGCCACTCGGAACGGCACAATTGTCCCGACCGCTGGATTTCGTGTCGATTACCGATCATGGCGAATTCCTCGGCGAACGTGCTCTCTGCAGAACGCCAGGCTCACCGCGCTACGACACCGAGTTCTGCGCCAGTTACCGGCAAACCGAACGCCAGGGCATGTTAATGCTCGGCACTCTACTCGACATGGAAAACCCGCAGCGCTTTGCAGACCTGTGTGGCGACGACGGCGCACTGTGCAGGGAATACGCCAAGGGACCGTGGCAGGAAATGATTGCCGCCGCCGAAGCAGCCTATGACCGCAGCGCAGACTGCACATTCACAAGCCTGATCGGCTACGAGTACACGGGCACCCCCGGCCTTTCCAATATCCACCGCAATGTGATTTTCCGAAACAACAACGTCCCTGATCTACCCGTGTCGTACATCGAGGCGCCGACTGATCAACAACTGTGGCAACAGCTTGAGCCGCAGTGCAACGACGGCAACAACTGCAGTTTCATCACGATTCCACATAACAGCAACCTGGCCAACGGTCGGATGTTCTCGCTGCTGCAGGGCGGCAAACACAGTGATGACCATCCCGATGGTGATCATGAGCACGGCATTACCGCCGCCGACCATACGCAGCATCGCGCGACCAAAGACGAGGAGCGCAGGCATGCCCTCGCCCGCCAGGAAAACGAACCCGTAATGGAAATTTTCCAGCACAAGGGAAATTCGGAGTGCATAAATGGACTGTCGAGTATTTTCGGTGCACCGGACGAGCACTGCGAATTCGAACAGGTTCGTCGCTTCGGCGAAACCAATCAGGTCGTCAACCTTCGAATCGAAAACAGTCAACTCAAGACGAGCATGACAGAGGTGCTAACCGACGAATGCGGCGACGACACCGGTCGGGGCGGCATGGTCGGCGGTGGCTGTGTGGCCGAAACTGACTTCATGCGTTCGAACCTGCTCAAGGGGCTGAGGGACGAAAGCCGGCTTGGCGTAAACAGCGCCAAACTCGGTGTAATTGGCAGCACGGACACCCACGCATCGACTCCGGGCGGAGTCTCCGAAACAAACTGGGGCGGGCATGTTTCGGGTGAGGCGACACCCGCCGAGCGCCTGCAGCCTGGGTTGCTCACCAGCGGGATCGACGGCAATCCCGGTGGCCTCGCCGGTGTGTGGGCCGTGGAGAATTCGCGCGACGCCATATTCGATGCACTCGAACGACGCGAAGTGTTCGGCACCTCGGGCCCACGAATCAAGCCGCGATTGTTCGCCGGCTGGAACTATGACGCCGCCATTTGCGATGCGCCCGACATGCTCAAACAGGCGTTCACTAACGGCGTACCTATGGGCGCTGACATGAGCCCGCGAGCGACCGATGCTACTCCAGTACTTATCGCTTATGCAGAAGCGGATTCGGCGCCCAATGCGACACCGTTGCAGCAGTTGCAGATCATCAAGGGCTGGGTCGACGACCAGGGCAAGGCGTATTACAAGATATTCACAGCGGCCGGGACGCCGGACAACAACGCCGGCGTGGACCTGGCGACCGGCAAGAGATTCGGCGCAGGTCACAATCGACTTTGCGGGGTATTCAAGGATCCGGAGTTCGACCCTACCCAATCGGCCTACTACTATCTGCGAGCGCTGGAGAATCCGAGCCCGCGCTGGAGTTTTTACGATTGCGGGAGAATCCCGCAAGAACAGCGACCCGAAGTCTGTGGCGACAACTCCAACGTAGCCAAAGTCATCCAGGAAATGGCCTGGACGTCACCGATCTGGTATCGCCCCGGCACGCAGACTCCATAGCTTCCTCTTGAGCTGAATCAGGAATACGCCGATCACGACGATCACCAAGCCAAGCGCAATGATCACGGTGCTCTTCCCTTGCACAAAGTATTCACCGAGAAACACGACTCCAACAACATAAGGCAGCTCGGTGATCGCCAAAGCCGCCAGGTAATACGAGAAACGATATCGAAGGATGCCGAGCACATAACCCGGAATTTCAGACGGTACGATTGCCTGAAAGAAAAGAACATGAATGAACCGGGTGCGCTCGCTGACCTGACTCTGCCAGCCGGCTATTTTTTCCTCACCGATAAGCAGTGCGGCAAACCTGCGGCCGAGGAAACGACCGACGCAAAACGAGGCGATGCCGCCCAACAACCAACCCAGCCACAGCAGAACAAGACACGTAGCCTTGCCCCAGCTGTACACCGCGACCGGTACCAGGACAGCACTTGAAAAGAACGCCACCATTGCGGAAAGCATTGAGAGCAGTACGAATACCGCCATGCCGAGATGCGGGTTCAGAGCAATGACGCCCTCGCTCCAGACGATGAGCGCAGCGGCTTCGTCGTGCAGCGTCTCCGACGCGGCGATGACACCTGCCACGGTTATAAGCGCGCCCACAATTACAATATGACGTTGCAGCCGGTGATGGACAGCCTTTTGGCTCATCCAGCCAGATTACCAACGATTCGAAGCGAAGTTCGGGAAAGATGGCCGAGCGACTAAGAATTCAGCTCTATGTCGTCTGCCTGTTCGGTATTCTGAAACAGCCTTTGCAACTCGTCGTCAATAACGTACTCGATCTTGCAATTGCCGACCACGATAGTCTCGCCAGGCACAAGAAGGTGTTCCTTAATAGCATAGCCATCAACGGTAGTGCCGTTGGTGCTGCCGAGATCGACAATTGTGGCGCCGTCAGGTGAGTGCTTGACCAACGCATGATGGCGACTTACTAACTTGTCATTGATTCTAATATCGCAGAGGCGACTTCGCCCAATCAAAATGTTGCTCTGACGCATCGCCATTTCGCTGACGTCATCATCAGTCAACTGCACTATCAGGCGTCCGATTCGGGGCTGCAGCCCGGCAGCATTGAGAGTCGCCGCATCTTCATCGACATCGTCCTGTACAGACTCTGTCCGGAGCGGTCCAAAAGCGCGTTCGACCAGTTCTTTCGTGATCAGATCGACACCCTCCTCCTCAGAGGTCCTGAAACATCGGCTCATGAGCGCCGATATCTCATCGGGGACGCCGCCGCAAAGCTCGTGAATGACCGGGATCGATTCGTACTGGAACGTCTCGTCAACACTGGTCGTGCCCGCCGCCTCTACTCGCCGGCGAATATACTCGCGCGTTTCAGTCAGCGTGAATGGCTCAATCGAAATACGTTTTCCCGCATACGTGGCCACCGAACTCAGCGGCTGGTCCTGCAGCAACTCCGTGATGCCGGATTGTCCGGAGATAATCAACATCAAACCGTAACCGCCGTCGCGCTCCGTCGCTACCAGGCTGCGAATCTTGTCAAGAACCCACCATTCGCAGTCCTGCACGTTCTCGATACAAATAATCGTGCGCCGTCGATGACTCTTCTGAAAAGAGAGAAATAGTGAAAATATGCTCTCGAGATCCTCGACACTCAATTCCTTGGGCTCAAACCCGAAAGCGCGAATGATCTTGCCCATGAACTCTGTCGTACTAACACAGGGTTCGGAAATGCGCGCAACGGCGACATCCTCGTCGAGCGTCGAGAGAAACTTGCCAATAATGAATCCTGACGCCGACCGGCCGTCGCCGACCAGTATCGCAAGGGGGCGCTCGTGCATGAACGAAAGGCCCAGCCGGTCAATGGCATTGCGATGGCTCTGCGTCAGAAATCCAGATGACGGGTCTTCCTCGCGCTGCAGGTCGGGCACCGTCGATGACTGTTGCTGGTGGTATTTCACGGTCAGCTCCTGCGGCCTCTATCATCTCGCGAAAAGGCTCTTGATTAGGATTTTCTTATGATTTTCAGTCTAGGCCAGTTCCTGCAGCATGTAAAGTATATTGCGAAGTTACCATTGTAATCACTTGATATAGATAGACTATCCGCTCATACGCCTTAGCGTTTTGATGAGATGACCTGTGTCGACGGTCGCATCTGTCCTGACCAAGACCGTTTGCTCGCGCTCCGCGTCATTCAAGGGATCTGAGTTCTCGTATTGGTAATTCAGGACCCTGATGTCCGCTTCGGAAGCGTCCTTGCCGCTGATTCCTCGATCCTCCAACCTGTGCAGCAACTCGTCGCGATCCGCACTGGTGTCGACGAAGGAAAGAGCAATACTCTGACGCTCGGCCAAGCCCACGAGCAGCTGCCGGTCGGTCCGCCTCAGAAACGACGCATCGACAATCACGTTGAAACCGGCCTCCAGCAGGCACTCGGCTGTCTCGATCAGCCTTTCATAGATCCCGGCGCGCGCTGTTTCTGTATAGACCCCCGAACCTGGTTCCGAGTCACTGCCCTCGGTTTCCTCAAGTCCCAGTAGCCTTTTCCGCTCTATATCCGACCGAATGCGGATAGCGGGGAGCTGCGACATCAGCTGCGACGACAGCCATGTCTTGCCAGAGCCCGAATAACCATGCATTGCAATCAACCTGGGCTCGGGAGCCTCGATCCAGCGGGCTGCCACCGCAAGGTTGTGTTTGAGGTCCTCGATATCCTGCTGCCGGTCCTCCGGCGTCGCGCGCTCAGTGCTTCGAATTGCCGCGACTTTGGCGCGAATCATGCTGTGGTAGACAAAATACAGGCCGAACACGTCCATCCCTGAATAATCGCCGGTACATTCGAGATAGCGGTTCAGGAACGCGTAGGCCAGGTCTTGCCTTGCTTGCGCGACCAGGTCCATGACCAGGAAGGCGATGTCACTTATTACATCGATGTTGCGGAGCTCGGCACTGAATTCGACGCAGTCGAACGGGACTATGCCGCTCGGGAGCCGGACGAGGTTTCCGAGATGCAGGTCGCCGTGGCACTCGCGCACGAAACCGTCTTTTCGCCTCTGAATCAACGTGGGTTTCAGGTCACGCAGCTGATTCGCTGTCCACTGCTGCACGCGGTAAAGCAGGTCCATATCGATGGCCTGTTTCAAGGGCGCGAAATTATCCAGCATAGGAGCCCGAACCTTTCGCACGGACTCATTGTCGTTGGCAAACTCGATTATTTTTGCGTCCGCGTGGTAGCCGGCGATCGTTTCGGCGAGCGCGAAAAGGTCTTTTTCCTTGAGTCGTCCTGCGTTGAGTTGATTATCGAGTTGGGCACTTTGCGGAAATTGCACCATCTGCAGCGCATATTCGATAACGCTTCCGTCGCCCCCGACCGACGGATGGTCGTAGCTGCCACAGACAGGCAAGACGTCCAGATACAGTTCGGGTGCCCAACGCCGGTTGAGCCGCAGCTCCTCATCACAAAAATGGCGCCGTCTCTCGAGTGTGCTGAAATCGAGGAAATCCAGCTTTACGGCTTTTTTTATCTTATAGGCCAATGTTCCGGTCGTTATGACCCAGGAGATGTGCGTCTCGAAAATCTCGATCGACGATACCGGGTGCGGAAAGGCCGCGGGATTCATCAGCGACGCTACCAACGTCGATTGCTTAATTCCCTCGTCAGCCATTTGCCTTCGACTGACTCATTGCAGATTTGAACGTCATACGATTAGTCCTCTGAAGAAAGGCCCCCGATGAACCTGGCACAAGCCGTAATCGTACCTAGCGGTCATCATCGAGCACCGGCCGGCACGCGATGCCCTCCAGCTGGGCGTCGATCTTTTCGACGGCCCCGTAGCCGACTTCGATAGCCTCCGCGGCACGATGGAAGTCCATCAAGTGAAAATCTGTGAGCTGCGGTTTTACGACCAGGTCCGGCGGATCGCCGATCATCCGGTTCGACGAAATCTGGTCCTGCATGATATTGATTGCCTTGTACACGACCTCAGCGATGCCGGGTTCGTTGTCTTCGCGATCCGTCCGAATTGAGTTCACAAAATTGTCCAGCAAACCGGTCCATCGTGCGAATAGTTCGGCTCCCTCCTCGGGAGTGCTGCCCTCCTGTCGTCGAGGTTTGCCCGGGTTCTTCCTCTTAGGCAGGCCGTCCTCGGTAGCGGCCCGGTTCAGATTGACGGCAATAACGTAGTCTGCGCCCAGTGCTCGACACATCGAGACCGGAACCGGGTTGAGAACGCCGCCATCGATGAGCCATCGGCCTTCATGACGCATGGGCGTGAACAGCCCGGGCAAGCCGCTGGAAGCACGGATAGCATGCAGCATGGAACCCTTCTGGATCCAGACCTCTTTGCCCGTATGAAGATCAACGGCCACCGCGCCAAACGGTCGGGGCAGTGTTTCAATCGCCCGATCCTCCAGGTGCTCCCCAACTGTCCGCATCAGGCGATTGCCGCGCATTACACCCCCGCCGCTGAGGGTCGCATCGAGAAGGCGCCATACGTCGACCTTGGTCAGCGTTCGTGCCCAGGTCTCGAGCGCATCGAGCTGGTCACTGGCATAAGACGCCGCGACGAGGGAGCCCGTCGAAGATCCGGTAATTATTGTCGGCTTTATGCCCCGGTCAATGAGCGCCCGTAAAACGCCGATGTGGGACCAGCCGCGGGCCGAGCCGCTTCCCAGTGCAAGTCCGATCTTGACACCGCTATCTTGCTTGTCGGTTTCCATTACCTGCTCGATGCATCATCGGATGGCGGCCAGGTCACACTGAAAGCACCGCGAATATCACCCAGTGCATAACCACGCGCCCGATCATGAGGATAGTCAGCGTCGAGTATTGCGCCCAGTTCCGGCGACAGGGGTGTACCGTGGCAGGCAAGACAAACACCGCCTGTCCTGATGACAGCCATATAACGAATCGTGCCGTCAGCTTCCCGGACAAAGTGTTCAAGGGGTGCCGTCGGTTCAGCCGTATTCGCCTGCTGTTCGAATTCCAGCAATACGCTCGTTTCCCAGGGCTCCGGTGCGTTCGCGGGATTGCGAAAACGCAGACTCGTTCGTCGCACTTTAGCCCCGCTCAGCCGCGATAGCTCTGACGCAATCTGAGGCGCTTTGTCTTTACACACGCTGATCGCGCCCACAGCTCCACCCTCTGCAAGGCCCTTCTTCAGTTCGCTCTGCAAACTGACTCCAAACGACTGCACCAGTGCCCGACTCTCTTCGAGACGCGGATCGTCGGCCGCTTGGAGGCACGCGACAAACAGTGCGGCGGAGATGGACACGAGCAGTGTCTTGACGCTCATGCTTTTCATGTCAGTGCCTGCGCCTTTCCGGCTTTTACAATACCCGTGTCCTCGAGGGCTGCGAGTAGTTGTCCCCAACGCTGTTCCAGCGTGCCCGTGTAGCCGACGGCCATGCGCACCAACCCAGGCGAGATACCGGCCGCGGCTTTGTCATCGTCACTCAATTCGCTCGATGTGCTGGAGCCCGAGCAGGACATAAGCGTATCGAAATAGCCGAGACTAACGGCCAGGTAGCCGAAGCGCTGCTCGTTCTGCAAATGAGACATCAGCACATTGGCCGTTTCCTCGTCACCCACATCGAGCGTGAGTACACCGCCATAACCGTACTCGCTGGACCGTAGTTCGTTAAACAACTGATGGTCAGGATGTTGCGGCAGACCCGGATAACTGACGTTGAGTCCCAACGCGTCGAGCCGCCTTGAAAGTTGCAGGGCCCGCTCCCCGTGCGCCGCCATTCGAAGCGGAAGGTGCGGAATGCGCAGGCTGATGTTCGCGGCAACGTGCGGGTCCATCGTGGGTCCGAGCAGCATCAGCGGGCCCATGTGCAAGTCCATGAGCTGGCCGATAAAGCTCTCGCTGCCACAGACGGCACCGGCAATGACATCCGAGGCACCGCTGATAAACTTCGTAATACTGTGAACCACGATATCCGCACCCAATGCCGCGGGCCTGAGCAGCAGCGGACTGAAGGTATTGTCGACGACAAGGGGCAGGCCCTGCTCGTGAGCAATAGCCGCGAGCCGGGGCATATTGGCAAGCCGCAATGTCGGATTGGATATGCTTTCTGTAAAGACCAGTTTTGTTCGTGCCGTGATGGCGTTGGTCACAGCATCGAGATCTGTAATGTCTACAAACGTCGTGTCAATGCCCGCTTTGGCGGGCAGGAAGTCGTGCAAAAGCGCATAGCTACCGCCATAGATCGTATTGGAAGCAACGATTTCATCTCCGGCATTACACAAGCCCAGTATGGCCCCCGAGATCGCGGCCATACCGCTGGCCGTGCAATAGCCGGCTTCGGTGCCCGCGAGCGCAGCCATCTGTCGACCCAGGTTGAAAACCGTCGGGTTGAAGTGTCGGCCGTACAGGTAGCAGCCCTTGTCCGGACCTTTGCGTCCCTCGAACAGGTCCGGCATGGTCTTCGGGTCGATCACGGTAAACGTCGTACTCGCCTCGATCGACATGTTGACGCCACCGTGCTCGCCAAATTCATGACGGAGGTGGGCCAGGTCTTCGATCGGATCGCGTTTGTTGCTCATCTTTCTTTCAACACCAGCAGGTTGCCCAAAAGGACCAGTGCTGTCCCCAGCACGATGGTTATGTCGAGGCCCAGCCCTTCGAACAGGATGGAAAGGACGAGTGCCACAACCGGGAACATAACTGTCGCGTAACCCGCCTTGTGCGCACCGATCCTTCCCAGCAATGTCAGGTAGGCGCCAAACGCCACGACTGAGCCAAATATTGCCAAATAAGCCAGTGATGCGATGTACGTAAAAGTCGCGTCGAACGTGAATTCCTGCCCCCGCGACAGGGCAATGATGGCCGTCAGGATCGCCCCATACAGCATGCCCCAGGCATTCGCTTGCATGACCGGCAATGCGCGTTTTTGCGCTCCCTGCGAGAGCATATTGCCGATTGACGCCGCGAACGCTCCCAGCAAGGCCAGAATCGAGCCGTAGAAAACATCATCCGACAAGGACACTTCGCTGACCTGCGGTGCGAACAGCGTGATGATCCCGAGAATGCCGAGGAAGGCACCGATCAGCACGCGGCGCCCTGCCCGGGTGCCAAATATCAGCCGGGAAAGAACGATGTTGATCCACAGCATGGTGGAGAACGCGATCGCGGCCAGTGCCGACGTAATGTGCACCTGTGCGCGGTACGCGAACACGTAGTTGAGGCAAAAAAGAGACGCCCCCAGGAGCGCGAACCAAACATGATATTTTAGATGAAATAATAGCTTTAATTTATTGATTTTACAGTATATAAATAGAACAAGAGATGCTATTGCGTAGCGGTAGACGATGGACACCTCGGGTTCCACGACGCCGAGCTGGAACTCGATGGCCAGCCAGGTCGAGCCCCAGATCAGGACCGTGATGAGATAGAGAACGGTGTTGCTCAAGGGGCGGGTCAGTTTCTACAGGCAACGGCTTTCGAATTTGTGCAGCAGTTTGTCTTCGTCCGCGGCCGACTCAAAAAAATCCTCCAGGAACTGACGACGAGACTGGATGTCTTTTTCGGACAAATGCGGCAGATCCTCTATGACTCGCAGGATCTCGTCCCGGTGACCAAGAACCGCCTTCAGCGCGTCCCGAAGCGCCTCTCCGGGCATGCAGTAGCCACGGTAACTTCGCTGAGTCACCCGCCTGATGCGCAGGCTCGGGTCCGGCTTTGCGTAGCGTGCGTTGACCAGCCCGGCCAGGTCGAAATCGTAAGGAACGTAGAAATGACGCTCCTCGATACCCAACAACAACCCATTGTGGCAGCACGTATCTTCATCAAAAGCCCGGACAAGCGACCAGTCGGTATTGCCGATCAGGTATTGAAAGATGTAGGCCAGCGCGGTCTGGGTCTGGTCGAGGTAATTCTTCGTCACGCTACGAGCCTTGATCAATGAGCCTGCGTTACGCTCCGCCATCGCCTCTTTGGATTCGATGAAGAACGCGTGCCGTACCAGGTCCGTGCCGGCAGGGTCAGCGGTATCGACATAGCGAATGCGCGCCAGGCGTACGCGAAAACTCGCGTTCGACAGTACGTTGAAGATCCGGTACGCCGCATATTCCTCGAGTACGTTTTGCTCGTAGTCGGCAGATCCCTTGCAGTGGGTCACGAGTTTCAACTTGTTCTGACCCGAGAAGACCGTATCCGCCGTGTCGCGGCTCGAGAAGTCGAAACGCAGGGGCGGAAACTTGCAGACCCGCAACCGGCTGATGCCGCGCACCCGCACGTCGACGTCAATGGCGGAGCCCGCAACCGTCAGCGCAAACGGGTACTCGTTGCGATCTTCTGTGTCGTCAATGACTGTCGACAACGGACCCGCGAGGGTAATTTCGAGAACCTCGTCATGCTCGAACAGCGGGGACGCATTGCCCGCGGCGCTTGCCAACAGTAGCAAAACAGCAAGCCAGCGCATGGCGTCAGGTCAGCCCGGCATTCCGTAACGGCAATTCACGAACACGCTTGCCCGTCGCCGCGAAATAGGCGTTCACGATTGCGGGTGCCACCGGCGGAACTCCCGGCTCGCCCACGCCTCCCGGAGGCGCCGTCGATTCCATGATGTGGACATGAATAGCGTCCGGCGCTTCGCTCATTCGAACAACCGGGTAGGTGTCATAGTTGCCTTGAACGACGGCCCCGTCTTTGGCCGTAATCTCGCCGTGCAGGGCGATACTCATGCCGAAGATCGCGGCCCCTTCCATTTGTGACGCTACGCGGTCCGGATTAATGACTGTGCCGGCATCGATCGCTGTCCATATATCGTGGACGACCAGTTTGCCGTTCTTGTCGACGCTCACTTCGGCCACTGTGCCCACGATGCTCAGGAATGAACGATGCACGGCAATACCGAGGCCATGCCCGTCAGGCAGCGCCCTTCCCCAGTTGGCCATGTCGGCGACCTTTTCAACGACAGCGGCAATTCGACCCGTGTCGATCGGGTGATTCTCGAGCGGGTGACCGTAGTTTGTATATTTGGCCCCGTCGTCGGCCGGGTCGACCTGGCGCGGCTTGCCGAGCAGTTTCAGCAAGTGATCCCTGGGATCCTGGCCGGTTGCGTGCGCCAGCTCATCAACGAAGCCAGCTAGTGCAAAAGCGTGAAAGACATTGCAGACGGAGCGCAGCCAACCGATACGCAGGTGCGCTTTGGCATCGGCCGTTTCGATCTGCATGTTCGCAATATCGTAGGGATTGTCGAGCAGCCCGAGATCAAGCTCGAAGCCCCCAGGTCCGGTCGCACTCGGGTCAAACGTCGACATGATCGACGGGAAACAGCTGCGGTGCAAAAAGCCCGTGGCATTACCGTCGGCGTCGAGGCCCGCCTTGAGGTACTGCGCGCTGACAGAGTGAAAATAACCGTGCCGGATATCGTCTTCGCGCGTCCAGGTGACCTTCACCGGGCGCCCGGTCTGTTTGGCCAGCCAGGCCGCTTCGGCAATGAAATCGGGTTTGGACTTGCGCCCAAAGCCACCGCCGAGCAACGTGACATGAACCTTGACCTTTTCCTTGTCGATGCCCAGCGTCGCCGCGACCGTGTCCTGCGCCGCCTGCGGGTTCTGAGTGCAGGCCCAGGCTTCACACCCGCCATCTTCGGTGATCCGCGCAATGGCTGCGGGCGGTTCCATTGGAGCTTGAGACAGGTAGGGTGCGTAATAAACGGCCTCGTGCACGCTCTTGGCCGCTTTGAACGCCGCGGCTGCGTCACCCCGGGTCAAAACCGGGTTGCCCTGCGATGTAACGGACTTGACCAGCGCTTTGCGGTAGGCCGCCGACTCATGCGCGCCATTCGCGCCCCGGTCCCACTCGATCTGCAGCGCCTCGCGGCCTTTCTGTGCGGCCCAGGTATTGCTGGCGAGTACCGCGACACCGCCCAGAACGTTAAACAACAGCGGTGACGTGGGGTCGGGTAATTTGATTACGTCGATAACACCGGAAACGGCTCTGGCCTCGGTGTCGTCGACCGAAACGACGGTGCCACCGGAGGCCGGGCAGCGTTCGATCGAGGCGTACAACATGTCCGGAAGGACCGTGTCTATTCCGTAGATGGCCTGGCCCGTCGTAAAAGCAAACCCGTCGATGGTATCCATGGACTTGCCGATGTAGCGATAGTCTTCGCGAGACTTGAAGGGCGCTTCGCTGGGCGCCTCGAGCTCCGCGGCTGCGTCCACCAGGTCACCGAAACCTGCCGACTTGCCGCTGCCCTCGTGATGCACAGCATGCTCGCGGGCGCTGCATTCCTCGGCCGGTACACCCCACTCTGCCGCGGCGGCCGCAATTAGCATCTCGCGCGCGGTCGCGCCGGCATTGCGCAACAGATCAAACTGGTTGCGAATACTCGTCGAGCCGTCGGTGTTCTGATCGCCGTACTTCGCGTCGCCGAGCGCCTGGATCAGCTCGATCCGATCCCAGTCAGCGTCCATTTCGTCGGCGATAATCTGTGGCAGGCAGGTACGAATTCCCTGCCCCATCTCTGAGCGATGGCAGGTTATTTCGACGATGCCGTCGTTGCGAACATTAACGTAGACGTTGGGCGCAACCGCGGCGGCGCCCTGGCTGGCTGGACCGGGGCCCGCCCGTCCGCAGCCTGTCGTGAATGTCAGTGCCAGGACCAGTCCGCCTCCGGCCTGGCCAGTACGTTTGAGAAATTCGCGGCGGCTGATATGTCGGAGTTGGCTCATGACTGGCCCTCCGCAACTTTGTGAATTGCCTGGCGGATGCGCGTGTAGGTACCGCATCGACAAATATTGCCGCTCATCGCAGCGTCGATATCGTCATCGCTCGGGTTAGGATTGCGTTCCAGCAACGCCACGGCGCTCATGATCTGGCCGGGCTGGCAATAACCGCATTGTGCGACGTTGAGCTCCCGCCATGCTACCTGGACCGGATGATTGCCGTCTGCAGCCAGGCCCTCGATGGTGGTTACCTTACGCCCGGCGGCCGCCGAAACCGGAATCACACAGGACCGCATTACCTGTCCATCGAGGTGAACATTGCAGGCGCCACACAGTGCTTTCCCGCAGCCGAATTTGGTCCCCGTCAGGCCTGCAAGATCGCGAATCGCCCACAGCAAGGGCATGTCCGGATCCACGTCGAGTGAAACTGCCTGACCGTTAATCGTCAGTTCGATCGCCATTCTTAACCCCCTGGTCCGATGGTCTTGATGTCACCTCGGTAGATACTAGCAAACGCGCCGCCTCCCGGTCTGCCTCAAAAATGTGACCGCCATGCCGCAACGGCAGCGGCGAAGCCGGATAATGTAATCATGCAGCGAGCACTCCTGATCCTCCCGGTAGTACTGCCCGTTATTTTTTGGGCCGTTTATCACTACCACAAAGATCGGCATCTTCCGGAGCCGCCCCTAAACCTGTTGCTTTGTTTTGGCCTCGGCTTGTTAGCCGCAGCAATTTCGAAATTCATGTACGCAGGCCTGGAGCCGCTGGGACTCCGCTTCGACGCCTGGGCCCTGGCGGCCGATAATCCAATGGCCCTGTTGGCGTATTCGATGCTGGCGATCGGTCCGATTGAAGAGTTCGCGAAAATGCTGCCCTTCCTGGTCATCGTAATGCGCTTTCGCGCATTTGATGAGCTTCTGGACGGCATCGTCTACGCATCGTTCATCGGACTCGGATACGCACTGGCAGAAAACCTCCATTACCTGGATTTCCTGTCGCCGCTTGAAGCAGCGGCGCGCGGGTTTGCCGGGCCCGTCGTGCACATTCTGTTTGCATCAATCTGGGCGTACTGGATTTCGCGGGCCCGGCTTTCCAGCTTATCGGTGGCGAGGGCTGCCAGCCTGGGCTTCCTTCTCGCTGCATTCCTGCACGGACTTTACGATTACCTGGTGCTATTGCACCCCGTGGCCGCACTGCCGGTCGCGGCATCGCTGATCGTGGGTATCTGGATATGGCGCCTGAGGCTGATGCATCGACTGCATGAGCAAGCCGTCAAGAGCGGCGACTAAGGGTTTCAGGCGCGATCGTAGGGATTGAAGGCGTCGCTGGGGACTACTGCTTCCTCGAGCGTCAACTCGATCGAATTCTCGGTGTTCTGCAGCAGCTGCGAACAGCGTTTCTGAATATCGGCCAGTTTGAGCGACACATTCGATTCCGAAAGCGGCATGTCGTCCTTGAATTCCTTTTCCATCTGCTATTCCGGTCGGTGGGTGTCTCTGTTTGGAGACAGTACATACTGTCGCAGTATAGAGACGGTATGGCGCTCAAAGTGTGAGCTGGGTCACACTGAGGTGGCCAAAACGACCTTTTTTCCGGCTTATGTCATATTGATCGGTGTATTAGCGCTCGCGGCTCAATAACGGAGCATCGCCGACCCCCAGGTGAAGCCGGCCCCGAAGGCCGCCAACAGCAGCGTTTGACCGCGCTTGATGCGCCCGTCACGAATTGCGAGGTCCATCGCGAGCGGGATGGACGCCCCGGACGTATTCGCATGCTCGTCTACGGTCGCGATCACGCGCTCCATCGGCATTTGCAGTTTCTTCGCGGCCGCTTTGATGATCCGCATGTTGGCCTGATGAGGTACGAACCAATCGATATCATCCAGGTGGCCGTCCAGGTCGGCAACCGTTTCGCGGGCGATATTGTCGAACGTTGCGACCGCGCGACGGAAGACGGCATTGCCCTCCATCGAGATGTAGGCGCCGCCAGCCTTCGTAACGTCAAAACCCACCGAAACGCCTTGTTTGACCTGCAGCAGTTCTTCGTACTCGCCATCGGCGTGAATATGTGTGGAGAGTATGCCGGGCTCCTCGTCAGCCTGCAGAACGACGGCACCCGCCCCATCGCCAAACAGGACGGCCGTGCCACGGTCTTCCCAATTCGTAATCCTCGACAGGGTCTCGGACCCGATCACGAGTGCGGTTCGGGCCCCGCCGGTCTTGATGTAACGGTTAGCGAGGTCCAGGCCATACACAAAGCCGCTGCACGCTGCGTGCACATCGAAGGCCGCACATCCCTTGACGCCAAGCCGCCGTTGAATAATGCAGGCTGTGGCCGGGAAGATCTTGTCCGGAGTGGCCGTACCAAGAACGATGAGATCGATATCTTCCGCGCCGACGCCCGCCATTTCCATGGCGCGCTTCGCTGCCTCTACACCCATCGTCGAGGTCGTCTCATTGTCGCCCGCGATGTGCCGTCGTTTGATGCCCGTGCGTTCGCGGATCCACTCGTCGGACGTATCCATGGTCTTCTCGAGATCATGGTTGGTGACGACTTTCTCCGGCAGAAAACTGCCTATACCGGCGATGCGTGCATAAGTCATGTGGTGTTCCTTCTTAGGAACGCCGCGATCTCTCGCAACGTCGGATAGTCGAACAAGTCGCTGATATCCAGTTTACCCGGGTATTTCTCGTCAACCGCGAGGACGATCTCGGTCAACGTCAGCGAACTCACCCCGACTTCGAAAAGGTTGTCTTCCGGCCCGATCTTACGGTCTTTCGAAAACTCGCGGCAAATCATCATGAGTTCGGCTACGAGTGCGTCCTCGTCGGTCGCGCCGTCATCCGCGTCGCCAGGTGCAAGCTGGCCAAGAACCTCGTCAAATTCGCCGTCCAGGTAGGCGTCCAGGAGTTTGCCGCGCTGCACTTTGCCGCTGGTCGTCTTTGGAATGCGTGAAACCGGAATCACCGTATCGACTTCGAGGCCCGTTTGCTCGCCGACCAGGGCTCGTACCTGGTGGATCACCGGTACGAATTCATCCAGCGCCTGGCGGTAAAGGATGAATGCGATCAGCTCTTCGGTCTGGCCGCCCTTGGGTGTCGCGCCTGCAACCACGACCTTGTTGAGATCCATGCCATCAAGTCCCGCAATAATTTCCTCGATGTCGTGTGGATAGTAGTTCTGACCGTTGACAATGATGATGTCTTTCTGACGGCCCGTGATCACCAGTTGTTGGTCGACGAACACACCGCAATCCCCGGTGCGCAGCCAGCCATCTGGCGTGAACAGCTCGGCCGTCGCCGCGTCATCGCCATACACCTTTTCGGTCACACTGCCACCAAGTAGCTGAATATTTCCGATCACGCCCTCGGACAAAACGTTGTCGTCGTCGTCGGCTATACGAATTTCAACATCGCGAATGGCATTTCCGACCTTCACAAAGCTCACGCCATCCGAATCGCCGGGGTCAACGGCACGGTAGCCATCGCCGACGCGCAGACTATGCCTGTCGACCGTGATGCGTGAATATTCGCTGCCCGGTTTCGGAAGTGAAACGCCAACGGTTGCCTCGGCCAGTCCGTATACGGGATACATCGCTGTGCGCTTGAGACCGTGCGGCGCAAGCGCCGCCAGGAATTCCTCGCAGAGCTCCCACGAAATCGGTTCCGCGCCGTTCAGGATCAACTTGACGCATGAAAGATCCAGGTCAGGAAGACCCTTGCGCACAAACAGCTTCAGGAAGTGCTTGTACCCGAAATTTGGCGAGCATAACTGCGTGGCACGCAGTTCATCGGCTTTGCTCATCCATAACAACGGTCGCCTGACAAATACGTTGGTATCCATGACGGCGTGATTCATGCCCACGCCGAGTACGCTCAGGTGATAACCGATCAGTCCCATATCGTGGGTCAGCGGCATCCAGCTCAGACTCTGATCGTCCTTGTTCCAGCCGGTCGCCTCGACAATCGCGCGGATATTGATGCAGAGGTTCTTGTGCGTAAGCACGATGCCTTTCGGATCACTCGTCGAACCCGAGGAATACTGAATGAATGCAATATCGTCCGGTGTCGCTGCAAAGACCTCGCCATGCGATGCCGGTTCCACATCGCTCATCAACACGGTGCGGGTTTCCAGCAAATGCGTGATGTCATCCAGTTCCCGTTGCTTCGAGAATTCAAGCAAGCGTTCCAGCAACCCCATTTCTGTAAACAGCGTCCCTTTCCTGAGCTGCGACACGATGCGAAATAATTTGAGCCGATGCTCATCGCTGATACCGACGGCGACCGGCACCGGCACGATACCGCCGAGCACGGCAGCCCAGAATGCGACCACGAAACTCTCATTCGATTTGCTGAAAATGATGAGCTCGTCACCCGGCCGCATGCCGCGAGCCTGCAAGGAACCAAGCAGCGCGATAGCCCGATCCCACAAGTCCGGGAAGCGAATGACGCTCTCGTCACTCTCGCCATCGATAAATCGAATTTCACGGTCCTTGCCACGTGCGTCGCGCAGCATGTCGGTGAGTGTGTTGTAAAGCTCCATGACGTGCTTACCGTTCCTCGGGTTGCAGGTAGATGTCGGTTGCTGAACGAAGATTGATTCCCAATTCGAGATCGGGTTCTTTGTCGTCCAGCAAGCGCATTCGAAAACGTGGCAGTAACAGGCCCAGGTGTACCTTCATTTCCAGGAAAGAAAAATACTCGCCGAGGCACCGTCGAGGGCCCAGTGAAAACGGAAAGTACGGTCGGTCCTTGCTCGGTTTGTCGGTCGGCGCGAATCGCTCCGGGTCGAAAGTGTGCGGGTCCGGCCAGTAGCGTTCGGTCCGATGCAGAATAAACGGTGACAGGTAGATGTCGGTTCCCGGTGGAACATCGTAGTCATCGAGTTCGTCCTGGTCGTGCGAGCGCCGCGTAAAAAGCCAGACCGGCGGATACAACCTGAGCGCTTCTTCAAGCGTCTGCTGCGTGTACTGCATCGAGTTGATCGAGTCGGCGTTCACGGCTGAAACGCCGGGCAGTACGTGCCTCGCTTCTTCAAGCAGTCTTTCCTCGATGTCGGGATGTTTCGCGATCAGGTACCAGACCCAGTTCAGCGTATTTGCCGAAGTTTCAAATCCGGCCACGATCAGCGTCATGAGTTCGTCGAGTAACTCGGCATCAGTAAACGACTTGCCCTTTTTGTCAACGGCAGCAATGTACATCGAGAGGAAGTCGAATTGGTCCTCTCCTTTGCCGCCACGCCTGTCCTCGATAATACTCATCAACAGCTCGCGCAGCTTGCGGACCTTCAGGACGACACTCAGGTCGCGAGTGGAGTCCCTGCTAAGAAACGCAAACGGATTCTCACCCTGTGTCAGGATGCGCTCGTGGTAATCGTTGCCGAAGATGCTGATCAGGATAAGCTCCAGGGCGAAATCGGAGGTTTCCTCGGTGATATTGATGTTCTCGCCGCGAGCAACAAGATCGGCCCAGTGGACGGCACGGCGGTCGCAGCATTCAACCATCACGGTCATCAGGCGATGCACATTCTGCCGGCTGAACGCAGGCTGGATCATCGTGCGTGAGCGTCTCCACACATCCCCGTCACTGACAATGAGGCCGTTGCCGAGCAGCATCTTGACGCGTTCGAATCCAGGGCCCTTGTGGTACTTGCTGTGACGGCGCACCAGGATACGGCGCACCTCGTCGGCATCGTTGACGAAGTATGCGAGGCGCCCATTTGGCTTGGTCATGCTGACCATGTCGCCGAACTCACGCTGCAGGCCCTCGAGCGTCGCGAGCGTCTCTTGGTCAATGCCGAGCGTAACGGTCTGGTCAGGACCAGGTGGCCGCCTGTATGCGAGCTGCGCTTCTGTCATCTGCAGATGGGGGTTCGGAGGGACTCAGGAAATGCAGGCGCAATATTACATTGACCGGCGTCGAACCGATACTGCAAACTCATGCACTTCTGCCGCCGGGTCCCATTTTGAGCAACCAACACCCCAAAGACTTCGACTCGATCGAGTCCCGACGCAGCACGGCTTCCCGTCGACGGATGTCACCGGCGCGTCGAATCTATTACTTCCTCGGTTTGCCGGTGCTACGGGCGGTGATTCGGCTGCTGGTATCGACCTACCGGGTCGAGAAAGTGATCGGCGCCGAGCGTATTGAACCCTTCATCGAGGAAGGCACGGTATGTGCGCCCTGCTACTGGCACCAGCATCATGTCGTCGGCTCGACGCTGATCCGCTCGTGGGTGCAGCGGGGATTCAAGGCCTGCTTCCTGGTTTCCGGTTCGGTAGACGGCGAGGTACCGGAACGAATCGCCCGTGCATGGGGCGCTGAAGTCATTCGGGGTTCGGCGAATCAGAGTGGCGCTCTTGCGCTGCGTGACATGCAGCGCATGATGAAGAGTGGCTACTCCATCGTCACGACCGCCGATGGTCCTCGTGGCCCCAAATACGAATTCAAGGTCGGTGCCGTCCTCATGGCCCGTATCGCGGGGGTGCCCATAATCCCGATCGCTTGCGCCGCGGAGCGCGCCTGGTATCTGAATCGCTGGGACGATTTCATGGTTCCCAAACCCTTTTCACGCATTGTCCTGGCAGTCGGCGAGCCCTACCCGATACCGGCCGATGCGCCGCTGGACGCGCTGGAGTCGCACCGCCTGGCTGTTCAGGAAGCAGTCATGTCACTTATGCGAGAATCCGAACAGGTCCTCAAAGAGGGGTGCGCATGAACGGGTATTGCCGCCGCAATTTCCGGAAGTTCCATTGGATGCCAGCGTTACTGTTGGCGGCCAGCTTGTTTGCGGGCGCTGCCCAGGCCAGCGGAGAGCTTACGCCGCACACGGCCGAGTACAGGATCAAGATCAGTGTTGTCGGTGGCCGGTTGAGTACGGAGCTAAAATCGACAGACTCCGGCTATATCGCCAGGCACTTCGTCGAGCCAACGGGCATGTCGAGAATCCTCGCCCACGGCGACATCACCGAAGTTTCCGAATTTGCGGTTGGTGATGAGGGCGTCTATCCGATCGCTTACCAGACAAACGACACAATCGACAAAGACGACCCGCGCGCCGATATTCGTTTCGACTGGCATACCCTGGAGGCAAGTGGCACGGTCAACGATGAAGAATTTCACACGACCCTCGATCGCCTCCGGCAGGACCGTGTATCTATTCAATATGCGCTGATGCATGACTTGCTTAACGACCAGCTAAGCGAGCAATACCAGCTGTTCGAAGTCGATAAGCTCAAGACCCTCAATGTGCGTTCGATCGGTACCCGAGAAATAAAGGTTCCGGCCGGCACTTTTACGGCAGTCGGCATTCAACATCAGGCAGAAAATTCTTCCAGGGTGACGACGCTTTGGTGCGCCGAGGACATTGACTATCTGCCGGTCGTCATCGAACAGCACCGTAAAGGCAAGCTGCGTGTCCGGGCCACACTGCGACGCTATACACCGAGCGACTAGATGCGGTCGAAGCGCTGCCGCGACGAGAACTTTTCGTTGTTACCGCGGCTGACCAGGATGTCACGCACCAAGACGGTGCCACCGGGTTCGAGGTGCCAGGACTCGGTCAGCAGTGTCCCCTGGTCATCGAGCGTCTCGACGACGAACACCATCCCGCTCCATCCCGACACACGCTGAGCCTCGATTGGGCCCACGGAGACAATACGATTTTCACCAAATGTGTACTCCTCGACGATAGCCCGGTCGAAACTGATGAACAAACCGTCCGGGGTTTGCGAGATCTTCAGTGATGCGCCTGTTTCCAGGAACATGGTGACGGCAGTACCCGAGGAGCGTTTCGGCCGCCGTGCGCCAGCATTTGGCGTTGTGGTTCTCGGTGGAATCCGGATGCCCGGTTCGGGGTCCCCTCTTGGAATGGGCTTCGAGCCCGGCTCCTCGCGAAGCTGCCAAAGGCCGGACAAGTCTGCGCCTGAAGGTACGACGCTGCTTCGGGCCGCGAGTTCAGGGCGCGATGCGCACGCCGCAAGAACCAGGCCTGCGACCAAAACCGAATACATAAATTTGAATGTTCTTGAAATATCCATGTCAACCCAGTACACATCCATGCGTTAAACGTATGAGGCGCTTCACGGTGGAATCGTCTCAACTCAGGAGAATACCAGATGCAAAAACTTCGCTTGCTCCTGCTGGCTTCCGGGCTGGCGCTGTTACTTCCCGTTGCGGGTTACACGCAGTCAGTATCCGACATCGCCGACCTCGGCCCCGAAGAGCGTCGGGCCTACATGGAGGCCCTGTCGCCGGATGAACGCGCTGCGATGCGTAAGAAATGGCGCAGCGAGCGCGAAGCGCTGTCAGACGAGGAACGCAAGGCGCTGCGCGAGCGCATGGCCGCTAACCGACCGGAAGGTGCAGGCAAGAAACGCAAGGAAAGACACGCAAAGCGACGCGAGCATTGGGAGTCGCTGTCCGAGGAAGAGCGCGCCGCCGCGCGGACACGGCATAAGGAGGAAAAAGCCCAGCGACGCGAGAAATGGGAGTCCATGTCTGAAGAAGAACGTGCCGCAGCGCGTGAAAAAAAGCGTGACCGAAAGCACGCTGGCAAGGGCGGCCGACACCAGCGCGAGAGCGACAGCGAGGATTAGCCTCTCAGAAATCAGGCCTCATCCAGCTGCGCATCCGCCTCGATTTCGACGAGCATTGCCGGATCAATGAGCTTGGAGACTTCGACCATGGTCGTCGCCGGTGTCACCTTGCCAAAAGCTTCCTGGTGCGCACGGGCCACGTCGGACCACCGCTCAATATCCGTGACGAACATGCGGGTGCGAACGACGTCCTCGAGGCCTGCTCCGGCTTCGCTGAGGGCGCCGGCGATGATCTCTATACACCGTTTGGCCTGGGCGTAAGCATCGCCGACAGCAACGACTTCGCCATCTTCGCCAACGGCGGCGGTTCCCGAGACCATGATGTGTGGTCCAACGCGAACGGCACGGCAATAGCCCGCTTTGAACTCCCAGGGTGCGCCTGAGTGAATGTTCTTCCTGCTGCCCATCAACGTCCTCCCCCCAAAGTGATAATTAACTTGAGAATATTATCATAATACTATGATTATAAAGATGTTATTGCTTGTCTTTCAGGCCTTGGGATCAGCGCTAACCAGGCCGCGGACGCAATCGAATAAACGGCCACAACGATCCATCCCCCGGCCTGTTGCAGCATTCCGTCGGCGCTGGCCCACAAGAGCGAGATACAGGACGGGGACTGCAACCAGCAACCGCAGCCACTCGAGGCGACGCGCCGAGGACCGGCCTTCGTTGAGTAATCCCAGGGTATAGAGTTGCAGCCACAACAGAACACAGGGGATGAGCACGGCCTCCGCGCCTTCACGAACATACAATTCCGCGATCAGCAGCGTGCCGACGATGCCGATAATGAACTGAGCCATGACGTAATGCCGTTGCTGCGGCGCCGTTTGCGGATCAAATTTTTGAAAGCGCGAAAAATCCGTTTGTTGCTTTGGGTACAACGCTTCGACGTCTGCCGGCCGCCAGCCCGTGCGGCGGAACCAGACCGCGACTTTGTCGCGCCAGCGGGACGCCTTGCGGGCATCGAACAGCAGGTAGTCGTAGACCTGCAGGTTGGCCCAAAACGGGTTCAGGTTCGCCAGCGGTTTGCGTACCCCGAAAACAACCGGCTCTTCTTCGTTCTCATCCTCAAATGTCCCGAAAAAACGATCCCAGAGGATCAGCATGCCGCCATAATTCTTGTCGATATACCGCTCATTCTGAGCATGGTGTACGCGGTGATTCGAGGGCGTCACCAGTATCCGGTCGAGAACGCCCAGCCGCCGAACCATTTGCGTGTGCACCCAGAACTGGTAGATCAGGTTAATGGCATTGACCGTGATCAGAACTTCCAGCGGGAAGCCGATCAGGAATAGGGGCAGGTAGAAAATCCAGCCGAACAGGAACCCCGTACTCGTTTGCCGCAGCGCGGTGGACAGGTTGTAGTCCTCGCTTTGATGGTGCACCGCGTGCGCGGCCCAGAGCACGGATACCTCGTGGCTGAAGCGATGAAACCAGTAGTAGCAGAAATCCCAGGCAAGCGCCGCGATAATCCAGAGCAGCAATCCGCTCGGTGAGAGATCGAACCACTCCGGCTGCATATCGATGAGTGCGAAATTGCGCAGCACGAAACCCCACGCGATCAACGGCAGGAACTTCGTGAAATAGCCTATCGTCGTGCTGAGGATTCCCGCACTCAGGCTATTGATCGCGTCGCTACTGCGATAGAGCCCGCTGCCTTTTCGCCAGTCAATGATCAGCTCTACGCCCAGCGCAAGCATGAAAAATGGCACGGCAATCGCGATAAGGTCCATTTGCACAGTTTACGATATGCTGCGCGACGAAGGTAACCGGAACCACCGATGATCGACGCGACAGAACTGACACTCCTGAGGAATGCTCTCGACAAGTTGGCCGAGGGCTATTCAGACCTGCCCGACTTCAGCACGGAATTCGATGCCGGGGCTGTCGCAGACGTGCTGCAGGAAGTCGCGACCCGAATGCACGACAATTTCCCTTACTACCATCCGCTGTACGCCGGGCAGATGCTCAAGCCACCCCACCCCATTGCACGTATCGCCTATGCAATGTCGCTCTGGGTGAACCCGAACAACCATGCGCTGGACGGCGGCCGGGCCAGTTCGGCCATGGAAAAAGAGTGCGTGATCGAACTCGGCGAAATGTTCGGCTGGGATGCGCCGCTCGGTCACCTGACGGGCGGCGGAACGATGGCGAATCTGGAAGCGCTCTGGGTGGCGGGGCAATTGCACCCGGGCAAGCGAATAGTCGCAACTGAGCAAGCGCACTACACGCACAGCCGCATCAGCGACGTTCTCGGCCTGCCATTTTCTCCGGTTGCTGTCACCAGCGACGGACGGATGGACGTTGACGCGCTCGAGCTGCTTTTGCGCGCAGGGGATATCGGGACCGTCGTTGCGACTATCGGCAATACGGGCCTCGGGGCGGTCGATCCGCTTCCGGAGCTCATCGCGCTGCAGTCGAAGTACGATTTTCGAATCCATGCTGACGCGGCTTATGGCGGCTACTTCGTCCTTGCCGGGGAGCTGCACGATGACACGCGCGCAGCTTACGACAGCCTCGGCGCCGTCGACTCCATCGTCATTGATCCGCACAAACACGGGCTGCAGCCCTATGGTTGCGGCTGCATCCTGTTCAAGGACCCGTCAGTGGGCCAACTGTACAAACACAGCTCGCCATTCACCTATTTCAGTTCAGCCGAACTGCACCTCGGGGAAATCAGTCTCGAGTGCTCGCGACCGGGCGCCTCGGCCGTCGCGCTGTGGGCAACACAGCGGCTGCTACCATTGGTGCGCGACGGTGAATTTGCTGCGATGCTCGACGATTGCCTGCAACGCGGCGCGGCACTTCTGGAAAAGACTGCGAGACAGCAAGCACTTCGTGCCATTGATGGAGCCTGAACTCGACATCGTCGTCTACGCGGTCGACGCACCCGACAGCCGCAGCGCAAGCGAGCGCGCCCGTCGCGTGTTCGCCAAAGCCGCGGAACACGACCTGCATCTCGCAATGATCGAGCTACCTGTTCAGCTGGTTCAACGCTATGCCCCGGGTATCAGTGCGAATTCAGAAACGATCACCTGTCTTCGCTCGGTACTCATGAAGCCCGAACATCTCGATTGGCTCGACCGTATCGTCGAGGTCCTTGAGCTGAGTGCTGCCGATACTTTTGATTCATGAAATGCGATGATTAGAACCATGTCCCTCACGCAATTCTTATTGGCATCAGTCTTCTTGATCAGTGCCTGTGCCGGCCAGGATGAAGAAGAGACGCCGACCAAGCCGAGGATCATCGAAGTATTTGCGTGTGGGGATTATTGCCCTGGACCTGAAGAAAAATACATGAAGAAAGTCTACGAGGGTGTCGAGGACGAAGAGACATGTCTGAAACTGGGTGGAATACCGTACACCTATATAGGCTGGGGCAGCCATTTCGTTTGCATTGCTGAATGACGAATCCAGTTAGCTGTTCTGCAACTGCAAAACGGCCCGCATGAGGACGACACCGAGATAGAAGCAAGCGAACCCCCCTACCAGCGTGCTGACGAGATACGAAAAAGAATAAAACAGCTCGTTTTTCTCGATCATTGTGTTGAGTTCCAGCACTAACGACGACAGCGTCGTGAAACTGCCGCAAAAGCCCACGGCAAACAGCAATCGATACTGATCGGGAATGATCCCGGCGTCATTGAACCAGTCCGTATTCGCGATCAGCTGTGCGAGAAAACCCATCACGAGACAACCGATCAGGTTTGCGCTCAAGGTACCCCAGGGAAACTCGACGTCGCGCTGCAGGAATACATTCAGTGCTAACCTGGCCATGGCGCCGAGTGCCCCGCCGATAGCCACAAACAGATAGGAATAAAAGGCTATGTGCATGACTAGGCGGCGTTGAGGCGGGCCAGCGTATCGTGATATTCGCGCTCCATGCGCAGTACCAGTTCGCGGGCCGGCAAGATCTCACCAATATCGCCGGCACCCTGCCCCGCGCTCCAGATGTCTTTCCAGACTTTGGCGGCGAGATCGCTGCCGCTACCAAAGTCCATCTTGCTCTTGTCACCCTCGGGCAGATTGTCAGGATCCATCCCGGCGTTGGTGACGCTACCTTTGAGATAGCTGCCGTGCACGCCGGAAAACAGCGATGTATAAACAACGTCGTCAGCTTTGCTGTCGACAAGCATTGCTTTGTATTCCGGCACGGCCCGGGCCTCGTCTGTCGCAATAAAACGCGTCCCGCTGTAAGCAAGGTCGGCGCCCAGCGCCAGTGCCGCCACAACATCGCTGCCGCTCGTGATACAGCCGGAGAGAATCACGGCGCCGTCGAATTCGCGCCGTATTTCCTTGACGAAAGCGAATGGATTCAATGGTCCCGCGTGACCACCCGCGCCAGCGGATACTGCGATGATGCCGTCGACGCCCTGCTCCATCGCTTTACGTGCGTGCTTCAGGCTGATCACATCGTGAAAGACCAGCCCGCCATAGGAGTGAACAGCCGTGACAATTTCTTCAGGGGGTCTGAGGCTGGTGATGATAATTGGCACTTCGTGCTTGACGCAGGTTTCGACGTCTTCGAATAGACGAGGATTACTGGCGTGTGCAATCTGGTTAACAGCAAATGGCGCGACCGGCTCGTCCGGATGAGCTTCTTTATATTCGCCGAGTTCGTCCTTGATTTGTTTCAGCCACTCATTCAGAGCCGACTGCGGTCGCGCGTTAAGGGCTGGAAATGATCCCACAATGCCGGCCTGGCACTGTGCGATAACCAGTTCGGGTCCGGAAACGATGAACATCGGCGCGCCGATGAGGGGGATTCGAAGCTTGCCTTCGAGGGACTGCGGCAAAGCCATTATGGTACCTGTCGGTCGATCGCCAGGAAAACCGAGGCATTGTCCGCCGGCCTTACAATCATGGTACCAAACCAGTCCCCAGACGCTGCGGCTGGAGATCCGCTCAGGGAAACACGGGCCAGTAATTCGAATTCTTCGAAACCGGACAGCGAACGACCGGCCACCATCGATTGCGCATCACCGAGCGACACGAAAGCGGGCAAATCGGACAAGCGCACACGATTGACCGCGATGGGCGGCGACGGCTGTGCCGGGTCGCGTGCAATAACGAAAACGTTGGCATCGGACGTAAGTGCCGAAAGCGCATCGTCCGACAATGCGATTCGCGCCGTCACCACGGCATCGGGATCGGCAGTCGGTGCTTCTCTCGAAACGGACGGCGAGGCAGGGCCTGTATCGGCGAGCGGCGGTTCAATCGACTCGATCGGCACACCGCGCCATTCCGCAACGCGCTGCTTGAGAATCGAACGAATCTCTGGCGGCGGGTTCAGCCCCAGGAGCATCTCCCAACGTGTCGCCGCCATCTCCGTATCACCGCGATTCGCCGACGCAATGCCCGAATAGAACAACGCTGCCGGATTATTCGGCTCCAGCGCCAGGGCACTTTCGATCAGTGCCGCGGTTCGCCCCTCGATCGCGCTACCGTCGCGAGACGAGATTGCCAGTGCGAGATCGACCATCGTCTGCGCGTTCTGGCCGTCCTCCAGTTCCATGACCCGCTCGTAGGCCGAAACTGCGTCGCCAAAACGCTGCAACGTCACATAGGAACGTGCCAGCATGTTCCAACCATTTACGTCGTCGGGATTTTTCGCGAGCCGCTGTTGCAGCGAATCTATCGCCGATTCCATATCGGGAAGCGTGTCGGACTGTGCCCCGGCTGACGGAACATCCGGGCTGCCGACACGGCTGTAAAGACCAACGGACACGGCCACCGTGGACACGATAACAATCGCCAGCAATGGCGTAAGACGGCGTGATTCACGATACAGGGGCCAAGCACCGAAACCCAGAGCGACGAGACACAAGAGCGCCGCGATAATCCAGAAAGTCACTCCGAGGACCCCTCTTTAGCTGTTATGGACGTGTCATCATCTATCGGCATCGACATGCGGTGCCTGACTACACGGAACATCGCAAAGCCACCGAAGAGAACCAACAGGAACGGTGCGATCCAGAGAATCAGCGTCTTGCCTGTCGTGCGTGGGCGGTACAGGGCAAATTCGCCGTAGCGGGTAACGAGGAAATCGACGATCTCGGCGTCGGTCTTGCCTTCAGTAATCAGTCGCCGGATTTCGCGGCGCAGATCGGATGCCAGGAAAACGTTGGAATCCTTGATGCTCTGGTTCTGACACTTCAGGCATCGCACCTCTGAAATGAGCTTCTCGTAACGCGCCTGGAGCACCGGGTCGTCAAACGCTTGTCCCGTATCGATCGCGGCGACCGGCACCATTGAAAACAGTGCGACAGCCAGTATCAATAATCGTCTCATTGAGTGGCACCCCCGGCATTGATCAATGGCACAAAGTCACGGTCCCAGGCCTCTCTGCCCAGAGGACCCAGGTGCTTGTGAACCACAATGCCATCGGCATTAAGAAGGAAGGTCTCCGGCGCACCGTATACGCCCCAGTCGATGCCGACACGCCCCGTCTCATCGAAGCCCGACGCAATATACGGATCCCCGAGCTGTGCAATCCAGCGCAGTGCTTCCGGCGCGCGTATCGCGCCAGTTGATGCCGTAAATAGGAATGCTGTTGTTCCTGGCGAGCTGCATAAGGAAGGGATGCTCGGACCGGCAGCCGACGCACCACGTTGCCCAGACGTTGACCAACGCAAAATCTCCCTCGAGATCTTTCGACGCGACCATTACCGCAGGATCAGCCAGGGTCGGCAATTCAAACTGCGGTGCCGGTTTCCCGATATAAGGTGACGGCAGCGCCCTCGGGTCGCCACGCTGCAAACCGATGACCAGAAACAGGATCAGCGCAACAACCGCGATCAGCGGCAAAACATATCGCGACATCAGGCAGACTCCGCAACCACTTGATCCGCAGCGCTGGTCTTGCTTGCTTTCAGGCGATAGCGTCGGTCGCTGACGGCGATTAGTCCACCTAACGCCATGATGATCGCGCCGAACCAGATGAATCGGATCATCGGTTTGTACTGCACGCGCACGCTCCAGGCGCCGTTACCGAGCTGATCGCCCAGTGCGACAAACAGGTCCTTGTTCCAGGTCACGTGAATACCGGCCTCAGTCATCCAGCTTTTTTGCACAAGGTACTGTCGCTTTTGCGGCCGCACTGTGGCGATGAATTCGCCATCCTTGCGAATTTCGATCTCTGCCTCGATCGCGGAATAATTCGGCCCTTCAACATCGCGCAGTTCGACCATCTCGAAATCGAAACCGCCGACCTCGACCGACTGCCCCGGGGTCAGCGCACGATCCGACTCAACGTTGAAAGCTGAAGTGATCGTCGCGCCAAGCACGAACAGGCCCATGCCGAGGTGGGCAACAGACATGCCGAGAGCAGACCGGGTGATGCCGGCCGAGCCGTCCTTGCGGCGAATCGAGCGTATAGGCTGTATCAGTGATGTGACAATTATCCAAAGCGCCGCGGATACTCCAACGATGAGTAGCAGACTGGTACGCCCATAGAACATCAGCGGCAGAACAACGCCGAGCAGGATGGCCGCAATCGCGGGAATTCGTAACAAAGCAACCCAGGGCCGCACGTCTTGCGTGCGCCAGGCCGTGTGCATGCCCACTCCCAGCAAAAGCACCAGCGGAATCATGGGTACAAGAAATGCGACCTCGAACCAGGGCGGACCGATCGAAATCTTGCCGCCGTTGAGCAGCTCGATGACCAGCGGCGCCAGCGTTCCCATCAGAACCAGCGTCGCGGCAACCACGAGCAATACGTTATTCAACAGCAGGAAGGTCTCGCGGGATAACAGACTGAAACCGGCGTCCGAATCCATGGACGGTGCGCGCCAGGCATACAACACAAGTGCGCCGACAACGACAATGGCAAGGAACGCCAGGATAAAGAAACCACGTGTCGGATCCGTCGCGAACGCGTGCACTGACACGATGATGCCGGATCGCACCAGGAACGTCCCGAGCAGGCTTAATGAAAATGCCGTGATGGCGAGCAGCAGGGTCCAGCTCTTGAACAAGCCGCGGCGCTCGGTGACGGCGAGCGAATGAATCAGCGCCGTGCCAACCAGCCAGGGCATGAAAGAGGCGTTCTCGACCGGGTCCCAGAACCACCAGCCGCCCCAACCCAACTCATAATAGGCCCACCAGCTGCCGAGCATGATGCCGAGCGTCAGGAACATCCAGGCGAGTGTCGTCCACGGCCGCGTCCACTTCGCCCAGCGTTGATCAAGGTTGCCGCCGAGCATTGCCGCGATCGCGAAAGCAAATGCAACCGAGAAGCCGACGTACCCGATGTAGAGCAACGGCGGGTGAATCGCCAATCCGGGGTCCTGCAGCAGCGGATTCAAATCAGCGCCATCGGTCGCAGGTGGCGACAGGCGCTCGAAGGGATTCGATGTCAACAGAATGAACAGCAGAAAACCGATGGATAACAAACCGAGTACGCCAATAACGCGTGCCGAAAATGATTCGGGCAGTTCGGAACTGTAGCGTGATACCGCAACGGTCCATGCCGCGAGAATCAGTATCCACATCAGCAGGGAACCTTCGTGGGCGCCCCAGACAGCGGAGATCTTGTATAGAGTGGGCAAGGACAGCTGCGAATGATTGGCGACGTAAAGTACCGAGAAGTCGCTGCTGAGAAACGACCATGTCAGACAGCCGAACGCGACCGCAACGAATACGAACTGTCCAAGCGCCGCGGTCTTGCCGACGCGCATCATGGCCATGTCATTGCGGTGGGCGCCGATGAGCGGTAGAACGCCCTGGCATATGGCCAGCGACAGCGCAAGGATGAGGGCGAATTGCCCGATTTCAGGAATCATTGCGTGTCACACCCCGTAACGCCCTCGCGAAGAGGTGTAGTCTTACCTTCAACGTGTTTGGCCAGCGAATCTGCGACTTCCGGCGCCATGTAGTTCTCATCGTGTTTGGCGAGAATCTTGTCGGCTACGAAAACACCGTCGCCACCGAGTCGCCCATGTGCAACCACGCCTTGTCCTTCGCGGAACAGGTCCGGCAACACGCCGACGTAGCTGACGGGTAATTCGCAGTTCATATCTGTTACACGAAATCTCAAATCCATTGAGCCTTCGGCGCGCTCGACACTGCCGTCAACCACAAGCCCTCCGATACGAAAATTTCGCTGCTTGGGATAATCCCCTTGGACGACATCCGAGATGTCGACGAAAAACATCATGTTGTCCTGGAAAGCTCGCAGCGTGAATGCCGCGGCAATCGCGATGCCGGTCACGGCAAGACCAACGGCAAGCATGCGTTGTTGTCTTGGTTTCATTGTCGTTCCTCTAGCGCTCGGATGCGCACTTCTATATCACGATACACACGTTTGTGGCGCAGGCGTGCGCGCCAGTCCGAAAAGACAACGACGGCCAGCGTCAGTCCAAAACAGCTCCAGACATAAACGCCGTAATTTCCCATTGCCAGGTTTTCCATGCCTAACTACCTTCTGGTGACAAAATCATTTCACGCACCCATCGGGTACGTCGTTCGCGGAACAATACTTCGGTTCGTACACGGCGCAATAAGAGAGAACCGAAAAGGAATGTGAATCCGAGGATCATCGCCAGCAGCGGATACAACATGCCAGGATCCATTGCGGGCCCACCTTCTTTCAAAAGCGTCTGTCCCTGGTGCAACGAACTCCACCATTCGACGGAGTAGTGAACAATAACCACGTTCACGACACCCACCAAGGCGAGTATGGCACTGGCTTTATCGGCCTTGGCCGTATCGTCGATTGCGCCACGCAGCGCCATGTAACCGAAGTACAGGAACAACAAAATTAGTTCCGACGTCAGCCTTGGATCGCCCCACTCCCACCAGGTTCCCCACATCGGCCGGCCCCAGATCGATCCGGTCACGAGCGCGAGAAACGTAAATGCCGCGCCCAGCGGCGCCGCGGCTGCGGCGACAGCGTGCGCCAGCTTCATTCGCCAGATGAGTCCAATGCCCCCGCTTACCGCCATAATCATGTACGCCATTATCGACAGGTACGCGGAAGGCACATGCACATAGATGATGCGGAACGCATCGCCCTGCTGGTAGTCCATCGGGGCAAGAAACAGTCCGGCATAAACGCCATACGCGATAAGCACGAAAGCGGGTAATGCGAACCACGGCGCAAAGACCGCGGCCAGGCGATAAAAATGTGGCGGTGAAGCCAGCCTATGAAAAAATTTCCACATAATCGGGATTCTACTCGTTACTGATTCTTAAAGCGGCGGCCGTAGCGTAAGGAGCCAGGCTCAGCGATGCAATGGCATAGGCGCCCAACGCCCACACGCCGGTCGTATATACATCGTTGCCGGCAGCCAGCGAAACCGTGTTCGCGCCGAGCAACAGCACGGGCATGGCAAGCGGCAGAATAAGTAAACTCAGCAGCGCCGTGCCACGGTGCAAACCGACGGTCAGCGCGGCACCGATTGAGCCCAACAGGCTCAGGCTGATGGTACCCAGCAGAAGGGTCAGCATCATTACGGGAACTACGGACGCCGGCATGCGGTAGGTAACGGCCAGTATCGGGGATACCAGCACCAGCGGCAGACCGCTCGTCAGCCAGTGCGCCAGCGTCTTGCCCAACGCCAGGACGGGCAAGGGCTGAGGGCTGACCAGCAGCTGATCCAGGCTGCCATCTTCGAAATCGCCCAGGAACAAGGAATTGAGCGACAGCAGCGTCGACAGCAGTGCCGCAACCCACAGGACGCCAGGACCGATGAATTCGAGTTGCTCTGGGCTGGGACCGATGGCGAGCGGAAACAGCGTGCAAACCATCGCGAAGAAGAACAATGGATTCAGCACGTCGCCGGGCCGCTTCCAGGCCAGCAGCAGGTCGCGCCTCGCCGTCGCCCAAAGGCCCGAGAATATTCCCGGTATTTGCGGTCCGGATTCGCTCATTGCATTTGAATCTTCGTGACAGGTGCGTTGATCTCGACGTCCTGGTGCGCCGCCATGACACAGAGACCGCCGGCGGTCAGGTGTTCCTCCGTCAATTCCATGACGAGTTTCCTGCCTTCGCGATCCAGGTTGGTAAATGGCTCGTCCAGAAGCCACAGCGGCACATCAGCGAGCAACATGCGGGCCAGCGCAACGCGCCGCTGTTGCCCGGCCGACAGCGACCGCAATGGCAGGCACTTCAGGCGTTCAATGCCCAGTCGGGCATACACCGCTTCGCGGTCCCGACCGGACTGTGGCCGCAGCGATTCTTCGAAATGGAGGTTCTCCAGCATGTTCAGGTCGCCTTTCAGCCCGGTACGATGCGCCAGCCAGACCAGCTCACCATGAAACGTCTGCCGCTGCTTCAGCACCGGCACGTCATTCCAGAGGATTTGCCCGGTTTCGAGGCTCAGCATGCCGGCAATTGCGCGCATCAGGCTGGTCTTGCCGCAGCCATTACGGCCCTCGAGCAACAGCAGTTCGCCGCTGTTCAGCGCAAAATCGAGGCCCTCAAACAAGCATCGCTCGCCACGAATCAGGGTGAGGTTGTCGGCGGATAGCTTTGCGGTCAATGCCTTACACCCTGTGGTCGAACGCAGTCGCTTCAAAAATCAAAGTTAAACTTCCTTGTTTCACAACTACTTACGAAAATTTAATAAAGTCAATTCAAAGAACATCCCGTGTCCCCATGAAGTTCAAGGAATCACACGAATTCTGGTTTACAACAACTGAAGCGCGGTCGTAGACTGAATGGCCCGGTCAACAATTCATATAAGAAGAGACCGCAACCCGGACAATAACAAAATATACCGCGACATGACGATTGCGAGAGACGACTAATGGACCTAGGCGCCGCCGGGCTAAAGGAACAACCCTTCCCGAGCCACGGAAAACCGTTGGCGGTCCTCTCGTATGACGCCCAGCGCGAAGCACTGGATATTCTCAACGACACCTATCAGCAATCCACGGGCCTGTGTTTGCTGCAGGGACCGACATTGTCGGGCAAGTCGACACTCGTCCGCCGTTTCATCGACACGCTGCACGAGGATTGCGCCGTCGCCCTGGTCGACGGCAAGGGACTCAATACGACGAACCTGCTGACCGGCATTCTGCACCAGTTCGGCTTCACCCTGGAGACGAGTTCTGCCAACGAACTTCTGGGCCTCGTACGGGTTTTCGCGTTGCAGCAGGCCGGGTCCCACGAGCCACCGCTGCTCATCGTCGAAAACGCCCACGAAATGAACCCGAGCGCACTGCGCGCGCTTTGTGAGCTGGCCGATCTACGGGTCCGCACCGGCAGCGCGTTAAAGATCATCCTGGTCAGCGATCGTGCGCTGGCGGGACTCATCCAGGCGCCCGCCATGAAGTCGATCGCACAGCGCCTGGTGCACGACTTCCATTTGCGCCCGATGAGGCAGCAGGAAACCAGGGAGCTACTCCACGCAAAATTGCGGGCCGCCGGCAGCGATTACCCGGATTTCATTTTTCCGGATGCGGTTTGCACGGAACTCTGGAAAGCCTCCGGCGGCTGGCCGGGCATCCTGGACCGGCTGGCCCTGTTGGCGCTGGCCCGCGCCGAGACACTGCCGGTCGCTGTAGCCGAGGTTGAGCACCCCGCCCTGCCCATCGGCACCTGGGACGAGGCTGAACTTGCACTCCCGGAGAACGAGCCTGCGGCTGTCCCCGACGCGCCGCAGCTGATCGTCACCAGCAACGGCAGCGTCATTGGCGAGATAAGAATGAAGAAGTCCCGTCTGCTCATCGGGCGCTCCGACCACAACGATATTTCTATTAGCAGCCGTTTCATCAGCCGCCACCATGCCCTGCTGGTTCGTCACGGCAGCTCGACGTTCCTGATGGACCTCAACAGCACTAACGGCACCTTCGTCAATGCGAAACGGGTGTCCAACCACGTGTTGCTGCACGACGATGTCATTTCCATGGGACAGCACAAGATCAAGTTCAACGACCCGCATGCACGGACGCGCGGCAGCCTCGATGCCGCAGGATTCGCAGATACGGTGATCATGAAGACGCTGGCGGACATGAGGAACCTGCTCGAGCAGGAAAATACGACGCAGTTGCCCACGATCCCGGAAGACCTGCCGACCATCCAGACCTAGCCGGAACTAGCCGAAAAATGCTTCCTTGAAGTGCTTGCGGCACATCGAGATGTAACGGTCGTTGCCGCCTATCTCTACCTGCGAGCCCTCGGTAACCGCATTGCCGTCAGCATCCAGGCGCACAACCATGGTCGCCTTGGTGCCGCAATGGCAAATGGCCTTGAGCTCCTTGAGCGTATCGGCCCAGGCCAGCAGGTACTTGCTGCCTTCAAAAGGCTCGCCCTGGAAGTCCGTCCGCAGTCCATAAGCCAGCACCGGAATACGCAAATCGTCGGTCACGTCGGAAAGCTGAAACACCTGGTCGCGCGTCAGGAATTGTGCCTCGTCAATGAGGACACAGTGCAGGGGTTCCTCCGCGTTGCTCGCGGCGATGACGTCGAACAAATTCGTGTCATTACGAAAGGTCGTCGCTTCGGTTTCAATACCGATACGCGAGGTGACTTTGCCGGCTCCGAACCGGTCATCGAGCTTCGGCGCCATGACCAGGGTGTTCATGCCACGCTCTTTGTAGTTGTAGCTGGACTGCAGCAGCGAAGTCGATTTACCCGCGTTCATCGAGGAGTAATAGAAATATAGTTTAGCCATCGCCCGCGTATTGTGGCATCGCTTCGGACGCGATGCACGGGGATCGCGCAGCGCTAGTTGTGCAGCGTTAGAAGCTTGGCCATTTTACGGCGGTGGCCGTGCCGCTCGGGATTTTTCGCACGGCAGTCCGCACACTCGTTGGTCAGCGAATGCCGACCGGAAATGATTTGCGGCACCGGGGTGACTATCCCACCGCGCAGGCAGCGACTGCAGATAACGAGCTTGCTCAGCTTGTTGAGCAAGCGGTAGCTAACTTTGCCTTTTTCGATTGACGCCATGACAGCTCTCCGTCATTGAACGTCTTTTTTGGCATCTGACGTGCGCCTTGGCCAGCAAATGCGACATTTTTGTGCAGAACTGTTAACCAGTCGGGGTTTTGCCTGTGAACTGCGTACTAAAGAACGTAGTCCGCCAGAACTTCGACGAGGTGGTCGGACCATCGCTCCGGGAAGGGTTCGGTCAGCTCGACGGATTTTTCAAAGTCCGGCTTGAAAACGCGTTGGAAAAGCTCAGCGACGTATTCCGGGTGCGAGGTTGCGATGTTGAGTTCCTTGTTCGTGCGAAAACTGAGCTTGTCCCAGTTGGCCGACCCGAGACAGGCCCAGCCGTCAAATACCGCGGCTTTCACATGTGACATACCTGGATAAACGAACACGCGGATGCCATGTTCGAGCATCGCGTTCGCAGCCAGCGCATTGCTCTTGTTAATCGGCCCATGGTTTCCGACGAGCGGCAAGATCACGCGCACATCGACGCCACGCCGACGTGCTTTTGCCAGTTCGTAGAGCATCGCATCATCCGTCAGGTAGGCGTTCTGAATGTAAATGTACTTTTGGGCATTGCGTATCGCTGCACGCTGCGCGTTGAAGATCTCAGAAACACCGGGGCGCGTGTGTAGCAAGCGCAATGGATAGCCGAGGTCTTCGGCGATTCTTGGGTTGGGCTTCAATCTCTGCAATACATAACCAGCATCACCCAACATGCCCGCGTGCGCCCAGGCCTTGTTGAATTCGTTGTTGAGTTCATCGACGACCGGGCCTCTGAGCTCCATCATCAGGTCGTGCCAAACGAAGCGGTATTCCCGCCCGATGTTCATGCCTCCTGCAAACGCAACTTGCCCGTCGATAATTGTCGTCTTCACATGATCACCGGCGACCAGCCACGGGTTCCTGGACTGCCGCACGTTTATCCTCGAGTTGGTTTCAAGGAAGCGACGCACCGACTCGGGCGCTTCATAGTGTTCTGGCAAAGTCACGTCGTCCGCGCCTGTCGCGACAATGGTGCCGAGACCGTCCAGCAACACGCGAACATCGATGCCTTCAGCGCTGCGTCGCCGCAACAGTCTGCCGATCTTCTCGGCGAAGTCATCGTTGTCGAAAATGTAGGTTCGAATATCGACCGACTCCTTTGCCGTAGAGATGGCATCGATGAAACGAACAAAAAACTCTTCCCCATCGACCAGGTAGTCAATCGTCCCGCGGGTGGCGGGGTGTCCCGTGAGCTGGTCGAGTCGAAGCTCCCAATCATCGAGATCCATGCCGGGCCCGCCGTTTAGCTCCGGGATCGGCTGCGATTCCAATGTGACGAGCCAACTCGGCCGCATCGTCTCAACGGCCACATCTTTGGCAACGAAAAGCAGGCGAAACACGGATGACACGGGCCGTGAAAACATGCCGCCCAAATGACTGTGGGCCAGGTGACCGGCGGATTGCGCAACTTGCGATCCCTTGCTCGCCACAGGTCCTTGTCTTGGGGCAGGCGAATAGCGGACGAATATGCCCAATGGAATGTCCCTGTCGACATAAACGAATGGCAGCGAATACGCACCGGCGTCACCCGTACTGAAAACCAGGCGGCGATCCTCTATGCCCTCCTGCTTCAGAAACTCGTCCATCACGGGTTGCGCGCGACGATTGAACTCCGCGAAATCGATGGTCTCTGCGACAACGTAGTTTTCGGGCTTGTCCGTGATCAATCGAGCCTCGAAATTATTGATGTCGTTGTAGTACAGGAAATAGTCGTCCTCGCCAAAATGCATGACGAGGCCGGTCATGGCCGCTTTCGGCAGCACCGATTCGAAGACCGTGTCGATGAAACGATTCCAGTACTTGCTGCCCAGGATGCGGGGCACGATCGGAGCCTCGGGCACGTCCGTCCAGCGTGCTCGCTGCTGGTATTCGAGAGGCAAAATGTACGGTCCCGCATACTCACTGTCCGGGCCCTGCCCTAACGCTGTCAGGTCAATCTTGTTCGACCAGTTGCCGCCGGAATGCACGAGGCCATCCTCGCTCTTGTAGCTGATGTAGAACTCGGTAGGCCCGATAAACGCCTCGACAGCCGACAGAGGCTTGGTAACCGGCTCCTCGGCAAAGCGCCCGGGGAGCGTGCGCATATCGTCAGCGGGCGCCTTTTCGAGAGTGGAAGCACAACCACCGGCGAGCAGAACGACCAGGGGAACCGGCAGAATGGACAGCACTAATCGATGATTGAATCGGTTCATGGCAACCTCCCCTGGCGAGAGAGTACAGCCTAGGATACACGGATCGCCGAAACCTGAGCATTCAATGAGGGTGATCTGATGAATGTCTGCGGCGGGCAGGATCGAAGCTCGAGCCAGGCTGCTGCAATGTCGCTCGAATCCGCTTGGCGGTGTTATTATCGCACTGCCACAAGAGCCGCGGGGCCGGCAGACGGAACCCGGTTGTTGTGGATCGCTTGAGGCGCACCCGATGGGCGGCTTCAGGCCGTCAATCCCAGACCAGGAGTCGTTCCAATGTCCACACGTCTTGACCTGTCCAAGCTCAGCCTTATGGACGCCCTCGACCTCGCGAAGCTGATCGAGATGGAGGCGTGCCACCGCTACCAGATGTTCGCCTCCCAGTTCGGTCACACGGGCGGCTACGATGCTGGATCTTTCTTCGCCACGATGGCCGAGAACGAGGCCAAGCACGGCCAGGAACTGGAGGCCCGGCGCAAGGCTCTGTTCGGTGATGCCCCCGCGCGGCTGACGCTGGACGACCTGTTCGACGTCGAGGCCCCGGACATGGGCGCGCCGCGCCGCGGCATGTCCACCGTCCAGGCGTTCGAGGTCGGGCTCGTCGCCGAGAAGAAGGCGTACGACTTCTACGACATGGCCTTGCCCGGCATCACCGATCCCGAGGTCCGGGAACTGTTCACCGAGCTTCGAGATGAGGAGGCCGAGCACGTCGAGTTGCTGCGAGAATCAATGGCCAAACTGCCCTCGAGCGCTGGTGACGAGGTCGAGTACGACCTCGACGAGACCCCCTACCTTTAGGACGTGGTTCGCAATCTATAAGGCCTGATCGGTACCGTCTCCCCAAAAGACCGCCTTCGTATCTTTCCCTGTGAATGGCAGAGTCTTTCCATTCGAAATGTCGATCAGTTCCACGCTTCTATCTTGATTATGTGCAATCGTGTCCCGTCTGGGCTTCGATCGCAGAAGAGTATCGATGGTGGACGCTGTGCAAGAGCATGTCGGTCTCGGTTGGAGCAAAGAAACAGAATTTTTTTAGTGAGGATTCCAGCTGATGATGCAGACTGAGCCTGCTCTCGCGAACGACCGCCCCGCACGACGCGCTGCTCATCCTGAGGTCACAACCCAGGATCGGCAATTCGTGCCGACCTCCCAACAGAACGGTGGTTACAAGCAAAAGCTCCCCATACGACTGACTCGAAGCGTTTTTGACGATCTCTCGATCTGGATGATTGGCGTTGGGGTTATCATTGGCGCGATATTTCCGCCTATGCTGGTTGGCTTCGGTGTGCCGCCGGAGATTGTCCTGACACCGTTCTTTTTTGGCGTATGTCTACTTGCGGGAATTGTGGTCGGTGGTATCAACATTCGCTTGATGCGTGTTGTAGTCATGCCGAGACTACGCGCACTCGTCGACGGCATGCATATGATCGAATCGGTTGTTGAACAAGCAACCTACACGGGCGACTGGACGGACTGCGATCCGGAGAGTTGCCAACTGCCGGTCGACAGCAACGATGTTATCGGCGAGTCCGCTTCCGCATTCAATCGCCTGATTGGCGTTCTTCAGCACAGCCATGAAGTCGAGGAGAGAGTCGGCGACTTCAGCAAGACCATGACCAGTCAGCTGGAGCTCAGTCCTTTATGCAATGGGGCGCTTAGCGGTTTTATTGCAGCGACGAAAGCCAGTGCCGGAGCCATCGTTGCCGATGTCGGCGGGGAACTCTCCATCCTGGCCAGTTTCGGAATCGTGGGCGCAGAAAGCTTAACTGAGAATGACCATGTGCGGCTGGCGCTGCATACTCAGGAACCTGTTTATGTCGAGTTGCCTGAGGGGCTCGCCGTGAACGCTGGATTGGTCGAGTTTCAGCCGCGGGAGGTCGCTTTCATGCCACTGATCGTCCATTCAGCGGCGACAGGCGTTGTTGTATTGGCCGGGTCGACGGCTTTCGAAAGAGACTCGCGTTCGCTGTCACAGATTTTTGCCAGGACCTTCGTTATGGCGCTATCCAATGCGATGACGCACGGTAATCTGCAGCGTATCGCAGCGCTTGATCCGCTGACGGATTGTTACAATCGACGCTTCGGGCTTACGCGCCTGCGCGAGGAGTACACGCGGGCGACGCGAAGCGACTTACCCTTAGGCCTCATCATGTTCGATATTGACCATTTCAAGTTGGTCAATGACACGCACGGGCACCTCATCGGTGACCGGGTTCTCGCGAATGTTGCAAAGGCGGCCAAAGCGGTTCTGCGCGAGGGTGATGTACTCGTTCGTTATGGCGGGGAAGAATTCCTTTGCATATTGCCTGGTGCGTCCATCGAAGGTACAGCGGAAGTCTGTGAGCGCATTCGCCAGGCCGTTGAAACGATGGTGGTGCAGGATCGTGATCAAGCAATTAGTTGTACGGTTAGCCTGGGATTCGGGAGTTTCCCTGCCACACCTGCTGATGACGAAACCGCGTTGATCCGGGTGGCGGACGAGGCACTTTATCGAGCCAAGAACGAGGGCCGCAATCGCACGGTCCAAGCAAGCTAGAGCTGCAGGATTCTGATCCGGGCAAGAGCGAACTCTTCATTCCTTTCGCGAACGCATTCTCTGCTCGCGCGTCAACGCACGTGGGTGCCTTGCCTTTCGGAAACCATCCAGCTGGTGGGCAATCGCGAGTAGCGGATGGCGGAGCAGCATGCGAGGGCCGGCATATCGCATGATCTCGCGAGCCTGGGCCTTTCGAGCAGGCTTGTAGCAATGAATAGGACAGTTCGCGCAGGTCGGCTTGTCTTCTCCGTACGGGCACTTTTCCAGCCGTATCTCGGCATAGTCCAGAAACTCCTGGCACGCTGCGCACAGGGGATCCCCGGATCTGTCATGCTGAGCGGAGCAGTACATGCCGACCATTTTGCTCATGGTCAACCGTTCACGGGCGAGGCGCTTCTTTTCTGCGGACATTTTTTCCATTATGAGCCGGACACGGCCCCTGGTAATCCAGACTCGATCATTCAACATTGAGCCACCTGCACGCGTCTATACGTAGAGGCACTACTGCTTGATGTATCTTAAGACGCTCGAAAAGTCATCTCAGGCGGACAATGGACAAGAACATTGCCAGGACGATCGCCGACTCGCTCACCTGGGCACGCATCGTCAGCGTTTTGCCCATCACCCTCCTCGCCTGGTACAACCTGAGGTGGTGGGTGTTTGGCGTGTACATCGCTGCGGCGTTAACTGACCTGTTCGACGGGATGTTTGCACGCCGCGCGGCACCGCCTCGGCAGCGATGTCGACCTGGACGGTATCGCCGACCTGATCTTCAGTTTTGCCACACTGCTGTGGTTCTGGTTGCTGATTCCTGGCTTCGTATCGACGTACTGGCTGCCGTACGTACCGATCTTCGTGTTGCTCGAGATCTACATGATGTACGTACGTTTACGACACCAGCGCTACGGCATTCCGCATCTGCGTTTTGGCCGTTTCGCGATGGCGTTGTTCTTCTTCCTGCTGCCCGTCGTGATTCTGTGGGGTGACGTACCCTGGTTCGTTCACGGCGTCCTTATAATCGGGGTAGCCTCGAAGCTGCAACTGTCATGGGCATTCTGGAACAGGCGGGCGGCGTAGTCATGCAGGCATGCCGTCCACGCCGATAGTCATCTAAATTCGAGAAAGCAACCGTAACTTATTGTTTTAATTGGTCGCTGAGGGCCGGACTCAAACCGGCACGATCTTTCGATAAGCGGATTTTAAGTGCACCGTTGCAGAATGCTGCAATCTCCTACAGAACCACGAAAGCAACACTGGAGAGGATCAGATACAGGCCGATTGCGATCCAAATGTCGCTCTCGTGATCTTTGACCCTATCTCTCCAGCGCCGCTCGTAATAGTTGGCGGAAGCTTGCTGCAAGGCAATTTCAGCGAGGCTGTCGCCGCCAACATCTCCTTCGACCTGACTGGTCAGCTGGTCATTCCCGGTTCGCCTCGACTTTTTGCGCTTCATACCGCACTGCCCGCTAAGTGTCCTTGAATGCAAGTATGCACAGCATCACAAGTTCAGTCGTGACACAGGTCACTAATCGGCCGTCTCTGGCTTATGTCGCATAGGCGACGGAAATCGAACTTATTCGTTGATTCTTCGTTAATCTGAATAACTACTCTTGGGGAAAGCGGTCATTGCTGTTACGTACATCCCAGAATTGACGCATTGCACCGAGAACTACAACATCATGAATTGGACACTTGGGTGCGGCAGAGCCATTGGAGGTCGACAATGAAGAGGCTGTATTTCTCTTGTGCTATCGGTTGCTTACTATTAAGCGCCTGTACTCCGGATTCACCGGACCCATACGTGCTCGATTTGAGTGGCCCTTTGTATGGCCAGGATACGTCATATTTCTGTGGGGCAGCGAGCGCGCAGATGATAATGCAAAACTATCCAAACCCTGCCGACTCTGCGTGTTTTGAGCAGGCTAATATCTACAATAGAATCCAGGCCCACAAGCAGGATAATGGTTTTTACACCGATCCCGACGGTTTAAAGGATGCCATCATGGAGTTGAACGCACCTCCAGGTGCAGGACGGTTTTCAATCTTCCACGACACAGACCGCGATCAAGTTATGCACAGCATGCTCTACTGGATGGCAACGCGTGAATATTCTTCTTCCACGCTAATAAATAGTGGAGATCACTGGGTCGTGGTTTACGGATTTGAGACGGATATCGACCCGCGATTGGGTGACGTGACCTTGAATTCCATAGACATCAAAGATCCGTGGCCCCCAGACAGTGCCCCGCATGATAACCCCTGCACTGTTGCAGACGAAGGCAACGAGGGCGGCCTGGTCAGACACATTACGGGAAGTTCATGGTATACAAATGACTGGAGCGCCCCAAACCGTTGGGGCACGAAGTGGCTGAACGAATATGTCGCGGTCGTAGAACCGCCCAAGACTCGCGGGATGGTCAGCGCGGCGGTGCAAGCGGTGAGCGGTGAGATAATCTCGCCGAAAGAAGCTATTGAACGTGCATCGCAGCAGGTCGAAGAGCGGAGGCTGATTGAAAGAAAAGCATTCAGCTTTTTGCGCGATACAAGGCCGCAGAGAGTGCTGCTCGCAAACAGGCAGAAGGGCGGTTACTTCTTGGTGCTCTTTGATTCTGAGGATCGCCAGTTGACCATGGGCGCAGTGCTTATCAACGCTTACACTGGGGAGTTTCAGGAAATAGGTGCTTTCGCCGAACCACTTGAGTATATCTCTGAGGAGAAAGCTGGGGCGATTGCGGCGCAATCAATTCGGGAGAAGGCAGCTGAACCAGCCAGGGCTGAATTGGTGTTTCAATCTGCGGAGCAGATTCGCAGTCGATATCGGCCAATCTGGAAGGTGACAATGCAGATTGATGACCGTCGTATCATCCGCTATGTGGACCATGATGGGCAGGTGTTTCTCGCGCTGACGCCATTGTCTCTTGGCGGGGACTGAGCGTTGGCGATGAAGCAACCGTTTCAATCAGTATCATTGCTAATCAGCCCTACGCGACACTAAGGGCGGCAACCCAGGCAAGGCCGCTGCTAAGTACATCCCCGAAGGATCCAAGATCGCCGGGCCGCCACGAAGCAAGGGCGGGACGTCATGAATTATCTAAGTTCGCGTAGCATGATGGGACGAATTTGGAACAAACCAAAGCCCGTAAGACTCAAGTGATCGACGGAATTAAGCTAACTCTTTGTTTTATATTGGTGCCCAGGGCCGGACTCGAACCGGCACGATCTTTCGATCAGCGGATTTTAAGTCCGCAGCGTCTACCAATTCCGCCACCCGGGCATGGCCTTTAGAAGATGGAGGCTAGGGTCGGAATCGAACCGGCGTACACGGAGTTGCAGTCCGCTGCATAACCACTCTGCCACCTAGCCTTTGCAGTCCTTTGAAACGGCGGCAGGCACCGCTCCACTGAGCTGGCGTCGGAGTATACATCGCCCTGACCCAGAATCAATTTGATGTGCATAATGGTCCGCATGCGCTGTCTGTCCACGCTCACCACCCTCTTCCTGGCCGCCGTCGGTGTCGTCGCGTGCACCGGGGCGGAGCCCCCCGTATTCGGCGAGCCGTCGCCGCTGCCAGTTCCGGCCGGCACCAACGTTGTTGGACCACGCTTTGCCGCAGGTTCTGACGGCAGCATTGTTCTCAGCTGGATGCAGCGCGATGAAAGCGGCGCGACGCTGCGTTTCTCGACGTTGAAATCGGACAAATGGCAGGCCGCCGTCGACGTCGTCACGGACCCGGAGATGTTCGTCAACTGGGCCGACCTGCCGTCCGTCACCCCACTGGCGGAAACACACTGGGTAGCGCACTGGCTGAGCAAGAGTGCCGACGCAACCTACGCTTACGACATCCTGCTGGCGCAGTCATCGGACAAGGGCCAAAGCTGGAGTGATCCTGTGCGCCCACACAGCGACGGCACGCCTTCCGAGCATGGCTTCGTTTCAATCCACGCAGAGGGCGATGCTGCGGCTCTCCTGTGGCTGGACGGGCGCAAGACGGTCAACGAGGCCACGGACGACCCCAGGGGCACGAGCATGACCCTGCGGTCGGCGTTCGTTGACCCGGACGGAGAGGTGAGCCAGGAACAGCTGGTCGATGAGATCGTCTGCGACTGTTGCCAGACGGACGTGGCGGTCTCCCCCCACGGGCCGATCGCGGTCTACAGGGATCGTACCATCGATGAAATCCGCGATATCTACGTGTCGCGATTCTCCAACGGGGCATGGGAGCCCGGCACGGCAATAGCCGATGACGGCTGGGAGATTGCGGGCTGCCCGGTAAACGGCCCCGCGATCGACGCACAGGGCGATCTCGTGGCAATTGCCTGGTTCTCGGCAGCCAACGGCAACCCGGTCGTCAGAGCCGCGCTGTCGACCAACGGCGGCAAGACCTTCAAAGCGCCGGTCGAAATTGCATCTCGCGGTTCATCCGGCCATGTCGGCATCGCTATCATCGACCGTTCCTCGGCGGCTGTCAGCTGGGTCGAGTCTGACAAGAACGGCACTAACGCCATAAATATCCGTAGCGTGACGACAGGTGGACAGCTCGGACGCGTAGAGACGGTCGGCCGCACGGATTTGATACGCCTCTACCCGCAAATGATTCGCAGCGACGACATGCTGATTCTCGCGTGGACGGATGAAATCATGGACGAGCCCGAGATCGTATCGATCAAGATCCCGATACTCGGCTTTTACGAGCGCTGAATTCCAGTGTCCCGTCGTCTATAGCTCCTTTAAGAAACATCTTCTTGTCGAGCTTGTAGTTCTGGGGATTAATCCAGGGTTCGCGATCACCCTGCTTCGGCAGCCGGTCGAGCCCCCGCTGCATGTAGCCCGGAGAGAAGCCGGTAATCCAGGGTCGCGTCTGCATATCCCCGTCCTCGGCACGCAAGCGCGGCGTGAACTGCTGGTAACCGCCCGCGTCCATGTGGTTCACGACGCGGCAAAAATACTCGGCCGTCAGATCGGCGCGCAGCGTCCAGGATGCATTGATATATCCGAAGGTAGATATCATGTTCGGCACGCCCGACGACATGATGCCCTTGTACGTATAGGTCTTTGAAAAATCGACCGGCTTGCCGTCAACGACGAACTGCACGCCGCCGAGTACCAGCAAGTCGAGTCCTGTCGCGGTAATGATGATATCGGCATCGAGTTCCGCGCCGGACTGCAGGCGAATGCCGTGTTCGACAAAGGTATCGATCTGATCGGTAACGACAGAAACTTTACCGGAGCGAATGGCAGCGAACAGGTCACCGTTCGGGACGAGGCACAGCCGCTGGTCCCAGGGGTTGTAGTCCGGCGTGAAATGTTTGTCTACGTCATAGTCCTTGCCCAGCTCCTTGCGAACCCACTTGAGCAGGGTTCGCTTGACCTTGTCCGGCGAGGTGCGTGTGCGGCGGTAAATCCACTGCTGGATCGTGATGTTCTTCCAGCGCGTAATCGCGTAGGCCATTTTCGCCGGCAGCAGCTTGCGCAGGACATTTGCGATCCAGTCCGTATCCGGCTGTGAGAGTACGTACGTTGGCGAACGCTGCAGCATCGTGATGTGTGCTGCCTGTTTTGCCATCTCCGGGACCAGCGTCATTGCCGTCGCGCCCGAGCCGATGACAACGACCTTCTTGTCGCGGTAGTCCAGATCCTGCGGCCAGAGCTGCGGATGCACGATGTCACGGCTAAAGCGCTCGCGGCCCTTGAACTCCGGTGTATGGCCGCTTTCGTAGCGATAGTAGCCAGAACACATGAGCAGCAGGTTGCAGCGCACGTCAAAGCTCTGATTCGTGTCCGACCGGCGGGCTTCCAGTGTCCAACAGGCGTCCTCGCTGGACCAGCTGGCTTTGACTATGCGGTGCCCATAACGAATATGCCGGTCAATATCGTGCTCAGCCGCTGTCTCGTGCACGTAGTTGAGAATGGACGGCCCGTCGGCAATCGCTTTCGACTCGCGCCAGGGTTTGAAGTTGTAGCCCAGCGTGTGCATGTCGCTGTCCGAGCGAATGCCGGGGTAACGAAACAGGTCCCAGGTGCCGCCCATCGCATCCCGACCCTCGAAAATAACGTAGCTCTTGCCCGGACAGTCATGCTGAAGGTGACAGGCAGCGCCAATACCGGACAGGCCTGCGCCGACAATGACGACATCAAAGTACTCGGGCTGCACCGTCTCTATCTCTCTCGGTTCATTGGAACACCGGCGATGATATCAGCAGGGACGGCGTTGACCGGGCCCGGTCCAGTAATGAAAAAGGGCCGCCCGGGGGGCAGCCCTTTGTTCAATTGGAGCGGGTGATGAGGATTGAACTCACGACCCTCACGTTGGCAACGTGATGCTCTACCGCTGAGCTACACCCGCTAAATCTTCAGAGGGACGAGATTCTAGTCAGTTGCGCCCGCCTGTCAAGGCAGGGCTGGGCCCTTTTTCGAATTACTTCAGGACTGGTCACTCATAATGAAGGGCCAGGCAGCCCTCAGATAGATGATCATGGACCAGATCGTCATTATCGCCGCGAGTACCAGCAGTACGAAGCCAACAGCGTAGATATCGATGCCGAACATCGGATTCTTGTAAACCATGAAGGCGATGCCGAACATCTGCAGCGTGGTCTTGACCTTCCCGGCCACCGAGACCTTGACGTTTGCGCGCTCGCCGATCGTGGCCATCCACTCCCGCAGGGCCGATATCGTGATCTCGCGGCCGATGATGATCATGGCGATAATGTCTTCAAACCAGCCGGATTCGGCCTGGACCAGCATGACGAGAACGATAGCCACCATGAGCTTGTCCGCGACAGGATCCAGGAATTCGCCGAATCGCGAGGTTTGATTGAACCTGCGCGCGACCCAGCCGTCGATGAAATCCGTGACAGCAGCGATGCCGAAAAGTATGGCCGCAATTGGGCGCGCATTCGGAATCGGGCTGTAAAAACAGATTACGACCGCCGGGATGGCGGCGATACGAAACAGGGTCAACAGGATCGCGACGTTCAATTTCAACGGGCTGCTCTTTTGTTGTTATTGATTCTCAAGATGCAGGTCATTGTATATGGTTTCGGCCAGCTTGCGGCTAATCCCGCGCACCTGCACGAGATCGTCCACACCGGCGCCGATCACGCCCTGTAATCCGCCAAACTGACGCAGCAACTCGCGTCGCTTTTTTGGTCCGAGCCCTGCAATCTGTTCCAGTCGTGACGTCGTTCGGCTCTTGCCACGCCGCTGCCTGTGACCCGTAATCGCGAAGCGATGGGCTTCGTCACGGATTTGCTGAATGAGCAGCAGTGCCGGCGAGTCCGCGGGCAGCTCCAACGGTTTGTCGTCTCCCGGGCGAAACAGCCGCTCGGCTCCCGGTCGTCGCGCCCGTCCCTTGGCGACCGCCACCACGCTCAGCCAGTCCAGCTCGAGTTCGTCGAGAATCGTCATCGCCTCGGCGAGCTGCCCTTTGCCGCCGTCGACAAACAGGACATCCGGCATCGGCACTTCGCCTTTCTTCACGCGTTCATAACGCCGGCGCAGTGCCTCGGCCATTGCGCCGTAATCGTCCCCTGCGGCTGCCGGACTCAGATTGAAGCGCCGATAGTCGCTCTTCATCGGTCCTGCCGTATTGAAAACCACGCAGGATGCGACCGTCGCTTCACCGGAAGTATGACTGACATCGAAGCACTCGAGTCGCTGAGGTGGCTCCTCAAGCTTCAATGCCTCGCCAAGGGCCGCGAACTGCCGGCGAATGGTGGCATTGCTTGCGGCTTTCATACTGAGGCCCTGCTCGGCGTTGGTTCTTGCCATCGTTAACCAGCGCGCCCGGTCTCCGCGAACGCGCGAACGTATCGCTACTTTGTGACCGGCACGTTGCGTCAGTTCCTGTTGCAGCAGTTCAGCGTCGTCGATCGCCAGTTCGATCACGATCTCGGCCGGCGCGTCGCGGCCCAGGTAATACAGCGCAACAAACGCGTTGAGTATTTTCTGTTTGTCGGTCTCACCGGGCAGGCGCGGGAAATAGTCGCGACTACCGATAATCGAACCGTTGCGAATGAACAGGACGGCCACGCAATGCATCGCGCCATTCGAAGCGAACCCCAGAATATCGAGATCCTTGCGATCGCTGCGCTTGACGAGCTGACGTGCCTCTATTTCTTTCAGGCGCGAGATCTGGTCTCGAAACCGTGCCGCCTGTTCGTAGTCGCGCGACGTCGCAGCCTGCTCCATGCGCTTTACGAAGGTATCGACAACGGTCTTGTTCTTGCCCTCGAGAAACTGGATCGCAGCGTCAATGTCCTTGCGGTACTGCTCTTCGGAAATCAAATCAACGCATGGCGCAGTGCAGCGCTTGATCTGGTACTGCAGGCAAGGCCGCGTGCGATTGCTGAAGAAACTGTCCTCGCAGTTTCGAATGAGAAACAGTTTCTCCAGTTCCTTGAGCGTCTGCCGCACCGCGCGCGTACTGGGATAGGGGCCGAAGTAACGGCCTTTGCCGCGTCGCGGGCCGCGATGAAATTTCAGGCGCGGAAACTCTGCGTCGGTGGACGCGTAAATATACGGATAACTCTTGTCGTCGCGCAGCAGAACGTTGTAACGCGGTTTGTGCCGCTTGATCAGGCTGTACTCGAGAATAAGAGCCTCGGCCTCTGTGTTTGCTACCGTCACGTCGACGCGCGCCACCTGCTCCATCATCACAGCAGTTTTCGGAGACGCCTGTGCCCGATTGAAATAACTCGACACTCGTTTCTTGAGGTCGCGGGCTTTACCGACGTAAATGACATTGTGCTTCGCATCGAGCATGCGATAGACGCCCGGACGATGCGTCAGGCTGCGCAGGAAGGACTTGACTTCAAATGGCGCTTCGTCGCTCACAGATCTAGTTTTGCAGTAACTCCCGTACCTCTGCAAATATCCCGTCGAACATGGCTTCGGTGAGGCGGCGCGTGTTCGTGTTGTAACGACTGCAGTGGTAGGAATCGAGCAGGATGAAATCACCGAGATCATGCACTGCCGCGTGAGCGAACTTGTAATCGGCCTGACGCAAACCGCGGGCCTTGATGACGGCCCTGTGCGCTATCCCGCCCAGCGCCATCACGACTGAGTCCCGTGGCATCAACCTGAGTTCACTTTCGAGAAAGCTATTGCAGGTATTGATTTCGGCGCCGACGGGTTTGTTGTCGGGCGGCAGGCACTTCACGGCATTGGTAATACGGCAATCGTTCAGCACCAGGCCGTCATCGGCGGATTCCGAATGGTCCCGGGAACTGAATCCGTATTTATGCAACATCTGGTAAAGCAGAATGCCGGCATGATCGCCCGTGAATGGACGACCCGTGCGATTCGCGCCGTGCATGCCAGGCGCGAGCCCCACGATAAGGAAACGGGCGTCAGCATTGCCAAACGGTGGCACCGGGCGACAGTAGTAGTCCGGGTAGCGGCCATTGACGTCATCGAGAAAACCGGCGAGCCGCGGACACGCGCGGCAATCCCTGTCAAAAACGGCGGCGTCCACCGGTCAGTCGTGCATGTGGCGTATGACTGCCCTGCCGAAGCCTCTCGTGCCGACCAGGCGTGCACCGGGCACGAGCTTTTCGAGTTCCTTCTCAACCTCTTTCTTGTCGTGCGTCTTGGCCTTGCGTTTCGGTGCCCGAATGGCGGTGCGCAGTCGTGCGAGATCGAACGTCAGCTCGGCATTCGCGATCGCGCCGGCAACGCCCTTGATGATCAGGTCCGCGGCTTCGGTCCAACCCATGTAGCGCAGCATCATCTCGGCCGACAAGATCAATGAACCGGGATTGACCCGGTTCTTGCCGGCGAAACCCGGCGCGGTTCCATGCGTTGCCTCGAAAACGCCGACGCCATCGCCGATGTTGCCGCCCGGGGCAATACCGATGCCGCCTACCTGCGCGGCCAGTGCATCCGAGATGTAGTCACCGTTCAGGTTCAGCGTCGCGATCACATCGTAATCTTCGGGACGTAACAGGATCTGCTGCAGGAAGTTGTCGGCGATGACGTCCTTGATAACAATCTCACGGCCAGTAACCGGGTTCTTGAACGCCAGCCAGGGACCGCCGTCCTTTTCGGTCGCGCCGAATTCAGCCCGCGCAACCTCGTAGCCCCATTTACAAAAGGCGCCCTCGGTGTACTTCATGATGTTGCCCTTGTGGACCAGCGTCACCGAGCCATAGTCGCGATCGACACAATATTGAATAGCCTTTCTTACCAGCCGCTCAGAGCCCTCGCGCGATACGGGTTTGATGCCGATGCCCGAACTCGCCGGGAAGCGGATCTTGGTGACGCCGAGCTCTGTTTGCAGGAAGTGAATCAGCTTCTGCACTTCCTGTGAGCCCGTCGGGTACTCGATGCCGGCATAAATGTCCTCGGTGTTTTCGCGAAACACCGTCATGTCGACGAGGTCCGAGTCCATCATCGGCGTTTGCACGCCCGGGAAATAGCGAATCGGGCGTACGCAGGCGTAAAGATCGAGTGTCTGCCGGATGGCCACGTTGAGCGAGCGAATACCGCCGCCTGTCGGCGTCGCCAGCGGCCCCTTGATCGAGACGACAAAGCGCCTCATCGCATCGAGCGTTTCGTCGGGCAGGTAGACATCGTCGCCGTATACTTCGGTCGCCCGCTGACCAGCAAAGACCCGCATCCAGCGGAGGTGCCGCTTGTCGCCGTAAGCCTGTTCGACGGCAGCCTCAGCGACGTTCAGCATGACAGGCGTCACATCGATACCGATGCCGTCACCCTCGACGAAAGGAATGATGGGGTTGTCCGGAACGACCAGCGAGTGGTCGGGATTGGCTACAATGGCCTCGCCGTCGGCAGGCACTTCGATGTGGTCGTATTTCATGTCGTTCTCGGCCGGATTTCAGTGGGCGTGCATTGTACAGATCGACGGGGACCATCAATAGTGCTGATTCTTCTCAATAAGCCCTACCAGGTACTGAGCCAGTTCAGTGATTCCGAGGGACGCGCCACCCTCGCCAACCTTATCGACGTCCCCGGCATCTACCCCGCCGGCCGGCTCGACTACGACAGCGAAGGCCTTCTGTTGCTCACCGACGACGGCAAACTGCAGGCGCGTATCAGCCAGCCGACATCAAAAATCCCCAAGACCTACTGGGCCCAGGTCGAAGGAATACCGGGCGAAGAACAATTCAACAGACTGCTGCGCGGCGTGAAATTAAAGGACGGCGTGGCGAAAGCCCTGTCAGCGGCCCCAATTGAGCCCCCGGAGGATCTCTGGGATCGCGACCCGCCCATCCGATATCGCGCCAGCGTGCCCGATACCTGGATTGAGGTCACCCTGACCCAGGGGCGCAATCGCCAGGTCCGGCGCATGACGGCTGCTGTGGGGTTGCCGACCCTGCGGCTGATTCGCTATTCGATCGGGCCCTGGTCGCTGGCTGGCCTGCGACCCGGTGAAAGCCGCCGGATTTCGAAAGAGGAAGCCTGGAAAGCGCTTTAGCTGCCGTTCTTGAGCCCGGCGATGCGCATGGCCACTTCCATTGCCTGCTCGTAGTTGAGCCGCGGATCGACCGTCGACTTGTACGCCCTGGCAAGGTCGGCGTCGGTCAGGCCGCGCGCTCCGCCCGTGCACTCCGTGACATTTTCGCCGGTCAACTCGAGATGTACGCCACCCAGGTAGCTGCCCATTGACTGATGGACGCGGAAAGCGGATTCCAGCTCCGAGACAATGTTGTCGAAACGCCGCGTCTTGGTGCCGTCCGCCGTGCTCTCGGTGTTGCCGTGCATCGGATCGCAGACCCAAAGCACGGGTGAGCCGGTTTCACGGACAGCCGAAATCAACGCGGGCAGGTGATCTTCAATCGCCTTGGCGCCGAAGCGATGGATCAACGTAAGGCGACCAGGCTCGTTGTGCGGATTCAGGGTGCGCACCAGGTCCTGGATCCATTCGCGCGTCATGCCCTGGCCGACCTTGATGCCGATGGGATTGGCGATGCCGCGGAAATACTCGATGTGGGCGCCATCCAGCTGCGCTGTTCGCATGCCGATCCAGGGAAAATGCGTCGTCAGGTTGTACCAGCGTTCGCGGCGGTCCAGGTAGCGCGTCTGGGCCTGCTCGTAGTGCAGGTGCAGGCCCTCGTGCGCCGCATAAATATCCGCGCGCTGGGTGTTGTGGAACTGCCGTCCCGATACGGTTTCGAGGAAATCGAGCGAGTCGGAAATCGATGAGACGATCGCATGGTATTCGTCGGCCGCCGAGGAATGACCCACCCAGCCCAGGTCCCAGTACTCGGGATGGTGCAAATCGGCGAACCCGCCGTCGACCAGCGAACGGACGAAATTCAGTGTTAGCGCCGCTCTTTCATAGCCGCGCAGGATCATCTGCGGGTCGGGAATTCGATCGTCGGGCGTGAAGCCGCTGCGATTAACCAGGTCACCGCGGAAACTCGGCAAGGTACTGCCCTCGCGCGTCTCGGTATCGGCCGAACGCGGCTTCGCGTACTGGCCTGCCATGCGACCGACCCGAACGACCGGTTTCTTGAGGCCGTAGATCATGACGAGACTCATCTGCAGCAGGATCTTCAGCTTGTCGACAATGTTCTCGGAGGTACACTCGTCGAAGGTCTCGGCGCAGTCGCCGCCCTGCAGGACAAAGGCCTCACCGCGCTGGGCCGTCGCAATAAGGTCCTTCAGCGCATCGACCTCCCACGAGGTCGTGATAGGCGGCAGCCGGCTCAACTCGGCGACAACGCGGTCCAGCTCGGCCTTGTTCGGATAGGACGCCTGCTGCGACGCATCGAAGCTCTGCCAGCTTGCGGGATGCCATTCGTTTTTCGGTACGGTTCTGCTCACGGTCGGTGCTTGTCTCTGTCGGCGGGCGCGTGCATTTCGGCCCCGGGAAAGCGCGGACTATGCCATGCTGCAGGACGAGGCTCAAAAGTTTCTCATGTAATCAAAGATTTAGGAATAGTTTCTTCCCTGTCTTTTAAAGTGCCGCCCAGACTGGCAAGCGCGCTGTTTTCCAGGCACTTTTTTCGAGACAACATCGCACGGGGTGTGGCAAGGGCACCTTGAGATTGGCACAATGCGCGCCCACCGGAGAACAAACCATGCAATCAATACTCAAGCAACTTGGACTCGACGCTGTCAACGACGGTACCTGGTTGGGCGCCAAGTCCAGTGCCGACAAATCGGCCTCCATTATCGAATCTGTCAATCCGGCAACGGGCAAACTCATCGCGAGCGTGCGATCCACATCGAAAGCCGAATACGAAAAAGTTATCGCCAAAGCTCAGGAGTCTTTCCTCGCCTGGCGCGCTGTGCCTGCCCCGGTTCGTGGTGAGGCCGTACGTAACATTGCGAACGCGCTGCGCAAGCACAAAGACGCGCTTGGCAGCCTCGTCGCATTGGAAAACGGCAAGATCAAGGCAGAGGGCGATGGTGAAGTTCAGGAGATGATCGACATCGCCGATTTTGCGGTAGGCCAGTCACGCATGATGTATGGCCGTACTATGCACTCGGAACGCCCACAGCACCGCATGTACGAACAATGGCATCCACTCGGCCTGGTCGGCACGATTTCGGCATTCAATTTCCCAGTCGCTGTCTACGCCTGGAACGCCTGTATTGCCGCGATCTGTGGAAACGTCAACATCTGGAAGCCGTCATCGAATACACCGCTGTGTGGTGTAGCCGTGCAGAAAATCATCAACGAGGCACTCGAAGGGATGGACCTGCCACCCGTGTTCTTCCTGATCAACGGCGGTACGGATTCGCATGACCTCGCTGAGCGATTTGTTGACGACAAACGAGTCAACCTGATTTCGTTCACGGGCTCTACGTGGGTTGGCCGCGGCGTTGGCGAGCGACTCGCGAATCGCCTGGGCAAGTGCCTGCTCGAACTGGGCGGCAACAATGCGATCATCGTCGATGAATATGCCAATCTGGACCTTGCCATTCCGTCGATCGTCTTCGGTGCGGTCGGCACAGCCGGGCAACGTTGTACATCGACACGTCGCGTAATCGCGCATCGCTCGCGCTTTGACGAAGTGAAAAGTACTTTGGTCAAAGCCTACGGCCAGGTTCGTATCGGAGATCCACTCGATCCCGACACACTAATGGGCCCACTGATCAATGATGCAGCGGTGAGGACTGTTGAAGCGGCGTGCGAAGCGGTCCGTGACGCCGGTGGCGAAATCCTGTGTGGTGGTGAGCGCATCGATGGACCAGGCAACTTCATTACACCTGCAATCGCGGTGGTTCAGAACGACTGGGAGATTGTGCAACATGAGACCTTCGGCCCGATCCTGTACCTGATACCGTTCGACACGCTCGACGAAGCGATCGCGATGCAGAACGGCGTTGTTCAGGGGCTGTCATCCGCGATCTTCACCGACAACCTGCAAAACGCAGAGTACTTCCTGTCGAGTGGCGGATCAGACTGCGGCATTGCCAACGTCAACATCGGCACATCCGGCGCCGAGATTGGCGGCGCGTTCGGTGGCGAGAAAGAAACCGGTGGCGGTCGTGAAGCAGGCAGTGACTCGTGGAAGGCGTACATGCGGCGGCAGACCAACACGATCAACTGGGGCCGCGACCTGCCGTTGGCACAGGGTATCAATTTCGACCTGTAGGAGCGGCTACAAGCCGCGACTGGTCGCGGCAATCGGCCGGTCTTACGGTAGCTTTTCGAAGCGATTTTCGTCGCGATTCTTGCGCACAGCGCCGGCTTCGAAAACCTGTCCGCTCATCGCAATGTAAACGCCTGGCTTGGCAACCTGCACGGTTGCAACGGCCATGCCGACATTGAAAACCGCATCGGTCGTTTTAAATCGCGCGGGCGTCAGGGCGCCCGTCAGGACAATCGTCTTGTTCTTCAAGTCCCGCAACGCCTCGGCCGTCTCGGGCATCGTATCCGTGCCGTGCGTGATGACGAAAAGGTCCGCGTGGTCCTCCTCAATGAAGTCGCGCAGCTTGCGCACGGTCGGCGTCATCGATCTCGAGACTGTCCTTGTGCATCAACGCCACAACCTCAAAATCGAATTCAATACGCCCTTCGGCGAGGATATGCTGCACCTGCGATTCCCCGACCTCGAACTGGCTGAGATCGTCAAAGTAGATTTTGTCGATAGTCCCGCCGGTGGTTATGAAGCGAATGAACATGGCGCATGCCGTGGAAACGAATGAGGGCGACAGCATGCCAGCTGAGGACATGAATCGAAAGTCCGATATCGCGCCACAATGCTCTCGAGACTGGTATTATCGGGGCATGAATAAGCCACGCCTGTCGGATCGCCGGTGGCCTGAACTGCCGGCACTTTTTGACGCTGATCCTGATCATGATCGGGGCCGGTCATTCTGCCTCAGCCGCCACCCAGGTTGTCGAACTTGAAGTCAAGGACGGCATCGGTGTCGCAACTTCAGAGTACCTGGTCAGCGGCATCGAGCATGCCGAAGAAATCAGCGCTGAGCTCGTCATCATAAACATGGACACGCCCGGCGGTCTGATGAAACCGATGCGCGACATGGTGCAAAAGATCCTCGCCTCTTCGGTGCCCGTCGTCACCTACGTTACCCCGGCCGGCGCAAGAGCCGACAGTGCAGGCACGTACATCCTGCTGGCCAGCCACATTGCCGCAATGACGCCGACCACGCACCTGGGCGCCGCTACCCCGGTCGCGCTGGGTGGCGAAGACACGACGCCACCGGCCGATGATGGAAATGACGACAAGGACACCGACGCACCTGCGCAGCCATCCGGTAGCGCGATGGAACGCAAAGTGATGAACGATGCGGTTTCGTATATTCGCAGCCTGGCGGAACGCCACGGGCGCAACGCCGACTGGGCCGAGAAAGCCGTCACCGAGGCAGCGACGCTAACCGCGGCGCAGGCATTGGAACAAAATGTTATCGAGTTCATTGCTGCAGACCGTGACGAGCTGCTGCAGCTTCTGGACGGCCACGAGGTCGAGATAGCCGGCGAAACCAGGGTACTCGAAACGAAGGACGCCGAGGTTCAGGCCTACGAAGCCAACTGGCGCATTCGGTTGCTTGGCATTATTTCCAACCCCGAGATCGTGCTGTTGCTCGGCTTGATCGGTATCTACGGATTGATGTACGAAGGATGGAATCCGGGGGCGATTGTCCCGGGTGTCGTCGGCGTTATCTGCCTGCTGCTTGCGGCCTACGCGTTGCAGGTGCTGCCCGTTAACTATGCCGGCCTGGCGCTGATTTTCCTCGGAATAGCATTGATGGTTGCGGAAGCGTACGCCCCGAGTTTTGGCGCATTGGGTATCGGCGGCATCGCTGCGTTTGTCTTTGGCACGATCATGATGTTTGACAGCGGCATCCCCGGTTTTGGTATATCCCTGACGTTTGTCTTCGGCCTCGCCCTCGTATTTGCGTTACTGATCATCTGGATGCTCGGCTACCTCGTGAAGCTTCGCCGCCGTGGCGCGGTGTCGGGCAAAGATTCGATTATCGGCGGCGTCGCGACAGCGATGGAGGATTTTTCCGGCCATGGGACAGT
>CAWJCA010000037.1:0-13692 GCA_963841165.1 uncultured Gammaproteobacteria bacterium | reverse complement strand
GTCACCGTTAGCGACGTTGACTCGATACAGGTAGTTTTTACCTGGTCTTACCTGGCAGCTTGCCGCAGAGATCACGTTGGGTTCATAACCGATGAAGAACACGGAATTGTCGAATGTTGCGGACGCCGACAGCATCATTTGCTCTGCAGGGAAAGTGAATTTCCAGCCGCGTTGGTCGTTACCGATGACCGTATTGACCTGGCCACTGACTTCAGCCATGTCGCCGTCCAACGCAATTCCGACATTGGTATCGTAATTGTCGTACGCATCCTGATTGAGCTTCGCGAAAAGGTCCGGATCGCGCAGCGAATAGTAAGCGTCAGATGCGCTGATATCGAGTGGATGCGCCCGGTAGCCGCTGCCTACGCCAATTGCGAGGAATCGGCGGTTGAGTACTGGATCGTAAAAGATCGAGACGTCCGGAGCGGAATAGAATCGGCGGGTATCGGTTGCGCCTGCCGACGCCACTCCCTCGCCCCCGAATCGTGCGATGACGCCGCCCGTTACGAGTGGGTCGGAAGTACTATCCGGTTGCTTGTTGCGGAACACGTCGAAGCGCCACACCTGACCTCCGACATCGACTGCATACAGGCGATCAACAAATCCGTCGCCGCTGAAATCCACAGCCCGAATCTGACTGGGAAATGACCGGGTCATGTCCGCAAGCGTCAAGTCGGCATCCGCTCGCCCGGCACGCCACAGGCGCTCACCCGTCTTCAGGTCCAGCATTGAAATGCCGGCGCCCGCGTTGTCGGCATTGCTGGGAAATGCCGCCGTGTCGTGCACGGTATCGTAGCCTTCGCCGATTATGACGACCGCTTTTTGGGCATTGAGGCCGGAATCAATCATGTCGACGCGTGCAACGACCGGCTTGCTCCAGCTCTGGCCAAACTCCGGATAGCTGGCAGTCCACATCAGTTCCGGTGCGTCCTTGTCGGTCACATCGAGCGCGTAGTACCTCGTACCGCCACGGCGCAGACCAAAAATAAGGTGCACAAAGTCGCTTCCGTCGATAATGCCGTTGTCATTCAAATCGGCAACGACGGGAACGATGTCGCCGTCAACACCGTAGTGTTTATAGGTCGAATTGCCGTTCAGCATCAGCTCCGGCAGGTCCGGAAGGAATTGTTTGGGGATAAACGACCAGAGTTCAACGCCCGTCTCGCCGTCTATCGCATGCAGATAGCCATCATTCGTTGCCGTAAATACGACTACTTCCGGGTTATCCACGTCACCGCCGTAAACCACAGCTGCGGGTTGTGAATGCAACGGGTCACCCATGTCGTTTCGAGCGTCAACAGTTTCACCGTCACTGTCATCATCCAAAATGTCCTGGCCGCGCGCCCAGCGAATAACGTCCTCAACCGTCGGCTCTCCGGGAGCGCCGGTGAGGCCGAAATCGCTCGGGCTGAACGCCGTCGCATTTGACGGCGTGATTGCGTTGTTTGTAGCGGTCAGATTACTGAGCGTGCCATTGTTGGTGTAAACATCACGGTCGTCCGGTATAGGCAGCTTGTTGGCCGCACCACCGAGTTTGACACTAGGGCCATCCTCTACGGTAACTGCCGTCCATATGCTCCTGGCGGTGTCTTTGAAAAATCCGGTGCCGGGGTCTACCGCGTCTTCCGGCTTGTCGTCTTTGATGATTCCATCTGTCGTAATCGTATATTTCTTCAGATTGCCGGGCCAATGGACTTTGTTATCCGGAAGAAACGTCGAAATGTAAAGGTCGTTTATATTCTGGGTACGATTGAACGCGTTCACCGCGACTGCCGGTGCGGAGAACGACAGGCCTTTGTCAACAATGCTCTCGATGATACGCGTCAGTACCGTCGTCAGCGTTTCCACGTTTTCGGCCAGGTAATAGTCGCCGTCGGATACTTCCGCCGCTGTCTTCAGTATTGGCAGATCGATGTCAAAACCAATGGTATGGGTCGTGACGACCTGTTCCCCGTCCGTCGTGCCGCTGATATCGATCTTGGACAGGTACTCGGCGACATCGTCGAGGCAGCGGCCGTCGGCCTCGGTGCCGTTGCATGCAGTGCGAATGGTGCTGAAACCTGTCAGCAACGGTACTTTCGCCTGATCGTCCGCATCATCGACGGGCACGCCGTCAGTCAGCAGGACATTGAAGTTGCGCGTGCAAACCGGCATCGCGGGGCTCTGGTAAGCACCCGGTGCCTCGCCGACAAACGCCTTTGGATCGATGTCGCCGGTCGGATCACCGTTGGCATCGAGCTGTAAATTACCGTAGTCGGCATTCAGGCCGCGCCAGTACAGGGCTGCCTCATACAGCGTTTCGGCCAGCGGCGTGGCACCGCCGTCAGCGAGCGCATCGATCTTGTTCAGTATAACGGATCGGTCAGTATCGATCGGGCTGACGGCGTGTAAAACGCGTCCGCCGGCCGAACCCGTAAAACGCATGAGACCGACGTTGACGTTCTCAATCGCGTTCATGAGGTTCTTCGTCACGGCCTTTACCACGTCGATCTTTGGCAGGCTGACCGTAACCGGGTTTTGCTTCCAGATGAGGTAGTTGCCGTCATACACGGTATATGCCTGCGCCGCGTCGCCGCTGCCCCAGGATATCTCCGCATTGGGGTCGGCAGTGAATTCCGCGAGCCCGGTTCCGGCCTGGGCATAAAAGTCGCTCGTCGTGCCGTCGCCGTGTTCGCTCGAGTCGTTTTGGCATTCAACCAGGCTCGTCGCGTTACCGATCTCGAGCTGTTGCCAACGGCCGTTATCGTCGTCGTCATCGTCGCCGCGATATTGAACCATGACGCCGCTATACGCGCCGATGCCGCTCATGCGCAGCCTGGCGTCCTCGCAGACAAAAGCCGCTTCATTAACGAACTGCGTATTGCCATCGCAGCTCGGTTCCACGTCCAGCGTGGTCCAGTAGAACTTGCTCGAGTCGCAGGACGAGGCCGGAAAATCGACCGCATAGTCACGCGTGCTGTCATAGGGCCCGGTCGTGTTGACCGGGTCGCCCATACTGCCCGACGTGTCGATAATGAACATGATGTTCGGCGGCGTCGCAGATGTGTTGCTCGGGTCAACGACCAGCAGCTCCGTGTCATCGGCAACCGCGGGCACTCCGGCCAAAATCGTCAGCAGAAACGATGTGCCGATTGACAGTGTTTTTACATTTTGAGAGTTCATTTGGTGTCCTCAGTGTCCGTTCTGAGCGGCCTACTGTGTGTAGATAAAGACTTTAGAAATTGTGTCCGTCTGGATGTCAAGTCTTACGTTGACAGCGTGGTCGCCTTCGAGCCTCAATTTGCCAATAAGCTCTCGAAAGTCCCCGAGCGTCATATTTTTTCCATTCACTGCGTAGACAGTGCGCGCTGTAACTCGATGAGTTTCGTAGTTACACCTGGCGCATTCCCGCACCGTAATAGTGCCGTTATCGGCACTCGGCATACGCACTTCCTTTGCCAGCACCTCGTATGTTCTCGTCGGCGGATAATTCTCTGCAAAAGCAGCCGCGCTCATCATGAGCAATAGCGAGAATATGGTGGTCTTAATCATGTCCATCAGGCTACTCCGTTCCGAATTTAGAGTGACGACGGCTCAGGGCCGACGACATAAAAAGCTTGTGTATGGAGCGCGCTGGAATCGCGGTCCGTAGTGCTGCCCGGTGCGCGTTTTGACTTTGCAAGAGCTGAGGCGAGAAAGTGATGGGCAGCAACACCGCTACCGACGCCGAGGCTGAATGCACGGTCCGGCACGAGCGTAGATCCTTCACTCAGGATTGTCGTACTCACCTCGTCGTTGTAGCTGACATCAATATCGACGGGGTCACCAGCGGCGGCCACGTTGAAACTCCCCTGTGCGATTGCAGTTTCGAGGCCTGTCTCCGCGGCCTGGAAGGCGTATTCGTAGTTCTGGTCATTGCGTGCCATCGCAAGCTCCGTCGTTGCGGTATTCATGCCCGAGATTGCGAGCGTCGTGATGACAACGAGCAGCAACAAGCTGATTACGAGCACAGCACCAAGCTGCTTTTTGCGATGATTAATTGACTGAATAGTGGATTTCATAATCTATCTCTTGATCAGGTTCTGGCATTGCGCAGAAGTATGGTTTTTGAGACCTGCATGCGACGATAACCGCCCTCGAGCGTAAGGGCGGTGGCGAGGTCGCCCGGTTTATAGGTGTTGGTATCCTGGACGCCAAATTCCGGGGTGACGCTGCGCACGATCAACCAGATGCGCGCTGTCATGACGCGGGCGCCAGGGACATAGCCAGCGGCTGCATTCGGGTCGTAGATCGGGTCTCCGGGATTGACGTAACGATCAACCGTGTTGTCCTGGTCAACGTCGATACCGAGTTGCAACTGGATATTCTCGACACCCGGCGCAACTTCCTGATCTTCGATTACAGAAGCGCCCGCATCCATGGTCAGGGTTTTACGTCGCAGCGTGGGTACGCCCGGTATCAACTCCGATTCCTGTGCCACGTAGTAGCTGTTGATAAGGAGATTATGGGTCGCGGACGGATCCGTCGGTTGCGCAGGGAGCGCCGCGTCTGCTGGCGGTTCGAAGCTGTTCGGGACAAGACCATTCTTGAACACTTCACCCTGAATTCGGGTGCTTTGAATCTGGAACCGTCCATTGGTGGGAAGGACGGGAGCCACGCTGGCACGCCGCACAGTCACGACATCGGAATTCGTCTGCGCGGTACCGGCGTCCGCGGTCGGCAAGCATGCCAGGCCGAAAGCATTATTATTACCATCGATTGGCTTGCCAAGATCAAGCACCCACCGCGCGCCACAATCGGCTGGCGGGTCGAGGCTGGTCGGATCCGCGTCGTCAATAAGGGAACGGCCTTCAACAGCAAGTCCGCGGCTGTTGCGGCCCCAGTTACTGGCCATACGCAAATCGGCTTCGATCGTGTCCATCGCGAACTGCGCTGTTTCCTGCACGCGCGCTATAGACTCGTTGATAACGAATGCCTCCCGGCTTTGGTTGTAGATCTGTATAGCACCGATCATCAGGAACGAACCGATCGCCAATGCGACCATGAGTTCGGTCAATGACAGACCGGCCTGGTAGCGAGCCGAATTGAAATGTGAACTGTCCATGTGCCGGCCCCCCTCAGATTTCGCGCACGGGTATCACGATCGTGTACGACGGCGGCGTATCCGCACCGGCCTCGTCCCAGCTCACGACGATGGTGTAGGACGACGGCACAACACCAGCGCCACCGACGTAGGTAACCGTCACATCGCCGTTCGGCAGCATATCGTCTGCCTGGGTCTTCCAGAGGTCGATGTCATTGGCAGCCATCTCCTCCGGGTCGCAATCCACATTGCCCAGCACGCAGTTGTTGTTGCCGGGGTCTCCCGCGTAGGCGGGTCCGGCCCTCGGGTTTGCACGAATACGGTCGGCGACGTCACTGGCGAGCGTCACGGCATGGTGACGAAATATGGACGTTCGCCCTGCATTCATGCCTTCAACATAGAGGCCGGCAATGCCGAGCATGCCGACGGACATGATGACCAATGCGATCAGTACCTCTATCAGCGAAAAGCCGCCGTGGTTCTGAATCGTTCCAAATCTTGTATTCCTGAGGATCATTGCGTTTTTCCTTGGTTTTTTTAAAGCGCAAATCCGCCTACGGGCAGGTTTCGCCCAGATCGTCCAGCACGTCCTGAATCAAGTCTATGTCGCGCTGGATCGTCGCCCGGCCCAGCGGCGTTGCGACGAAGACCCGCGCGGCCGAGTTGCCACCGGCCGCCGTAATGTTGCCGCGATCGTCACACATGACCACCCGCGTCAGTGCCGTATTAGCGCCGATGTCTCCACGGCCGAGGCCGGTCGCCGCGAAACCGAAAAAATTTGCGTTATTCTCGACTTTGAGCGTCACGCCGTCGGCGATCGCCGGCTGCGCGCGCAGCACGGTCTCGGTCGCACCGGCACGTGCAATATCACCATCCGAGTCGACGAATACGATATAGCCCTGGTCCCAGGTGCCACCACAGTCGGCGCCAGCCGTCGTCGAGTTGGCACTGGCACAGAGCGTAATATTGCTTTTTGCCCGGGTTGCTTCACTGCGCGCCAGGTGAAACGCGGCGTGCAGGTCGTTGGCGGTACTCGTCATTTTGGAGTTCTGGTTGTATTGACGCATGTTCGGAACACCGAACGCCAAAACGATCCCGACAATCGCTACAGTAACCATGAGTTCGTAGAGCGTGAAGCCGCCCTGATTCGTATTATTCATGCAGGCCACTATAGAAGAGTGCGATCCGGCAGCGTGAGACTTTTCGACGAGTGGCGTCGCATCGCCGATAAACGGTCCAATTTACCGGCCTTGATTTAACCTAATGCGCACAGGAGTAGGGCTGCCCGCTGGTCCTGCTGAGCGCGACTCGTGGCCGTCCCGTGTAGCTGATGACCAGGCCCTTTGCGCGAATACGGTCCCTGCGGTCGCAAACGATGAAAGTCCCGTTCGTGGCGCGAAGAAAAGTGGCTCGCAAGGTGAAGCTGCGCCGGTTGGCCTGGATGATGACATCGCTGGCCACGGCGTGGCGCTGAAGCACGGGTTCTCCGGCGTCGACGTGCGGCGGCGAGTCCCGATCGCTGTCCTCGAACATGAGCCAGCCACTCGACCAGTCGGTGCTATTTGCACAGCTCAGGCCATCATGGCTCGGGCACAAGGAAACGACTTTGCGACGCATGATGGATTCCTTGCGGGCAACGTGAATCGCATGGAACAGGGCGTTGATCTCCGCAAGTTGCCGTTGTCGCGCCGCGATGGCTGCGAACGACGGAATACCGGTCGCCAGCAAAATAGCGATCAGCCCGGTTGTGACGAGTAATTCGTAAAGCGTGTAGCCGCGAGTGCGCTGATGCATGCCGGACCTCCCTGTCCTCTTTCGCATTGTCGCGAAGCGGGGCGGCCGGTCGCCTCTGCTGAATGTCGGCTTTTCCGGCGGAAATGGAATCGGGCGGCTGACGCGCGTGACCCGGCTCGTGATATCCTGTGGCCTTATCGTGGATCGAAAGGACATACAGAATGGCGCGCGCTGACATCCTCGTGAAATTCGACCTTCACGGCATTTTGCCGACGCCGCAACGCCTGGAAATTGCGGAGGTCCTGCTTGCTAAACCCCAGCACCTGTCGGCCGATCAGATCATCGATCGGCTGCGCCAATCGGGCAGCACCGTATCCAAGGCGACCGTATATAACACCTTGAATTTGTTTGGAGAATGCGGCCTCGTAAAAGAGCTGAGCCTGGACCCCGAACGTCGTTACTACGACTCGTCCACCGTTCCTCACCACCACTTCTATAACGTCGACACGGGCGAGGTCACCGATATTGACGAGGACCAGGTGAGTTTCAGCGCTTTGCCTCCACTGCCAAAGGGCACGGAAAGCCAAAGCGTAGAGGTCGTAATAAAGGTGCGCCGCCAGCGCGATTAATCGCCCGTGACCCTTTTCGCAATGGGCCGGCGACGCTATACTGCGCGCCGCTTGTCCGTGCCGGATTAGCTCAGTTGGTAGAGCACATCATTCGTAATGATGGGGTCAGGTGTTCGAATCACCTATCCGGCACCATTTATTCCCTATAAAAATAGTATTTTTCGTGATCGTCAGGATTGCGAACACTGTGTCTCTTTCTCGGGGGCGCAATCGGCTTCGACGTGATATTCGTTTTGGCAAAGCAGCCGTTCGATCTGCCTAAAATCAGCGAAATCGAAGTTCAGCTAACGGCCATTACCTGTCATTCAACCAGCCTAATAATGGCAGCCTGAGCAGGCAACTAACGGCCAGATATAGATGTCGCTACTCGCCGGAGGTCTCTGTATGTAAACCATCCAATACCGTGCTGGTATCAATCACAATGCGATGCTCGCCAGCAGAATCCTCATACGTCAACTCAACCGTTGTTGGCGATGGCGCAATCGGAAAGAACATGTCCAATGCAAGCTCTTCGCCTGCCGCGAGTTTCAGCGGCAGCTCTGTCTGCCGCGACTCAATCTGATTGTTGACCTTGCTTTGATTGACGCCACGCATCACACTACCGACGGCGAGAACTGGCGCCAGGACGACCACAGCGCCGGCAGCAGCCGCAACGCCGGCTCCGCCCATAACGCCGGCGCCAGTGGCGGTCGCGGCTGCAATCGCCGCACCACCTGCAGTCGCTGCGGCGACACCCAGCGTCCCTCTACCCGAACCGGCTTTCACTTTGATACCTGATTTCTTATAGCGGCGGGCGGTCTTTTTGCTACTCTTGGCGAGCTGTTTTCGCCCAGCCATTGATTCAGTCGGCATGCCGAGCGAGTCAACAACAATTAGCCGAGTTACCCGTACCTGTTGATCTGAATCGTTCCTGACTCTCAGCATATACTCGTCCCAATCGGCTTTCCTTGCCCAGGTTCCTGGGCCATCACGAACAATTACCCAGTCGAGTGTCACAAATGCCGTCTGATCGGAAGCGGTCGCTAGTGGTTGCGTAGCTACAAGAGGATTAGGCTCTTTGAGGACTTTACTTCCGCCGCACGCAGTCAGTGCAGCGAGGATACATAGGACGCCAGATTTACAGAGCAGTCTCTTCATAGCGTCACTCTCTTGGCATGGTACGCCGTTGCCGAATAGAGCCGTCAATCGTGCGCTGAGTCAAGCATCCCTTCAAGGCTGGATATTACGTACGACCGTCAGCTCAGGGTCAACGGCAGCCGGCTGCTATGCGAAGTATAGCGGCCCTGGAGTCTGTCAGTGTCGATTCGGCAGCTAACGGCCAGAAGCAGCCTTTTGAGCTTGGTTGGGAGTTAAGGTGACGGACTCTCTGTCCGCCTTTCCATGCCATTCAGAAAAAAGCCCGCTCGTAAGCAAGTGTTACCGAAAAGCTTATCTGACTGAAGGCGAAAAACAAGACAGTTTGCCCATTCGCCTAGTTGCTTAGACTCACTTCGAAATTCTCGCAGGCGATCCATGTTTGCCGTGAAGGTCGGTCCCAAACTAGACTTTCCATCTTCATAGAATATTTCTTTGTCTGTTTCCGAATATGGCAGAACGCTTTCTTCGACAAAGGTGACATAGCGAATATATTTTCGCCCCACGCCATTTAATCTCGAATAGTAAAAAGATAAATCAAACAACGTGACCGGGTCCAAAAGATCGGCGAGCTGCATCTGTTGTAACATACCCCATGTATCTGGTGCCGTATCCGACCCAGTTATACGAAAATAGTAAGGGGCGGGTCTCTCACCGCGGGCGTGGGATTGCTCCCATTCACTTAGGCCCAATTCGATTTGTTCGATAAACTGTTCTTGAACCTTAATCGCGTCTTTGAGATCGGCGGTGAGGGCTTCAACTATTTGTACCTTTCGCACTTTTTCTAGTCTCTCGTCATTCCAGTTAGCCACCTGAATACCGATAAACACGCCGACCACGACGATGACGAAATCCAATCCGACCGCGAACCAATTTTCGTCTTTGACGTGGCGCGTGACTCGGCGGAGGATCATGATGACTGCTCGGTTCTAACGGGGCTAACCTTCTCACTATGTTTCATCATTTTATCATCAGGGTCCAGCGACACACGATCGTCCCCTATGGGTCAATAGCGGTCCGTCAGCCCAATAGGAGCCCAATGTCTGCTATCGAGGGTAAAGCAGCCGCTCGGAGATTCGTTTTCCGGAGCCTCAATCTGAATGCCTGCTTTCACCGATAGCGGTCGCTCAGATCGTCGAATTTGGAGGTTTCTGACAGGCAGCTAACGGCCAAAAGCGGTCGCACTCATGATGTCTCTCAATTTACTTGTCTGGTCCGTTCTCAGATCTCTTGTACATATCGAGAGTGTCGACTGAGTCCCGCAGCAATAAGCCATCGACGTACTCGGCGAACCCACGGTGCAAGAAGCCCCTTCTCTGCCTCCAATAGCGATCCATACCGGGGAGATCCTGAACCGCTACAAGCGCAAAGGTTATGGAATCGCGGTAGTCGGCGTCCAGCGTTCCTTCTTCAACGAGCAAGTAGCTATTCTGAAATCCCAGCATTACTGCGTGGTGCATCATCATGAACTGAAATTCGTCGTTAGTAGAGAGTGGATCAGAGCTTGTCATTGCATTGAACCACAGGTCGCTGGCCTGCCTGTTGCTCCCCATTTCGAGATACCACGATTGCACAGCTACAGATGCATCATTTACTGCGGCTGATCTGGTTGCTTCTGCACTGTCTTTGACCTGAACCCCCACATAAGCGAGCGATACCACTATTGCGATCGCACCAATAATCTCGGCGACGTGGGACATTTCGGAGAGCTTCAATTTCATTGGAAGTTTTCCATGACTAGGAATTGTTATTCGATGACGGTAGACCCTATGTCCGCTTTGGGTCATTAGCGGCCCTTTTCAGCCATTCTAGCCGAATGTCTGCTTTCGGGTGTAAGGCAGCCCCTTTTGTTTGGCCCAGACGTGACAAGCAGAATAAGAAAACCCCGCCGAAGCGGGGTCTCAATCCAGAGTTATTGCTCGTCTAGCTATCGACCGCGTGGCGGGCTGTCCGGTTTACGGGCTAACCGCGGCGCAAATCGCTCTCGCCCTCGCACTGATGATCTTGTTAGCGCCCGAGTCATTCCGCCATTCGCAGTAATACCAGTCTCCCAGAGGCACGTTTGATTGTATGGTGGCCATTACTAAGCTGAGGCCGTCCGTGGTATGTACGCCCAAGCCGTCAATCCTGCATCCTCCGCCCAAGATCTTCAACCCGGCCGGGCAATATGCTGAGACGCCGACAGTATTATCCCCTGGCAGATTAAACACTGTCCCTACCTCATCGACCGTAACTTTCCTGTAAGCCGATATACCATCTACACCCTGGTCACCCTGGTCACCCTGGTCACCCTGGTCTCCCTTATCGCCCTTATCGCCTTTATCGCCTTTGTCGCCCGTATCGCCCTTCAATCCGGGTAGACCCATATCTCCTGTGTCGCCTTTTAATCCGGGATCACCTTTGTCTCCCTTGTCTCCCTTCGGACCCTGTGGTCCAGTATCACCTTTGTCGCCTTTCAGTCCCTGTATTCCCTGAATACCTTGCTCGCCTTGGTCACCCTTCTTTCCAGGCGGCCCCTGTTCGCCTTGTGGCCCCTGCGGTCCGACCGCGCCGATGGTCAGGTCGTACTCATCGTTTTGGCTTTGCCCATTGCCTCCGGAGACGGTAAGTAAGTAATCGCCAGCAGGAAAATCGCCAGGAGGAATAAAGACAGGCAGTGTTGCCTCGATCATCGTGTCAGTCGGCGTCCCAACGATATCTAAGTCGCCAAACTCACCTAACGTCACTATCGGTCCATTTGGACCGAATAAGAGGTCCTCGCCCATAATCGTTAGACTTGTCGGATTGTCCGGATCATCGACAAAAACTTCAGTAATGTTCAGATGACCTCCGGGCGGCTTAGCAAACGTAAGCCCGCAAGACAAAACAAGCAACCCACCCAACAGGCAGGTCATCGCTTTACGTATAAACATGATTGTCTCCCTTGCTGCTGAATACTGGGCAGCCCGGCGATCTTGAGTCCTGCACGACAGAACGTCGTGAGGGAGGCGAGGACCCGTGGCTTTGCGTCACCGACTTTCGTCAGTTATGCCTTTATCGTGGTTTTAATTCTCCCACGCGAGAAAATGCCGTCAATTCTGGGATGTACCTAACGTCCGCTTTTTCCGAAAGCGGTCATACAAACGTCTGCTTTAGGGAAGGCGCGACAGGCTGCTAACGGCCAGAAGCAGTCTATCGGGCAGATTCCAGACCAACGACTTTACGTCTACATCGACCGTCCGTCGACATGCTTCGGATTCAGAGATTTGGGGTCCAGGCCGTGCAGTGTATTGAGATTGATCGCTGCGATCTCCGATCCATCCGGCATGGCTCCGTAAGCAAAGCTTTGTATCCCACACGTTTTGCAGAATAAATGTGCGATCGATTTCTTGTTGAATCGATACTCCGTAAGGTTGTCTTCACCTTTCAAGAGCTTGAATTGCGAACGCGGCGCGAACGCCAAAATGGCGCCGAGGGGCTGACAGCGCGAGCAGTTGCACGTCATACACCCATCAACATCCACGTCGACCTCATAAGCGACGGCGCCGCACTGGCACCTACCTTCATAGTGTTGTTCCATTTGTTGCCTCCCCAGGTTTAGGTTTGCCGAACTCCCGGTAAGGATGATGCGCCGTTAATAGCCCGGGTCAATTCTGGGATGTACTTAAACTGGAGCCAGTCTAAGGAGACTCGCTGACGATCCGCTTTGGGTCAGTAGCGGCCTCTCAACCCAAATCTAGTTCAATGTCCGGTTTCGGACGTAGAGGGGGCGTTCAAATCATCACGGGAAGTATCGAACATTAAGAAATACGCTCATGCTTACTATCCGCCACAGCGTGCCAACAGCATCAATACGATGACACCAATTATCGAACCGACGTAGATCTTCATTGACACGGTTTTTCCTTCCATACTTGCCATCGCATCGGAAGCACCTTTCTTGACACCAGCGAGTGGGTCACCAGGCGCTTTCGTGAACTTCGGGCCGCTTGGAGCATTCTGCTCCGGTGCTGGATCGTTCTCAGCATCTTCACTTGCAGTTTCTGCAGATTCGTTCTTTTTGTCATCGCTCACGGTCTGGTCTCCGATTATTCTTGGGTGGTACGACTGTCGTCTATGAAGACGTATTTTGTCACAAAGTGGCCGGGATAGCGGAGAGGAAACTTATCCTATTGGTTTTCTTGCCTAATAATACCTTCCGGCCACACAATGAGAGTGATGGGGTCAGGCGTTTGAATCACCTATCCGGCACCATTTCCAAATCCGCAGCCACGAATTCGAAGTCGCTGTTGCGAGTCACCTCTTGTTCGTCGAATGAAACAACGAGGTAGGCCCGGCCCGTCGCCTCTACCTGCGTTGAGACAGGCACGACAGGCCCGTCATCGGCTGCCGGTGCAAACGTCAGGCGCGTAATGAGCTTCGATATTTTCACGCCGAAAGCGGGCTTGATGATTTCGTGATTACGAAGGTCAATGTACTCGAGATGTCCGTGCGCTTTGTCAACCCGAATTGTCGAATCAACGCTGTCCATGACGTCTTCCTCATCATCGGGGTTGAATCCGAACAGCCAGTACTCATTAGTCTCCTCGACCAGTCGGATCGAGCCGGGCTCAACTATCGCAGCGATCGAATGCTCGCCATCGTCCGAGTGTTCGTGCGCTTTGCCTTTCCGGTATTTCTTGATTTCTGCCGCGGTCGGCTCGCGGTCGTCAACGCTAATCAGTTGCCATCGTTCGCGTGCTGGCCTGCGCGGGTCAGAACGCCCGACCCAGACATGCTCGGCGTCGACGCGCGTCTCTGTGTAGGCCCAGCTGCGGTGAAAATCGAAATCAACCGCAGCGACGGCTTGTTCGAAGATCTTGTTGTAGTCAGCAGCAGTTTCGGCCCATGCATCAGTCACGCACATCGGCGAGACAACGATCCAGAAGACAAAAAGAATTCGCGAGGACATACGGTATCTCTGTGGCAGGTTTTGCTTTTCCGGTCCCGATACTGACACAAATAAGGCATTATGAGTGCGAGTGAGCCGGGGGGAATCAGATTGCCGGACAACGGGGCAGGTATTTCGGCCAGCTCGCATGGCCGCCAGGTTTTGGTCCGAGCTGTCCCGCCTACGCAAAGTTACCCTGGCTCTCGCCATCGTCTATTTCAATC
>CAWJCA010000036.1:0-31715 GCA_963841165.1 uncultured Gammaproteobacteria bacterium | reverse complement strand
GCCCGGCGGTGGCAGGCCCGGTGGCGGCAGGTCGGGTGGCGGCGGGCGACGCGGCCCACCGAGAAGGTCGTAGGAGCGGCTCCTACAGCATATCGGCCACAGTCTCGACGCCTCGAAATTCCGAACCGTGTTGTAACGGCCGCGTCGTATCCGGGCGAGTCACGGTGACGAGCATCTCGACGCCATACTCTTTCGCACTTGTCAGCACCGGCTGACTGTCATCGACAAACAACGTCGTCTCAATATCAAATCCAACGTCGTCCTGCAGTGCATGCCAGAAAGCCTGGCTCTCTTTCGCATGGCCATAGTTATGCGAGCTGAAAACGCCGTCAAAGTAGTCACCGAGCCCGGTAACCGCGTCTTTCAGCGCGAGCGTGTCGGGGTGGGAATTGGTCACCAGCAGAACACGCGTCTCCTGCTTCTGCACGGTGCGCAGAAAATCCAGGGCCCCTGGCAAATACCCGATACGATGATTGACATCGTGGTGTAACTGCATGACATCGATACCCAGCCGCTCGCACCAGTGATCCAGGCAATACCACTCCAGATCGCCCTGCACGTTGCGGTACTGGTCAAACAGGTGATCGCGTGCCGCCTCCAGCGTCATGCCATTGGCCGACGCGTAGCGTCGCGGAACCAGGTCTCGCCAAACGTAGTTGTCGAACGCGAGGTCGAGCAGAGTGCCATCCATATCGAGCATCAGGGTCTCGGTACGCTGCAACGCGGTTTTCGGATCGATTTTCATTGTTATACTGCGCGCCCCGAAAATCTGCAGGATTAATGCATGGATCTCAAATCGTTCATCGAACCCATCGTCGCGCTGGCCGAGGATGCCGGCCGTGCGATCCTCGAAGTCTACTCGACGGATTTTGAGGTGCAAAGCAAAGTCGATGAATCGCCTTTGACCCAGGCGGATCTCGCGTCTAATCATCGGATTGTTGCGGGCCTTCGGCACCTGACGCCCGACCTGCCCATTATCTCCGAGGAATCAGGCCTGCCGGATTTCGAGGAACGTCGGCAATGGAATCGCTACTGGCTGATTGATCCGCTGGACGGCACCAAGGAATTCGTCAATCGAAACGGCGAGTTCACGGTCAACATCGCACTGATCGATAATAACCGACCGGTATTCGGCGTCGTGCATGTCCCCGTGCAAAACAAAACCTATGTCGGCTGCGAGGGCGTCGGTGCAGAATTGCGTGACGCTGACAAACCGCCGCGGCCGATCCAGGTAGTCGCGGAGAGCCGTAAGCCGGTTCGCGTGGTTGGTAGCCGCTCGCACCGCGGCGCCAGCCTCGACGCTTATCTCGCGGCGCTAGGACCGCACGACATGGTACCGATGGGCAGCTCGCTGAAGTTCTGCGTCGTCGCCGAAGGGGGTGCCGACCTCTACCCGCGGCTTGGACCAACGTCGGAATGGGACACGGCAGCGGCCCAGGCGGTCGTCGAGCAAGCCGGCGGGAGCGTCGTTACGCTGGACGGAAAAGCAATGGCGTACAATGCGAAAGCCGACATCCTGAACCCGCATTTCTTTGTCATCGGCGCTTCCGACAGGGACTGGTTGGCGCTGTTACGCGACAGCGAGTAGCATGACTCCATGACGGACAAGATCGACACCGAATCGTTTAAGCAGCTCGAGCGATTGCGCGAGCTGCGCGTCAGTCACAGGGACCTCGACTACCTGATTGACCGTCTGCAGGAAGACCCGATGGTCGATCAACTGCGTATACGGCGCCTTAAGAAACGCAAGTTGTTGATAAAGGACATGATCGCGAACCTCGAGAGCGAGCTGATACCGGATCTCGACGCCTGACGGTCATCATAGAGGCGCTTTGCGAAGCCGAAGCGCGTTAGCAATAACCGACACCGAACTCAGGCTCATCGCTGCGGCCGCGATCATGGGGCTCAACAACAGGCCGAAAAACGGGTACAGGATTCCGGCCGCTATCGGCACGCCTGCCGTGTTGTAGGCGAATGCAAAAAACAGGTTCTGACGGATATTCCGCATAGTCGCCTGGCTTAGCGCGCGTGCCTTGGCCACTCCAAGAAGGTCGCCGCGCACCAGGGTTACTCCGGCGCTCTGCATCGCGACATCGGTCCCAGTCCCCATGGCGACTCCAACGTCGGCCTGCGCCAGCGCCGGGGCGTCGTTGATTCCGTCGCCCGCCATCGCCACGACCGAACCCCTGGACTGCAGCTCGCGTACAACGCGAATCTTGTCTTCCGGTGAAACATCCGCATGTACCTCATCGATACCGATTTTTCGTGCGACCGCATGCGCTGTTGCTGCGCTGTCACCGGTCAGCATCACGACGCGAAGTCCAGAGCGATGCAATTGTTCGATCGCTTGCGGGGTCGTTGGCTTGATGGGATCCGCGACGCCAAGAAGTCCGGCCGCTTTGCCGTCCACCGCAACAAACATCACGGTCTGCCCGTCCTCACGGTAAGCCTCTGCCCGCAGGGCGAGCTGCGGGTCATCAGCACCGACCGACTTCATCAGCTTTTCGTTGCCGACTGCGACAGAGTTGCCCGTTACCGTCGCCTGCGCGCCCTGCCCCGTGATTGACTCAAAGTTCTGTTGCGCCTGCAGGGGCAGCGATCGCTGCTCCGCACCCGCCACAATCGCGGCCGCCAATGGATGTTCGCTCGCGACTTCGACCGCCGCCGCCAACGACAGTAACGATTCCTCGCTGAACCCCTCGAGTGGTTCGATCGTTACGAGTTCAGGATGACCCTCGGTCAGGGTGCCCGTCTTGTCGACCACGATCGTGTCTACTTTCTCGAAGGTTTCCAGCGCCTCTGCGTTCTTGATCAGGATTCCGTTTTGTGCGCCCCTGCCGGTACCCACCATGATCGACATGGGTGTTGCGAGGCCCAACGCGCACGGGCACGCAATGATGAGCACCGCTACGGCGTTAACGATCGCATACGCCATTGCCGGCTGCGGCCCGAGCCAGGCCCAGAGAATAAATGTTATGACCGCCACGGTAACGACCGTGGGCACGAACCAGGCGGCGACCAAGTCAGCCAGTCTCTGAATCGGCGCGCGCGTGCGCTGCGCCTCGACGACCATTCTCACGATTTGTGACAGCAGCGTGTCGTCACCGACGTTTGTTGCCACCATGACGAATCCACCCGTGCCATTGACTGTGCCGCCAACAACAGTGTCGCCGCTCCGTTTCCCGACCGGCAGGGGTTCACCGCTGATCATCGACTCGTCGACGTTACTGCTGCCTTCGGCGACGGTTCCGTCGACCGGGATCTTTTCGCCGGGCCTAACGCGCAGGCGATCACCTGATGCCAGTTCATCAACGGAAACCTCCTCTTCGCTGCCGTCAGCGCGGATTCGATTTGCCGTGGGCGGCGCGAGCTCGAGCAATGCGCGGATTGCGCCGGAGGTTTGGCTGCGCGCGCGCAATTCGAGTACCTGTCCAAGGAGTACCAGGGTTGTGATGACCGCCGCGGCCTCATAGTAGACAGCCACCTCGCCGGCCGCGTTTCGAAACGCGTCGGGAAAGCCACCTGGAATGACCGTCGCGACGAGCGAATAACTGAACGCAACGCCGACGCCCAGCGCGATCAGTGTAAACATGTTGAGGTTCATCGAACGAACGGACTGCACGCCACGCACGAAGAAGGGCCAGCCACCCCACAGTACGACCGGCGCCGCCAAAACGAGTTGCAGCCACTGCGCCCCGCGACCCGGCGCAATGCCGTCAAAAGGTCTCCCGGGAAGCGCCTCGCCCATAGCGTAGATGAACAAGGGCAAGGTCAGCGCGGCGCTGACCCAGAAACGTCGCCGCATGTCGTCAAGTTCCGACGTGTCTTCCTCGCCGGCTACAATCCCCTCGGGCTCAAGGGCCATGCCGCACATGGGACAGCCAGAGTTTCGGACATCCCGTACTTCGGGATGCATGGGGCAGGTGTAGACGGTGCCACTGAAATCGGCGGGCACCAGATCGTAGTCGCCGCTCGGCGCCTGCGTCGATGCCTGATGCCCGGCGTGACAGCATGCATGTTCGTTTGATTCGTGTGTTTTCATGGCCGCTCTATTCTAGCGTCTCGCCCGCGCCAGAACAGGAACAACGCGGGGATGACAATCAAAGTGAGAATCGTGGCGCTGACCATGCCACCCACCATCGGGGCCGCGATGCGTCGCATGACTTCCGATCCGGTACCTCCGCCGAACATGATCGGCAACAGACCCGCAATAATGGCGGCAACCGTCATCATGATCGGCCGCACCCGCAGCAAGGCACCGTCGATCACCGCCTGTCGCACATCCGCAATCGCGAGTGCACGCCCCTCCGACTCGGCCGCGGCGATATGCCGACGCATCGCCTGGTTCAGGTAGACCAGCATCACGACGCCGATTTCAACCGCAACGCCGGCCAACGCGATAAAGCCAACGCCAACAGCAACGGACAGGTCGTAACCGAGCAGGTACAACAGCCAGAGCCCACCGATCAATGCCATTGGCAGAGTGCCGATAATGATTGCGACTTCCGCAAAGCGCCGGAAACTCAGGTACAAGAGCAAGACAATGATCGCGAGCGTCACCGGGCCGACCACGGACAGTCGTTCTTTCGCACGCACCATGTACTCGTACTGACCGGACCAGGCCAACGAATAACCGGCTGGTAGCGGCACCGCATCCGCAACCACGCGCTGCGCCTCGCCGACATATGAACCCAGATCCCGTCCGGTAATGTCGACATAGGTCCAGCCATTCAGGCGTGCGTTTTCGCTTTTTATGAGCGGCGGTCCATCGACTACCTTCACGTCGGCGACATCCGCCAATGCGATACGCGCGCCTTGCGGCGTGACAATAGGCAGCAACTTCAGCTGCTCCGCCGAGTCCCGCACTCGCTGCGGGTAGCGAACATTGACCGGGTAGCGCTCGAGCCCCTCGACCGTCTCCGTGACGTTCATGCCGCCGACTGCAGATCGTACAACGTCCTGAACGTCATTGATGTTCAGCCCGTATCGCGAGGCGCGTTTACGATCGATGTCGACGTCAACGTAGCGCCCGCCGGTAACCCGCTCCGAATACACCGAGGCAGTGCCTTCTACATCCGCCAATACGCGCTCAAGATCCTGACCAATGCGCTCGATGATCGCGAGATCGGGCCCCGCTACCTTGATGCCGACCGGCGTCTTGATGCCAGTCGCCAGCATGTCGATGCGCGTCTTGATCGGCATGACCCAGGCATTTGTAAGCCCCGTGTACCTGACGACACGATCAAGCTCGGCGCGCAGCCCTTCGGGCGTCATACCCTGCCGCCACTCGTCGCGGGGCTTAAACTGTATGACCGTCTCGATCATCGTCAGCGGCGCCGGGTCAGTCGCTGTTTCCGCGCGCCCGATTTTGCCGAATACCTGTTTCACTTCCGGGACCTGGAGGATCATCTTGTCGGTGTTTTGCAGGATCTCCCGTGCCTTGTCGATCGATACTCCGGGATAGGTTGTTGGCATGTACATCAGGTCGCCTTCGTCCAGCGGCGGCATGAATTCGGAGCCGAGTCTCGTTGCAGGCCAAAGGCCGACCAGAAGCACAACGCCGGCCAGTACCAGCGTGCCTTTGGGAAACCGAATCACGGCATGGATGATCGGCTGGTACGCTGCAATGAGTACGCGATTGATGGGGTTTCGGTGCTCCGGCGTCACATTACCGCGAATGAAATAACCCATGAGCACCGGTACAAGCGTGATCGAGAGCCCCGCCGCTGCTGCCATTGCGTACGTCTTTGTGAACGCAAGCGGTGCGAACAGGCGCCCCTCCTGTGCTTCCAATGTAAATACGGGCAAGAAGCTCAGCGTGATGATCAGCAAGGAGAAAAAGAGGGGCGGACCCACCTCCGCGGCAGCATCGGCCATTATTCGCCATCGATTTTCATCTGTAAGCGGTTCTTTCTCGATGTGCTTGTGCGCGTTTTCAATCATCACGATTGCAGCGTCGACCATGGCACCGATCGCAATGGCGATACCACCGAGCGACATGATGTTTGCATTGATGCCCTGCATCTTCATGACGATAAACGCGGCGAGAATTCCGACCGGCAGGCTCAGAACAATGACAGCGGATGAACGCAGGTGGAACAGGAACACGGCGCACACCAGGGCGACGACCAGGAACTCCTCGAGCAGTTTTCTCTGCAGCGTGTCCACCGCACGGTTAATCAAATCCGAACGATCATAGGTCGTCACGATTTCGACGCCATCGGGAAGACTGCGCTCAAGTTCTGCGAGACGTTTCTTGACGCCATCGATTGTCGTCAGTGCGTTCTCGCCCCAGCGCATGATGATCACGGCACCAACGACCTCGCCTTCACCATTAAGGTCGGCGATTCCGCGGCGCATTTGTGGGCCAAGTCGAATCTCGGCGACATCGGACAGTACGAGCGGCGTGCCCTTATCATTGACGCCCAGCGGAATATCACTGAGATCGGCAATGTTCTCCAGGTAGCCGCTCGCACGCACCATGTACTCGGCCTCGCCCATTTCGATCACCGAGCCGCCGCTTTCCTGGTTGCCCTGTTGTATTGCCATCTTGAGCCTGGCCAGCGGAATGCCAAAGGCGCGCAGCTTGTCCGGATCCACGACCACCTGGTATTGGCGCACCATGCCACCAATGGTTGCCACCTCGGCGACGCCCGGGACAGTCTGCAGTTCGTACTTTAGAAACCAGTCCTGCAAACTTCGCAGCTCGGCGAGATCGTTCTGACCGCTGCGATCGACGAGTGCATATTCGTAGACCCAACCCACGCCCGTGGCATCCGGCCCCAGCGTCGGCTTGGCACTCTCTGGAAGCCTGGCAGATACCTGACTCAGGTATTCAAGTACGCGCGATCTTGCCCAATAGAGATCCGTGCCATCCTCAAAAATAATATAGACGTAGGAATCACCAAAGAACGAATATCCGCGCACCGTGGTTGCTTTGGGCACGGACAACATCGCAGTCGTCAGGGGATAGGTCACCTGGTCCTCGACGACCTGTGGCGCCTGGCCCGGGAATGAGGTTTTGATGATGACCTGCACATCGGACAAATCAGGGAGCGCATCAACAGGCGTGTAGCGCAGCGAATAGAGCCCCCAGGCGGTCACAAACAAGGTCATTATCAGTACCAGGATGCGGTTTGCGACCGACCAGCGAATGATGCCAGCGATCATTGCGCCGACTCCTTCAGCGCTGGGTCCATGCGGGACAATGCGGCATCAATGTTCGATTCAGAGTCAATCAGGAACTGTCCCGAGACCACAATAAGCTCTCCGGCCGAAATGCCCTTGCGTATCGCGACGCGATCGCCGGATTCGATGCCGGTTTCCACGGCCTGGGCCCGGAATCGACCGCCACCGAGTGCCACGACCACTCGGTCGGTTGAACCGCCGCGAATGAGCGCCTCGCGCGGCACGTGTACCACTTCACCGATGCTGTCGCCCTGAATTGTGACGCGCGCAAACATATTCGGTCGCAACGTTTCCGCCGTGTTGTCAAAGCGTATGCGGACCTTCAGCGTGCGCGTCTTTGGATCGAGTTCGGGGTACACGTAGTCAACGCTGCCGAGAAACGTCGCGGCCGGCAGATAGTCGAGTTCGACCACGGCGCTCTGACCCGCCTTGACCCACGCCGCCTGTCGTTCGAAAACTTCGGCCAACACCCAGACCTTGTCGACTTTCGCGACGGACATGATCTCGGTAGCCGGTGTCACGAAGATGCCCTCTCGCACGCCAAGATGCGTGATCACACCGTCCGCCTCGGCATATACACGGACGCGCTGCCGGACGGTGCGTTCCTTGTCCAGTCGGGCGATCTCGCTGCCCGATACGCCAAGCGCTGAAAGGCGTTCTTTTGACGCTTTCAACAACAGCTTGTTGCCGCTACGCAGTGCAATCGAGGTATTCCTCCTGCGCATTTACGAGCGTCGGCGAATACAATTCGAACAGCAACTGGCCTTTCTCAACCGCATCGCCCGTAGCCGTTGTCGCCAGTTTCTCGATCCAGCCGTCGACGCGCGTATGCACGTGTTGCACCGTATCCTCGTCGTAGGCGACGTAGCCCACCGTCTCTATGCGCTGCGACAGTTCGCCACGCTGGGCCTTGGCCGTACGTACGCCGAGGTTATTGACTATCGTGGCGTCAATGGCGACCACACCGGGTTGGCCGTCGATCTCATCCGCGTACACGGGTACCAGCTCCATGCCCATCGGCGACTTACCCGGCTCATCGCGGCGGTAATTTGGATCCATGGGCGCAACCCAATAAAGCACTTCGCGATTAGCACCGGCGGTCGATTCGGTCAACGCGCCTGTTTTCGAGCTCATGGAGCGACCAATCAGGATACCGAGAGCGACTGCAATAACGATCGCGCCGATAACAAATGTAATCTTCTTCATCGGGGAAGCCCTCCGAGGTTGGCGAGCACGGCATAACTTTGCGCGCGCTCCACCTGCAGGCGAATGTGCTCAATGCGGGTATTCAAATCGTCGATATAGGCACGCATGACGTCGGCAAAATCACCTCGATCACTCTGATACGCAAGCATCGAGGCTTCGGCGTTGTCTTTGGCCTGATTAAGAATTCGCGAGTCGTACAAAGACAGGCGGCGCGTGAGGTCATGCCAGCGGGCATGCTCAGCGATGAGCTGGCTTAGCAGGGAGCGCCACGTTTGTTCTCGAACGGACTTCGCCGCACTGCGTTCCTGTAGTGCCGCGGATAAGGTGCTGTCGACGGATTTTTTTCTGAAAAATGGCAAATCAACTGTGACGCCGAGACTGATGAAGTCCGAGCGTGACTCACCAGAAGGCAGCATGCCCTCGCGATAGCTGTAACCGAGATCCAGCGCCCAGCCCGGCTTGGATCGCTCGTTCGCAAGGTCGACGCCCGCGCCGCGGGCTTCAATCTGCGCATCCGCAGCCCTTAATGCCGGATGTTCCGACAGTTTGGCTTGCAAAGACTCGAGAGGGGGTAGCTGATCCCAGCTCGGTAGCTTCTCGGCTACCGGGCGCGTCGCATCACTACCGACCCACTCACCCAGCGCGGCTTGTGCACGTGAGCGTTGCCGTTCGATGTCGATCAGCCGATCCTGGAGGCGGCTCAGTTCGAGCTCGGCACGCAGCACGTCTTGCTGACTTTTTCGGCCCACTGCGTAAAGGGAACGCGTAACCGTTGCCAGATCATCAAAGAACGGCCGCGACTCGGACACCAGCTCGTGAGCCTGCTCCCAGTAGTACAGATCCAGCCATGCGCTGCGCGCGGCGGTTACAACATTACGGCCTCGCGCGTCGGCATTCTCGTTCATCTCGGCGGCAAGTAAATCGAACTGACGGGCACTGAATACGCGAGTCTTGCCGGCCGGAAATGCCTGCCGCAGCCCGATGGCCGCGTTCGTCATGCCTTCGGTGCGAAAACCACCGGATTCGACAGGGAAATTGTTCAGGCCGACACGCAGCATCGGGTCGGGCAACTCACCGGCAAGCACCGCACGCGCTTCAAGGGCGGCGGCTTTTGCCTTCATGGCTTCCTGCCCGGGCTCGGCAGCAAGCGCCAGATCCTCGGCCTCTGCCAGAGTCAAAGCGACTCTATGTTGTGCTTGCGCATTCGAAGCGAATAGCGTGCTCATCATGAGCACCACACAAAGTATTTTCGAACGCCCCACTGCGCGGCGAACGCTGTTGATTTCGGGCAAACGCCCGCAATAGAAAAACATGGGTCAAACTCCTGCGTGAAAAACCGGAAGGGTTTACAGCAAGGAGTTGGCTATTTCAGATAGACGCAGTACAGGACGTGTAATGGAGGCGCGACGCCGGGAGCGTCGGGGGGGTCGGTAGCACAGTATCGTTGCCCCGATGTTCGTACCGGTACCGCTGCGATCCGCGGCGCCGTAACAAAAACCACTTCGGAAGCCGGCTTGGCCTCCAGCTTGCCGCCACGAGTATCGATGCTGGCCTCGTCCAGGTCGCAACACTCGACCTGCGCCGACGCGCAGGCAGGTTGCGCCTCAGCCTCACCGTGCCCATGGTGCGATGCCATCTCGTGCTCGTCCGCGGGCGGGCAATGCGGACAGGGTTCGGCGCTCTCGAATGCCATCGCGCAAGGCAGGACGGCCATGTTCAGCCACAGTACCGTCAGCAGACCCAGGACTTTTGGTCTCAGGGCAGCGGGCTTCCGGTGGGCTGCAATAGTCTGAACATCCTGCCTTTTTAGTCCTTTCGATCGCGCGGTGCAAGGAACCAGGTTAGGTTTTCGCGCCTATATGCGCCTTACCACGCTCTCTCGCCAGCAAAATCTGCTTGCGCCGCTCTTCGAGCCTGGCACGACGATCGTCGTCAGTCTCGTTGACGCATCGCGGGCAGGAAACACCTTCACGGTAGTCCGGTGACTCAAGGTCTTCACTGCTAAGCGGGCGCCGGCACGCGTGGCACTGCACGTAGCCACCCTCGGCAAGATCGCGGTCTATCGCAACGCGCGTGTCGAAGACAAAGCATTCGCCGTCCCAGAGATTTTGGTCGGCAGGTATTTTTTCAAGATAATTCAGGATACCGCCCTGCAGGTGATAGACGTCGTCGAAGCCGAGCTCGAGCATTAAAGCGCTTGCCTTCTCGCAGCGAATACCACCTGTGCAAAACATCGCCAACGGTCGCTTCGGAGAGGTTTCCGCGAGTGTTTTCGCGAAAGCTGGAAATTCTCTAAAGCTGTCGTTACCGGGATCGATCGCGCCGGGAAAAGTGCCTACTTCAAACTCGTAATGATTGCGGGTGTCGATAACAAGGACATTCGGATCTTCGATCAGCTCGTTCCATCGCTCGGGCGGCACGTGTGTGCCGGTTTTCCGGTGTGGCAGGATATCGGGCCGCCCCAGGGTGACGACTTCCTTCTTGACCTTTACGCGCATCCGTCGAAACGGCGCTTCTTCCGCATCCGTCCAGCGCGCATCCAGATCCTCTGTTATATCGAAGCGATCCTGCAACCATGAAAGCACGGCACGGATAGCGTCTTCGCGGCCGGCAATAGTGCCGTTGAAGCCTTCCGTCGCCACGAGTATCGTGCCGAGCAAATCCTGTTCGTCACAGAGCGCCTGCAGATCATCACGAAAGGTTTGCGGATCTCTGAGATCCAGGAAGCGATAAAACGATACGACCTTCATTCTTTGTCCTACTAACTGCCCTCAGACATCGTCAGAGAAAGAATACTGTGGCGAATCTCCTCGCCGAGCACGAGACGTGCATCAGCACCAATCCTCTCGATGTTTTCATCGTATTCAATCAGACCTTTGGCGTTTCGGCGCAGTACGTTTTGATCCTGCAACGTGCGAATGAAATCGTGAAACAGCGTCTTGTTAAAGAAGTCCGGTGAATGCAGACCATAAATCATCGACAGGCGCTCGGCGCTTTGCTGGCACATACTTTCGAGGCGCTGTCGGGAAAGCGTACCTGAGTCGTTGCTGACCAGTATTGCAATCACGAGGTAGAAACGCTGCAACATGGGTACCATCGACTGCCCGAGCATCAATAGCTGGAAAGCTTTCTCCGAGCCCGCCGGGGGCCGGACAAGCGTCCTCCTGCTCTTGCCATAGGTAAGGATTTTGAGATCGATCAGGGACTTGATTGCGTCCGAGGTCACATTGTCGATGTCAGCAAAGTCCCATTTCAGGTTCAGCTCTTTTGTCATGAACGGATAAATGAGGCGGATCAACCGCTGCAGCTCCCTGTGCTCGAGTTGCTGTCCCTGGATGAAGCAGCAGGCAACCGACGCCGGTACGGCCAGCAGGTGCAGAATGTTATTGCGAAAGTAAGTCATGAGCACAGCCGTGTGCTCGGTCATGTGAATGACCTCACCCATCGGGTGAGTCGTGCGGCTGACGACCTCCAGTTTCTCGCAGTGTTCGATAATTTCGTCGGCACTCCAGTCCGGCAAGGTCACCGAGTCGGAGTACTTGAAGCGCTTCATGAGATCGAGACTCAAGGTCAGCTGCCGACGCAGTTCGTCAATTCCGATCTTCTGTTTCGGCGTCGCCAGCAGCACATAAGCGAGCAAACTGACCGGCGTAACGGCGGCGGCCGAATTTATGCCGCTCATTATCTGTCTGCCGATTCCATCGACGATGCCGGCCAGCCATGGCGGTCGCTCGCCGTTGTCTGATTCGTACTCGCGCCAGCCAGGGTGCATCTGATCGAGTACCTGTTCCAGCTCGATTGGCTCCGCGATATTCACGTATACCTTGCCGAAGTGTTCGCGAAGCGACTTTAATGACCGGATCAGCCCGCCCAGCGACTCTTTCTTCTTCTGCCCGCCGCCCATTTCGCTGATGAACGAATCACCCTCGATCAGCTTTTCGTAGCCAAAGTAGATCGGCACGAAGACAACCGGGCGCTGTGGGCTCTTGATGTAGGAGTTGACCGTCATGACCAGCATTCCGCCCTTGGGCGCGAGCAGTCGTCCGGTGCGGCTGCGACCGCCTTCGACGAAATACTCGATCGAATGGCCTTTGACGAGGATCTGGTGCAGGTAGGCGTCGAACACGGCCGCATAGAGACGATTGCCTTTGAAACTGCGTCGCAGGAAAAACGCGCCTCCGCGACGCAGGATGCCGCCGACAATTGGCATGTTCAGGTTTATGCCTGCTGCGACATGCGGAAGATGGAGCCCTTCGACGTACATGATGTAGCTCAGCAGCAGGTAGTCGATGTGGCTGCGATGACAGGGCACATAGACGATTTCTTTTCCGCGGGCGACCTCGTGCAGACGATCCATGTGGCTCAGCTCGATGCCGTCGTAGATGCGATTCCAGAGCCAACGCAAAAAGCGCTCCAGGACGCGGACTGTCGGATAGGAAATGTTTGCCGCGATCTCAAGCGCGTATTTCTCCGCCTTACGGCGCGCGAGTTCCTGCTTGCGAAAATCATCGCCCGCCTCTGCCAGGATCACGCGACGAACCTCCGGGGTACGCAACACCTGGTTGACCAATGTACGACGGTGCGACAAATCGGGGCCAACAGTGGCAGCCCGGCGCTGGCGAAAATGGACGCGCAGGATCCTGAAAACCTTGCGATACGCGACATCCGAACCCCGGCCTTCGGCGCCGATAGACCGCAGCGGCAGTGCATGACTGAATCGCAGCAGCGTGTTACGGCCCAACAGCAATGTCGCGAAGAACTTGCGCGTGCGGCCCACCGCATCCCAGTCCTCGGAAAACAGCAGCTTGACCAGTGATCGTTCTTTCTGAGGTGACCTTCCCCAGTAAATCGCGACCGGAATCAGTAACAAATTTTGCTCGCCAAGTTCAGATGCTTCGACCAGGCGCCGCAGCCGTTGCGAGCCGGTCTTGCTGGGGCGCCTGTAAAAGATACCCTCCATTCGGCGCAGCACAACCACGCGCCGGTGCTCACCAGTGCCACAAAATTCGAAGGTGCTCGTCGGCGATGGCAAGCCGTGCGTGGCACAGGCGCGCTCTAGCGCCAGCAGATCGGCAAGCCCGCCCGTCTCGAGTACGTAACAAACCGCCGCATCTTTATCGGTAATTAACTCGAAAGGTGTGTCCGGCTGAATGACCGGCCGTGCCCATAAGGAGAACACCTTTCCGGCCAGCAAATAGAGGGGGCGAACAATGAGACCTGCGATGTTCATGGCGCACAAGTCTACCGGATTCGACAACTCACGTGATCTTCATTCACATGAATCACAGCAACCCGTTGCTAAATAATGGCAGCCCGGAACAGGCCGAGGTAGAGAAGCGCGGCTTCAGATTTGCGCGCGAAGGAATGCGCCTGGAGCTGGAAGCTCCAGGCGCAGCAAACGTCAGGGTTTCGTCGCGTCCTTGATAGCAGCGTCAGCCTCTTCTTTCTTTTTCATCATCAGTGTCTTCAACGCCTTCAGCTTTCTTCATGGCGTCGCCCATGGCGCCTTTACCGGCTTCCATCGCGTCTTCGCCCGCCTCCATCGCGTCATCAGCCATTTCTCCGGCCGCATCGGCTCGCATCGTCCATCAGCATCGTCGGCCGCTTCCATTGTGTCACCGGCCGCGTCCTTGGTAGCGGCTGCTGCTTCTTTCGCGGTGTCTTTCGCCGACTCCATGGCGCCTTTTGCTGTATCACCCGCGTCCTTGCCGCCACAGGCGAACAGGGTCAGGGTCATTATCAATACCAATAGATGTTTCATGTGTTCCTCCCAACTTTCCGAATTATTCGGTCGTTTTATTTATGAAATAGGTCAGATATTCGTTTATCTCGTCGATGTTCGCCGTCAGTCGATGGTCGCCATTGATCATATGTAATGTGGCGCCGCAACTACGTGCGAATCGAATACTGTTCTCTGCGGGCACAATATCATCATGCCAGCCATGCACAATGCAAATCGGCATGCCCGGCGGTGACGGCGTCAGTGCCTCGTAGCCCTCCATGTAGTAGGCCGGCGCGAGTACGAATAGCCCCGCCGCGCCCAGTTCGTCGGCCGCCGCCGTCGCCACGTGACCACCCATGCTGGATCCCACCAGGATAAGCCGGTCTTCGATATGCGCGCATTCGCGCACGAGTTTCGCGACGCGCTCCGTCGGCTCGGCGATACCGCGATAATCAATGCTGTCCGCGGCACAGCCCAGGCTCTTGACCCGCTCGGCCATTGCACGAATCTTGCTTCCCCACGGACCGCTTTCCTGGCCGTGAGAAAAAATCACCGTTGTCATACGAGTATTCCGTCCCCGGTGTCACACAGTTCTTCAATATGCCGGACCAGTAGCCAGTCGCGGTCCTGTCCCCACACCGCGAAATCGCCGATACGCATCGTCGGCACTCCCCAACAGCCCGATGCCATCATCGACTCACGATTCTCTTCGATCGCTGCGCGCCATTCATCATTTTCCATAGCCGCTTTGACATCGGGCCAGAACAGGCCTGTCTTGCCAGTCACTGACCGCATGCCCGCGTCGCTTGCAACATCGACAGCCTGGCTCCAGATCGCTTCGCCGGCGTTCTGCAGGAATTCCCTGCCGCGCTTTTCCGACTCCGCGTATCGAAAGACGGCGAGGCTTCGCTCGGTGGCAGTGCCCACCGGGTCGGCGAACCTGCCGAACGCTATGCCGAGTCGTTCGGCCTCGCGTGCTGCGTCCTTGAGAATATAAAGCAACTTTTGCGTCGGCACCTGCATGCCTCGCATGACCATGGGTAACACTGGCCGCAGTAGCAGCTCCAGATCCATAGGCGTCAGCGATATCAAAGGCGCGCCGGAGCGCAAGATAGGAATACGGACTGCGAATAGAATGGAAGAACTCAAGCGGTGGCAGGTTCTTTGCGGCAGACGGCGGTGTCACTGGCAGCGTGACCTGCATCGCCTGTCGAATGGACGCGAGCAAGCGGTCCGGAGAAGCCTGCCGGGCCGCGCCCAAATCGTTCAGACGGTCCAGCAGGTAGGGCAATCGATCAACACCCCAATACCACTCGCCTTCGTAGTGCAGCATGGCGCTGTTGTAGTGTCCGTGACGTATTTGCAACTGCTGCGAATCACGAATTACTGTGTCCGCCGCACCTTTCGCTTCGGCGCTGCCTCTCCTGCGAGACGCCGCCTCTGCGTCACCCCTCCAGAATACCGTTAGCACCTGAAGTAATTCTGCATCGAAATTCTCTGCCCCATAACAGGCGGCGACTGCATCCAGCATCGCAAGCCGATGCTCGACGGGCGGGCTTGATCCTTTGTCGAGAAACGGAATGCCCAGCTCACACGCTAGGCGTTCACAGTCATTGACCGCATATTCAGCGAGCATTTCCGGTGCCGGCTGATACTCATCACCGAGCGCTTCCGACAGATGCAGGCGAAGCTCGATGTCATAGTGCTCTGCAAAGCCGGGCAAGTAGTGAGCTAACAAGTAGGAGTACGGATCATCGAGTTGCAGGAACACCGAAACCACATGTGGCCGTCTGAGCAAGCGTCGACGTATTTCCCTGAGCCGACGAGAAATAATGCGAGTTCTTCTGCTGAGCAACAGGCGCACAAAAAACAATCGCATTTTGCGTTTGACGCTCAAGATTCATCCCAGGTAGACGACGGCTTCCACAATAACTCATCGAGCCCGGGGGCCCAGCGATATTTCTTCATGTCGACTTTGCCATTAATGACCGGCACACCTTCTTCAATGAGCCGGTTGCACTGCATTTTGAAGTGCCGGCTATTGGCGTCAAATGCGCTCTTACCGGACGCTGTGATTACACGGTGCCAGGGCAAGTCGAGGCTCCTGGGCGCGTGTCGCAATGCGTAGGCAACCTGTCGCGCACCGCGCGGTATGCCGGCAATCTCAGCAACCTGGCCGTAATTCGCAACGCAGCCCCTGGGAATTTCCTGAATCGTCTCCCAGATACGGCGCATTCGCGTTTCGCGATCCATTGCAAAGCGCTCAGCTGAGCCCGAGCCGGGCCTGAATTTCGCGTTTGGCGTCGTGCAGCACGGTGTCCCGGTCCAGGGACTCGAGAATCTGCTTGACGACCGTCTTGGGTCCGCCATCGCCCCACGATTTTCCCTTCGCCAGGTATTCCGCCGCGGCACGGCCGACCAGGTAGGTACTGTAATACGCAATGGCGCCCTGCGCGCCCGCCGTGAGAATTGTCGAAAGGCCGAGAGTACCGACTTTGAGTGCGCTGGAAACGAAGTGCAGGGCCCACACCGTGCCCATCAATGCGGCGGATTCCGCGACGATGACTTTTACAATGGAGCCGGCTTCCTGGTTGCTTAGCGGCAGGTCGTAAACCCGCGACAAGTGCACAACCATGCCCACGTCGATAAAAGCGGCCGCAAACAGATCCGCAACCGGGACAGGATTGAATGCAACCGCAATACCTTTTCCGACACAGTAAGTGCGCACCAGTTTTTCCCCGAGTTCGCGCCGCGCGGCAAGAATTCGACGGCCAACCTGGTCGGAAAGATCGGCTGCGAACAGGCTGGCGTTGAGCGCTGCCAGCGTCTTGCCTTCCGCCTCGAGGATTTCCCATAGTCTGAGGCGCAGTTCCGCTACGTCCGAATCCTGGTCTCGTGCTGATGTCGTTTCGTTACCGCCCGCATCAACGGCGACCACGGTCTGCGGCCGCGGATGCGCCGCCGTTGCTATGACGTTGGCGGGATCGATAATTTGCTTTGTTTTCGCACGTATCGAACGCAACAGGGCATCACGCTCCTGGCTGGTGTACAAGTCGGACTTGTTCAGCACAACAAGCACCGGCCGACCCTGCGCCAGCACGGCTTTGAGCGCGTCCAGCTCGGTGTCCGTGATATCACTGTCGAGGACAAACATGACGAGATCCGAGCGACCGGCGACTTCCCTGGCGAGCGCTTCACGATCTTCTCCACCGGCTTCGTCCAGGCCGGGCGTATCGATCAGGAAAACTCCGCCGGCCTCGACCTGGTTCCAGGCTTGCATGGATGATTGTCGTGTCTCACCGTGCAGCGGACTAACGGAAAACATGTCTTCGCCGATCAGGGCGTTCAGTAGCGAGGACTTGCCGGTGCTGACCCGACCGAACGCAGACAGGTGCAGGTGGCCGTGTTCCAATTTGTCGAGCATCGCTTGCACGGCTTCGTAGTCTTGCGCGAGCGAGTCGCGCACACCGTCGGGCAGGCGCGAGTCCTGAATAAGTTCGCGTAAACTTTCGCGTGCAAGACTCAGGTGATCCGAGCCGCCGTCGGACGGTGGCTCAGTCCCCTTTTTCTTCCAGGGCCATCCTGGCAACGCGGCGAACGCCCGCTTCCAAATGCTCACTGATGCCATCCTCGAATTCTTTGCTGGCCGTTTCAGGTACGAGCTCACCGTGACGGGACAGAGACAACACCAGGCTTCGCCCCAGCGCGTCGAAAATCAGTCCGTAGGCCACCGCATGCACCAGGCCGCCTGCAACCGTACCCAAACCGGGAAATGCTTTCAGCCCATTGCCGGCAACGGCAAGCGACAAAGGAAGGGCACGGCCGACCCGACTTTGGCTCAAGGACAGGAATTCTTCAATATCGAGATCGCGCGGCGTAGCCCCATAGAGCTTGCAGAGCTGCTGCGTCAGTGTCGTGCCGACGTAGCCCTGGATCAGGATATCAGTTCCGGGGCTGATCGCGGCCAGCGCGCCGACAACAGCCTTGCGAGTCGCGCTGCGAATAATCTGCTCGGAGCGCTGCAGTCGATACTGCGCTTCGGCTTCTGCAAGCCGTGTTGCGGCCATTTGGAACACGGCACGTTCGCGCCGCAGGTCGAGCGGTACTTCGTCCGTCTCGAGCAGTCGATTGATTGCGACAACGAGCACGCCGATGTCGGCTGGCCGGCTGCGGCGCACGGTTTGCTCGCGGCCGTCCTCGTGCCGCTCGATGACATCGGACTCCCCGCCCGCGGTCACGGCAACCACATGATCGCGCTGCAGTTGACCACCAACCTCGTCGACCCGTTCAAGCAATTTTTGCATGAGCGTCGCCTGTTCCTCGCTGGTGAAGCGATCTGCCTTGTTGAGAACGAGTACCAGCGGTTTGTCAAAAGCCAGGAGCGCTTCGATGGAACGAATCTCCGCTCGGGTCAGGTCGCTATCACAAACAAATAATACGACGTGTGCGCGCTTGGCCTCATCAGCGGCAATAGCGGAGAGCTGACCGTCAATGCCACCGATGCCCGGTACATCGGTCAGCAATATCTCGTTGCCGGCTTCGTTGCGCCAGCGATAATGGCGTACATCGTCAGTGGAACCGCCAACCACATCGATCAGAACGTCGGCTTCGGGAACGAGGGCTTTGATCAGTGAACTCTTGCCGGTGCTGATTTCACCGAAGAAACACAGGTTGATCGCGCCATGTTGCTGGCGCGTCGCCAACTCCTTCAGCTCGGCCTGCGCACTCGCAACATCGACCCCGGCGGCTTCGGCTTCGCGAATTCGTTCTTCGATTTCCTGTTTGGACAGCGGCCGGGATACGACGGCTCTCGCCGGCGTGATCTTGCGCCGGACGACAAGGCGCCAGATCAACCACAGCGCGGCGACAACGAGTAACAGCATCACGGCCATGTACGCGTAAAGGAGCGCCGGGGGCCCGGCTTTCAGGCGATCCCAGACGTTGAGCGCTGATTCAGAAATAAACAGCAACGCACCAATCGCGATGACAAAAACCAGCGCGACGGCAATGGCTATTGCAATACGAATGAAGCGATCAAGTTTCATCGTCGGCCCAGGCCTAGATCTGTGCTTCGATCCAGCGATCGATCTTGGCTTCCAGTATCGACAGCGGCATGGCGCCGTCCTTCAGCACCTGCGTGTGAAAATCCTTGACGTCAAATTTGTCACCGAGCCTGGCCTCCGCATCATCGCGTATCGCCCGAATCTTGAGTTGACCAACCTTGTAAGCCAGCGCCTGCCCGGGAATTGCCATGAATCGTTCGGCTTCCGCGACAGCGCGCGCCTCGGCCACCGCGGAATTCGCGTACATGTAGTCGAGCACCTGTTGCCGGGTCCAGCCTTTTGAGTGGATACCCGTATCGACAACCAGTCGAATCGCTCGCCAGAGCTCGGCATTCAGGCCACCAAAATACTGGTAGGGGTCCGTGAAAACGCCGAGTTCCTTGCCGATCGACTCCGCATAGAGCCCCCAGCCTTCCGAGAAGGCCGTAAAGCCACCGTAACGCCGGAACTCGGGCAGAGCCTCATTCTCGCGTTGGATCATGATCTGGAAGTGGTGGCCGGGAATTGCCTCATGCAAGAACAACGATTCCATCGCCCACTTGCCGCGCGCCTTGATGTCGTAGGCATTGGCGTAAAAGACACCGGGGCGCGAGCCGTCCGCCGTTCCTGCCATGTACGAGCCGCCAGCCGCGGACTTCTCGCGAAACGGTTCCACACGCCGAACTTCGAACGCTGTCTTCGGAAAGATCTCAAACAGGTTTTTCGACAGTTCGCTGACGTGTTCCGTCATGTCACGGTAGCCCTGGATCAGCTGCTCGGCATCATCGAAGAAGAACTGGTCATCCGTATTGACGAACTCGAAGAAGTCCTTGAGGTTGCCCTCGAAACCGACTTCCTCCATGACGCCCCGCATTTCGCCGTGAATTCGCGCGACCTCGTCGAGGCCGACCTGGTGGATTTCATCGGGTGTCATATCGGTCGTCGTACGCACCCGCACCAGGTAGGAATACCAGTCTTCGCCATTTGGCAACGCATAAAGCCCAACCGTTTCGCGAGCCGCGGCAAGGTATTCATCGCCGATGAAATTATTCAGTCGCTCATAGGCAGGGATGATCGTGTTACTGATCTTGTCGGCATAGGCAGTGGTGAGTCGCTCACGGTCCGCATCGCTGAAGTCAACGGGCATGTTCCGAATCGGCGCATAAAAACTGCTGTCCTCAGGATCGTCGACGAACTGCGATTCAAGCTGCGGCACAAGCTTTTCCATCAGGATACGCGGCTGCACTATGCCCTCGCGCATGCCTTCTTTCATGTTGATAATGACCTGGTCGACATTGACCGCGAACTGGTCGGCGCGACTCAGGAAATCGTCGTAGTCCTTGACAGTCTTGAAAGGATGCGCGCTGGAGCCGCTGCCCAGTTGCACGAAGAAACTGGTGAGTGAGTAAAACTGGTTGATCGGCTGCAGGTGGGACGGAAACTGATTGCCTTCCAGCGACTGCTCGCGTTTGATCCTGAACAAGTCATAGCTGAGCTGGTCCTGGTAATCGAGCTGCTCTCGATCGATTGCCAGCAGACGCTGCAGAAACTCCTCGTCCATTGCAGTCGCTGCGGCACGATATTCCGGGCTATTCGTATTTGCCAGGCGATCGTTGTAACGATAATCGCCAATAAAGGTGGCCGAGATCGGGTTCATTTCGAGATTGCGCTCGAAATACTCATCGAACAAGGCGTGTAATGTGGCGGATGGGTCGGCCTGGGTTTGCTCGCTTGCGGCCCGATCCTGTGGGCCACCACACGCGGCAACCAGCAGGACCGCAGCCAGCACGGCTGAGGTGAGTAACTTCATTGCGGGAATTCCTGATATTGAATCAGGTGATCATAAACCCTAGGTCCCGCTCCGCAAAATTGACGAGGTTCGGCGCCACGATATCGAGATCGATATCGGGAATTCCAAACCATTTGGCGAGCGTGGCCGCGTATTGATCCGCGGACGTTGAAGGAATCATGCGGCCACCACCGACGTCTTCGGGGCCACCAATTTCGAGCAGCGGAAAGCTGCCATACAGATCGCCCCCATTGACGGCGCCGCCGACCACGAGCTGGTTGCCGCCCCAGGCGTGATCTGTGCCGTCGCCGTTGGACGTGAGGGTGCGACCGAAGTCCGACTGCGTGAACGTTGTAACGCTGTCGGCAACGCCGAGCTCGACCGTCGCCTCATGAAACGCTGAGATCGCATCGCTGATGCCACCGAGCAGCCCGGGTTGATCGTCATTCTGATTGTCATGCGAGTCGAAGCCACCTGTGGCCACGAAGAACACCTGGCGTTTCATTTGCAGTTGGTCGCGAACGGCGATCAGCCGCGCGACGGTTTCAAGCTGGGCACCCAGCTGCGACTGTGGAAACGGCGCGTTGATCGGCTGTGCGGATTCGATAGCGGCAGTCACAGTGTCCGCAGCGTCAATCGCGCGCCGCTGAACTTCGGCAAAGCCGCGCTCGTAAACTGTGCCATATTGGGCTTCGACGACACGCCGAAACGCTTCGCGCTGCTCGAATAGAATACTGTTCGGGATCGGTCGAAAAGCCTTCGAACTGGATCGGCCCGCTAGGCCCCATTACGTAAGCGACAGTCTGATCGGCCGACTGAAACAGGTTTGCACCGAACAATGATGCGTTGGTCGCCATCTGCTGCTCTGTGACGACGCTCTGAATCAGGTCTGCCATGCGCCCTGCCCAGCCGGTCTTGCTGGGCACATTGCCGCGTAATGACGTCCACTGATCCTGCTGATCGTTGTGTGAAAACAGCTGCGGCGGAAGTGTGACGGACCCGTTCAAGTACTGATCTTTCGTCGTCCGTTCGACGAGCGGTCCTACGTTGGTCACGAACGCCGCATCCCCCGAATCGAACAGCCCCTTGATACCGCCCATCCCATCGATACCGCCCATCGACGGGTGCAGACCGAAATCCGGCGTTAACGTAGAGGCCGGAATGATCTCAAGCAGATTCGGTCTGCGGTATCGCCAGATTCTGTCGCGACATTGCGTAGGCGCTGTACTCCGCCGAGGTATTCGGCACCAGCATGTTGAACGAATCGTTGCCGCCAAACATGAACACGCAAACGAGCGCACGATAATCGTCGAACGGCCCGGCACTGCCGACCACCTGTGAATACGCCAGACCCGGCGTTGCGGCGAATACCGCGGCCGCACCGCTGGTCTTTAAGAAATCACGTCGATTCAGGGTTTTCATATTCGTTCTCCCCAGCGACCTAGCGCTGGTACGCGTATTCCGGTGATGTCACAACAAAGTAGATGGTCTCGGCGGCGCGTATCGCAGTGTCCGTTTCGGGAACACGCGCCAGCATGCCGGCAATCTCCTGTCGCAAGGTGTCGGAGATCTGGCCTGCGAGCAGTTTGCCGGCGACCATATCGATAAGTGCATCGATGTCGTCTGCAATTGCCATCTCTTCTTCGAAGTTGATGTAGATGTCGTCGTCTTCCAGCGCGCCGTTCGTCTGGTTGAGCGCAAATACCTGGTAGAACATGTAGTTCGTGAACAAGGTGTTCTGATACTCGGTTGCAATTTCCAGTTCCGGCGCAACGAGACTGCTGTCCCGAATCTCGCCGGGCGGTGCATAGAACGGGCTGAAGAAATTAAAAACCGAAGGCGACTGCAGCGGACCCTGGCCAAAGAGAATGTAGGCGGCATTCAGGGGAAAACGGCCGCTGTTCGAGGTCGCGTTGTAGGCTTTCCACAGTTGCGTCAGGCGCAGCAGCGGTTCCTTGAGCTTGCCGTCGATTTCCATGGCCATGGCAGGATGCGCTTCGTCATCCAGCAGGATGGCTTTGACGACGGCGCCGAGATCGCCGCGAACGCCAGAGCCATTGTCGTTGAACACCTCGGCCACGCGTCGCACGTAGCCCGGCGACGGATTGCTCGTCACCAGCCGCTGAATCAGCCGGATCGCAATAAACGGCCCGACGTTCGGGTGATTAAAGATATTGTCGAGCGCATCGCTGAGATCCTGCGCGCCGCTCTGCCCTGCCGGCAATTCCTCACCGCCGAGCAAGGTCTTGGTGCCCGTGTCGTGAAAACCCGGATAAAGCTGCATCGGGATGACCTGGTTGAACAGTGTCGGTCGCGCCTGCCGAAAACTCGGCGCACCGGCGAAGGTCCAGCCCGTGTAGACGTGAGCGAATCCTTCGATAATTTCCTGGTTATAGGTCGGGATCGGCTGTCCCTGCCCGTCCAGTTTCTCGGTTCCGTCGATATTGAGCTCAACCAGTCCGATCGAGAATAGCTGCATGACTTCACGCGCGTAGTTCTCGTCAGGTCGAATATTGTTGACCGGGTCGGGCTTCTCGTTGCCGAGCATGCTGAGATATACGCCCATCGCCGGATGCAGCGTGACGTCCTCGAGCAGATCGCGGTAGTTGCCGAACGCGTTCTCCGCGAGCACATCGTAGTAGTCGGCCACGGCGAACGGCAGATTGCCGAGCGCGCCGAGCTGTGAAACGACCATGATCTCGGACAGCGCAAATGCGACGCGTTGACGCAGCTGATCTTCGCCGTACAGCGAATTGCGGAACCAGATATCGACACGGTCCGCATGCAGCTGAAACGGGAACTGCGGTGGCGGCACCGCCTGCAAGTGCGGCAATTGCAGCGATACCGGCTTTTGCATCTGGTCGTCGATCCAGGCTTCCTGACGCATCGAAATGACGCGTTGGGCCTCGGCTTCCGTTGCCCCGAACGAGCCCTGGTTCAGAAACTGGTAGGCCTCCGCCTTGGTTACGGGCGGCGGCGGGGGTGGTGGTGGCGGTGGCGGGGACGTTCCGTCGCCTCCGCCGCCGCAACCCGCAAGGCCGAGCATCAGCGAGGCAAAAATTGATAACAGTCGATTCATTCTCATAGTCTTGCCCCGTTTTCTTGCGGGTTCGAGGAACTACGTTCCGTTACGCTCTTTTTGTTTGCCATGTACCGATTCGAGATAGCCTATTTGCTCGGCTGTCAGCAGGTTCTTAAGCCTGACCAGCATGGCCATCTGCTTCTTTTTGACCTGGTTTTCGGCCAGCAGTGCCATCTCGGCATACTCCAGAACGCGCTGCTCATTGATCGGCGTCTTGTCGAGTTCCAGCATCAGCGCCTGGTAAGCCTCCTGCATGTCCCACTCATGCTCGGCAACTCCCGACTGTACTTCGACCACCGCAGCCCTGATCTTCGTGAATTGGGCCTTGCTCAAATCAAGCTCTGCCTTGTGTTCCAGGATGATATTGGGCGGAAACAACTTGCCCTTGAATACATCGTCCTTCGGTCCTGCTGCGTACGCCGAACCCACAAGCAATGTCACCGCGGTCAGTACTAACAAAAATCCCTTTTTCATAACAACGCACCTCCATAGGTTTCGGTTGACTCGATGAGCACCGGAATTTCCTGATATATGTCAAATCGATGTTCGGGCAACAGACCATCGCTGGGCGCGGACCAACTTGTGGTCCCCAGGAGATCGTCTTCGTCAATAAATCGCATTTCGACCTCCCGCGGCACGAGCAACCCGAACGCGATGGCCGCAACAGCCGACGCCGCCACCGACCCGGCGAGCACCCGGTGCCACCGTCGCAATGTTCGAGTTCGCGCGTTCGCGGCCGCCCAGCTGCGGTCAAATTCCGGCACGTCACCCTTTTCAACGCTTGCCTGGGCATTGCGTAACGCCACTCGCAGCGCTGTGTCTGAATCAGTCATCGAACCGGTCTCCGATATTGGTCAGCTTCAACTTCAAGGCCTTTTTTGCCCGATCGTAGTGAGCTCTCCCGGTACCGACGGTAACGCCCATAACACCAGCTGCCGCTTCGATCGTCATGTCGCGGCAAAAAACAAGTTCAACTATGTCGCGCTGTCTCTGTGGCAATTCCTGCACTGCTTTCCACACTGCCGCATTTTCATTCGGCTCAATCAACTGAACGGCATCGTCGATCGCGGCCGTACCTGCTGCCTGAACCAGCCGAAGTCGAGATGCGATGCGCCGGTAGCGGCTCCGTGCCAGGTTTTGCACAACCGAAAACACGAACGTCTTGAGCGACGACTTGTTATCGAAACGCGCTTTACCGGTTAACAATTCAACGTACGCTTGTTGCACGAGATCCTCCGCGACAACCGGGTCATAGTCAGAACGGGAGAGGGCCCAGCCGAATACCTGGCCGTGTATGGCTTCCAGTGCCGATCGAGATACGTGCGGGTTTTTATCCAGAACATCACTTTCTCTCATGCCCCCTCCCGATTGATTGGTGGCATGAAACCGATGCTTGTATGACACGCCGTGGATGCAAGGCGAAGAGGATTATGTCAACTAGACCGGTGTTGCTTCGGGCGCGCCGTCTATTGACGGTGCGAAAACCGTGCTGCCAACACGGCAGCCGGAAGCTGTCAGGTGCAGGGTCAGTGAAATCGGGTGGTCGCTTCCGATTGGATGGAATACCAGCAAGATCGTCACGCCATGCTTCTTGCCGTCGGCCCCATGACTCGCGCCGGCATCGCACTGCACCACGAAGCGCTGGTCGGCGAATGCGCCGAGATCCGAAAGGCCATAAAAATAGGTGAGCACCTGGGCGCGAATACGTTTCACCAATGTCACATCGTCGGACTCGAAGACGGCCCATCGGGCTGCACTGGCAATCGAATTGATGATCTGCAGACAGAATCGGCGTACCGGCAGGCTCGCGAATTCTCGATGCGCCTCCGAGCCTCGACCCATGGTTACGGAGCCGATCAGTCGTGCCCGGCCTGCCGGGCCTGTCGCAACGACATTGAGCCCGACGCGATTCAACGATTGACGATCGGGTGCGTCAATAACGAGCTCGGGAACCAGCTTGCGGTGCAGCCCCATGCCCTGCTGGTCCAGATCCTGCCAGGGACCGTATGTCCGGTCCTGCTTGCAAAGCAGGCCCGCTATCGCCCCACCGGCCGGCCGCGACGGCTCGTCGACTCCGTTACGTTTCATTACGCGCGGGAAATAGCCGAGCATGTTTGGACTTGCGTACCCAAGCTTGCGAACGCCATTTACGGCCTCTTCGGCGGTCGCCCACTCGGCGCGAGGATCGACTATCAACATCGCTCCACGATGGCGACAGTAAAGTTCCGCTGCGAGAATTGCGGTGGGTCCCGCATCAACGCCTTTCCCGGGCGGCGGCAGATACAACACGTCGAAGCTCTCGATGTTTTCGAGTGCGAACAGTCCCTTGTGCGCTTTGCGCGAGCCGATCAGGTCGTAGTCCGTCAATTCGGTACCGTCGGTGCCGGGCTGAGTTGGGTCGATGTAGGATGATTCAAATCGCCTGCCCTGCTTCAAGGTCGGCTCTGGTCTGTGCGCGGGATATGGGTGCTCCAGGTGCGCCAACGTCGACGTCAGCAAGGCATCGCCAACAAACTCTTCTGCGCCTTCCTTGTAAGACACCTTCTTGAACAGTTCCTGGTCGACGACGAGACCCGTCGCCGGGTTGACTCGCTGTAACGTGAGGTTGAACAAGTCGTCGTCATCGATTGCATCGTAGTCAACGGCGGCGCGAATGAATTCGGTCGAGCCGGGTTCGATCGCGCGCAGCACGACTGCCGTGCCGCTCGCCGGCAAGCAAATCATCGCACCTCGCGCGTTGTTCGCGACGCGCACGATGTACAGTCGCTGCCCGCCATGCTCGAAGAATTGTTTTACCGCCGGACCGAGACTCGAGCGCGACCAGGTATCACCAAAGCGACGTCGAAACTCACCGAAGTTTCGAACCAGTAACGGCGTATTGAGCGGACCACGAAGCGCGCGGCCGATAAAGGCCGCGGTCGTCTCTTTGGATACGTCAATGGACTGATCCATCGCCGCGATTTCTGTGACCGTGATGCCATGGTCAACTGCTTCTGACAAACCTGTCTCCGCTCGGGTCAGAAAAGCGTGCCTGCATTCTAAAGCATTCGCGATACCCAGTGCACTTCGATAATCTCCACTTATGACTGATTCCCTGTCCGCCGCTTATCCCGTACTGGCAGATCGGCTGCGAAAGGTCGTAATCGCTGATTTGCCGACGCCGGTGTCCACCGTTCGTTTCGACACTCCCGAGGGGCCACGCACGGTGTCGATAAAGCACGATGATGTGAGCAGTGCGCACTATGGCGGCAACAAGGTCCGCAAACTGGAATACATCTTTCAACGAGCCAAAGAACGAGGCGCGAAGCGGGTCGCGACATTTGGTTCGGTCGGCTCGAACCATGCGCTCGCGACAGCTATCTTTTCGGTACGACTGGGCTTTGAATGCACCTGCATTCTTGCTGACCAGAAAAAGACGCCGACTATTCCGAGAACGCTGAACATGCATCGCCGGATCGGAACGGAAATTGTTCGCTACCCCGGCAACGCTGATCGTCTTGCGACATACCGTCGCTACCTGCAGGGCCGCCGATCCTGGGTCGTGCCGCTCGGTGGGTCCTGCTGGCTGGGTGCGGTCGGTTTCGTCAACGCCGGGCTCGAACTTGCCACCCAGGTCGCCGCCGGCGATGTTGCAGCACCACACCGCGTCTACATCGCCAACGGCACAATGGGCAGCGCGGCAGGGCTGTCGCTCGGCCTGGCATTAGCCGGGCTACCGACCGAAGTACACGCCGTCCGGGTCGTGGACAGGCACATCACGAACCCCGAAACGTTCGGGCGCCTGCTGCGAAAAACGGCAGTGCTTCTGAACCGACTGGACCCTTCGATCGAGGTGAGCGTCGTTGATCGCGCTCAATTGCGCTGGCGCGATGAATTCTTTGCCGGCGGTTATGCGGTTGCCGATGGGATCACTGCTGATGCGGTCTCCGTTGCAAACAACGAGCTCGGACTTGCTCTGGAAACCACGTACACGGGTAAAGCCATGGCGGCGCTGTTGCATGACCTGGCGGGGGAAGACTATGCGGGGGAGAACTACCTTTTTTGGAACACCTACAACTCGCAGGCACTTCCCGTGACGACAGACCGGCCTTGTTCGGCAGACAATATCCCTGAGGAATTCATGACCTACTTCGATTGACTCGACGCGGGAGCCGCTGGCTTTTCTTCGGTCGCTTGTTCACGCCGCTTGAGTTCATCCTCTGCTTCGCGAGACTCGCGCCGCTTACGCGCTATTTCTTCAAGCATCAGGTCCAGCCATTCGCTCACAACAGTTCCTCTTCGTCGTCGACTTCGTCCATCATCTCACGGACTTCGATCAACGTCGGCGCATTCGGATCCGCCTCAACCGTGTTATGGACAACACGCGCCCGGGAAAGAAACTCGTCGGCGTCGTACATGGCGATACTCACGGGCAGACCCGACGCCGCTTCGGCGAGCGACCTGACGTGATTTTGCAGATGATCGTTCAATGGCTTTCCCGAGACATCGGCGTACGCATCCAACAAGGCCTGCAAACGCATCTCCGCCGACACTTCATCGTCTTTGAGCGGCGCATGTGATTCGAAGTAAAGGAACCCGTCCTGCTTACCCATCTGGTAGGGCTCGTTGATGATCATGACGGGCACGCCGATGTCGACGAGCGAATACAGGGACTCGATGTTCTCCGGGTAAAGGCGGACGCAGCCATGACTGACTCGCATACCGACGCCGTATGGCTGATTGGTGCCATGAATCAGGTAGCCCGGCATCTCGAGTTTCAGAACGCGACTGCCGAGGGGGTTGTCGGGGCCGGGCGGCACGATGGCAGGTAGGGGATTGCCCATCTCTGCGTGCTCGCGCCGAACGGATGAGGGGACCCACCAATGCGGATCTCTGGCCTTGGATACGACCTGCGTCGAACCCAACGGTGTTTCCCAGCCAACCCGCCCGATGCCGATCGGGTACGTCAGCACCTGTTGCGGTTCGCCTTCGGCGCTCTCTGGAAAATAAAACAGCCGCTTGGTCGCAATATTCAGAACGAGACCCTCTCTCGGCACGTTCGGCAAGACGTATTGAGTCGGTAGCAATACCGGCGTGTTGTCGCCCGGCATCCAGGGATCGATGCCAGGGTTCGCGGTCACGATTTCGTCGTAGCCAAGGCCATATTCGCGAGCGAGGTCGGACAAGGTATCTTCTGCACGCGTGAATACGACCTGCGGCTGGCCAACGACCGATTGCTCGGGGTCCGCCAGCAGGAATGTATTGGGGGCGATCGGCTCCTCGATCGGGCGATCCTTGAACGCTACTGCGCCTGGACCTTTTTTGATGCTGGCAAGGAAGTCATCCAGCGTCGCGCAGCCACCCAAAGCCAGAAGCGGCAGCAGCAGCGCAAGACGTATCAGCACACTATTCCCTATTCTTTTGAACAGGTCGGGATTCGACCTTCTTCTTTGGCCTTGTTGTACAAGGGCAGCGTCTTCGGCCATTCGGAGACCAGCGCCTCGATGCGCGTTTCACTGGCCGGGTGCGTGGAGACGAACTCTGCGGGCTTCTTGTCAGTCGTAGCATCCATGCGCTGCCAGAGTTTCACCGCTTCACGCGGGTCGAATCCGGCGTTAGCCATGTACTCCAGGCCAATGATATCCGCCTCACTTTCCTGGCCCCGTGTGTGTGGCAAGGAGATGCCGAGGGCTGCACCGGCACCAAGCGCTTGTTGGGCGGTGTAGGTAGCACCGCTGTGTCCGCCACCAAGAATGATTGCAGCAACATTAATGCCCACGCCGGTCAACGATGCTCTTGATGCACGTTCATTCGAATGCCGTGCCGTCACGTGGGCGATCTCGTGGCCAATCACCGCCCCGAGTTGGTCCTGATTTTCGGTGACTTCCAGGATTCCTGTAAATACGCCGATCTTGCCGCCGGGCATCGCGAACGCATTGACGGAATCGCTGTCGAACACGGCCAGCTCCCATTCGATATCGCTTAGTGGTGGTTCGAGCACACCGACCACGGCTTGAGCAACGCAGGCCACGAAATCAATTTTCTTGCGGTCCGTGGCCAGCGGCAAACCGGCGCGCATCTGGTTGAATGCGCGCGCACTTTCAGCTTCGAGTTCGGCATCGGATTTCCAGATCATCTGGCTGCGACCCGTTGGAGAGGTCGAACACGACGCTACGATCAGCGCCGTAAAAACGAGAGGGATCAGTAACTTGAGTCTTTGCATGCGTATTGGGGCTCCTCGAGATATGGCAGGATTATAGCGCCTTGGCACGCTTCAAACCTACATAGCATTCGACCGGAATACGGGGAGCCAGTTCCTCCGGCCTAGCGCGGCAGTCTCGATTCGAATCGGCGACGCCAGCCGGCCGCGTCCGCCTTCTCAAGCAGGCTGTCGATGTTCGCCAACACGCGTTTCTGTAACGGCTGCTTGATCTTGTACGATACCAGGTATAAATCGCGCTCCGACGCCTGTTCCTTCAGTAACTCGTCGCTCGTCCTGATCTCGTCCGCGAGGCCGTATTCGAGTGCCCTTGTGCCGTACCAGTGCTCTCCCGTGGCGACCTTGTCGAGATCCAGATCGGGCCGGAACCTGGCGACGGCATCCTTGAACAAGGTGTGCACGTCTTCGAGTTCTTCTTTCAGCTTGGCACGATCTTCGTCGGTGTTCTTGCCAAACATCGTTACCGTTCTTTTGTACTTCCCCGCCGTGACTTGCTCGAAGTCGACACCGTGACTGTCGAGCATTCGGTTGAAGTTTGGAATTTGCGCCAGCACGCCGATCGAGCCAAGGATGGCAAACGGTGCCGCATACACTTTCGATGCGACGCAAGCCATCAGGTATCCGCCGCTTGCCGCAACCTTGTCAACACAGATCAGCAGCGGAATCTCGTGGTCCCGAATTCTCGCAAGTTGCGACGCAGCAAGCCCGTGCTCATGGACCACTCCGCCGTGATTTTCGAGCCGCACGATAACGTTGTCTCCGTCGGCCGCGACGTCCAGGATCGCACTGACTTCCTCACGCAGAGAAGCGACGGCACTGGCCTTGAGGTCGCCCTTGAAGTCGACGACAAAACTGCGCGGCCTCGCTGACGGGACCTTGCTCTCTGCCTTGTCTTCTTTCTTGCGCGCTTTTGCCGTTTTTTTTCGTTCGCTCTTGGTCGATACGGCGGCGAGCAGGACATCCGCGAGCGACTTGTATTTCTTGTTGAGGTTTTCGACCTCGAGACCCTCGTGACTGGCCTTGCGCCCCGCCGACGCTGCAACCACGATGACGACTACGATCGCTGCCAAAATCGTGATGACTTTGAGAAGAAATAAGCCGTATTCGGCAAGAAACTGGGTCATTGGAATCCTGAAGCCTGGTTGGAATTATCAGATCGCGATGCCGACGTTGTTTTTTTGTAGCACCTGCTCAGCACGATAGCTCGAGCGCACCATGGGTCCCGCGACGACTTCGACGAATCCCTTTTCAAGGCCTTCCGCCCGATAGGCCTCGAACTCCTGCGGCGTAACGTAACGTTCGACGGGAAGGTGATTCGCTGTCGGCCGCAAATACTGGCCCAGCGTGAGAATATCGACGTTCGCGCGGCGCAGATCCTGCATGGCCTGCATGATTTCATTGTCTCGTTCGCCCAGGCCAAGCATCAGGCTGGTCTTGGTCAGGACCGACGGGCGATGCGCCTTGGCATGTCGCAGGACCTCGATGGT
>CAWJCA010000035.1:0-27404 GCA_963841165.1 uncultured Gammaproteobacteria bacterium | reverse complement strand
ACGTCCACTGGTCCTGCTGGTCGTTGTGTGAAAACAGCTGCGGCGGAAGGGTGACGGACCCTTCATGTACTGATCTTTCGTCGTCCGTTCGACCAACGGTCCTACGTTGGTCACGAACGCCGCGTCCCCCGAATCGAACAGCCCCCTGATACCGCCCATCCCATCAATACCGCCCATCGACGGGTGCAGACCGAAATCCGGTGTCAACGTAGAGGCCGGAATGATCTCAAGCAATTCGGGCTGCGGTATCGCCAGATTCTGTCGCGACATTGCGTAAGCCTGGTACTCCGCGGAGGTATTCGGCACCAGCATGTTGAACGAATCGTTGCCGCCAAACATGAACACGCAAACGAGCGCCCGATAGTCGTCGAACGGCCCGGCAGTGCCGACCACCTGTGAATACGCCAGACCCGGCGTTGCGGCAAATACCGCGGCCGCACCGCTGGTCTTTAAGAAATCACGTCGATTCAGGGTTTTCATATTCGTTCTCCCCGGCTACTAGCGCTGGTAAGCGTATTCCGGTGATGTCACGACAAAGTAGATGGTCTCGGCAGCGCGTATCGCAGTGTCCGTTTCGGGAACACGCGCCAGCATGCCGGCAATCTCCTGTCGCAATGTGTCGGAGATCTGGCCTGCGAGCAGTTTACCGGCGACCATATCGATCAGTGCATCGATGTCGTCTGCAATTGCCATCTCTTCTTCAAAGTTAATGTAAATGTCGTCGTCTTCCAACGCGCCGTTCGTCTGGTTAAGCGCAAATACCTGGTAGAACATGTAGTTCGTGAACAAGGTGTTCTGATACTCGGTTGCAATTTCCAGTTCCGGCGCAACGAGACTGCTGTCCCGAATCTCGCCGGGCGGTGCATAGAACGGGCTGAAGAAATTAAAAACCGAAGGCGACTGCAACGGACCCTGGCCAAAGAGAATATATGCGGCGTTCAGGGGAAATCGGCCGCTGTTCGAGGTCGCGTTGTAGGCTTTCCACAGTTGTGTGAGGCGCAACAGCGGCTCCTTGAGCTTGCCGTCGATTTCCATGGCCATGGCAGGACGCGCTTCGTCATCGAGCAGGATGGCTTTGACTACGGCGCCAAGATCGCCGCGTACGCCAGCGCCATTGTCGTTGAACACCTGGGCCACGCGTCGCACGTAGCCCGGCGACGGGTTGCTCGTAACCAGGCGTTGAATCAGCCGGACCGCAATAAATGGCCCGACGTTCGGGTGATTAAAGATATTGTCGAGCGCATCGCTCAGGTCCTGCCCCCCGCTCTGCCCCGCCAGTAATTCCTCACCGCCAAGCAAGGTCTTGGTGCCCGTGTCGTGAAACCCCGGATAAAGTTGCATCGGGATGACCTGGTTGAACGGTGTCGGTCGCGCCTGCCGAAAACTCGGCGCGCCCGCGAACGTCCAGCCCGTGTATACATGGGCGAAGCCTTCGATAATTTCCTGGTTATAGGTCGGGATCGGTTGTCCCTGCCCGTCAAGTTTCTCGGTTCCGTCGAGATTGAGCTCGACCAGTCCGATCGAGAATAGCTGCATGACTTCACGCGCGTAGTTCTCGTCAGGTCGGATATTGTTGACCGGGTCGGGCTTCTCGTTGCCAAGCATGCTGAGATATACCCCCATCGCCGGATGCAGCGTGACGTCCTCGAGCAGATCGCGGTAGTTGCCGAACGCGTTCTCCGCAAGTACATCGTAGTAGTCAGCCACGGCGAACGGCAGGTTGCCGAGCGCGCCGAGCTGTGAAACGACCATGATCTCGGACAGCGCGAAAGCGACGCGTTGACGCAGCTGATCTTCGCCGTACAGCGAATTGCGGAACCAGATATCAACACGGTCCGCATGCAGCTGAAACGGGAACTGCGGTGGCGGCACGGCCTGCAAATGCGGCAATTGTAGCGATACCGGTTTTTGCATCTGGTCATTGATCCAGTTTTCCGGGCGCATGGAGACGAGGGTTTGCGCCTCTGCCTCGGTCGCCCCGAAGGAACCCTGGTTCAGAAACTGGTAGGCCTCCGCCTTGGTTACGGGCGGCGGGGGTGGTGGCGGTGGCGGTGGCGGTGGCGGGGACGTTCCGTCGCCGCCGCCGCCGCAACCGGCAAGGCCGAGCATCAGCGAGGCAAAAATTGATAACAGTCGATTCATTCTCATAGTCTTGCCCCGTTTTCTTGCGGGTTCGAGGAACTACGTTCCGTTGCGCTCTTTATTATTTGCCGTGTACCGATTCGAGATAGCCTATTTGCTCGGCTGTCAGCAGGTTTTTAAGCCTGACCAGCATGGCCATCTGCTTCTTTTTGACCTGGTTTTCAGCCAGCAGTGCCATCTCGGCGTACTCCAGAACGCGCTGCTCATTGATCGGCGTCTTGTCGAGTTCCTTCATCAGCGCCTGGTAGGCCTCCTGCATGTCCCACTCATGCTCGGCAACTCCCGACTGTACTTCAACCACCGCAGCCCTGATCTTCGTGAACTGGGCCTTGCTCAAATCAAGCTCTGCCTTGTGTTCCAGGATGATATTGGGCGGAAACAACTTGCCCTTGAATACATCGTCCTTCGGTCCTGCTGCGTACGCCGAACCCACAAGCAATGTCACCGCGGTCAGCACTAACAAAAGTCCCTTTTTCATAACAACGCACCTCCATAGGTTTCGGTTGACTCGATGAGCACCGGAATTTCCTGATATATGTCAAATCGATGTTCGGGCAGCAGACCATCGCTGGGCGCGGACCAGCTTGTGGTCCCCAGGAGCTCGTCTTCGTCAACAAATCGCATTTCGACCTCCCGCGGCACTAGCAACCCGAATGCGATGGCCGCAACAGCCGACGCCGCCACCGACCCGGCGAGCACCCGGTGCCACCGTCGCAATGTTCGAGTTCGTGCGTTCGCGGCCGCCCAGCTGCGTTCAAATTCCGGCACGTCACCCTTTTCAACGCTTGCCTGGGCATTGCGTAACGCCGCTCGCAGCGCTGTGTCTGAATCAGTCATCGAACCGGTCTCCGATATTGGTCAGCTTCAACTTCAAGGCCTTTTTTGCCCGATCGTAGTGAGCTCTCCCGGTACCGACGGTAACGCCCATAACACCAGCTGCCGCTTCGATCGTCATGTCGCGGCAAAAGACAAGTTCAACTATGTCGCGCTGTCGCTGTGGCAATTCCTGCACTGCTTTCCACACTGCCGCATTTTCATTCGGCTCAATCAACTGAACGGGATCGTCGATCGCGGCCGTACCCGCTGCCTGAACCAGCCGAAGTCGAGATGCGATGCGCCGGTAGCGGCTGCGCGCCAGGTTTTGTACGACCGAAAACACGAATGTCTTGAGCGACGACTTGTTATCGAAACGCGCTTTACCGGTTAACAATTCAACGTACGCTTGTTGCACGAGATCCTCCGCGACAACCGGGTCATAGTCAGATCGGGAGAGGGCCCAGCCGAATACCTGGCCGTGTATGGCTTCCAGTGCCGATCGAGATACGTTCGGGTTTTTGTCCAGAACATCACTTTCTCTCATGCCCCCTCCCGATTGATTGGTGGCATGAAACCGATGCTTGTATGACACGCCGTGGATGCAGGGCGAAGAGGATTATGTCAACTAGACCGGTGTTGCTTCGGGCGCACCGTCTATCGACGGTGCGAAAACCGTGCTGCCAACACGGCAGCCGGAAGCTGTCAGGTGCAGGGTCAGTGAAATCGGGTGGTCACTTCCGATCGGATGGAACACCAGCAAAATCGTCACGCCATGCTTCTTGCCGTCGGCCCCATGGCTGGCGCCGGCATCGCACTGCACCACAAAGCGCGGGTCGGCGAATGCGCCGAGATCCGAAAGGCCATGAAAATAGGTGAGCACCTGGGCGCGGATACGGTTCACCAATGTCACATCGTCGGACTCGAAGACGGCCCATCGGGCTGCACTGGCAATCGAATTGATCACCTGCAGACAGAATCGGCGCACCGGCAGGCTCGCGAATTCTCGATGCGCCTCCGAGCCCCGACCCATGGTTACGGAGCCGCTCAGTCGTGCACGGCCTGCCGGGCCTGTCGCAACGACATTGAGCCCGACGCGATTCAGCGATTGACGATCGGGTGCGTCAATAACGACCTCGGGAACCAGCTTGCGGTGCAGCCCCATGCCCTGCTGGTCCAGATCCTGCCAGGGACCGTATGTCCGGTCTTGCTTGCAAAGCAGGCCCGCTATCGCCCCACCGGCCGGCCGCGACGGCTCGTCGACCCCGTTGCGTTTCATTACGCGCGGGAAATAGCCGAGCATATTTGGACTTGCGTACCCAAGCTTGCGAACGCCATTTACGGCCTCTTCGGCGGTCGCCCACTCGGCGCGAGGATCGACTATCAACATCGCACCACGATGGCGACAGTAAAGTTCCGCTGCAAGAATCGCGGTAGGTCCCGCGTCAACGCCTTTCCCGGGCGGCGGCAGATACAACACGTCGAAGCTCTCGATGTTTTCGAGTGCGAACAGTCCCTTGTGCGCTTTGCGTGAGCCGATCAGGTCATAGTCCGTCAATTCGGTACCGTCGGTGCCGGGCTGAGTTGGGTCGATGTAGGATGATTCAAATCGCCTGCCCTGCTTCAAAGTCGGCTCTGGTCTGTGCGCGGGATACGGGTGCTCCAGGTGCGCCAACGTCGACGTCAGCAAGGCATCGCCAACAAAGTTTTCTGCGCCTTCCTTGTAAGACACCTTCTTGAACAATTCCTGGTCGACGACGAGACCCGTCGCCGGGTTGACACGCTGTAACGTGAGGTTGAACAAGTCGTCGTCATCGATTGCATCGTAGTCAACGGCGGCGCGAATGAATTCGGTCGAGCCGGGTTCGATCGCGCGCAGCACGACTGCCGTGCCGCTCGCAGGCAAGCAAATCATCGCACCTCGCGCGTTGTTCGCGACGCGCACGATGTACAGTCGCTGCCCGCCATGCTCGAAGAATTGTTTTACCGCCGGACCGAGACTCGAGCGCGACCAGGTATCACCAAAGCGACGTCGAAACTCACCGAAGTTTCGAACCAGTAACGGCGTATTGAGCGGACCACGAAGCGCGCGGCCGATAAAGGCCGCGGTCGTCTCTTTGGATACGTCAATGGACTGATCCATCGCCGCGATTTCTGTGACCGTGATGCCATGGTCAACTGCTTCTGACAAACCTGTCTCCGCTCGGGTCAGAAAAGCGTGCCTGCATTCTAAAGCATTCGCGATACCCAGTGCACTTCGATAATCTCCACTTATGACTGATTCCCTGTCCGCCGCTTATCCCGTACTGGCCGATCGGCTGCGAAAAGTCGTAATCGCTGATTTGCCGACGCCGGTGTCGACCGTTCGTTTCGACACTCCCGAGGGGCCACGCACGGTGTCGATAAAGCACGATGATGTGAGCAGTGCGCACTATGGCGGCAACAAGATCCGCAAGCTGGAATACATACTTCAACGAGCCAAAGAACGAGGCGCGAAGCGGGTCGCGACATTTGGTTCGGTCGGCTCGAACCATGCGCTCGCGACAGCTATCTTTTCGGTACGACTGGGCTTTGAATGCACCTGCATTCTTGCTGACCAGAAAAAGACGCCGACTATTCCGAGAACGCTGAACATGCATCGCCGGATCGGAACGGAAATTGTTCGCTACCCCGGCAACGCTGATCGTCTTGCGACATACCGTCGCTACCTGCAGGGCCGCCGATCCTGGGTCGTGCCGCTCGGTGGGTCCTGCTGGCTGGGTGCGGTCGGTTTCGTCAACGCCGGGCTCGAACTTGCCACCCAGGTCGTCGCCGGCGATGTTGCAGCACCACATCGCGTCTACATCGCCAACGGCACAATGGGCAGCGCGGCAGGCCTGTCGCTCGGCCTGGCATTAGCCGGGCTACCGACCGAAGTACACGCCGTCCGGGTCGTGGACAGGCACATCACGAATCCCGAAACGTTCGAGCGCCTGCTGCGAAAAACGGCAGTGCTTCTGAACCGACTGGACCCTTCGATCGAGGTGAGCGTCGTTGATCGCGCTCAATTGCGCTGGCGCGATGAATTCTTTGCCGGCGGTTACGCGGTTGCCGACGGGATCACTGCTGATGCGGTCTCCGTTGCAAACGACGAGCTCGGACTTGCTCTGGAAACCACGTACACGGGTAAAGCCATGGCGGCGCTGTTGCATGACCTGGCGGGGGAAGACTATGCGGGGGAGAACTACCTTTTTTGGAACACCTACAACTCGCAGGCACTTCCCGTGACGACAGACCGGCCTTGTTCGGCAGACAATATCCCTGAGGAATTCATGACCTACTTCGATTGACTCGACGCGGGAGCAGCTGGCTTTTCTTCGGTCGCTTGTTCACGCCGCTTGAGTTCATCCTCTGCTTCGCGAGACTCGCGCTGCTTGCGCGCTATTTCTTCAAGCATCAGGTCCAGCCATTCGCTCACAACAGTTCCTCTTCGTCGTCGACTTCGTCCATCATCTCACGGACTTCGATCAACGTCGGCGCATTCGGATCCGCCTCAACCGTGTTATGGACAACACGCGCCCGGGAAAGAAACTCGTCGGCGTCGTACATGGCGATACTCACGGGCAGACCCGACGCTGCTTCGGCAAGCGACCTGACGTGATTTTGCAGATGATCGTTCAATGGCTTTCCCGAAACATCGGCGTACGTCATCAAACAAGGCCTGCAAACGCATCTCCGCCGACACTTCATCGTCTTTGAGCGGCGCATGTGATTCGAAGTAAAGGAACCCGTCCTGCTTACCCATCTGGTAGGGCTCGTTGATGATCATGACGGGCACGCCGATATCGACGAGCGAATACAGGGACTCGATGTTCTCCGGGTAAAGGCGGACGCAGCCATGACTGACTCGCATACCGACGCCGTATGGCTGATTGGTGCCATGAATCAGGTAGCCCGGCATCTCGAGTTTCAGAACGCGACTGCCGAGGGGGTTGTCGGGGCCGGGCGGCACGATGGCAGGCAGGGGATTGCCCATCTCTGCGTGCTCGCGCCGAACGGATGAGGGGACCCACCAATGCGGATCTCTGGCCTTGGATACGACCTGCGTCGAACCCAACGGTGTTTCCCAGCCAACCCGCCCGATGCCGATCGGGTACGTCAGCACCTGCTGCGGTTCGCCTTCGGCGCTCTCTGGAAAATAAAACAGCCGCTTGGTCGCAATATTCAGAACGAGACCCTCTCTCGGCACGTTCGGCAAGACGTATTGAGTCGGTAGCAATACCGGCGTGTTGTCGCCCGGCATCCAGGGATCGATGCCAGGGTTCGCGGTCACGATTTCGTCGTAGCCGAGACCATATTCGCGCGCGAGGTCGGACAAGGTATCTTCTGCGCGCGTGAACACGACCTGCGGCTGGCCAACGACCGATTGCTCGGGGTCCAGCCAGCAGGAATGTATTGGGGGCGATCGGCTCCTCGATCGGGCGATCCTCGAACGCTACTGCGCCTGGACCTTTTTTGATGCTGGCAAGGAAGTCATCCAGCGTCGCGCAGCCGCCCAAAGCCAGAAGCGGCAGCAGCAGCGCAAGACGTATCAGCACACTATTCCCTATTCTTTTGAACAGGTCGGGATTCGACCTTCTTCTTTGGCCTTGTTGTACAAGGGCAGCGTCTTCGGCCATTCGGAGACCAGCGCCTCGATGCGCGTTTCACTGGCCGGGTGCGTGGAGACGAATTCTGCGGGCTTCTTGTCGGTCGTAGCATCCATGCGCTGCCAGAGTTTCACCGCTTCACGCGGGTCGAATCCGGCGTTAGCCATGTACTCGAGGCCAATGATATCCGCCTCACTTTCCTGGCCCCGTGTGTGTGGCAAGGAGATGCCGAGGGCTGCACCGGCACCAAGCGCTTGTTGGGCGGTGTAGGTAGCACCGCGGTGTCCGCCACCAAGAATGATTGCAGCGACATTAATGCCCACGCCGGTCAACGATGCTCTTGATGCACGTTCATTCGAATGCCGTGCCGTCACGTGGGCGATCTCGTGGCCTATCACAGCCCCGAGTTGGTCCTGATTTTCGGTCACTTCCAGGATTCCCGTAAATACGCCGATCTTGCCGCCGGGCATCGCGAACGCATTGACGGAATCGCTGTCGAACACCGCCAGCTCCCATTCGATATCGCTAAGTGGTGGTTCGAGCACACTGACCACGGCTTGAGCAACGCAGGCGACGAAATCGATTTTCTTGCGGTCCGTGGCCAGCGGCAAACCGGCGCGCATCTGGTTGAATGCGCGCGCACTTTCAGCTTCGAGTTCGGCATCGGATTTCCAGATCATCTGGCTGCGACCCGTCGGAGAGGTCGAACACGACGCTACGATCAGCGCCGTAAAAACGAGAGGGATCAGTAACTTGAGTCTTTGCATGCGAATTGGAGCTCCTCGAGATATGGCAGGATTATAGCGCCTTGGCACGCTTCAAACCTGCATAGCGTTCGACCGGAATACGGGGAGCCAGTTCCTCCGGCCTAGCGCGGCAATCTCGATTCGAATCGGCGACGCCAGCCGGCCGCGTCCGCCTTCTCAAGCAGGCTGTCGATGTTCGCCAACACGCGTTTCTGTAACGGCTGCTTGATCTTGTACGATACCAGGTATAAATCGCGCTCCGACGCCTGTTCCTTCAGTAACTCGTCGCTCGTCCTGATCTCGTCCGCAAGGCCGTATTCGAGTGCCCTTGTGCCGTACCAGTGCTCTCCCGTGGCGACCTTGTCGAGATCCAGACCGGGCCGGAACTTGCCGACGGCATCCTTGAACAAGGTGTGCACGTCTTCGAGCTCTTCTTTCAGCTTGGCACGATCTTCGTCGGTGTTCTTGCCAAACATCGTTACCGTTCTTTTGTACTTCCCCGCCGTGACTTGCTCGAAGTCGACACCGTGACTGTCGAGCATTCGGTTGAAGTTCGGGATTTGCGCCAGCACGCCGATCGAGCCAAGGATGGCAAACGGTGCGGCATACACTTTCGATGCGACGCAAGCCATCAGGTATCCCCCGCTTGCCGCAACTTTGTCGACACAGACCAGCAGCGGAATCTCGTGGTCCCGAATTCTCGCAAGTTGCGACGCAGCAAGCCCGTGTTCATGGACCACTCCGCCATGATTTTCGAGCCGCACGATAACGTTGTCTCCGTCGGCCGCGACGTCCAGAATCGCACTGACCTCCTCTCGCAGAGAAGCGACAGCGCTGGCCTTGAGGTCGCCCTTGAAATCGACGACAAAACTGCGCGGCCTCGCTGACGGGACCTTGCTCTCGGCCTTGTCTTCTTTCTTGCGCGCTTTTGCCGTCTTTTTTCGTTCGCTCTTCGTCGATACGGCGGCGAGCAACGTATCAGCAAGCGACTTGTATTTCTTGTTGAGGTTTTCGACCTCGAGACCCTCGTGACTGGCCTTGCGCCCCGCCGACGCTGCAACCACGATGACGACTATGATCGCTGCCAAAATCGTGATGACTTTGAGAAGAAATAAGCCGTATTCGGCAAGAAACTGGGTCATTGGAATCCTGGGGCCTGGTTGGAATTATCAGATCGCGATGCCGACGTTGTTTTTTTGTAGCACCTGCTCAGCACGATAGCTCGAGCGCACCATGGGTCCCGCGACGACTTCGACGAATCCCTTTTCAAGTCCTTCCGCCCGATAGGCCTCGAACTCCTGCGGCGTAACGTAACGTTCGACGGGAAGGTGATTCGCTGTCGGCCGCAAATACTGGCCCAGCGTGAGAATATCGACGTTCGCGCGGCGCAGATCCTGCATGGCCTGCATGATTTCATTGTCACGTTCGCCCAGGCCAAGCATCAGGCTGGTCTTGGTCAGGACCGACGGGCGATGCGCCTTGGCATGTCGCAGGACCTCGATGGTCTGCTCGTACCCGGCGCGCGGATCACGCACCCTGTGAGTCAGGCGACGAACCGTTTCGATATTTTGAGCAAACACCTCGACACCGGAGTCTACGACCAGCTCAACATGCTCTTTAACGCCGTTGAAGTCAGGCGTTAACGCCTCGACCGCGGTGTTCGGGTTGAGTTTCTTGATCTCGCGTACGCAATCCGCATAGTGCGAGGCACCTCCATCACGGAGATCGTCACGATCGACCGATGTGATCACGACATACTCGAGACCCATCAGCTTTACGGCACGTGCTGAATTCAAAGGCTCTTCCGGATCGAGCCACCCTTTCGGATTACCTGTATCCACGGCGCAAAAACGGCAGGCCCTTGTGCATACGGAACCGAGCACCATGATCGTCGCAGTGCCGGCGTTCCAGCATTCACCGATATTCGGGCACATCGATTCTTCGCAGACTGTGCTGAGCCTGTGTTCGTGAACAATCTTTCGGGTCGATGAATAACCGGATCCCGAGGGCATTTTTGCACGCAGCCACGGCGGCTTGTCGCCACGAACCAGCGGCTCACTGTCACGGCGTTCCTTGACGCCATTCTTGATCGCTGCAAAGCCGGCATCCGTTTTGTACTTCTGGCCGCTCTGAATGATCGGGATACCCTGGAATTGTTTGTCCTTGTTTCTCATACGAACCGTGCACAGCCTGTGGCGTTTTGGGGAGCGCATTGTCGCACAAAAAGCGCACAAAAAAAGATCCCGGCCGAAGCCGGGAGAGTCAGGGGGAAATCAATTAAACGCCAGAAGTGTTAGTGCAGTCTCGACCAGCTGACCAGTTTTACAGCGCTTTGCTGCAGGTCAAAGTTGCGGGCCAGAATGGCTTCGATGTCGCGCTCATCCGAGTCATGTCCCATCGGCTGATTAAGCTCTACAACTCCGCAGAACTCGTTACCGTCACGATACTGCGTGTCGGTCAGGATGAACTGTGTGTAGTACTTTGCAGACATGGCTAAAGACTACCGGGGCCCGCAAACGGGATCTGTGAGCCACAGCACAAATTGCCGTCTCAGGCGGCTCGATCGCCGAAAAATTGACCCAAATCACATTTGCCGCCGGAAATACCGCACGATCGATTCCTCACGTTTTGCATAAGAACCGCCCTGGATACAGCATCAAATCGAGGATAAGCGCACGATTTTTCGAGCTTTTTGGCCCAGACCGGGTAAAATCCGGGAAAATTATGGACACGCTGCACAGATTTGCTGTCACACCATATGTAATATCGCGCTGCACCTGCCACCGCTTGGGCAGACCCGGATCGCAAGAAAATGTCGAGGATTGAATACATGATCGCGAAAGTCGATTTCGTAAAACTTGTCACTGTGAGCCTGCTGCTGTTTTCAGCCGCAAATGGCTATGCGCAAAACGAGCTCCGCAGTACGTTCTTCAAGGACGCCGACGCTGCCAAGGCGGCGGCCGATGCAGCCAACGCCGAGTTACTCGCCCCGAGGAGCTACGAACAGGGCCTCAAAGAGTATCTCGACGCAGAGTCCGCTCTTGAACGTGGGCGCAACATCGAATTCGTTCGCTCGAATGCCGCCGACGCCACGACCTACTTCAGGACAGCGGCGGACAAAGCACAGCTCGCAAAAACCGCGTTGGCCCAGGTCATGAAGAGCCGCCAGGATGCCGCGAATGCGAAGGCGCCCCAATTGTCCGCCGAAATCTGGCAGGAAGCACAGCGCAAATTCGCCGATGCCATCCGCTTGCTGGAACGCGGTGACCTGAAGAACTCGAAACGTCGCGACATCGAGGCGACGAGTTTATATCGCGACGCCGAACTCGTTGCGATTAAAGCGCAGTACCTCAGCGAAACCCGTCGTCTGCTGGCGGACGCCGACCGGGCTCGCGTCGGGCGTTATGCGCCGATCACGCTGGGCAAAGCGAAACAGTTGCTGGCGGATGCCGAACGCGAACTGAGTGAGAACCGTTATGACACCGATCTGCCTCGCAGCCTGGCGCAGCAGGCCAATTACGAGGCCAAACACGCGATTTACCTTTCCGAGGTTGTTCGGCAGGTGCGCGACAAGAAGCTGACACCGGAGCAGCTTGTGCTGCAGTGGGAACAACCGATGCAGGCGATCGCCGGCGTTGCCGATGCTGTCCCCGATATGGCAGATGGCCCGGACAGGCTGACCCAGGAACTCGTCGCTTTCTTTGAGGGGCAACGCAATCAACTGCAGAGCCTGGAACAGGAAAAAGCCGAAAACGAAGTTCGCATTGCCGACATGGAAGAAGAACTGAGCGCACTGGACGAGCGCCTCGGCGGCGCGACAGCTGAGAGAGCCGCGCTGGTGCAGCGGCTCGAAGCGCAGGCCCGCGTTAAACAGCAGTTCGAGCAGATCGAAAAAATGTTTAGCTCGGAAGAGGCCCGTGTGTTCCGCGAGGGCAACAGCATCATCATGCGACTTGTCGGCCTGAGCTTCGACAGCGGCGCATCGCAGATCAAATCGGCGAACTTCGATCTTCTCGCGAAAGTCGAAAAAGCCATCGACGTTTTCCCCCGTAGCGAAATCACGATTGAAGGCCACACGGATTCGCATGGTGGGGATGACTTTAACCAGACGCTCTCACAGGCACGGGCCGAGTCTGTACAGCAGTACATGATCAACGCGATGCGAATTCCGACGTATCGCCTGATCGCGACCGGTTACGGCGAAACACGGCCCGTTGCCAGCAACGAAACCGAAGCCGGCCGCGCGCGCAACCGCCGCATCGACATCGTCATCAAGCCCAATCTTGAAGCGACCTAGCGGCTGGACATCGCTGAATCATGGCCGCGCCACCAGGACGACACGGTGCGCGCGGTCGTTTCGTTAACGAGGTAGCCATACTCCGAGTGCACGTTGAGTGCACCGTCGAGTCGAAAATAGTTGTATAACTCGGCGTCCTCGAAACTCTCGACAAGCCCGAGCTGCAGCAATTCTTCAAAGTCGTTCCTGAGCCGCGGGTCGATTGCTGTCAAATCACCGACCGCCGACAGGTTTTTCCAGTTACGAATGTTATGCGGATAGCGGTCTTCGCCAAGGGATGCACTGCTTTTCAGCCGTTTCTGAATGTATCGCTGACCCAACGGGCTGCCCATCGTCAACAACAGATCGACGACGACATGATCGCGGCCGTTGTGTGACATTTCCCACAAGGTGTCGTAAGCAATAACCGATCCCATGCTGTGCCCAATAAGTAAGACCGGATGATGCCCCTCTGTCGCCGCTCGCAGCGGTACCTTGAGCATGCGTCGTGTGTGTTCGGCGATGCCGTTGTCATCCAGTGTGTAGCGCCGTAGATCACGCAGGTGCATCTCCGTTCGCTCGCTTGCAACATGCGGAATCAGGAACGGCAGCCGGTCGCCCAGTTTGTAAATCCAGCGCGTAAGTCTTCGCCCGTACGAACGCGCTTCGGCAATATCGCGCTCGCTTGCGCTCGTCTGACGGATGACGTCTTCAATGGCGGCGCTGTCGATGCTGATATCCCGATGCTCGCGATAAAAGTCAAACGTCCACGAGACGATATCGAAACCACCCTTCGTCGATACCACGGCCTCGGCAACCGGTTCGTCGACGCGGCGCAGGCCGGCCAGCAGGCAACGCAGCAGTGCGTCTTTATGCACCGCCGGCTCAGGCTTGGGAAGCAGGCCGGGCACATAAAGAATGATCGGATGGGCGGTCTCCGACACGGCTAACTCCGTTCCAGCAAAGCGTGAAGTTCTCCAACATGACGAACTTCGCCATCCGGCACGGGATACTCATCGGGCCACTCATCGCCGTTACGGTTGACCCAGATGGCTTTCAGGCCCGCATCGCGCGCGCCATGAACATCGTGCAAAGGATGATCGCCAACGTGCAGGGTCTGAGCAGCGCTTGCGCCGCCGGCCGCCACGGCCATTTTGAATATCGCGCTCTCGGGCTTGGCAACACCGGCCATCGCTGCTGACACCACGCCGTCGAACAAATCGCGTATGCCGATTCTCTCCAGGTCCGCGTTGCCGTTTGTAACGGCGATCAACACGAAGCGTTCGCGTAACGAGACGAGCGCCGGCCGGGCTTCCGGAAACAGCGTGACATCGTTACGAAATGTATTGAATACCTCGAACGCCTCATCGACGTAGCTGTCGCCATAACCCGCGGCCTCTCCGAGCCGCGTCAATACCGTGCGGCGCAGAAACGTCAGGTCATGTAAATGGTCCCTTGAATTCGGCAATGACCTCGGAACGTAACCGCATCACGTCTGTGGGCTCGAACTGCTCGGTTATTCGCGGATAGTGTTCGGCGATCCAGGCGTACAGTTGCTCTTCGGCACGCTTTATGACCGGGTGAATCGCCCAGAGCGTATCGTCCAGGTCCAGGGTTATAGTGCGAATGTCGTTCACGTATTGCCTGCGGCGTGATGATCAACGACCATTGTGGAGTCAAGACCTACTCGGAGCAAGATCATGAAATACCTGCACACCATGGTGCGTGTGAGCGACGTCGAAAAGTCACTGGACTTTTACTGCAACAAGCTGGGGCTCACCGAGCTCAAACGCTACGACAGCGAACAGGGGCGATTCACATTGGTCTTTCTCGCAGCACCCGGCGATGAGGAGGCGCAGATCGAGCTGACTTACAACTGGGATCCCGAGGAATACGATGAGGGCCGCAACTTCGGTCACCTTGCGTACCAGGTCGATGACATTTACGCGCTTTGCCAGAAGCTCATGGATGGGGGCGTCACCATCAACCGCCCACCGCGCGATGGCCACATGGCGTTTGTTCGCTCGCCCGACAACATTTCTATCGAGCTGCTGCAAAAAGGAGACGCCCTGCCGCCCACGGAACCATGGGCCTCAATGCCCAGCGTCGGGCACTGGTAGACCTTAGCTTTTGTCCTCGTCGGCAGGATCGGAATGTCCGCTGTCTGCGTGAAGCGAATCTTGATCTTGCGGTTTGACCATCGGCGTTCGGGCGACTCGCCGTCGTTCCTGCGGGCGTCGGGTCAGGAAGCGCCGCACGCGCAATGCCATCGCGACGATGGCGTCTTCCACGTTGTCGAAAAACTGAAACAGGGTTTCCATTGTTGGTGACTTTAGTCGTGCCGGATAGCTCCGGCGATTGCATTCTTATTGTACGCCCATTCACGAGGGGGACATTCCTAATTTAACGTATTAATACGTTAAATTAGGAATGTCCCAACAAGTGTCAGGCGGCCGGTGGCATCAACGGTGGCAGAGGATCCTCGGCATCAAGGCCGGAATCAGGGCTCACGACGGCAATCGACCTTACCGATTTTGCCAGCGCCGCGCCGTCCCACTCACTTCCGCCGGGGCCGTAGCTCGCCATTGACAGCTTCCGCAATTCGTCAGATAGCGGTGCTGCAACACGTTCGGCCAGTTCTCCAACACTGCGCGGCGCATCATCCGGCCATTGCAGGCGGCCCCACTCGAGGACGGCCAAACGCACGGCGGCACCGTCGCCCGCCAGTGCGGCTTTGCGGGCGGCTTTTACCAACTTCGCCTGTCGTTTGTAGACTGGGGGTGGCTCGGGCTCTCGAGGAGCGCGCTTCTGGTCGCGCGAAGACCACCACCAGGCGAAAACCGTCAGAAGCCAGACCGCCGCCAGCAGCTGGCTGACCCGCTGCCAGAATCCGTTCGGCATTAGTCGCGGCACCGCTGTTTCTGCAACGTCTGTTTTTGTCGTCGCCTCGGCAACGGTTTCCGCGATGACCGGCCCGTCGACTGCCTTGACGTTGATCGTGCGCGCAGGCAGTTGGGCGACGCGCCAGGTGGCGGCATCAATATCCCACCAGGGCACTTCGAGCGCAGGGAGTTCAATGGCACCGGCATTGACGCCGATGACCGCGTACTGGTCTTTTCGAATACCGCGGATTCCGCCGGCTTCCACACGGCGACTCAGTTCCGGTTTGTCGCCGTAGACATTGAGCCCATCGACGCTGAGTGGCGCGATCGCCGGGATTTGCGTTTCGATCTGTCCGAGCGCGCTGATCGTCACCCGCCGCGTGACGGGCTCGCCTGCATTAATGCGCTCGGGATCCCGCGACCATTCCTCGCTGAGCTGTACATCGCGTGCTGGTAACCACACCGCATCCCGAAACTCGTCGGGCGGTGCGGGGATGGGTAAGACCTTCACCGTGTGGGCATCGGACTGGAATACCTTGCGACCCGTGATGCGACCGTCCCGAAGCACGCGCGCCTCGAACAGTGCTGGCGAAATAGCGATCTCGCCACTCTGCTGCGGATAGAGGGCAATAACCCGCTCCACGACGTTGTAAGCCTTGCCGTTGAGAATCGCTTCATAGCTCTTTTCATCGCCCGCCAGTTCAACGAGGACTTCAGCACCGCTGATCGTTGGCTCGCGCAAAGCCGGTTGCCGCGTCGCCACGGCGCGATACACCTTTATGCGATACAGGATCTGCGCCTGCACGTACGCCTCCGCCTGGTCTATCTCACTCGTAATGAACACGTCGGCCTCGCCTGGCGGCTCTTTCGCCGGTTCCTTGACAGTGATTTTCACCGCCGCGCTTTGCTCATTGCCGACCGAAATGGGCGGGATCTCCTGCTCGCCCGTCTTCTTCGGCATCAGCGCGATCGTCCAGGTCCTGCTGCGCCGGATTTCGCCATTGTAAATAGAGGTGTTGCTCAGCTGGCTCACCTGGCCAACATAAAACCCGTCTTCCAGGACCGTGAGGTCGGGTTCACTATCGGCATTCGTATCGACGATGATTTCGAGCATGAACGATTCGTTCAGGTCTACAGACGGGCGATCAACCTGCGCTCGCACGGCCGCCGACGCGCTCGACATCGTGGCGATGAAAGCAACAAGCATGAGTGCTGCGTTTTGAAAAAATCTGTTGTTCGTCACCACGGCTGTACCTCGTTGTCCGGCCAGACATCGTTACCGTCCTGGTCCTTGCCCGAACGCTGATACTGGTGCCTGAATTTGCGCCGCAGCAAACCACCCGGATCATCCGGTATGCGGCGCAACCATTGCTCCATTGCCTGCTCCTGCTCCTGTTGCTGGCGAAGCTCGGCAAGCTCGGCGGCCGACAGTTGTTGTGGCTTTTCGCCGGTTTGTGCCTCCTCGGCAGCACGCTGCAATTCCTGTTGCAGCGCTTCGAGATCTTCGTCGCTCATTTCTTCGTCGCCGCGTTGCGATGCGTCGCTTTCTTCGGACTGGTTTTCCGAATCCGATGATCCCTCGGATCCTTCCTGGCCAGGCTGGCTCTCGGAGTCCGACTGCTCGCCCTCGCCTTCCTGGTTCTCGCCCGGCTGCTGCTGGTCGCCCTGGCCTTCCTGCTGCTGTTGCTGCTGATCCTTGAGATTCTTGATCAGCTCGAGGTTGTAGGCCGCGTCTTCGTTATCAGGCTCCATTTCGAGCACCTGTTCGTAGGCGTCGATGGCTGAATCAAGCTCGCCCTGGAAAGCCATCGCGTTACCGAGATTGTAAAGATTTCTCGCATCACCACGTTCGGCAAATTCGGCCGCACTGCCCGCGAAATCTCTCGCACGATAGCGGGCGACGGCGCGCCACTCGGTATCCTCGAACAGTGCCGCCGCATCTTCGGCATTGCCGGTTTCGAGCTGCTTCTGTGCCTGTTGATTCTTGTTTTGCCAAAGGTCGTCCCAAAACGATGCCTCCGCTGGCTGCGGCGCCGGCAAGACGAAGACCAGCAGGACCAAAGCCCAGCCACGCCGAAACGCCAGCGCGGCGATCGGCAGCAATAGCAACAACAACCACGGCCCTTCTTCCCGCCATTGGTCCGTAGCCAGCGACTCAGCGGACGATGAGGCGGTTGTTACCTCGCCGGACAAAAGAACATCGAGGTCACGATTGTCGGCAGACAGCACGGCGAAGCGGCCTCCCCCGGCAACGGCCAGGGCACGCAGCGACCTCTCTTCGAGTCTTGGAACGGCAATCTTGCCGCGATTGTCAGTAATGAAACCGCCGGATGCGCGCGGTATCGGTGCGCCCTCGCGTGTGCCGACACCCAACACCGACAAGGTATATCCGGCCGACTTCAAATCACGCGCGACTTTCTCGGCGGCGGCCGATGAACCACCATCGGTAATCAGCAGCACCTCGCCATAGCCGACACCGGCCTGATCCAGTAACTGCCGGCCTTTCTGCATCGCGACCGCCGGGTTGCTTCCGCGGCTCGGCATGATGTCGGTGCTCAAACTGTTGACGAGCGCAGCCACGGTATCGGTATCCGTCGTGAGAGGTGTGACCGTAAAAGCATTCGACGAATAGACAACGAGCGCTGTCTGACCGCTCTTGCGACGCGCCAGTATGTCGAGAATCTTGAGGCGGGCGCGCGCCAGGCGGCTGGGTAAAATGTCCTCGGCGTCCATTGATCGCGAAAGATCCAGTGCGACGACAAGTGCCTGTTCGGCCCGAAAGACCGGTTGCTCGATGCGCTGCCAGGCCGGTCCTGCCAGTGCCAGCACCGCGAGAGCGCCACCAAGCGCAAGCAGCCACCAGCGATGATCGATTCCGCGGCCGGGAGCGCGGGACAACACGTAAGGCATCAGCACCGGATCAATTACGTCGCGCCAGTTGCCCGAACTCAGGCGACCCCGCGCAAAAACAACGGCCACCAGGACCACGAGTGGGATGGCAAGCAGCCACTCGGGACGCAACCAGTGGAAGTCAGCCAGCATTGGTGGTTTCCCCGGCGCGCAGCGCTGCGGCCCGACTGCGAGTCAGTCGCTGCAACAGGCTGATCGCACACATCATTGCGACCAGGGCAAATGCCCCGCCCAATGGCCAGAAGTAAAGTGATTTCACGGGCCGAAAACCGGACTCCGGCTCTTCGACCGGCTCGAGTTCGTCAACCAGTCGATAGATGTCCTGCAAACTGGCTGTGTCGGTCGCCCTGAAATACCGACCACCTGTAAGTTCTGCGATTCGCGTCAGCGTGTCTTCGTCGAGATCTGCCGACGGGTTAATTCGGCGCCGGCCACCAATGAGAGACGCGACTTCAAGCTGCTCGGCACCAATGCCTATCGTGTAAATACGCAGTCCAACTTGCTGCGCCAGTTCAGCCGCCTTGAGCGGCTCGACTTCACCGGCCGTGTTTGCACCGTCCGTCAGCAACACCAGTACCTGGTCGCCTTCTTCTTTCGGCTGCTCATGAACACGGCGCACGGCCAGCGTGATCGCGTCGCCGATCGCCGTTTTCTCGCCGGCAAGCCCGATGAAAGCTTCCATCAGCAAGACGTTGACGGTTTGGCGGTCCAGGGTCAGCGGCACCTGCAGGTACGCGCGTTCGCCGAACAGGATCAGTCCTATGCGGTCTCCCTCGCGCCGCTCAATAAAATCGCTGGCAACCGCCTTGGTCGCGGTCAGGCGATCGACGCGACGACTACCGAGTTCGAAATCCTTTTGATCCATGCTGCCGGAGAGGTCGACGGCGAGCATCAGGTTGCGCCCGGAGACCGGCACATCGAGCTCGTCGCCAATGCGTTCCGGGCGCGCCGCGGCGAGCACGAGCAACAGCCAGGCAAGCACGGCAAGCCAAAAGCGCCAGTTGAACAACTGCTCTGTAGCAGAACGGTCCTTCAGTGTTTCGAAGCTCGTGAGCGTGGGCACACGAAGACCGGCTTGCGACAGGCCGCGCGCTTCCGGCAGCAACGCGCGCACTATCCATGGCAGCGGCAGCGCAAGTAGCGCCCAGGGCCAGGCCAGCGACCACATCAGGCGGCTCCTTCGAGCGGCACGCTCAAACGCATGCGCACGGCCGACAGCAGTGCGTCGACATCTATGTTGGAAAAATCGCTCGCCGGATCGCGATACGGCAGTTGCAACAGGCTTTTGCCACCTTCCGTGTGGAAATACGGCAACGGCATGCCCCGGTCCAGCCATTGCAGCCAGGCCTCGCCCGTGAGCCCCGCAACCTCGTCTCTTGGCGCGTACGCGAGCATGCCGCGGCGCAACAGCTCCGACAGCTGCCTGGCCAGCGTCACCGGGTTGCGATGTTCAACATACTGCGCCTCATAACGCGCAAGTTGGCGCAATGCGAAACGACGCGGCGCGTTGTGCTGCCATCGCCTGTACGCGCGCCAGACCAGGTAGCCGACCAGGGTTGCTGCCACGAACAAAACAAACCACCAACCGGGCGCCAGCGGCCACCAGCCGATCGCGTCCGGCAGGTGCAGGTCTCGAAGCGGCAGTTGCGTCTCGTCCATGTTCAGCGCGACCTCCGCCTCAGCGCCGTTTGCAAAGTGCTGACCGGGTCGTCGTCGGTCGACATCGGCATCAAGTGCACTCCGTAGCGCTGGCAAAATGCTTCCAGTTCATGGCGACGTTGTTCGAATGCATTGTGATAGTCACGTCGCGCTGCCGTTGCATACGTATCGATTTCAAGTTCGTCGTCGGCCGATACGAGGCGATACCGCCCTGGCGGCGGTAACTCTCGCTCCAGCGGATCATTCATGAATACGGCGAGTACTTCATTATGACGCGCCACGCTCGATAGATAGGACTGTGCCCCGCGCGAAAACCCCGTGAAGTCGCTGATCACGATCACCAGGCTGCCCGGCCGCGCAACCCGTCGCAGCGACGACATTGCCTGCGTCAGCGGTTCCGAACTCTCAGGCGGGGCGCTGTCACGATGCTCCCAGTCACGATGACCGACGAGTTCGTGAACGAAACGTAACGCGGCCGTGCGGCCGAGCCGCGGCTTAAGTTCGCGGTGCGTCGTGTCACCAAAAATCAGGCCGCCAAGGCGATCGCCACGGTGATGCGCCGCCCATGCCAGCAGCGCAGCAGCCCGACTCGCGTTAACCGACTTGAAACAACCTTGAGTTGCGAAATGCATGCTGGAACGAAGATCGACAACGACCAGAACCGGCCGCTCGCGCTCCTCGCGAAACAACTTGGTATAGGCCGTCGCGCTGCGCGCAGTCACGCGCCAGTCGATACTGCGGGGATCGTCCCCGGGCTGATACGGACGCGATTCGTCGAACTCCATACCGCGCCCACGAAAATGCGACACATAAGCGCCGGTTTGCAGAGAGTTCACGCGCAACACATCGAGCGCAATGGCTCGTGCCGGCCCACTGAGTCGGATCAGGTCGGCCTGGCTGACACTGACCGGCGACGCGTCCGCGGGAATGTGGTCAAGCCGGGGCACTAGGGCACTCCGACACCGTCCAGAACGCCTTTGATGACGGACTCGGCGTCGACGCCGTCAGCTTCGGCCTCAAAACTCAAGACCAGCCTGTGACGCAGAACGTCCGGCGCTATCGCCTGGATGTCTTCCGGACCTACGAAATCGCGGCCGGCCAGCCACGCATGCGCGCGCGCGCCGCGATCGATTCCCATGCAGGCACGCGGGCTGGCGCCGTATTGCACCTGGCCCTCCAGTGCCGGGTCAACCGCGCCCGGGTTCCTCGTTGCGACCACGACGTTGACGATGTATTCCTCGAGCTCGGGGGCGAGATGCAGGTTCAGGATGTCCTGGCGAGCCTGCATGATCGAGTCCATCGACAGCAGTTCGGGTGGCTGGAACATGTCGCGCCGGGCCTGCTTCGCTTCGTTGCGATTCAAGACGAGGATGCGTCGTTCGTCGGCAACGCTCGGGTAACCGACCTCGACGTGCAAGCAGGAAGCGATCGAGCTGTGCCTCGGGCAGCGGGTAGGTACCCTCCTGCTCGATCGGGTTCTGGGTGGCCATCACCATGAACAGGCTTTCGAGCGGGTAACTCTTGTCACCCACCGAAATCTGTCGCTCCTCCATCGCCTCGAGCAATGCCGACTGCACTTTTGCGGGCGCACGGTTGATCTCGTCCGCGAGGATCAGGTTGTGAAACAGCGGACCTTTGCGGAATTCAAACGTGCCCTCCTGTGGACGATAAATATCGGTACCGGTGAGATCGGCCGGCAGCAGGTCGGGCGTGAACTGCAAGCGGTGAAAATCGCCTTCGATGCTGTCGGCAAGCACCTTGATTGCGCGGGTCTTGGCGAGCCCCGGCGCACCTTCCACGAGCAGGTGGCCGTCGCAAAGCAACGCGATCAACATCCTGTTGATCAGGTGGGCCTGACCGATAATCAGCCCACTCGCGTGTGCTTCGAGTTTCTGAAACTGTTCTGCGACGCTCATTAATAGCTCCGAAGGATAATGCGGCGTGCCATTCTAGATAGGATGCGGGGACAGGCCAACCGGTCGCGGACGTTTTTGTTCAAAATTAGACCCACTTCAGTAGTATTGACCCCAATTCCGACCACGCCAGGGCCGATACATTGCAGACAATCAGAGAAAAAGCGTGTCGAACGAGCCGCCTGACCGTGTCCGGGCTGGTGTTACTGGCGCTTCTCGGGGCCTGCGAACGGGCACCCGCGCCCGAAGCTTCGCCACAAGAAGCGGAAATCATGGCCATACCGAGCTGCGGCAGCAATGGGCGGCTCACGACACAACTTTACGGCAGTATCGCGCGACCAATCAGCTGGTCCTCCGGCGAGCTGGGGTGCGAGAGTATGTTGCGGCCGCAGGGCAAAGGTATTCGCTTGCGCTTTACGGGTATTGCCGCCGATAGTCGACTCGCGTTCATCCTGGCGCTACCGGAGCTGCAGCGCGGTAGTACGGTCGTGGAGTCGCCGACCGTGGTCACATTGACCGTTGAAGGCAGTGGCCGGTTTTTCAGCACACCAACGCTTGAAACCTGCTGGTCAGACATCGCGGCCCAGGACCTTATCGAAGACAGCGGCGACCGCTACACCATCAGTGGCACGCTTTATTGCGTTGCACCGCTGGGCGAGATCAACGGCGACGCTGCCATCTCGATACCGAAGCTCGAGTTCAGCGGCATCATCGACTGGAGCGCAACATGATCCGGCCACTCGTGTTGCCAGTCCTGGCCGCGGCAGCCCTTGCCGCTAATGCTGCTTGCAGCCCGCAACCCGCACCCAAGACATCCAACGCCCCGAGCCTCGAATCGATGTTCGAAATCGACGAGCTTGTCATCGTCGCCAATGACGGTTCGCGTCACGAATTTGATGTGTATCTCGCGACCACCCCGGAGCAGCAGCGCCGCGGCCTGATGTTTGTTCGGAGTTTGCCCGAGCGCACGGGCATGTTGTTCGTGTATGACGATGCCGGTATACGCTCGATGTGGATGAAGAACACCTACATCTCGCTCGACATCGTTTTTGCACGCGACGACGGCACGATTTCGTCGGTCATACATGACACGCAACCGCTTTCGCTACGCTCCCTGAGCGCCACTGAACCCGTCCGATTTGTGCTCGAACTCAACGCCGGTGTTGCGCGGCGCCTGGACATCGGGGCTGGCAGTCAACTCATCTGGACGCCGGATCAGAGCACGGCGGTTATAGCATCGGCCAGGTAGTTCACGTTATGCGCGGTGATGCCCGCCGTATTGATGCGGCTGGAATCGACCATGTAGACGCCATAATCTTTTTTCAGGCGCGCAACCTGGTCGGCCGTTACGCCCAGGAAGCAGAACATACCGACGGCACGCACCAGGTGTGAAAAATCATGCTCCGGCGCCCTCGCCGTTAGCGCATCATTCAGCAACACGCGCATTTCACGCAATCGGGCCCGCATCGTTGCAAGCTCGACGCGCCATGCGGCTTTCAGCTCCGGGTCATTCAGGATGGTTGCAACGACCACGGCGCCATGATCCGGCGGCACCGAGTAGATGGTCCTGACCACGTTATTGACCTGGCTGTATACCGTATCTCTCGACGCTGTGTCGGCAGCGAGTATTGACAATGTGCCCACGCGATCACGGTACAGGCCAAAGTTTTTCGAACAGGAGTTCGTCACGATCATTTCCGGCACGCGCCCTGCCATGTGTCGAACCGCAAATGCGTCGGCATTGAGACTTTCCGCGAACCCCTGGTACGCCATGTCGATAAACGGCACGAGCTCACGCTCGACAATGACATCGGCAATAGCCCGCCACTCGTCTTCGGAAGGATCAAGGCCGGATGGATTGTGGCAGCAGGCGTGTAGCAAGACGAGGTCGCCAGCCGGCACCTGGCGCAGGGCTTCGAGCATCGCGTCGATGCGAATCACGTGTTTTTCCGTGTCGTAATACGGATAAGGTTTGAGCGTCAGACCGGCGCCGCCCAAGAGGGGAATATGATTAGCCCAGGTCGGATCACTGACCCAGACGGTCGCTTCCGGACGCGCGCGCAAAATCAAGCTCGCGGCAACACGCAATGAGCCCGAGCCACCGGGCGCCTGAATCGTCATCAGGCGATCCACATCGACGGCATCGGCGAACGTCAGCGCCTGCATTGCCGCGTTAAATGCAGGATCACCCGCCGTTCCAATGTAGGCCTTGCTGCTCTGGGTATCCACGAGTCGTTGCTCGGCTATCTTCACGACGTCGAGTACGGGCGTCTCGCCCTCGGCTGTGCGAAACACACCGACGCCAAGATCGACCTTTTGAGGACGAGGATCGTTCGCGTGTTCCGCGATCAGGCCGAGAATGGCGTCGGCAGGTGCAGGCTCAAGTGTTTCAAACAAGGTAGTTCTCCCAAAAACGCCGGCTAAAGAGCCGGCGTCTCTGGGAGTATTGTAACGATATTGTCAGGCTTTGGGAGCCCAAACCGAACACCAGCCTGCAGCTGCAACGGCCTTGCCCGGGAAAATCTGGCAGGGACGCCACGCGTCGCCATCATTGCCCTGTATGAGGGCGCAGTTGGCGCAGTTCTGCACCGCAGCCGGATTATTACGGGTTGCGGGATCGACTGACGATGCGTCGTCAGTGTATTTCATGGCAGCTGCCATCGGGTCGTCTGCCGACAGCTTCGGCAAATCGCCAGCCTGTGCCTGGCGAGCGGGCGCTACAAAGCAGCCGGCAGCGGCGACGGCTGACAACTGGATAAACTTACGACGTGCGATCTTGCTCAAGGGAGTCTCCTTAAATGCGGTTTTGCGCCGGTACCACCGGCCGCAAATAGTCTAAACCAGATTGATGCATCGGGGCGCATTTTATTGCATGTACCTGAACGGCAGCAAAACAGGATAGGCGCATGATTTTGATCAATTTTTGAGAACGATTCTCATTACGGCCTGCAGGCCCCGGCGCTGCGATATACTGCCATCCCATCTTCCCGCAGCAGCGACGCATGCCAGGCAACAGCGCCCCCATCACTATCAGCGAAGTCCGCGGCGAGACGCGGCGTTCGCGGGACGATCGGGTTGCCGTCGAGGAACCCCTGGAAATTCGGCTCGGTTACGAGACCGCGGAGGGCCGCACAGAAAGCAGTATCTCAATCACGATGCGCACGCCCGGAAATGACGCCGAACTCGCCACCGGTTTTCTGTTCACGGAGTCCATCATCCGAGACCCCGCGGATATCGCGCTGGTAAAGCCGTGTGGACCTCCTGCGCCGGACAGCGGCAATCACAATGTAATGCGTGTCGAACTGGAGTCGGGTGTGGCCGTCGATCTCGATCGCCTGCAGAGGCACTTCTATACCACCTCGAGCTGTGGCGTGTGCGGCAAGACATCGCTCGACGCGCTGCGCATTTCGGGCGCCACCTGGCGACCTTTCGACAACACGCGATTCAGCAGGGAAATGTTGACGACGCTTCCCGACAAGCTTCGCGCCGCGCAGAAGACTTTCGACGAAACCGGTGGACTTCATGCCGCTGCGGCATTCAGCCGCGGACGGCGAATTGCTCGTCACGCACGAGGATGTCGGGCGTCATAATGCTGTCGACAAAGTGGTGGGCACGTTATTATCCCGTAACTTGTTGCCTGCGAATGAATTCGGACTGATGGTCTCCGGCAGAGCCAGCTTCGAGCTCATGCAAAAGGCGCTGATCGCGGGAATGCCGATCCTGGCGGCGGTCAGCGCGCCGTCGAGCCTTGCGGTCGACCTGGCCCGCGAGTTCAACGTGACACTGGTGGGTTTTCTGCGTGGCGACAACTTCAACATTTATGCGGCAGAGGAACGGATAGTCTGATGGCGACCCGACGCATCGACAAGGAAACCACGAGTGAGATCGTCAGGCAGTTCGGCGCAAAGCCCGAAATGCTCGTGCAAATACTGCAGGCGATCGTCATGCGCTACGGTTGGGTTCCTGAAGAAACGATCCGGCAACTTGCCGACGAGGTGAACCTCTCACGCGCCGACGTTTTCGGCGTGGTGACCTATTACCACGACTTCCGAACGGAACCGCCCGGCGAACACATTGTGAAAATTTGTCAGGCCGAAGCGTGCCAGGCAATGGGGAGTCGTGCACTGACGGATCACGCACGCAAGTCACTCGGAGCCGCTCTGCACGAAACAAACGAGGACATCACTCTCGAACCGGTGTATTGCCTCGGCAACTGCGCCTGTGCTCCCGCCGTAATGATCGACGGTAAAACTCATGGCCGCGTTAACCAGGTTCGTTTCGACGAACTCGTCGGCGCGATGAAGGAAAGCCGGTGAAGTCGCGCAGCAAAATATACGTGCCGCGCGAGACATCTTCAGTTTCGGTGGGCGCCGACGACGTCGCACTCGAAATTGCACGTGAAGCGAAGCGTACCGGCACAAGCATTGAACTGATTCGCAACGGTTCCTGGGGTGCGACGTGGCTCGAGCCGCTTGTTGAAGTCGAGGTCGACGGGGCCCGCATTGCCTACGGCAACGTAAGTACGTCAGACGTGGCCGGGATGTTTGCAGCAGGCTTCGTCGAAGGGGGCAAACACCCTCGTCGCCTCGGTCCGATTATGGAGGTCGACTACCTGATCCGACAGGACCGCTGGACCTTCTGGCGCTGCGGGCTGATCGATCCGCTTTCATTAGACGACTTCCGCGCGCACAAGGGCTTCGCGGCCCTGGAAAAAGCTTTTAGCGACGGGGCTGACGCCGTGCTTGATGCCGTAAGCGAATCCGGACTGCGCGGCCGCGGCGGCGCCGGTTTTCCGACCGGCATCAAGTGGCGCACGGTCGCTGAAACCGAAGCCGATCAGAAATACATCGCGTGTAACGCTGACGAAGGTGACAGCGGCACGTTCTCCGACCGCATGCTCATGGAAGGCGATCCGCTTGGCCTCATCGAAAGCATGGCCATTGCCGGCTTCGCGGTCGGTGCAAGCAAGGGCTATATCTACCTGCGTTCGGAATACCCACTGACCCATTCGATACTCTCTCGCGCGCTCGACGTCGCCAGGGAAAGCGGCTGGCTTGGCACGAATATTCAGGACAGCGGTTTTGACTTCGACATCGAGCTGCACCTCGGCGCGGGCTCCTATGTCTGCGGTGAAGAAACTGCGATGCTCGAAAGTCTCGAAGGCAAGAAAGGCATCGTTCGTTACAAGCCGCCGCTGCCCGCGCACGAAGGGCTGTTCGGCAAACCAACGGTCGTGAACAACGTCGTTACGCTCGGTTCGGTTGCGAACATCATTAATCTTGGCGCCGAGCAGTACTCACGGATGGGCGTCAACCGCTCCAAAGGTACGCTCGCGTTCCAGCTGGCCGGCAATATCAAACGCGGTGGCCTTGTCGAAAAATCGTTCGGCATAAGCTTGCGTGAACTGATCGAAGACTGGGGCGGTGGAACCGCGA
>CAWJCA010000034.1:0-20188 GCA_963841165.1 uncultured Gammaproteobacteria bacterium | reverse complement strand
TCGATATTGCCGCCGCTCGTCGCGATCCTGCTGGCCTTCCTGCTGCGCTCGGTGATCCCCGCCCTGTTTGTCGGCCTGGTAGTCGGTGCCTGGGCCATCAATGGCATGACGCTTTCGGGCGCCTTCCGTGGTTTTTTTGAAACCGGCACCATCTACATCCTCGATACGGCGGTCAAGCCGGATCACATGGCCATCATGATCTTCACGTTCCTGATCGGCGGAATGGTGGGCGTGATCTCGCGCAACGGCGGAATGGTCGGCATTGTTGATCGCATCATGCCGTTCGCCAGCAGCCCGCGGCGCGGGCAAGGCGTGGTCGCGACGCTCGGTTTGGCGATCTTCTTCGACGACTATGCGAATACGATGATCGTCGGCAACGCGACGCGCCCCATGAGCGACAAGCTGCATATCTCGCGCGAAAAACTGGCGTACCTCGTCGATTCGACGGCCGCGCCCGTCTCGACGATCGCCGTCATTACGACCTGGATCGGCTTCCAGGTCGGGTTGATCGGTTCTGCCATCGAGGGGCTCGACGGCATCGATCAAACACCCTATTTGTTGTTCCTGAATTCCATCCCTTACAGTTTTTACCCATTCCTTGCGATTTTCTTCGTCTTCCTCATTGTTTTCTCGGGCAAGGACTTTGGCCCGATGTACAAGGCCGAGACTCGTGCACGCCACAGTGGCGAAGTGGTGCGCAAGTCGTCGACGAAAAGCACCGACAAATCGGGCGACGAGTTCTATCACAAGGACATCATTCCGTGCCGGGCGATCAACGCCGTGCTGCCCATCGTGACCATGATCTCGACCGTGATTATCGGCCTGTTCATCAGTGGTGAAGGCGAGACCCTCACCGACATTATCGGCAGTGCGAACGCTTACTCGGTACTGATCTGGGCATCGCTGCTGGGCAGCTTCATGGCTTTCCTGTTATCGCTGGGTCAGCGCTTGCTGACGCTGGACGAAGCCATCGACGCATGGCTGGCCGGCGCCCGCTTCATGATGACGGGTCTTGTACTATTGATACTGGCGTGGGCTATCGCGGACGTTGCGGCCGTCCTGCAGACGGCGCCTTATCTCATCACCGTATTGGGCGATTCGGTGTCCCCATACACCCTGCCAGCCGTTATTTTCCTGCTCGCAGGTGCCACGGCGTTTGCTTCCGGTTCCAGCTGGGGCGTTATGGCTATTCTCATGCCCCTGGTTATCCCGCTCTGCTGGGCGGTCTTGCAAGCGAACGGGATCGCCGATGCCGAACACATGCACATCCTGTATTCCTGCATAGCCTGCGTTCTCACCGGCGCCGTCTGGGCCGATCATTGCTCGCCGATCTCCGACACCACGGTACTGTCGTCGATAGCTACGGGTTGCGACCATATGGATCACGTACGTACACAGCTGCCGTACGCGCTCTTGGGTGGCATGGCTGCACTTCTTATTGGTGTTCTTCCAGCCGGATTCGGACTGCCGTGGTTCCTGCTGCTGCCGACCGCCGCGATAGCCCTCGCTATCGTGCACCGGTTCCTTGGAAAACCTGTCGACTGACAGCGGCTTTTGTTTACACAATTCAGCCTTAATCCCTGCTATTGTTGGGCATGCAACATTGTTTTTAAAGGGGAGGCATGACCGTGAGCAAAGAACTGAGCGAACTTGAAAAAAATCTGCAGCAGACCAAGAAGCAATTCCTGGCGACGGCGAAGAGCGCCACGAAGGAGCTGGACAGGCGGCGTAAGGCGTTGCGCAAGGACATTACTCGCGCCAACACGCGCGCCAAGCGAGCACGGGCTCAACTCCAGAAAAAGAGCGAACGGCTGGCAAACACCACTGCAACCAAAGCAAAACGGGAACTTAGAAAGCAGATCCGTAGCCTCGAAAAAATGCTCGACGGGGCGCGGAGTGACGCAGCTCAGCTGCGCAAAGATCTCGGGCCCGTGATGGACGACCTGGCGAAAGCCCGCGATCACCTGTCGCACGCGCTGCATGTCGATCGGGCGATGGAAAAGATCCGCCGGCAGCTCGGCGGTAAGCCCAAGGCGAAGAAAAGGGCCAAGAAGAAAAAGACAGCCAAAAAGAAAGCCACCAAGAAAAAAGCCAAGAAGAAAAAGGTGACAAAGAAGAAAGCGGCCAGGAAAAAAGCACCGGCTCGTCGCAAGACCGCGAGGAAAAAAGCCCCGGCTCGCAAGAAAGCAGCTCGGAAAAAAGCCCCGGCTCGCAAGAAAACGGCTCGAAGAGCTTAAGCAGTCGTCTGGCGCAAGAGACGCCAGGCGGCTTGTACCGAAACCAAGGGCACGTGGCCAGGCAAGCCGCGTGCCCTTGATGCTCATAAAGCCTCTGCGGCTTCATGGCTGCTTTCGCTGAGAATTATGAATCCTGACCTGCAGCTATCGGTCAGAAGCGGCTGCTCGCGCCGGCGAAATCGCGACTACTCAAGTCAAGTTCCTGACTGCAGTCTCTTGAGAACACTGGTGGCGTCCAAATCAGAAGCCGCCGCAATAACCTGGCCGGTCTTTTTTGCTTCGTACATCGCGGCATCCGCTTTCCGAATCAGCGATCGGGGATCTTCGCCGTGTTGAGGAAAAACAGCGACCCCGATGCTGACACCAATAGCGCAGTCCTGACCCTTGATTTTCATGGCAACTGCCACATCTTTCGCAATCTTCTCGGCCACGGCCAGTGCACCGTCGAGGCTCTCGCTCCGTGGCTCAAGGAGAACGACAAACTCGTCGCCGCCAATACGGTACTTCTGATCGGCCTCTCGTAGTGCCTGGCACAGGCGCGTGCCGAATTCTCGCAACACCTCGTCGCCTGCAGCGTGTCCCAGTCGGTCGTTAATCTCTTTGAATCCGTCGAGATCCATTGAAAGCAAGGCAACCTGTTCTTTTTTTCGTCCTGAGATTGCGATCAGGTGCTCGAGCTGCTTCAGGAAGAGGTTTCGATTACCGAGGCCAGTCAGCGCATCGTAGAGCGCCAGGGTCTCAAGCTGCCTGGATTGCTCAGCCAGCGCAATTTCTGCGACTTTTCTCTCGGTTATGTTCTGATGCGATATGACGAAATAAGAAGTGCTCTCTAATTCGAACGACGTAACCCGCATCATGAACCAACGTTTTTCATCCGGGCTATCGCAAGGATATTCGAGGTAAAAAGAGGCTTGTTCAGTATCTATTAGTTTTCTAATGCCATCTGCAGCCTTTTGTGCAAGCTCATCGCCATTAGCTCCAGCACCGTCACATTCTTCGAGATAATTGACTCCTTTCCAGTCACCTTTGATCCGGCAGCTATTGTCCTGGCCAAATGAACACCATGCTCGATTGGCGAACATGATATTCCCTGCTTCATCAATCACGACGATATGATCTGACGTTGTATCGAGGATCGATCTTATGAACTCATAGGATTCAATCATTGATAAACCCGGTTGATTTCGTTTGAGAAATTTTCATTGCACGAATTTTAGGAGTTTTACTGCACTTTTTTTGCGATTTGCCGCACAGTTCTTGGCTTTTGACGACTGATGCTGCCTATCGGCTGGACGCCTGGCAGACAGCTGGATTCAGAATGCCTGCACGAGCGAACTTGCGCCTTATACGGATGACGAAGGCGCGTTGATCCACGTTAAAGTCGGGCACCTGGCGTAGTCGGAAACATAGACCAAGAGACCAATCATGCAAATCACTGTACTGGGCGCAGGTGCTGGCGGCACTGCCGTGGCATTCGATTGTGCGTCACACGGGCACGACGTTCGCGTGTTCGATTTCGAGCAATTTCCCGACAATATCGCGACGATCGCCGAGCAGGGTGGAATCAAGGCGGAGGGCGATATCTCCGGGTTCGGACCGATTGCCTATTCCGGCCATGACATTGACGAAGCCTTGCGGGACGCTGAGCTGATTTATGTTGTCGGCCCGGCCTACAGCACGGAGCCATTCGGCAAAGCCGTGGCCGGTAAACTGAGTGCCGGCCAAACGGTAATCGTCAGTCCGGGTTCCTGTGGCGGCGCGTTGGCCTTCAAACGTGCTGCCGGGCTGGCACTGAACGACGAGTCCATCCGTGTCGCAGAGACCTCCACGCTGCACTATGCCGTACGGCTAACCGCGCCGGGCAGGATCCGCGTGTTCCTGAAACTCAAGGCAGGTAACTTGTTGGCAGCACTCCCGGGCAAGCATACAGGCGACATTCTGAAAATCATCGCCGACGTGTATCCGAGCATGGAACCGGCAGAAAGCGTCCTGCAAACGAGCCTGCAGAATGCTAACCCGATCATTCATCCGGCGGTGACTTTGAGTAACGCGGCCCGCATCGAAATGACGGGCGGGGATTTCCTGTTCTACGAAGAAGGTGTGAGCGATTCGGTCGGCCGCCTGATTGAAGCCCTCGACAAGGAGCGCATTGCTATTGGCAGGAAGCTGGGCATTTCCATTCTGCCCGACCCCGAGATCGGCATGCGCCAGGGCTATATGCTGGAAGCCAACTATGGCTCTGGCTACCGCAAGGCGCCGGGCTTTCTTGGTATTGGCGCCCAGCCGCAGCTCGATCATCGCTACCTTAACGAAGACGTCGGCTACGGACTGGTATTCATGTCGAAGCTCGGCCAGCAGATCGGTGTTGCGACGCCTGGTATGGACGCAGTGATTAACGTCGCCTCGATAGTGATGGCACGCGACTACAGGGCCGAAGCCTTGCGAACGCCGGAATCGCTGGGCATCGCAGAACTCTCCGCTGAAGAGCTCGCAACACTGTAACGGCAGCTATCGGGGGTAAACCGGTCATTCAGCCCCGCCGAAAGAGCCAGAGCTTAAGGGCGGCTTACGACCAATAGCGGCCGTCGCAATCAGGTTTATCAAAGGTCAATTTGCGCCTGACGAAATCAACTGCGTCCTTGGCCATAAACGACAATATGCGATACCACCTATCGCCCCAAGAATGTGGCCGACGTGGTCAACGGACAAACCCGATACCTCATAAGGAGAGAGTCGAAACTCTCCTTGAAGCACCGACACAGAAACTACAAACACGAAAAGGAGTATCCCTTTGATCCAGTCGGCAAGCGACGTATCAACTTCGTCGGTAAAGTACGCCGCTGCTAAGGCGAACACTCCACCGGAAATACCGCAGACAGTAATTGTCTCGGAGTAAGAGTATAGGGACGGTATAGATGTCGCAATTCCAACCGCAAAAACAGCCAGGAACCTTCCGGCGCCAACTCGTCGTTCATAGAGTGAAGCGATCCCCAGTCCTATGACGTTGGTCAGAACGTGTACCAGATTCGCGTGAACAAAGGAGTGTGTCAGAAACTGAGATGGACGAAACTGAGGATTTTCAAGATCGTTGCTTAGCGCGAGAAGAATGAACGCACCCTCGTTGACCGTCACAAAGCCAAATTCTGTCGTGACTGCGTACACTAGCAACACGACGATACCTAGAAATATAGAGGCTCGAATATATCGGAAGTTCTCCGCGAGCGTAATTGGTCTAGCCTTTAAGCTTGTCGGATCTGGCTTGGTAAGCAGCAATATTCCTACGTACGCAATCGTAGCTGCCAAAAATAGCGTCATTTTGCCGGACGAGTATTTTTCTCGAGATGCTGCTGGACTTCAGGTGTGAGCTTTGCCACCTTTTCAACGCCCTTCAATTGAGCTTTCACTCGTAGTTTCCTGCCACTCTTGAACTTGAACCTCATTGGTTTTTGTAGAAGCCCCTTTCCCATTGAAAGACTATCGATTTCATCAAATTCGAAGAAATCATGATCTTTAAACTTCTCGAGTAGGTTCATTCGGTGGAAAGAAACACCTCGCTGAGTTACTGCCAAGAAGTAGAATTTCATGCCAAGCATGGCAAAAGGGCCAATTAAAAAAAATAGCCAAATCTTAGGAAGCGCCGTTGCCTGAAAAAACCCGATCAGCGAGTCGCCATTTTGCACATTCGATTCAATGTGTTGCTGTGCTTTCTCTTTGTTCATCGTCACTCCGTAGGCGTCTAATCGAGATGTCGTATCCAGAATTTAGCTAATACTTGCGCTGAAGCCGACTAATTTCCATCTCAAACCTTCGAAGAAATAACTTTGTTCGAAATGCAACTGATTCGGTTCTGTATCATAGTGACCCTTGATCACGAGGACCCCGTTATCGTCGAAAGAGGGGCTCGAATCGAAGCGTGGGCTGTAGTCATCGAGAACAGTTAGGTCCGCACCTACTTCAAAGAACGCGCCAAACACCTTGTCCAATTCGTCGACCGAACGCTGCTGTTGCCAGAGGCTCGATGAATGTCCGTGGAATTTCTCCATGCTTTTTTCGTTTACCGACACTGCGAATACATGCATGGATTCTCGTACCAGCGCTACCTGCTCCGACTCCGATGGCAATTGCAGATCTGCAGATTCTTCCTGTATGCCCGATCTGGGCTTCTGAATAGCGTATATTTTCCAGGCGCCATTGCCCTTAACGAACCTGATGGATAAGGGCACGATGTTACCTGAACTCGTCGTAATCGAACCAACCAAGTCCCCACGTCCACCGTTTATTGACCGCGACTGCCAATTCGCATCTTGATATTCAGACAGCTGGTTCTCTTCCAGAAACGCCGCCAACTCGGACTCGCTCGTACCAGCCTTAAAATCGTCTGACAGATAGGAATACGCCACATCCAGTTTGTCGGCTTTCACTGCGACAAAGAATTCGTCGGCAGCGCTGACCATATCCGCGGTGAAATAGAATATCGATCCTAAAGCTAGCGCGATGGCGCCGATGATTCCCAACAAAATCTTCGCAAAGTTATTCACGTTATTCGCTCCGTAAGAAATGAGCCGCGGCACCATTAGCCAGTTGGTCTGCTGTGGGCAGACTAGCGTACCGATCGAGCGAATTCGTAGAACCGCGTCAATAATTCCTGTGGACGTCTGCGAAGTGTGAAACCCGTCACGAAAGGACAGATGTTCAGATTGGGAAGCCGCGGATAATTGGGCGCGTTCGTGAGGGGCGCCTTGCCCGACCTAGCGTGTCACAATGGGCAACGGCCGTACAAAAATGTGATGCACGCCGCGGCGCTGGCGCGAAAACAGCACTAAATTCTATTCTTACACCCAGACTCTCGTGCTACGCCATGTTCAGACTCATCGTTCTATTCGGCCTTTTAGCCACCGCGGCATTGCATGCCGCCGAGCCGCTGACCCCAAAGCAGTTTACTACCCGATACGCGGAGGCCGTAGAGGCCACCTACGCAGGCTCTACAGCGGAGGTCCTCGGCGATCTCGACGTCAAGATTACTTCCGCTGACAAGCAGTCGACGCAAAGCTTTTTAGACAACGCCTACAAAAACTACCAGGCCAACCCTGACGCGCTCGACGACGTGCTGCAGCGTTACGTTGCTGCGGTGGCCGGCATGCTCAATCCGGATCCCCGCAATGATATTGGCAGACTGTTCCCGGTAATCAAAGACAACAGCTACATCGCCGAGATCAAGGCGGTGCTGAGCCAATCGAAGGATTACGACTCAAACGCTCCATTCCCGCTCTACTACGAACAACTGAACCGCGAACTTGTCGTCATGTACGCATTCGACTCAGAAACCGGGATTAGCTTCGCCTCCGCGGAGGACGTCGAATCTCTCGGCGTTGCAGGACCGGCATTGCGAGCGCGTGCCGTTGAAAATCTCACGAACTATCTCCCAGACATCTCTCGCCAGGGTAATAACAGCTTTTCAATCCTCACGGCAGACGGAAACTACGAGGCATCGCTGATTCTCATGGAGGAGATCTGGACCCACGACAATTTCGATGTCGCCGGTGATATCGTTGTTTTCGTACCTGCGCGTGACTTTGTGCTGGTCACCGGCTCTGAGGATGTCGAAGGTCTCGCAGTGGCGCGCGAACTCATTGCGAATAACGAATGGGCATACTTCATCTCCCAGCATGCCTTTATCCGTACCGGCGACGGATGGGCAATATTCGATAAACCCTAGTTATTGGCGGTCGGCAGCCGCGCACCATCATATCATTCGAACTTCTGCTTTCGGCCAGAAGCGGCCGTTCGATTCCGGCGCAATGCTCAACCAAATCCATTTGAAGATTTTCTGGTTTCGCCCTGCCGCCGCCTAACTACTAGCGGACAAAAGCGTCCCTTGATGAAGCCGATTGCGCCAATCGGCAAAGAGATCATGAGAAGAGCTGCATAGAGCCCTTGGTCGATGAGAACGACAAAGACCGTCATCAACGTAGCTGCGAGGATGATGACGAAGAAGATCCACTTGAACAGCCAATGTACGCCGATCAACTGACCACATTTCGCGCAGACGACATCCGAGAGAATCAGTCCAGAAACCGAAATCGATTTATTCGAGCAGTTTGGACAATCCCTTTTCACTGACTGGGCACCTCTTTTCTCCAAAGTCCGCTTTGGGTCAGCAGCAGTCGTTCAATAGTCTAGCACTCGACCGACTGGTTCCGGCCAGAACCAGCCGTTCAACCACCCTTCGTCAGGTACCAATAAAGTGCGACAGCAATTAGAGCAATGACAACCACTTTCGACCACCCAGTAGATTCCTGAACCATGGGTGCATTGGGATTTGCGAGCCTATACGCATCCATCTCACGGTCGATGATGTCTTTTGCCTCTTTTAATCCGAGGCCCTTTTCCGCGCGCAGCCGTTTGATCGCCTGGATAGTGTGTCCAGAGCGCACTGCTTGCATCACCGACTCCGACAATTTCTCTTCGATCATCTCTTTGTTCCTTCCCACATGTCCGCTTCGGGTCAGTAGCGGTCGTTCGATAGTTTATCACCCGACCGGCTGGTTCCGGCCATGAGCAGGCATTCGGTCATTCCTAATACCCAAGACGAAGATACTGACCTACGGTATCAAGCATGTGGCACCAAAACGAAACCTTGCTGTTGAAATTGCTCCTGCTGCTGAGCTTGGTGATGGCCGCATTTTCGGCATCTGCTGACTCCGAAATCTACAAGTGGGTCGATGAGGAAGGCAACGTGCGTTATTCCGATTGTCCGCCGCCACCATCCTGCGATGCGGAGACAATTCAAGCCCCACAGGAACCCAATCCATCAGATGTCAGGCGGGCGCAAGAGCGGCTTAACGAGATGCTCGAAGAGCAGCATGTGAGCAAGGGTGAGCGAGAGCAAGAAAAGCTTGAAAAGGAGCGTCAGCGAGTTATCGCGATGGCAGTTGCTGTCGCCAAAAAAAGAGTCTGTATTCGCGCCCGTCAGAATCTGTACGTTCTGCAAGTTCAAAAACCGGTCTTCTACCTGGACGAAAAAGGAGAGTACGTCTATCTGGACGAAAAGACCCGGCAGGCCGAGATTCTAAGGATGGAGCAACTCATTACTGAGAACTGCGAGCCTAAAAAAGACTAATTGATACAAGGGTTCCGATCACGATCTCTAGAAAAGTCCGCTTTCACCCAAAGCAGTCGTTCAAATCAGCGAGAAATCAACGAAACGAACGGCAGCTAACGGGCACAAGCGGTCGTTCAAGCCTGCAGCAACGATGGAATTACTCTCGATGTAGCGCATAATATGCGCATGGTTTTCGAATACCTGACCGTACTTATATCCGTTGTTGTCGGATTGTCTGTGACGTCTTTTCTGACTAACGTCGTACGTATCATCCACGTTCGGGGTGACGTTACGATTTCCTGGGTGCAACTGTTGTGGTCCGTAACCATTTTGATCTGGACCGTTGCGTTTTGGTGGTTTACGTTTGTGCTCGCGGAACAGCAGCAGTGGACGTTTCCGTTGTTCGTTTTTTTGCTGGCCTATTCGACTCTTCTTTTCTTTCTGATGGCGCTGCTGTTTCCAGAGGGCGTGCCGGCGGATCATAACTACCGAACGCAATTTATGCGAAATCGGTTTTGGTTTTTCGGTGTACTCTTGCTTTTTCTCTGTGTTGATTTGATCGACTATATCGTCAAGCATTACAAAGACGTATCAATCATTGGTCATTTGCCATATGCAGCCTTTGTAGGGCCATTGATCGTGTTGTCCTTGTTCGCCTTGCGGACCGACAATCTACTGTTTCATCGTGTTTTTGCGATCTATTCGGTACTAGCATTGTTAGTAATGAGTATGACAACACTTGTACCGCTGGCGAGCTGAATCCCGAACGGCCGCTTTGGGTCAGTAGCGGACCTTCAAGATGATATTAGCTCAATGTCTGCTTTCGGGCGTAAAACGGACGTTCGTTTTGGGCGAAACCCAAAAACTGAGCGTCTGCTATCGGCCAGAAGCGGACGTTGGTGACAACTCCAGAATCACCTGACCCGCGCCTTTCGCGGAAAAACCGAAAGGGCTCTTTTCTGCGGCCCTCTACGCTTTCCGGCGATGTGCTGTATTCTGGCCAAATGAAGGACTGCAACTCATGCGGCAAGTGTTGTGAGACGGCGGGCAATGGTGGTTTGTCTGCTACAACCGAAGAAATTGACTGGTGGGAAACCTACCGACCGGATATTTCTCGCTACGTCCAGGGTGAAAAGATCTGGGTGGACCCCGCAAGCGGTGAATATTTTCCGCGATGTCCCTGGCTGCGGAAGTCACCGGACGGTAAGAAATTTACCTGTGATATCTATGACGACCGTCCTGAAGATTGTCGACACTATCCTGTCGACATCGCACAGATGGTTAGCGACGACTGTGAGATGCTCGAGCGGCGTGACCTATTGGATCTAAAGCGCGCTCAGAGAAAACTGGACGTAATAATGATCGACAGCCGGCCGCCAGCTGGCCGGTGGCCCTAGACGCTTCCGAAGGAAGTTCTTATTCCATCGAGTCTTCAGGAAACAGCCACCTATCGATTGGCGGCTTCAGATATTTGCTGAACCCCACGTAAGCAAGTCCGAGGCCGATCGCTCCCCACGGCGGCGCGGTTTGCACAATGTATACGGGCCACATGAAGGCTTTGAGTGTATTTGTTAATGAGTCGATGAAGAACTGAATGACGAAACCGACGGCCTGGCCATTGAACAGGCTGCCGATTCCCATAATGTCGTCGCCCAGCGAACCCACTTCGAAAATAATGAAGCTCGCGGCGAAGCCCAAAGCATAAAGCCCGCCGCCTCGCACTTTCCAGACTTTACGAAACCAATCCCTGAACCAGCCGTGCGATTTCTCGGGCAATACACGCGCGCCGTCGCCGATGAGCTTGCTTATCGAGCGATTAGCGGTTTCCTCAAGTTTCGGTTCTTCGTCCAAGCGATCAGGACTTGTCGAGTTTCGTGAACTTCGAGCCTTCGAGCGTCAGGTTGTACATCAAGCCCTTGGAGCCGAAGATGAAACCGACCACCGGGTCCCTGATGTTATCGGTGTCGATCGTCTTGCCGGCACCAAGGTCGATTAGTGCAACCGAGCCATCGACGCCGACTTTCCAGCCGCTGGAGTTACGAAACTTGTCCAGTGACTCTCGCGTCATGAAAGCAATGACGATCGATTTCGCCTGCGCGCCAAGCTGAAACCCGATCGAACCGCTGGTCGTGCGGTAGTAAGCCACCGTAGAACCACCAACACGCAACACGCCCTCGCCTGTTTCCGCACCCACACCCACGCCGACTTTGATGACGCGCGGGAACACAAGGTAACCGGCCGCCTGGTTCAGGAATACGTCAGAACCGCTGATTTCTTCCTGAAACACCTGCAGTGCTTTGTTCGACTCGCGGTTGATCTTGTCAGCCGATGCGGCCAATACCGACGAAGCGAACAGTATCGCCACAACCAGCGTCCATGGACGCAGAACTTTTCTTTGCTTGATCATTACTCAGATTCCCGTAAATGCATCGATCGGACCGATGGGCCCGCCGTTTGAGGGTAATAATAGCCCAATATTTCACGCCCAGCGTATTTGCCCGCCCCTGAACGGCTACTGAATCTCTCGCGCTCTATGCACGCTCGCGCTCGGCATTGAGGAATGCCTGCAGCATGTGGCTGAGCGTTTCCCGCAAGCGCCCCGCCTTTTCCGCATCGAACACTGTCGTCCCCTCGTCCATATAGGCCCGTTGAGCGATCTCGAGCTGTATGGCGTGAATGTTGTCTCGTGGATTGCCGTAACGGCGAGTGATGTAGCCACCTTTAAAGCGCGCGTTGAAGGCGGCGCTGTATGGACTGGCCCTGGCAACGTCGACGACGGCCGCTGCAATTGGCGCCGCGCAGCTTCTGCTGTCGTTAGTTCCGATATTGAGTTCGGGCAATTCACCGTCAAACAGGCGCGGCACGACACTCGGAATCGAGTGCGCATCCCAGAGCAGCGCGTAGCCATGTTTCGCTCGCATTGCCGCAAGCACTGCATTGATGCGCGCATGATACGGCTGCCAGTACTTTGCTATGCGTTCGGCTTTCTCTTGCTCCGTGACACCATCTGCCGAGTAGATGTCCTCACCTGAAAACGTCTGCTCCGGGCACAGGCCCGTGACGAGCTGCCCCGGATACAGGACCTCGTCCGATGCCGAGCGGTTGAGATCAACGACATAGCGCGAGTAGTTTGCAACCAGCATTGACACGCCAAGATCGCGCGCAAAGTCATACAGCTCGGCGACGTGCCAGTCCGTATCCGGAACCGCGAGCCCAACTCGGGTCATGCGGCCCCGCAATTCCTTCGGCAGGTGACAGCCGTCGTGCGGTACGCTGATCAGCAGCGGCAATTCGCCGTCGTATGTGTTGCAGATATCAATCATGTGCGCAGGCTGGGCAGTATGGACTCGGCATACTGACAGTAGTTGCCGTCATCGATCGTGGCCGCAATGCGCCGGATATCGGATGACAGTGAACGGTCCTCGACGTAGCGCGGCGATATTTTACGCAATGCCGTAATGACATTTTCAATCGCCGGCGAACTTTTTTGCGGATGATGAAAGTCGATTCCCTGCGCCGCCGCGAGCAACTCGATCGCCACGATGTCCGCCACATTGTCGAGCATCGTGTGTAAACGCCGCGCGGCAAACGTCGCCATGCTGACATGATCTTCCTGGTTGGCCGATGTCGGTATGCTGTCCACACTCGCCGGGTGCGCGTGCGACTTGTTCTCGGAGGCCAGTGCCGCGGCCGTCACCTGGGCCATCATGAATCCACTGTTGAGTCCGCCCTCGGCGACAAGAAATGGCGGCAAGCCGCTCAGGTGTGAATCAATCAGCAGCGCGATACGGCGCTCCGACAAAGCACCGATCTCGGCGATGGCCAGGGCCAGGTAGTCGGCTGCCATTGCGATAGGCTCGGCGTGGAAGTTGCCGCCCGAGAGCACGGCGTTTGATTCGACGAAGACCAGCGGATTGTCAGTTACCGCGTTCGCTTCGGTCCGCAATACCCAACATACGTGACTCAAGACATCGAGACAGGCGCCGACCACCTGCGGCTGGCAGCGTATGGAGTACGGGTCCTGTACGCGGTCGCAATCGAGATGCGATTTGCGAATATCGCTACCGTCCATTAATTCGCGCAGCACGCCCGCAACGGCGATCTGGCCGCCATGACCGCGCACGCTCTGAATGCGCTTGTCGAACGGCGTATCGCTGCCTTTGATCGCATCGGACGACATCGCGCCTGCTACTAGCGACGCGGACAGGATGTTTTCTGTGCGAAAAACAGCCGCCAGTGCCAACGCCGTCGAGACCTGCGTGCCGTTGAGCAATGCCAGCCCCTCTTTCGGCGCCAGCGTTATCGGCGCGATACCAGCGGCCTTGAGCGCAATTGGGGCCGGCACGAGATTCCCTTTCACACGGACTTCGCCGATGCCGATCAGGGCGCCGGCCATGTGTGCCAGCGGCGCGAGGTCCCCGGATGCACCTACCGAACCGCGTGACGGTATGCGTGGATAAATTTCGTTGTTGATGAGCGCGCACAGCGTTTCGACAAGTTCCTGACGCACGCCCGAGAAACCTGCGGCGAGCGCAACGACTTTCATGAGCATAATCAGGCGAACAATCTCGTCATCGAGATCTTCACCGACGCCGACAGCGTGCGAGCGCACGAGGTTTTCCTGCAGATGCACCAGTTCCTTGTCGCTGATGCGAACTTGCGCCATCTGACCAAACCCGGTATTCACGCCATACACAATGTCACCGTGCGCGACGACGTCATCGATGAACTCGTTCGCTTCCGCGATTCGAACCCGCGCATCGTCGCCGAGTGAAACGGTCACGCCGTCGTGCCAAGCCTCGCGCAGGTCGGTCAGCGTCACGAGCTGATTGTCGATCGTCAGTTTCATGTTGCCCTCCCGGTATCCACCATCGGAAGATTGAGGCCGTTTTCGCGGGCGCAATCGACGGCGATCTGGTAGCCCGCATCGGCATGCCGCATGACGCCACTCGCCGGATCGTTCCACAGCACGCGTGCAATTCGCCGGTCGGCATCGGCACTACCGTCGCAGACGATCACAAGTCCTGCATGCTGCGAGTAGCCCATGCCGACACCGCCACCGTGATGCAGCGACACCCAGGTGGCGCCGCTCGCGGTACTCAAGAGCGCGTTGAGCATGGCCCAGTCCGAAACGGCGTCGCTACCGTCCAGCATCGATTCAGTCTCTCGATTGGGGCTCGCGACGGAACCGCTGTCGAGGTGGTCACGGCCGATTACGACCGGTGCCTTCAGTTCGCCGTTACGAACCATCTCGTTGAACGCGAGCCCCAGTCGGTCGCGCTGCCCGAGCCCTACCCAGCAAATTCTCGCAGGCAGTCCCTGAAAGTGAATGCGCTCACGCGCCGCATCGAGCCAGTTGTGCAAATGACGGTCGTCCGGAATCAGCTCTTTGACCTTGGCGTCAGTTTTGTAAATGTCTTCGGGGTCACCGGATAGCGCGGCCCAGCGAAACGGACCGATACCGCGACAGAACAGCGGGCGCACATAAGCGGGCACAAATCCCGGAAAGTCGAATGCGTTTTTGACACCCTCATCGAATGCAACTTGCCGAATATTGTTGCCGTAATCGAAGGTCGGTATGCCTTGGCTTTGGAAATCGAGCATCGCGCGCACATGCACAGCCATCGATTTGACCGCGGCGGCAACGACGGCATCGGGATTGTTGTCGCGTTGCTCGTACCACTGCTGCACGGTCCAGCCAATTGGCAAATAACCGTTCGCCGGGTCGTGTGCCGACGTTTGATCGGTAACGGCATCGGGACGGATACCGCGCTTCAGCATGTCGGGCAAAATCTCTGCCGCGTTGCCAAGCAGGCCGACCGAAACCGCAGTCTTGTCGCGAACCGACTTGTCGATGATCTTCATGGCTTCGTCAAGTGTCTCGGCCCGGGTATTGAGATAGCCCGTTTCCAGCCGCATGTCGATGCGGTCGGACTGACATTCAATCGCAAGCATCGACGCACCGGCCATCGTTGCCGCCAGCGGCTGCGCACCGCCCATGCCGCCGAGACCCGCCGTCAGGATCCATCGCCCGGCGAGATCCCCTTCGTAATGCTGCCGACCCATCTCGACAAACGTCTCGTAGGTGCCCTGCACGATCCCCTGGCTGCCGATGTAAATCCACGAGCCCGCGGTCATTTGCCCGTACATCATCAGGCCTTTCTTATCGAGCTCGCGAAAGTGTTCCCAGTTAGCCCAGGCGGGCACCAGGTTGGAGTTGGCGATCAGTACGCGCGGCGCATCGGCATGCGTTTTGAATACACCGACCGGCTTGCCCGATTGCACGAGCAAGGTCTCATCGTTCTCGAGTTCCTTCAGCGTCGCGACGATGGCATCGAAACACTCCCAGTTTCGTGCCGCCTTGCCGATGCCGCCATAGACGACGAGATCCTGTGGCCGCTCCGCGACGTCAGGATCGAGATTGTTCATGAGCATTCGCAACGGCGCTTCGGTTAGCCAGCTTTTGGCCTGCAGGTCTGAGCCTGTGGGCGCCTTGATGATTCGCTTCATTGCCGTAATTCCTCCAACTGCACGACATCCGACGATGTCGACCGGCTTGTACCCGGCGGGGTGTAGTGTCCGGTCAGCTCATAACGGCTGCCCGGGTGATGCAAGCGTGCAAAGGTAACAGGGCGTCCTTCCGACCAGGTGCGCCGGATAACGACGAGGCTCGCCTCGCCATCCTTGATATCGAGGTATTTCTGCACGGCACGATTCGGCACGCTCGCACGAACCACCTGCTCGGCCTCCTGCAGCGGCGATATCGATGTCAGGTAAGCGCTTGGCGTTACGGATGCAAAATCCTGCTGCAAACAGCCCGGCGCAAAACTCGCAAGCACGTGACGGTCTTCGAGCTGAATCGGGACACTATTCTCGGCGTGCACGAGCAACAGGTGAACAACCTCGGTGCCCTGCTCCACGTGTAGTGCTTTCGCCACTTCGCCCCGCGCATGTTGCAGCGACTGGCGTATGACCTGGCTGGAATGCTTATGCCCGCGCAGCGCTATCTCGTCGGCAATGTTATGCACTTCGAGCAAATGTGACTGCGATCGGTAGTCCGACACGAACGTACCGCGACCCGCGACGCGATCGACGTAGCCTTCGTCATTCAGCTCACGCAACGCGCGATTCGCTGTCATGCGTGACACGCTCATTGACTCAACCAGTTCGTTTTCCGAGGGCACGCGATCAGCCGGCTGCAACTCGCCCGATGAAATACGCCCGATGATCAGGTCCTTGAGCTGTTGATAGCGCGGCTTGGCCTGGTTCATCACGTCTCCCCGAGCGCTTTCAGCGTCGTTGCGTACTCGGCCCGGGCTCGCGCCCGATCTACGTGCACAGCATCAACGACACGCCAGTCGCCGTTGACCATGACGCGTTCGACCGGCAGCGGGTAGCCCGAGAACACGAGCGCATCGAGCCGCGACTCGTCGCCGTGGCCTGCGAGCATCGGGTCGTCATCGCTCAGGACCACGAGATCGGCTGGCGCTCCTTTCGCAAGGCCGACTGTGGCCTGGCCGCCGGCCATCGCACCACCTTCGAGAACGCGTGAAAACAACTCGCTGCCGACATGGCTGTGGCGCAGTGATACGACGTTGCGGGACTGTGTCGCGAGCCGTTGCCCGTACTCCAGCCACCGCAATTCCTCGAACGGGTTGATCGATACATGGCTGTCGGAACCGATGGCAATGCGACCGCCTTCCTCCAGGAAGTGGTGCAAGGGAAACAGGCCGTCGCCCAGGTTTGCCTCGGTACTTGGACACAGCACCGCCACGGCCCCCGAGCCTGCCAGCGCCGCCGTCTCGTCGAAGTCCATGTGGGTGGCATGCACAAGCGACCAGCGCTCGGTTACATCGAGGTTCTCGAGCAACCAGCGAACCGGCCGGCGGCCGTAAGCGGCCATGCACTGGTCGACTTCACGCTGCTGCTCGGCGATGTGCAGATGCATCGGCGCGTCATTGTCTGCGGCGACACGCGCGATTTCTGCGAGCGACTCGTGACTGACCGCGCGCAGGCTGTGTGCCCCGATCCCGACGTTTACTGACTCGCTGGCATAATCAGCCGCTCTCGTGTGATGTGCCAGGAACTCATCCAGCGACATGGCGAAGTTACGTTGATGCTCCGCGGGCTCAGGGTCGTCAAACCCGGCGCGCTCGTAAAGAACGGGTACGTAGGCCAGGCGAATGCCGCTGTCGGTCGCCGCCTGCACGATCGCCTGCAACATCGCGTCCTGCTTGTCCGGGTGTCGAGGGTCGCGATGCAGGTAATGAAACTCCGCCACCGACGTGTAACCGCTGCTCAACATCTCGCAGTAAACCTGCCGTGCGATCGCCGTCAGGGCCGACGCGTCAACCTGCCCGGCAAGTTCGTACATGCGCTCGCGCCAGGTCCAGAAACTGTCACGCCCGGTCGGCGAACGCTGCTCGGTGTGCCCGGCCAGCGCGCGCTGGAATGCGTGGCTGTGCGCATTACAAAGACCCGGGATGACGCAACCGGCCAGCGTATCGTCCGAAGACGGCTTGGCCGCCATTTCGATGTCCTCGACGCGGCCTCGATCGATACGGAAACGAACATTGTCTGCCCAACCGTCAGGCAATAGCGCTTTGCTCGCGAAAACGTAGGTCATGGAGCCCTCTTGAAGTTGTATATACAGGCTAGTACATGGTAATTTCGAATGCAATTTCGCGGAGACAATCCATGGCCGATTGGGACCTGCTGCTGACGGACGCGCGCATCGCGACGCTCGCCGCCGACTCGCCGGAATACGGCGAGATCAGCGACGGCGCCATCGCCATTACCGACGGTTCGATTGCCTGGTTGGGGCCTAAAGCCGAACGACCGGCCGGCAAATCCCGCAAGACGCGATCCCTGGGCGGACAGTGGGTAACGCCCGCGCTGATTGACTGCCATACCCACCTGATTTTTGCCGGCGACCGATCGCAGGAATTCGAACAACGCCTCGAGGGCGTCAGCTACGAAGAAATCGCGCAAGCCGGTGGCGGAATTTTGTCGACCGTGCGTGCGACGCGAGCGGCATCAGCGGAGGAGTTGTTCGATGCCGCCCTGCCGCGTGTCCAGGCGCTCGCCGCCGAAGGCGTTGCGACAATAGAAATAAAATCCGGTTACGGACTCGACGTCAAGAACGAGTTGAAGATGCTTGAAGTAGCGAGACGCCTCGGCGAATCGACAGACTTGACGATTCGCACCACGCTGCTCGCCGCTCACACGGTGCCACCCGAGTTCGAAGGCAAAGCCGACGATTACATCGATTTGATCACAAATGAACTGCTGCCTGAAGTTGCGAAACGCGGACTCGCGGATGCTGTCGATGCTTACTGCGAGTCCATCGCTTTCAGTGCCCCTCAAATCGCAAAGCTGTTTCGTCAGGCCAAAGATTTCGACCTGCCCGTCAAGTTGCATGCCGATCAGCTTAGCGACGGTGGCGGTGCGAAACTCGCGGCCTACTTCAACGCGCTTTCTGCCGATCATCTCGAATACACATCCGCCGCCGGCGTCGATGCCATGGCCAAAGCGGGTGCCGTCGCCGTTTTGCTGCCCGGTGCGTTCCTGACGTTGGGCGAAACCCAGCTGCCACCAATCGAAACGCTCAGGGCGAGTGGTGTACCCATTGCCGTTGCCAGTGACTGCAATCCCGGCACATCTCCAATTTGTTCCTTGCGCAACGCCATGATACTTGCGAGTCGGATATTCGGCCTGACGCCGCTCGAGTGTCTCGCGGGCACAACGCGCGAAGCAGCTCGTGCGCTGGGCTTGTCACAGGATCGCGGCACACTGGAAGTCGGTAAACGCGCCGACATCGCGATCTGGAACATCAGTCATCCGCGAGAACTTGCGTACTGGATTGGAACGCCGCAGCTGGCAGATTTGATAATAGGTGGGCACACTACACGCCCTTGAACACCCACCTCGTGCAATCCCGCAGTTTTGTCCTGACCCTGGGCCTGCTTACGGCCATGGCAGCCTTGACTGTGGATCTCAGCCTGCCTGCCATTCCGTCCATGGTCGACGCGCTCGGCTCGACCCTGACACGCGGCCAGCAAATTGTCGGCATCTTCATGGCCGGCATGGCGATAGGACAGATTCCCGCCGGCCTGTTCTCCGATCGCCTGGGCCGACTGCCGACGCTGTATGCCGGGATGACGCTGTTTGCGATCGCCGCAACCGTGGCCGCTTTGTCCACTGACATGGAGTGGCTGCTCGTCGCCCGTTTCGTACAGGGCATAGGCGCCGCTTCGGCCGTCGTGCTGTCGAGAGCAATCGTGCGAGATATCGCGTCAGGCAAGGACGCGGCACGCCTGATGTCGCTGATGACGATGATATTCACAGCGGCCCCCGTCATTGCACCAACGTTCGGTGCGTTGCTGGTTGCACAATGGGGATGGCGGGCGCCGTTCATTGCGATCGCCGCCTGCGCCTACCTGATGATTATAGCGATCAGGCAAAACCTCGTTGAGACGCACAGACCCGAGGTGAGCGAACACCCGGTCCGGCAGCTCATTTCCAGTTTTGGCGAGTTCTTCTCTCATCGTCAAAGTATTTTTGGGCTATTACTTCTGCTGTTGCCGCCGGCGGGGTTTCTGTCGGTTATCGCGGTCTCGGCGGCACTAACCGTCGAAATCTATGGTTACTCGGTGCAAGCTTACGGGCTGATCTTTGCCTGTGCCGGGCTATCGATACTGGCGGGATCGGCCCTGAATCGTCTGCTCGTCATGCGCTTCGACCAACTGCAGCTTATCGGTATCAGTGTGGGCATCATCTTCGCCGCCAGCGCGCAGCTGGCCATCATCGCCTGGCTCGACTACGCGCCTTTCTGGTGGCTATGGCTGTG
>CAWJCA010000033.1:0-19793 GCA_963841165.1 uncultured Gammaproteobacteria bacterium | reverse complement strand
GATTCAGCAGGGAAATGCTGACGACGCTTCCCGACAAGCTTCGCGCCGCGCAGAAGACTTTCGACGAAACCGGTGGACTTCATGCCGCTGCGGCATTCAGCGCGGACGGCGAATTGCTCGTCACGCACGAGGATGTCGGGCGTCATAATGCTGTCGACAAAGTGGTGGGCACGTTATTATCCCGTAACTTGTTGCCTGCGAATGAATTCGGACTGATGGTCTCCGGCAGAGCCAGCTTCGAGCTCATGCAAAAGGCGCTGATCGCGGGAATGCCGATCCTGGCGGCGGTCAGCGCGCCGTCGAGCCTTGCGGTCGACCTGGCCCGCGAGTTCAACGTGACACTGGTGGGTTTTCTGCGTGGCGACAACTTCAACATTTATGCGGCAGAGGAACGGATAGTCTGATGGCGACCCGACGCATCGACAAGGAAACCACGAGTGAGATCGTCAGGCAGTTCGGCGCAAAGCCCGAAATGCTCGTGCAAATACTGCAGGCGATCGTCATGCGCTACGGTTGGGTTCCTGAAGAGACGATCCGGCAACTTGCCGACGAGGTGAACCTCTCACGCGCCGACGTTTTCGGCGTGGTGACCTATTACCACGACTTCCGAACGGAACCGCCCGGCGAACACATTGTGAAAATTTGTCAGGCCGAAGCGTGCCAGGCAATGGGGAGTCGTGCACTGACGGATCACGCACGCAAGTCACTCGGAGCCGCTCTGCACGAAACAAACGAGGACATCACTCTCGAACCGGTGTATTGCCTCGGCAACTGCGCCTGTGCTCCCGCCGTAATGATCGACGGTAAAACTCATGGCCGCGTTAACCAGGTTCGTTTCGACGAACTCGTCGGCGCGATGAAGGAAAGCCGGTGAAGTCGCGCAGCAAAATATACGTGCCGCGCGAGACATCTTCGGTTTCGGTGGGCGCCGACGACGTCGCACTCGAAATTGCACGTGAAGCGAAGCGTACCGGCACAAGCATTGAACTGATTCGCAACGGTTCCTGGGGTGCGACGTGGCTCGAGCCGCTTGTTGAAGTCGAGGTCGACGGGGCCCGCATTGCCTACGGCAACGTAAGTACGTCAGACGTGGCCGGGATGTTTGCAGCAGGCTTCGTCGAAGGGGGCAAACACCCTCGTCGCCTCGGTCCGATTATGGAGGTCGACTACCTGATCCGACAGGACCGCTGGACCTTCTGGCGCTGCGGGCTGATCGATCCGCTTTCATTAGACGACTTCCGCGCGCACAAGGGCTTCGCGGCCCTGGAAAAAGCTTTTAGCGACGGGGCTGACGCCGTGCTTGATGCCGTAAGCGAATCCGGACTGCGCGGCCGCGGCGGCGCCGGTTTTCCGACCGGCATCAAGTGGCGCACGGTCGCTGAAACCGAAGCCGATCAGAAATACATCGCGTGTAACGCTGACGAAGGTGACAGCGGCACGTTCTCCGACCGCATGCTCATGGAAGGCGATCCGCTTGGCCTTATCGAAAGCATGGCCATTGCCGGCTTCGCGGTCGGTGCAAGCAAGGGCTATATCTACCTGCGTTCGGAATACCCACTGACCCATTCGATACTCTCGCGCGCGCTCGACGTCGCCAGGGAAAGCGGCTGGCTTGGCACGAATATTCAGGACAGCGGTTTTGACTTCGACATCGAGCTGCACCTCGGCGCGGGCTCCTACGTCTGCGGTGAAGAAACTGCGATGCTCGAAAGTCTCGAAGGCAAGAAAGGCATCGTTCGTTACAAGCCGCCGCTGCCCGCGCACGAAGGGCTGTTCGGCAAACCAACCGTCGTGAACAACGTCGTTACGCTCGGCTCGGTTCCGAACATCGTGAATCTCGGCGCCGAGCGTTACTCACGGATGGGCGTCAACCGTTCCAAAGGTACGCTCGCGTTCCAGCTGGCCGGCAATATCAAACGCGGTGGCCTTGTCGAAAAATCGTTCGGCATAAGCTTGCGTGAACTGATCGAAGACTGGGGCGGTGGCACCGCGAGCGGCCGGCCGGTCAAAGCCGTGCAGGTCGGTGGTCCGCTGGGCGCTTACCTGACCGCCGCACAGCTCGATACGCCGCTCGACTACGAGGCGTTTGTCGAGATCGGCGCCATGATCGGGCACGGCGGCATCGTGGTATTCGATGACACGGTAGACATGGCGCAGCAGGCGCGATTTGCCATGGAGTTTTGTGCAATCGAGTCCTGTGGCAAGTGCACACCCTGTAGAATAGGGTCCACACGCGGCGTCGAGGTGATCGATCGCATGATTGCGGGTGAAAACCGCGAAGAAAACTATGATCTACTGGTCGAACTCTGTGACACCATGGAAGGCGCCTCCCTTTGCGCGATGGGGGGAATGACGCCCTACCCGGTCAGGAGCGTGCTGAAGCACTTCGCAGAAGACTTCGCGTCTTCCGGAGACAAGCCATGAACAAGACTCGACAAATTGACCTGGGCACGCCGGCGAGCAGTCGCCTGGAGACCGTGACCATCGAGATTGACGGCCTGCCGGCTACGGTCAAAGCAGGAAGCAGCATCCTGCGCGCGGCCCGCGAGTCGGGCGTCGACATTCCCAAGCTCTGTGCGACCGACAGCGTCAAACCTTTCGGCTCCTGCCGACTCTGCCTCGTCGAAATTGAAGGCCGCAAGGGCTATCCGGCCTCGTGCACGACGCCTGCCGAAAACGGCATGAAAATCTGGACGCAGACAGACGCACTGGCGAAGATGCGTCGCAACGTCATGGAATTGTATATTTCCGACCACCCGCTGGACTGCCTGACCTGTTCGGCGAACGGCGACTGCGAATTGCAGGACATGGCCGGCGCTGTCGGCCTGCGCGACGTGCGCTACGGCTTCGACGGTGAAAATCATCTCGATGCCACCGTCGATACCAGCAACCCCTATTTTCAATTCGATGCCAGCAAGTGCATCGTGTGTTCACGCTGTGTACGCGCCTGTGACGAGGTCCAGGGTACGTTCGCGCTGACGATCGAAGGCCGTGGGTTCAAGTCGAAAGTGTCTGCCGGCATGAGCGAGAGTTTTCTCGATTCCGAATGTGTGTCATGTGGCGCCTGCGTGCAGGCCTGTCCGACGGCGACACTCATGGAAAAGAGCATCGTCGATCACGGCATGCCGGATCACAAGGTCGTCACAACCTGTGCTTACTGCGGCGTCGGCTGTTCGTTCCAGGCCGAGATGAAGGGCGACCAGGTCGTGCGCATGACGCCGTACAAGGATGGCCAGGCCAATCACGGCCACAGTTGCGTCAAAGGCCGTTTCGCGTGGGGCTACGCGTCGCATCGCGATCGCGTCATGCACCCGCTGATTCGCGACAACACGAGTGACCCCTGGCGTGAAGTCAGTTGGGAAGAGGCAATCTCGTACGCTGCGCGGCGCTTCAAGGAAATTCAGAAAGAGCACGGACAAAAGTCCATCGGCGGAATCACATCGTCACGCTGCACGAACGAAGAAGTATTCGTCGTACAAAAACTCGTTCGCGCGGCGTTCGGCAATAACAATGTCGATACCTGCGCACGTGTTTGCCACTCACCGACCGGCTACGGGCTCAAAACGACGCTCGGCACTTCGGCTGGAACGCAGCCGTTCGACAGCGTCATGGATGCCGATGTCATCATGGTCATTGGCGCCAACCCGACCGTGGCTCATCCCGTATTCGCCTCGCAAATGAAACGACGACTGCGCGAAGGCGCAAAACTCATCGTGGTCGATCCGCGTGAAATCGGCCTCGTTCGTTCGCCGCATATCGAAGCGAGCTATCACCTGCCCTTGCTGCCTGGCACCAACGTGCCCGTCATCAATGCCCTCGCACATGTCATCGTTGAAGAGGGACTAATCGACGCGGAGTACGTGCGTGAGCGTTGCGACATCGACTCGTTCGAGGCATGGAAAGCCATGATTCTCAAGCCCGAAAACTCCCCCGAAGAAGTGGCGAAAAGCTCCAGCGTCGATGCAAAAACGATACGGGCAGCAGCGCGTCTGTTCGGCAGTGCCAAGAACGGGGCGATTTACTATGGCCTCGGCGTTACCGAGCACAGCCAGGGTTCGACCATGGTTATGGGTATGGCGAATCTCGCGATGGCTACGGGTAACCTGGGTCGCTCCGGCGTCGGCGTAAACCCGCTGCGCGGCCAGAACAATGTCCAGGGCTCGTGCGATATGGGCTCATTCCCACACGAACTTCCGGGCTACAGGCCCGTCGCGGACGACGAAGTCCGCGGCCAGTTCGAAAAGCACTGGGGCGTCACGATTGACCCGGAACCGGGTTTCCGCATTCCGAACATGTTCGACGCCGCGTGCGCCGGTCAATTCAAAGGCATGTACATCCAGGGTGAGGATCTCGCCCAGTCCGATCCAGACACGCATCATGTCGAAGCCGCGCTGAGCAGCATGGAATGCATTGTCGTGCAGGACCTGTTCCTGAACGAAACCGCCAAGTTCGCGCACGTGTTCCTGCCCGGCACGTCGTTTCTCGAGAAAGACGGTACGTTTATCAACGCCGAGCGTCGCATTAACCGCGTTCGTCCGGTTATGGAGCCGCAACAAGGTAGAGACGAGTGGCTGATCACGCAGGAACTCGCACAGGCGATGGGCTACCCGATGCACTACGACAATGCGGCGCAAATTATGGATGAGATCGCTGAACTCACGCCGACATTCACAAATGTCAGTTTCCGCTTCCTCGATGAAGTCGGCAGCGTGCAATGGCCCTGCAATGACGAGGCACCGATGGGCACTCCGATCATGCACATCGACAATTTCGTGCGCGGCAAAGGACTGTTTGTAGAAACCGACTACGTGCCAACTGAAGAGCGCACCAATCGCAAGTTTCCGTTACTACTTACGACCGGGCGAATCCTGTCGCAATACAATGTCGGCGCCCAAACACGGCGCACGCCAAACAACGTTTGGTACGGCGAGGACCTGCTTGAGATACATCCGAGCGACGCCGAGGTGCGTGGTATCGGAGACGGTAAACTGGTCGCACTTGCGAGCCGCAAAGGCGACATCACCTTGCGCGCCAAGATAACGACGCGCGTAAAACCAGGCGTTGTGTACACCACGTTCCACAATCCGGAAACCGGCGCCAATGTCGTCACCACGGAATACAGTGACTGGGCAACCAATTGCCCCGAGTACAAGGTCACGGCGGTCCAGATTGCGCCGGCAACTCATCGTTCGGGCTGGCAGGAAGAATTTGCGGCCCGCGCAAAGCAACAGGGCAAGATCGTCGAGACGAACTGATATGATCAACGGCGAGCGCCAGTGGCTCGCACAGAAAAATAACAAGGGGAAGACTCTGAATCGCCTAACGACCGCTAGCCTTGCGGGCATCCTAGCGTGCCTGCCACTCCTTTTTCCGGTGTCCCCGGTATTTGCCGCTGACGTCAGCATTGACGCCCCCAACGTACTGCTGACCAACGTCGGTTTCGACGTCAGGATCGATGGGCTCGCGCCGGGTAGCCGCATTGACCTGTTGCTCAATGGCAAGACAATCGCAATGGGCACTGGAACAGGCCTTTCGGCTACCGGCATTGAGGTCGCGGAGACCGGCACTACCCGACTTGAAGTACTGCGAAACGGCAAGCCGGTCCTGGAAAAAGAGATTCCCGTAATCCCGGCGGCTGTGTCGATATTGCCGCCGCTCGTCGCGATCCTGCTGGCCTTCCTGCTGCGCTCGGTGATCCCCGCCCTGTTTGTCGGCCTGGTAGTCGGTGCCTGGGCCATCAATGGCATGACGCTTTCGGGCGCCTTCCGTGGTTTTTTTGAAACCGGCACCATCTACATCCTCGATACGGCGGTCAAGCCGGATCACATGGCCATCATGATCTTCACGTTCCTGATCGGCGGAATGGTGGGCGTGATCTCGCGCAACGGCGGCATGGTCGGCATTGTTGATCGCATCATGCCGTTCGCCAGCAGCCCGCGGCGCGGGCAAGGCGTGGTCGCGACGCTCGGTTTGGCGATCTTCTTCGACGACTATGCCAATACAATGATCGTCGGCAACGCGACGCGTCCCATGAGCGACAAGCTGCATATTTCGCGCGAAAAACTGGCGTACCTCGTCGATTCGACGGCCGCGCCCGTCTCGACAATCGCCGTCATTACTACCTGGATCGGCTTCCAGGTCGGGTTGATCGGTTCTGCCATCGAGGGGCTCGACGGCATCGATCAAACACCCTATTTGTTGTTCCTGAATTCCATCCCCTACAGTTTTTACCCGTTCCTTGCGATTTTCTTCGTCTTCCTCATTGTTTTCTCGGGCAAGGACTTTGGCCCGATGTACAAGGCCGAGACCCGTGCGCGCCACAGCGGCGAAGTGGTGCGCAAATCGTCGACGAAAAGCACCGACAAATCGGGCGACGAGTTCTATCACAAGGACATCATTCCGTGCCGGGCGATCAACGCCGTACTGCCCATCGTGACCATGGTCTCGACCGTGATTATCGGCCTGTTCATCAGTGGTGAAGGCGAAACCCTCACCGACATTATCGGCAGTGCGAACGCTTACTCGGTACTGATCTGGGCATCGCTGCTGGGCAGCTTCATGGCTTTCCTGTTATCGCTGGGTCAGCGCTTGCTGACGCTGGACGAAGCCATCGACGCATGGCTGGCCGGCGCCCGCTTCATGATGACGGGTCTTGTACTATTGATACTGGCGTGGGCAATCGCGGACGTTGCGGCCGTCCTGCAGACTGCGCCTTATCTCATCACCGTATTGGGCGATTCGGTGTCCCCATACACCCTGCCAGCCGTTATTTTCCTGCTCGCAGGTGCCACGGCGTTTGCTTCCGGTTCCAGCTGGGGCGTTATGGCTATTCTCATGCCCCTGGTTATCCCGCTCTGCTGGGCGGTCTTGCAAGCGAACGGGATCGCCGATGCCGAACACATGCACATCCTGTATTCCTGCATAGCCTGCGTTCTCACCGGCGCCGTTTGGGCCGATCATTGCTCGCCGATCTCCGACACCACAGTACTGTCGTCGATAGCTACGGGTTGCGACCATATGGATCACGTGCGTACACAGCTGCCGTACGCGCTCTTGGGTGGCATCGCTGCACTTCTTATTGGTGTGCTGCCGGCCGGGTTCGGACTGCCGTGGTTCCTGCTGCTGCCGACTGCTGCGATAGCCCTCGCTATCGTGCACCGCTTCCTTGGAAAACCTGTCGACTGACAGCGACTTTTGTTTACACAATTCAGCCTTAATCCCTGCTATTGTTGGGCATGCAACATTGTGTTTAAAGGGGAGGCATGACCGTGAGCAAAGAACTGAGTGAACTCGAAAAAAACCTGCAACTGACCAAGAAGCAATTCCTGGCGACGGCAAAAAGCGCCACCAGGGAGCTGGATCGCCGGCGCAAAGCCTTAAGGAAGGATATCGCTCGCGCTAACACGCGCGCCAAGAGAGCGCGGACTCAACTCCAGAAGAAGAGCGAACGGCTGGCAAACACCACGGCAAACAAAGCTAAACGGGAACTTAGAAAACAGATCCGCAAGCTCGAAAAAGCACTCGACGGGGCGCGGAGTGACGCGGCTCAGCTGCGCAAAGATCTCGGACCCGTGATGGACGACCTGGCTAATGCCCGCGATCACCTGTCGCATGCGCTGCATGTCGATCGGGCGATGGAAAAGATCCGCCGGCAGCTCGGCGGTAAGCCCAAGGCGAAGAAAAGGGCCAAGAAGAAAAAGACAGCCAAAAAGAAAGCCACCAAGAAAAAAGCCAAGAAGAAAAAGGTGACAAAGAAGAAAGCGGCCAGGAAAAAAGCCCCGGCTCGTCGCAAGACCGCGAGGAAAAAAGCCCCGGCTCGTAAGAAAGCAGCTCGGAAAAAAGCCCCGGCTCGCAAGAAAACGGCTCGAAGAGCTTAAGCAGTCGTCTGGCGCAAGATACGCCAGGCGGCTTGTACCGAAACCAAGGGCACGTGGCCAGGCAAGCCGCGTGCCCTTGATGCTCACAAAGCCTCTGCGGCTTGATGGCTGCTTTCGCTGAGAATTATGAATCCTGACCTGCAGCTATCGGTCAGAAGCGGCTGCTCGCGCCGGCGAAATCGCGACTACTCAAGTCAAGTTCCCGACTGCAGTCTCTTGAGAACACTGGTGGCGTCCAAATCAGATGCCGCCGCAATAACCTGGCCGGTTTTTTTTGCTTCGTACATCGCGGCATCCGCTTTCCGAATGAGCGATCGGGGATCTTCGCCGTGTTGAGGAAAAACTGCGACCCCGATGCTGACGCCAATAGCGCAGACCTGACCCTTGATTTTCATGGCAACCGCCACATCTTTCGCAATCTTCTCGGCCACGGCCAGTGCACCGTCGAGGCTCTGGCTCCGTGGCTCAAGGAGAACGACAAACTCGTCGCCGCCAATACGGTACTTCTGATCGGCGTCTCGTAGCGCCTGGCACAGGCGCGCGCCGAATTCTCGCAACACCTCGTCGCCTGCAGCGTGTCCCAGTCGGTCGTTAATTTCTTTGAATCCGTCGAGATCCATTGAAAGCAAGGCAACCTGTTCTTTTTTTCGTCCTGAGATTGCGATCAGGTGCTCGAGCTGCTTCAGGAAGAGGTTTCGATTACCGAGGCCAGTCAGCGCATCGTAGAGCGCCAGGGTCTCAAGCTGCCTGGATTGCTCAGCAAGCGTAATTTCTGCGACTTTTCTCTCGGTTATGTTCTGATGCGATATGACGAAATAAGAAGTGCTCTCTAATTCGAACGACGTAACCCGCATCATGAACCAACGTTTTTCATCCGGGCTATCGCAAGGATATTCGAGGTAAAAAGAGGCTTGTTCAGTATCTATTAGTTTTCTAATACCATCTGCCGCCTTTTGTGCAAGCTCATCGCCATTAGCTCCAGCACCGTCACATTCTTCGAGATAATTGACTCCTGTCCAGTCACCTTTGATCAGGCAGCTATTGTCCTGGCCAAATGAACACCATGCTCGATTGGCGAACATGATATTCCCTGCTTTATCAATCACGACGATATGATCTGACGTTGTATCGAGGATCGATCTTATGAACTCATAGGATTCAATCATTGATAAACCCGGTTGATTTCGTTTGAGAAATTTTCATTGCACGAATTTTAGGAGTTTTACTGCACTTTTTTTGCGATTTGCCGCACAGTTCTTGCCTTTTGACGACTGATGCTGCCTATCGGCTGGACGCCTTGTAGACAGCTGGATTCAGAATGCCTGCACGAGCGAACTTGCGCCTTATACGGATGACGAAGGCGCGTTGATCCACGTTAAAGTCAGGCACCTGGCGTAGTCGGAAACATAGACCAAGGACCAATCATGCAAATTACTGTACTGGGCGCAGGTGCTGGCGGAACTGCCGTGGCATTCGATTGTGCGTCACACGGGCACGACGTTCGCGTGTTCGACTTCGAGCAATTTCCCGACAATATCGCGACGATCGCCGAGCAGGGAGGAATCAAGGCGGAGGGCGATATCTCCGGGTTCGGACCGATTGCCTATTCCGGCCATGACGTTGACGAAGCCTTGCGGGACGCTGAGCTGATTTATGTTGTCGGCCCGGCCTACAGCACGGAGCCATTCGGCAAAGCCGTGGCCGGTAAACTGAGTGCCGGCCAAACGGTAATCGTCAGTCCGGGTTCCTGTGGCGGCGCGTTGGCCTTCAAACGTGCTGCCGGGCTGGCGCTGAACGACGAGTCCATCCGTGTCGCAGAGACCTCCACGCTGCACTATGCCGTACGGCTAACCGCGCCGGGCAGGATCCGCGTGTTCCTGAAACTCAAGGCAGGTAACTTGTTGGCAGCACTCCCGGGCAAACATACAGGCGACATTCTGAAAATCGTCGCCGACGTGTATCCGAGCATGGAACCGGCAGAAAGCGTCCTGCAAACGAGCCTGCAGAATGCTAACCCGATCATTCATCCGGCGGTGACTTTGAGTAACGCGGCCCGCATCGAAATGACGGGCGGGGATTTCCTGTTCTACGAAGAAGGTGTGAGCGATTCGGTCGGCCGCCTGATTGAAGCCCTCGACAAAGAGCGCATTGCTATTGGCAGGAAGCTGGGCATTTCCATTCTGCCCGACCCCGAGATCGGCATGCGCCAGGGCTATATGCTGGAAGCCAACTATGGCTCTGGCTACCGCAAGGCGCCGGGCTTTCTTGGTATTGGCGCCCAGCCGCAGCTCGATCATCGCTACCTTAACGAAGACGTCGGCTACGGACTGGTATTCATGTCGAAGCTCGGCCAGCAGATCGGTGTTACGACACCTGGTATGGACGCAGTGATTAACGTCGCCTCGATAGTGATGGCCCGCGACTACAGGGCCGAAGCCTTGCGAACGCCGGAATCGCTGGGCATCGCACAACTCTCCGCTGAAGACCTCGCAAAACTGTAACGGCAACTATCGGGAGTAAACCGGTCATTTAGCCCCGTCGAAACAGCCAGATCTTAAGGGCGGCTAACGGCCAGGAGCGGACCTACACGTCCGTACATTTATTGCTGAGCAATGCCAAATCGCTCGTTCTGCAGTTCGGCAATATGGCCTTTCTGACGATCCATGGTCAAAACCTCGCGTATCGCCTGAACTATCGATTCAGGAGCAGCAAAGGGAATGAAGTGTCTTGAACCCTCTACAATGCGATGGTCGCTATTCGTCGATAACGCAGCGATCTCAGCTTGCAGCTCCAACCAAAGCTTGCCGTCTTTCCGCCACTCTTCGATTTCGTCCGATGTCATCTCCGCAGCTTCTTCGTCTGGAGGCTCCAGTTGTTCGCCAGCGGTCAAGACAATGATTGGCAAGTCTCCAAAGGACTTGGTTTCACGCGCTGCGGCACTTATCGCGTCCAAAGTGTTGAATTCAGCAATCACGGCATCAAGATTCTGTGGGAAATACCGCAACGACATCAAAGCTTCGGCGGGAAATCGATCAGCGGCAGGACGACGGAACAAGCGCATCGCTCCTGTCTCGGCCGTGACGCGCTCATAAGGAATTAACCACCACGGCTCGTCTGATTCATCCTCTCCGTACAACTGAGCATACCGCTCGAATTGATCCGGGTGAGACGAGTCAACAAAAACAAGCGCATCCACCTCTTGCGGATAACGATTTGCGAATAGTCGGATCAACACACCGCCGTAAGAGTGGCCCACTAATACATAAGGCGGCGCTTCCGATACGGTCTCTAGCAGAGTATGCAAGTTGCCCGCAATGGTATCTGCGGTTGGTGCTTCTTCGCGTCGATCACTCCAAAGCATTCCGGCTCGATCATACGAACAGACCCGGTTCGTTTTTGCGATTTCGGGTTGAACTAGGACCCAGGAAACAGAGCCCCAGTTAGTCAGACCCGATTCCAAGATGACCGTTGGCGCACCAGAACCGGTGCAATTAATATGCATTTTGCGCCCGTCAACCTCAACTAGTTGGCCTGGGGGCGGGTATTCGCGAGGCGCATTCCATCGCGACCACTGCTCATAAGCAAATCCGCAAATCAAAGCCACTGCAATTAGTGCAACTAAGCCCAAAGCAACGCGTTTGAACCATATAAGCATGATTCCTCCCGTTACCAGCTTCAGATCGAGATGATCAACAAGTGCCGGTCATATCGGAAGTATAGGACGCAAATGTCAGTTTGCTACCTGAACTCCTCCAATTGAGCCAACAGACCTTGACCGGCTCCTTGGGGTCACTTGCAGCCCTTTCCATTCATTCTAGCTCAACGGCAGCTCTTGCGCGGGAAGCGGGCTTTTCAATGACTCGGGATCGAATGTCTGCTTTCATCAGGAGCGGTCGTTCAGATCGCGGCGACCACAACAAGATGACCGTCGGCTAACGGCCATAAGCGGACATTGGGGCGCGGTTCAAATGGGCGGCAAGTGCAGCGCATTGTTAGGTGGACGAACGCCCATTTTTTCTCCGACACTCTCGGACAGCTAACATCAGGAAGAGTATCAAACACGTTGCGGAAACTACGATCCACGCAATCTTTCCCGTCTTGCTTTCGATTGGACTTCTGGTCCAAAAAATCACCTCTGCATTTGCATACTCCAACAATGCTAATACTCCAACAACCGTGGAGCAGAGCGCCAGTAAGGCAAGCCAGACTAGAATGAACTGTTTATGCTTCATTCGGATAATCGCCTCTACACACCTAAAGCGGCCATTCAAACTGCTGAGAACTAGGCTAAATGAACGTCCGCTTTGGGTCAGTAGCAGACCTTCAGGATGATACTAGCTCAATGTCTGGTTTCGGGGGTAAAACGGACGTTCGTTTTGGGCGAAACCCAAAAACTGACCGTCTGCTATCGGCCGGAAGCAGACGTTGGTGACTAATCCAGAATCGCTCGATCAACGTCTTTCGCGGAAAACAGAAAGGCCTTTTTCTGCGGCCCTCTACGTTTTCCGGCGATGTACTGTATTCTGGCCACATGAAGGACTGCAACTCATGCGGCAAGTGTTGTGAGACGGCGGGCAATGGTGGTTTGTCTGCTACAACCGAAGAAATTGACTGGTGGGAAACCTACCGACCGGATATTTCTCGCTACGTCCAGGGTGAAAAGATCTGGGTGGACCCCGCAAGCGGTGAATATTTTCCGCGATGTCCCTGGCTGCGGAAGTCACCGGACGGTAAGAAATTTACCTGTGATATCTATGACGACCGTCCTGAAGATTGTCGACACTATCCTGTCGACATCGCACAGATGGTTAGCGACGACTGTGAGATGCTCGAGCGGCGTGACCTATTGGATCTAAAGCGCGCTCAGAGAAAACTGGACGTAATAATGATCGACAGCCGGCCGCCAGCTGGCCGGTGGCCCTAGACGCTTCCGAAGGAAGTTCTTATTCCATCGAGTCTTCAGGAAACAGCCACCGATCGATTGGCGGCTTCAGATATTTGCTGAACCCCACGTAAGCAAGTCCGAGGCCGATCGCTCCCCACGGCGGCGCGGTTTGCACAATGTATACGGGCCACATGAAGGCTTTGAGTGTATTTGTTAATGAGTCGATGAAGAACTGAATGACGAAACCGACGGCCTGGCCATTGAACAGGCTGCCGATTCCCATAATGTCGTCGCCCAGCGAACCCACTTCGAAAATAATGAAGCTCGCGGCGAAGCCCAAAGCATAAAGCCCGCCGCCTCGCACTTTCCAGACTTTACGAAACCAATCCCTGAACCAGCCGTGCGATTTCTCGGGCAATACACGCGCGCCGTCGCCGATGAGCTTGCTTATCGAGCGATTAGCGGTTTCCTCAAGTTTCGGTTCTTCGTCCAAGCGATCAGGACTTGTCGAGTTTCGTGAACTTCGAGCCTTCGAGCGTCAGGTTGTACATCAAGCCCTTGGAGCCGAAGATGAAACCGACCACCGGGTCCCTGATGTTATCGGTGTCGATCGTCTTGCCGGCACCAAGGTCGATTAGTGCAACCGAGCCATCGACGCCGACTTTCCAGCCGCTGGAGTTACGAAACTTGTCCAGTGACTCTCGCGTCATGAAAGCAATGACGATCGATTTCGCCTGCGCGCCAAGCTGAAACCCGATCGAACCGCTGGTCGTGCGGTAGTAAGCCACCGTAGAACCACCAACACGCAGCACGCCCTCGCCTGTTTCCGCACCCACACCCACGCCGACTTTGATGACGCGCGGGAACACAAGGTAACCGGCCGCCTGGTTCAGGAATACGTCAGAACCGCTGATTTCTTCCTGAAACACCTGCAGTGCTTTGTTCGACTCGCGGTTGATCTTGTCAGCCGATGCGGCCAATACCGACGAAGCGAGCAGTATCGCCACAACCAGCGTCCATGGACGCAGAACTTTACTTTGCTTGATCATTACTCAGATTCCCGTAAATGCATCGATCGGACCGATGGGCCCGCCGTTTGAGGGCAATAATAGCCCAATATTTCACGCCCAGCGTATTTGCCCGCCCCTGAACGGCTACTGAATCTCTCGCGCTCTATGCACGCTCGCGCTCGGCATTGAGGAATGCCTGCAGCATGTGGCTGAGCGTTTCCCGCAAGCGCCCCGCCTTTTCCGCATCGAACACTGTCGTCCCCTCGTCCATATAGGCCCGTTGAGCGATCTCGAGCTGTATGGCGTGAATGTTGTCTCCTGGATTGCCGTAATGGCGAGTGATGTAGCCACCTTTAAAGCGCGCGTTGAAGGCGGCGCTGTATGGACTGGCCCTGGCAACGTCGACGACGGCCGCTGCAATTGGCGCCGCGCAGCTTCTGCTGTCGTTAGTTCCGATATTGAGTTCGGGCAATTCACCGTCAAACAGGCGCGGCACGACACTCGGAATCGAGTGCGCATCCCAGAGCAGCGCGTAGCCATGTTTCGCTCGCATTGCCGCAAGCACTGCATTGATGCGCGCATGATACGGCTGCCAGTACTTTGCTATGCGTTCGGCTTTCTCTTGCTCCGTGACACCATCTGCCGAGTAGATGTCCTCACCTGAAAACGTCTGCTCCGGCACAGGCCCGTCGACGAGCTGCCCCGGATACAGGACCTCGTCCAATGCCGAGCGGTCGAGATCAACGACATAGCGCGAGTAGTTTGCAACCAGCATTGACACGCCAAGATCGCGCGCAAAGTCATACAGCTCGGCGACGTGCCAGTCCGTATCCGGAACTGCGAGCCCAACTCGGGCATGCGGCCCCGCAATTCCTTCGCAGGTGACAGCCGTCGTGCGGTACGCTGATCAGCAGCGGCAATTCGCCGTCGTATGTGTTGCAGATATCAATCATGTGCGCAGGCTGGGCAGTATGGACTCGGCATACTGACAGTAGTTGCCGTCATCGATCGTGGCCGCAATGCGCCGGATATCGGATGACAGTGAACGGTCCTCGACGTAGCGCGGCGATATTTTACGCAATGCCGTAATGACATTTTCAATCGCCGGCGAACTTTTTTGCGGATGATGAAAGTCGATTCCCTGCGCCGCCGCGAGCAACTCGATCGCCATGATGTCCGCCACATTGTCGAGCATCGTGTGTAAACGCCGCGCGGCAAACGTCGCCATGCTGAGCATCATCTTCCTGGTCGGCCGATGTCGGTATGCTGTCCACACTCGCCGGGTGCGCGTGCGACTTGTTCTCGGAGGCCAGTGCCGCGGCCGACCTGGGCCATCATGAATCCACTGTTGAGTCCGCCCTCGGCGACAAGAAATGGCGGCAAGCCGCTCAGGTGTGAATCAATCAGCAGCGCGATACCGCGCTCCGACAAAGCACCGATCTCGGCGATGGCCAGGGCCAGGTAGTCGGCTGCCATTGCGATAGGCTCGGCGTGGAAGTTGCCGCCCGAGAGCACGGCGTTTGATTCGACGAAGACCAGCGGATTGTCAGTTACCGCGTTCGCTTCGGTCCGCAATACCCAACATACGTGACTCAAGACATCGAGACAGGCGCCGACCACCTGCGGCTGGCAGCGTATCGAGTACGGGTCCTGTACGCGGTCGCAATCGAGATGCGATTTGCGAATATCGCTACCGTCCATTAATTCGCGCAGCACGCCCGCAACGGCGATCTGGCCGCCATGACCGCGCACGCTCTGAATGCGCTTGTCGAACGGCGTATCGCTGCCTTTGATCGCATCGGACGACATCGCGCCTGCTACTAGCGACGCGGACATGTTCTGTGCGAAAAACAGCCGCCAGTGCCAACGCCGTCGAGACCTGCGTGCCGTTGAGCAATGCGAGCCCCTCTTTCGGCGCCAGCGTTATCGGCGCGATACCAGCGGCCTTGAGCGCAATTGGGGCCGGCACAGATTCCCTTTCACACGGACTTCGCCGATGCCGATCAGGGCGCCGGCCATGTGTGCCAGCGGCGCGAGGTCCCCGGATGCACCTACCGAACCGCGTGACGGTATGCGTGGATAAATTTCGTTGTTGATGAGCGCGCACAGCGTTTCGACAAGTTCCTGACGCACGCCCGAGCAACCTGCGGCGAGCGCAACGACTTTCATGAGCATAATCAGGCGAACAATCTCGTCATCGAAATCTTCACCGACGCCGCAGCGTGCGCGAGCGCACGAGGTTTTCCTGCAGATGCACCAGTTCCTTGTCGCTGATGCAGAAAACTGCGCCATCTGACCAAACCCGATATTCACGCCATACACCGAATGTCACCGTGCGCGACGACGTCATCGATGAACTCGTTCGCTTCCGCGATTCGAACCCGCGCATCGTCGCCGAGTGAAACGGTCACGCCGTCTGCCAAGCCTCGCGCAGGTCGGTCAGCGTCACGAGCTGATTGTCGATCGTCAGTTTCATGTTGCCCTCCCGGTATCCACCATCGGAAGATTGAGGCCGTTTCGCGGGCGCAATCGACGGCGATCTGGTAGCCCGCATCGGCATGCCGCATGACGCCACTCGCCGGATCGTTCCCCAGCACGCGTGCAATTCGCCGGTGAGCACATCGGCACTACGGCAGCGCAGACGATCACAAGTCCTGCACGCGCGCGAGTAGCCCATGCCGACACCGCCACCGTGATGCAGCGACACCCAGGTGGCGCCGCTCGCGGTACTCAAGAGCGCGTTGAGCATGGCCCAGTCCGAAACGGCGTCGCTACCGTCCAGCATCGATTCAGTCTCTCGATTGGGGCTCGCGACGGAACCGCTGTCGAGGTGGTCACGGCCGATTACGACCGGTGCCTTCAGTTCGCCGTTACGAACCATCTCGTTGAACGCGAGCCCCAGTCGGTCGCGCTGCCCGAGCCCTACCCAGCAAATTCTCGCAGGCAGTCCCTGAAAGTGAATGCGCTCCCCCACGCGCCGCATCGAGCCAGTTGCGCAAATGACGGTCGTCCGGAATCAGCTCTTTGACCTTGGCGTCGGTTTCTGTAAATGTCTTCGGGGTCACCGGATAGCGCGGCCCAGCGAAACGGACCGATACCGCGACAGAACAGCGGGCACATAAGCCGGCACAAATCCGGAAAGTCGCAATCGGCGTTTTTGACACCCTCATCGAATGCAACTTGCCGAATATTGTTGCCGTAATCGAAGGTCGGTATGCCTTGGCTTTGGAAATCGAGCATCGCGCGCACATGCACAGCCATCGATTTGACCGCGGCGGCAACGACGACATCGGGATTGTTGTCGCGTTGCTCGTACCACTGCTGCACGGTCCAGCCAATTGGCAAATAACCGTTCGCCGGGTCGTGTGCCGACGTTTGATCGGTAACGGCATCGGGACGGATACCGCGCTTCAGCATGTCGGGCAAAATCTCTGCCGCGTTGCCAAGCAGGCCGACCGAAACCGCAGTTTGTCGCGAACCGACTTGTCGACGAACTCCACGGCCTCGTCGAGCGTCTCGGCCCGGGTATTGAGATAGCCCGTTTCCAGCCGCATGTCGATGCGGTCGGACTGACATTTGATCGGCAAGCATCGACGCACCGGCCATCGTTGCCGCCAGCGGCTGCGCACCGCCCATGCCGCCGAGACCCGCCGTCAGGTCCTCGATCGCCCGGCGAGATCCCCTTCGTAATGCTGCCGACCCATCTCGACAAACGTCTCGTAGGTGCCCTGCACGATCCCCTGGCTGCCGATGTACTGACGAGCCCGCGGTCATTTGCCCGTACATCATCAGGCCTTTCTTATCGAGCTCGCGAAAGTGTTCCCAGTTAGCCCAGGCGGGCACCAGGTTGGAGTTGGCGATCAGTACGCGCGGCGCATCGGCATGCGTTTTGAATACACCGACCGGCTTGCCCGATTGCACGAGCAAGGTCTCATCGTTCTCGAGTTCCTTCAGCGTCGCCTGACGATGGCATCGAAACACTCCCAGTTTCGTGCCGCCTTGCCGATGCCGCCATAGACGACGAGATCCTGCGGCCGCTCCGCGACGTCAGGATCGAGATTGTTCATGAGCATTCGCAACGGCGCTTCGGTTAGCCAGCTTTTGGCCTGCAGGTCTGAGCCTGTGGGCGCCTTGATGATTCGCTTCATTGCCGTAATTCCTCCAACTGCACGACATCCGACGATGTCGACCGGCTTGTACCCGGCGGTGTAGTGTCCGGTCAGCTGATAACGGCTGCCCGGGTGACGGAAGCGTGCAAAGGTAACAGGTGCGTCCTTCCGACCAGGTGCGCCGGATAACGACGAGGCTCGCCTCGCCATCCTTGATATCGAGGTATTTCTGCACGGCACGATTCGGCACGCTCGCACGAACCACCTGCTCGGCCTCCTGCAGCGGCGATCGATGTCAGGTAAGCGCTTGGCGTTACGGATGCAAAATCCTGCTGCAAACAGCCCGGCGCAAAACTCGCAAGCACGTGACGGTCTTCGAGCTGAATCGGGACACTATTCTCGGCGTGCACGAGCAACAGGTGAACAACCTCGGTGCCCTGCTCCACGTGTAGTGCTTTCGCCACTTCGCCCCGCGCACGTCGCAGCGACTGGCGTATAACCTGGCTGGAATGCTTATGCCCGCGCAGCGCTATCTCGTCGGCAATGTTATGCACTTCGAGAAGATGTGACTGCGAACGAAAGTCCGACACGAATGTACCGCCACCCTGCGATGCGATCGACGTAGCCTTCGTCATTCAGCTCACACAGCCGTGCGATTCGCCGTCATGCGAGACACGTTCATCGACTCAACCAGTTCGTTCTCCGACGGCACGCGATCAGCTCGTCCGCAACTCGCCCAGACATACGGCCGATGATCAGATCTTTGAGCTGCTGATAGCGTGGTTTGGCAGTGTTCATGCACTGCTCCCGAGCTTATCGAGTGTAGCCACGTAGTCTTTGCGAGCACGTTCGCGGTCGACGTGCACGGCATCGGCGACGCACCATCGCCCATTCACCATGACGCGCTCGACGGGCAGCGGGTATCCCGAGAACACCAGCGCATCGAGGCGTGAATCGTCGTTGTGGCCCGCCAGCATCGGGTCGTCGTCGCTCAGCGCCACAATATCGGCGTGGGCGCCCACCTGTATGCCGGTCGACTTCTGCCCGGCAGCGAGGGCACCTCCTTCGAGTGCACGCGAGAACAATTCGCTTCCCACGTGACTGTCGCGTAGCGACGCCACATTGCGCGATTGCGAGACGAGTCGCTGCCCATATTCCAGCCAGCGCAGCTCCTCGAACGGATTGATTGAGATATGACTGTCGGAACCGATCGCGATGCGACCGCCGTTTTCCAGGTAGTCATGCAGTGGAAACAAACCGTCACCCAGATTCGCCTCGGTGCTCGGACAAAGCACGGCAACAGCACCTGACCTGGCCAGCGCCACGATCTCGTCCCCGTCCATATGCGTCGCATGCACGAGATTCCAGGAGGAACCGACGTCAAAGTTCTCGAGCAACCAGCGAACCGGGCGACGTCCATAGGACGCGAAACACTGTCGTACTTCACGCTGCTGTTCGGCGACGTGAATGTGCATTGGGACACCCGTGTCGCCGGCTACCGCAGCGATGCGACGTAAGGACTCCTGGCTGACCGCGCGCAGGCTGTGTGCGCCGATACCGATACTGATAGCGCCATTGCAGTGCGGTGCAACCCGCTCGAAGTGCTGCAGGAACTCATCGACCGACATGGCGAAGTCGTTGATGCGACGTCGGCTCAGGGTCGTCAACCCGGCGCGCTCGTAAAGCACGGGTACGTACGCCAGTCGAATGCCGCTGTCGGGCGCCGCCGGCATGATCGCCGCAACATCGTGTCGCGGCGTCCGGGTGCTCGAGGTCGCGATGCAGGTAATGAACTCGGCCACCGACGTGAACCGCCCTGAACATCTCGCAGTAGACCGGTCCGCTATCGCCGTCAGCCGACGCGTCAACCTGCCCGGCAAACTCATACATCCGCTCGCGCCAGGTCCAGAAA
>CAWJCA010000032.1:0-23487 GCA_963841165.1 uncultured Gammaproteobacteria bacterium | reverse complement strand
CAGGGCGTCCAGTTCGTGCGGAAACACCAGCCATTCTGCCGTCTCGCGCAGAAAATAGTCGGGAACGAGGTCGGTTTCGTTGCGAGCTCGGCTTGAACCACGGCACGGCAATGCGAATATCTTCCGGCGTGTTTCCGCGCGCACGTTTCGACAGCTCGTTGATGACTGCTGCAATCGTATTGCCCGTATCGAAAACGTCATCGACGATCAAAACGCGGTCGTCGTGGCAAATCTTCTTGATGATGTAATTGAGTCCGTGCACCGCGACAGCGCCTCGCTCATCAACGCCCACATAGGAGGAGGTGCGGATAGCGATATGGTCAGACTCAATGCCGCAGTAGCTCAGGACTTCCTGCACGGCCATGCCAACCGGCGTGCCACCTCGCCAAATAGCGATAATCAGGGTCGGCTTGAAGCCACTCTCGAGGATCTTGATACCAAGTTCGATGGAATCCTCGAGGAGGTCCTGGGCGGAAAGAACGGTTTTGTCCATTATTATTCTCTTGAATGCGGACTTGCGGCTGCCGGTATAATGCTGAGCTTCAATTCTAACGCAGTGCAGCCCGGGTACAAGAATAATGAACGAGCGATTCATAGCAGCCGATGACCTGCTCCGGGACTCATTTCAACTGGCGGCGAATATCTACGAGTCGGGTTTTGAACCCGATTTTCTCGTCGGCCTGTGGCGTGGTGGCAGTGCGGTCGGCATTGCCGTGCAGGAAGGGCTCGACTACTTCGGTGTAAAGACCGACCACATCGCGATCCGCACGTCCTATACGGGCGCGCCGCGCTATTCACAAATGGTCAGCACGGCGGATTCGATCCGCGTACACGGCATGCAGTACCTGCTGGAAAACCTCTGCGCGCAGCACTCCATGCTGATTGTCGACGACGTCTACAGTACTGGCTCCAGCGTGAATGCAGTCATCAATCAGCTCGCCAGGAGAACCCGCCGCAATCTGCCGAACGAAATTCGCACGGCGTCGGTCTGGTACCGGCCGACCGAGAAGACACTTCGCGAACCAGACTATTTTATACACAAGACAGACGACTGGCTGGTTCTGCCCTATGAGCTGTCGGGCTTTTCTATCGACGAATTGCGCAAAAGCCGTCCCGAGATGGCCGGCCTGCTGGACAGGCTGGCGCCTCACGTAAAAGCGGATAACAAACCCACGGCCCGATGAGCGATGCAACAACGCTAAGCGGTTTCAGACGTCGACAGACTCCTTGCGACGCCGGACGGCGGCAAGGTATTTGATCAACACGCTATGCTCATGCTCGGCATGGCCACTTCGAACGTAGAGTTCCGCCGCGTTACAGACCTGCTGCATAAGCCTGTTGTCTTCGATCAGGTCTGACAGGCTGTGCTCGGGCGCTTCGACGATGCTGCCATCGCCGACGGGCAGTGACTTCAGCAGCGCATCGATGAGGTCAACCGACGTCACGATACCCACGAGATTGCGATCGGCATCCACAACAGGAAGCGCATGAAAACCACCGCTCATGAGCTTTTCGGCGGCATCCCGCAGCGTCGCCGTCGCGGCAAGAATCACCGGGTTCAGTTCCATGATCTGGCTAACCGTTGCGAGCGCGGATAACGCCACCTCGTCGTCAAGCATGTAAAGCTTCAAGAGATCCGCCGACGACACAATGCCGACTAACTTCCCGTTTTCAACGACCGGCAGATGATGGATAGCGGAGGATTCCAGTAACTCCCTCGCCTCTGCAGCGCTATCCCCGGGCCCGATCTTCACGGGATCCGTCGTCATGATTCTGTCTATGGATGTGTCACGCATCGGCCCACCTGATCGTCACGTTCACAGCACTACTAGATTATGCAACATGCGGCTGCCGAATCCTGTGAGCCAACTCCTAGTTTGGACAATTCGCGCATTTCGGTTTTCCGATACTTGTTATTGCCTGCCATTACCCAATATATGGGCCTTTCATGACTCTTTGATTGGAAAAACCATGCAGGATCTGCCGCATTTCTACGTCGTGTCCGCGAACGCTGACACTGATAGCCATGTTGTACTGTCCAGCGAGGGGCTCGAGTCCCTCGAGACGGCAGGTCCGCCGGAGTTCGGTGGGCCCGGTGACCTCTGGTCGCCCGAAACGCTCCTGGTCGGCTCGGTGGCGAACTGCTTCATCCTCTCGTTTCGCGCGATCGCACGCGCCTCGAAGTTCGAGTGGGTGTCTTTGAGTTGCGATGTTTCCGGCACGCTCGACAAAATCGATCGCGTCACGCAGTTCACGAGCTTCGACCTGCGAGTCGAGCTAACCGTGCCTCCCGGCACGACCGAAAAGAAAGCGCTTCGACTCCTGGAAAAAGCAGAACATCACTGCCTGATCACCAATTCCATGAAAGCGGTAACACGCCTGAGCGCGAGGGTTCAATTCGCCGAGTGAGTGCCGTGACCAGAGGCTTCGAATGACCTGGCGTCGTTGCCGTTGTGGTTTGCCACATCATGAGCCAGCGTCACGAGGAGCGTGTATGGCCCCGCCTTCAACTCACGGGCCAGCCTTTCCTCGGCGTCCCCAATACCCGGGCTGGAGGGACACAGCCCGATAGTCTCGCCGATAATCCGCACTGCGCCGATGCGCTGCAGCTCTTTGCGCATGGCGCCTTCCGGAATATCGCCGGCAAACTGCCTGACGAGTGACTGGAACGAGCCGCGTCTACCCGTTAGCGGGAGTATTTCCGGCTCGCCGTTCTCGCCCCGAAACTCATCGGACAATCGCCACGCCGAGAGGACTTCCTGCAGCGGCGTTCCGCGATCGGTGACAGCAGCTCTGCATTCATCAATCCTCTTGCGGATTCGGCTGACTTCCTTGCGCGTAAGCCCGGTCATTGCGGCAATTCGCGACACGTTGGTTGGCCGACCGTGTACGCCATAGTCTTCGGCGGCAACAGCAACGAAGGCCGCTTTCGAGAGCTCCGAAAATTCCCGGTAGCCCCTGCCGAAGCGAAGAAAAATACGTGCGAGGGGCTGCAGCAATGCGAAGAAAACGTTATTGAGTTTATTAGGATGTTCTTGCACAGCATTGGGAATATAGGCTCACTTATAGACCTCCGCCACAAAAAACGACCAATTGGGAAAAATAGACCGTTGCATTCGCAACCAAATCATGAGAGTCGCAGTTGATAGGCTACAAGAGACTGCTTTTAATCGTTTTTTTGCGCAGATCCGTTAATGAACGTCGCCGCCACATGCCGATCATCGGCCAACGTCAGCAGCGCGAAAAACGCCTCCTCGATCGTCTCGGCCGCTGACGTGCGGCGGGCCGTCAGGTTCGAGGCCCCCGGGTCGAGTACGACAAAGTCCGCCTCTTTTCCCGGCAGGAAATTGCCGATGACGTCATCAAGATACAGCGCCTCGGCCGCTCCCAGCGTTGCCAGGTAAAGTGCCCGGGTCGCCGGCAATGCGTGGTCCTGCAAATGCAGAACTTTGTAGGCTTCACTCGCCGTCTTCAGGAGGGACAGGCTCGTCCCACCACCGACGTCGGTCCCCAGGCCGCAGCGGACGTTGGCAGCGCGCATCGCCGGCAAATCGAATAGTCCGCTGCCCAGGAACAGGTTGGAAGTAGGACAGAACGCGGCCGCACCGCCCATGCTCGCCATGCGGGCACGGTCCTCGCCATCCAGGTGCAGGCAATGCGCAAAAACGGAGCGCTCGCGAAGCAGACCGAATTGATCGTACACGTCGAGATAGCTTCTCGAGGACGGGAACTGCCTCGCGATTTGTTCCACCTCGTCCCTGTTCTCGGCGAGGTGCGTGTGGACCCACACCTCAGGATATTCACGCGCAAGTTTTCCGGCCGCGGCGAGCTGCTCCTCGGTCGACGTCAGCGCAAAACGCGGCGTTATTGCATAGCCCAGCCGGCCCCGGCCGTGCCAGCGCTCGATGAGTGCCTTGCTATCGTCGTAGGCCGACTCGGCATCGTCCCTGAGTTCATCGGGGCAATTGCAGTCCATGAGAACTTTGCCGGCAATCAGGCGCATGTCCCGCGCCGCCGCCGCTTCAAATATCGCGTCGGCAGAATGTGCATGGACGGTGCCGAAAACCAACGCCGTGGTCGTGCCATTGTTCAGCAATTCATCGACAAAAACCGTCGCGGCCTCTCGCGCATAGTCCGGGTCGCTAAAGCGCGCTTCGGCCGGGTAGGCATAACGGTGCAGCCAGTCCAGCAGCTTTTCGCCGTAAGACGCAATGATGTCGAGCTGCGGATAATGCACATGACAATCGATGAATCCTGGCACGATCAGCTTGCCCGGAAATTCCGTCAGCAGCACATCCTCGGCCAACCCATCGAGCAGAGTTTCGGCGTGGCCTGCCTCAAGGACAGTGCCGTCTTCAATGATCAGCAAACCGTCTTCGAAATACTCAAACGCCGACGCGCGCGACTCTTCGCCAGGGTCCGACAGGCAGTGCAGGATGGAAGCACGAAAGGCTCGTCGCATGGTATTCAGACCGCCTCGAGCATGACGACGTCATCGAGCGTGTATTCCTCGCAGTTCGACTCCGCACCACCTCGATCCACGACCAGGAACTCCTGCCCGGCTTCAAATGCGATCAGCGGCATATGCCAGGTACCGCGATGGTAGTTGAAGCCTTGCTTGCCATTGGTAACGAATGCCCGCAGGTCGCCGGCATCGACCGACTCGCCCGGCGGCGCAACGACAATGACCATCCGAGAGCGCTGCAACGGGACAAAGGCCTGGCTTCCGAGCGGATGCCGCTCCACCATATCCACACGTAACGGTAATGCCGTCGGTGTGCGGCAACGGGCAACACTCATCGTAAGATAGCCACCATCCGCAATATCGACCTTGCAAAGATCGTCAAAACGCTCAAACCGCGCCGAATTCATCGCAGCTGACTTGTCGAGCGCCGCTTCAATAACGTCGCCAAAAGGCGCGAAGCGTTCGCCTGTGAGAGGCTCGGGGGTCAGCGATATTGCCGGGCGCTCAACCATGAACCTGGCCGAACAAGCGGACGCGGCTAACGCCGCCATCCGGATAAATCGAGACCCGCACGTGGCTCACCGCGCCAACCGGCTGCAGCGCCTCGTCAAAGTAGTGCTGCTGATCCATTTTGAGCTTGGTTTCCGTTAATAACGTCTGCCATTCCTTTTCGCCAAGCAGCGCCTGCTCGTCACTTTCGAAAATCGACCCTTCAAGCGAGACGCGGTCCGGATAATTGCCCTTGAAATGCGCGGTATCGATTTCGGCCCGCTCGATGACGCCCGTCTGGCCGAGCGCGATGATCACCCAGTCATTGCCAGGCCCCCGGCGGCGGGCCGTCTCCCAACCGTCGCCCATGTTGATGCCCCGACCCGGCGCCGTGAGGTTGTGCATGCTTCCGTAGTGCTCATCGCTGCAGGCGATTGCGCGACCGCCATGCTCCACGGCCGCCAGGTCGACATAGCCATCGACGTCGGTGAAGTCGGCCCGGATCTCGCCAAATATCCTGAGGCGGGCGACGCCGCCGTCCGGGTAAATATGCAGGCGAACATGACTGCGAATCTGATTGTCGCGGGCATCAAGGAAGTGATGCGAGTCGCCCGACAGATCCGTCTTGGGAATAAGCTCAACCCAGCCTTCTTCAGGCGTCTCCAGGTCGCTCGTGCAGGCTTCAATCGAGGCCTGCGGCGGATAATTTCCCGTGAAATGGCTCGTATCAATATCGAACCCGTGTATGACGCCGGGCACGCCCAGCCGGATGACGCAGTAGTCGTGTCCGGGACCTCTGCGGCGGCGGCTTTCCCAGCCATCCATCCACTTGCCGTGATCGTCGAACTTGTCGGCAATGAAGACCGGGTCGGCAGCATCGATGAGGCGCTCTTTGGCGCCAAAAAACTCGTCGCTTGCAAACGTGACCCGTGTTCCAAGCCGAGGCTGTTCAAGCTGTACCCATTTGCGGATCGAACGCGTCATTCATTGGCTCCCATGGCATCGAGACGAAGGCGGGCAATCTTGTGAATTTCGATAAGCGCTGTTTCGAATTCGAGGTCGTAATCATTTTGCAGGCGCGCGGCAAATGAATCGAGTATTTCGGCGCGATCGCTGCCGCGAACCGCCATCACGAACGGGAAACCGAATTTTTCCCAGTAAGCCGTGTTGAGCGACTGAAACCGTTCGAACTCCTCGCGAGAACATTGATCCAGTCCTGCGCTGGCCTGCTCGAGTGTCGACTCGGCCGTCAGTTCACCTGCAACCTGCGCTCGGCCCGCAAGGTCGGGATGCGCGCGAATGAGCGCGAGCTGTTGTTCGGTCGAGGCATTGTCCACGCAATCGGCCATCAACCCTGCCAGCTGTTGCGCGTCATCGACATCCGTCGCAAGCGCTGCCACGCGCTCGGCAACCCACGGTGAATGCTCATAGATGCCGGCGTACCTTGCAATGAAATCGTGTACTTCCATCAAACACCGACCTTTGCCGGGTGTAGCTGGCGCCAGTGGTTTGCGATATCGAGCCGGGTTGCCACCCAGGCATCATCGTGCGACGCAACGTAGTCGAGAAACCGTGCCACAGCGGCGGCCCTGCCCGGGCGGCCTGCGAGGCGGCAATGCAGGCCAACGGACATCATGCGGCCGCCCTCGGCATGCAGCACGTCGAACGTGTCTTTGAGGTAGTCGAAGAACTGTGGGCCTGAGTTGAATCCCTGGGGTGTCGCAAAACGCATGTCGTTCGCATCGAGGGTATAAGGCACCATCAGCTGCGGCGTCTCGAACGAATAGTCCCAGTACGGCAGGTCATCGGCGTAGCTGTCTGCGTTATAGACGAAGTTCCCTTCCTCCGCCGCGATGCGATGGCTATTCGGGCTGCAGCGACCAAGGTACCAGCCGCCTGGCCGGGCACCGCTGACGCGTTCGTGCGTTTCTATTGCCCGTCGCAAGTGCTTGCGTTCGGTTGCTTCGTCAATGAACTGGTAGTCGATCCACCGGTAGCCATGGCTTGCGATCTCCCAGCCCGCGGCCTTCATTGCTGCAACAGCCTCAGGGTTACGCTCGAGCGCCATCGCAACGGCGAATACCGTTACCGGCATCTTGCGTTCAGTAAAAAGTCGATGCAGTCGCCAGAATCCGGCGCGGGAGCCGTATTCATACAGCGATTCCATGTTCATGTGCCGCTGGCCGGGTATTGGCTGTGCACCGATTATCTCGGACAGGAAAGCCTCGGAAGCCGCATCCCCGTGTAACACGCAGTTCTCGCCGCCCTCTTCATAATTGACAACAAACTGCACAGCCGTGCGCGCAGCAGCAGGCCACCCCGCATCGGGAGGTTGCTGACCGTAGCCGCTCATATCTCTGGGATAGTCGCTGTCCGACATTTATGGGTCCTGCAGCCCTTGGTACCACTGGTCGATTATCTGTCGCTCGTCTTCCGTCATCGCGGTCAGGTTACCGATTGGCATGACACGCGTCACGACCGTTTGCTGATGAATGCGCGCGGCCTCCGCCCTGATGCGCTCGTCCGTGTCCAACATAACGCCCAGCGGCGGTGCCGGGAATGCAGGGTGTACCGGGGCCTCGGCGTGGCAGGTCGCACAACGCGCGTTTACGACATTGCGTACCTGGTCGAAGTTCGCTGCCATTCCATCTGTCGCCTGGGAGCGCGGTGTTATCGCAGCGGCTATCGCTGCCAGCAGCACGACTGACGCGACCAGGGGCACCAAAGACGCCCGGCCTTTGTGTCGCTCAACAAAGTAGATACGAATCAGCGCACCGACCAATGAAATGCCGATCAGAATGACCCAATTGTACTGATGACCGTAAGTCATCGCGTAATGATTGCTGGTCATTACAAACAGCACGGGCAGCGTGAAGTAGGTGTTGTGCACCGATCGCTGCTTCGCTTGAATGCCCGGCGTCGGATCGGGCGTTTCGCCACGCTGTGCTGACGCGACCATTTCCTTCTGGCCGGGGATGATGACGAAGAAGACGTTCGCGACCATGATCGTGCCGAGCACGGAACCGAACTGAATATACGCGCCACGACCGCCAAAAAGCTGGCATACGCTCCAGGCCAGGGCGCTGCAGAGCAGCAAGAGTACCAACGCAAACACGCGCGCGTCACGTGCCAGCGGTGACTTGCACAACAGGTCGTACAGGAACCACCCGCCAACGATGTAGGCAATCGAAATACCAACCGCCTGAGCCGCCGAAAGGTCTGCAACCGCAGGGTTGATCAGGTAAACCTCGGCACCGTACCAGTAGACAAGAGCCAGCATGGCCATGCCCGACATCCAGGTCGTGTAAGCCTCCCACTTGAACCAGTGCAGAGTTTCCGGAATCGAGGTCGGAGCAACCCGGTATTTCTGGGCGTGGTAAAAACCGCCCCCGTGTACGGACCACAGCTCGCCTCCAACACCTTTGGCGTCATCGCCCGGATCCTTCGGTGATTGCAGGTGATCGTCGAGCCAGACGAAATAGAAAGATGCACCAATCCAGGCAATACCGGTAATCACGTGCAGCCAGCGCACAAGAAGATTCAACCAGTCGGCGATGTACGCTTCCATGCTAGGGCTTTTTCAGCGGGTGAACATTATCGGGGTACGACGGCGCCGATGCTTCTGCCGCCCGGCCTTTGACCTTGAGAATTTCAGCGGCAACGGCGACTGCAATCTCGGCAGGCTTTTTACCGCTGATGCCATCCACGCCGATTGGGCAGACCAGCATATCGATCAGCGCCTGCGACAGGCCTTGCTGGCGAAACCGTTTCTCGAATCGACGTCGTTTCGACAGCGATCCGATCAGTCCGCAGTAAAGCGCATCGTTGCGCCGCAGGATGCGATCGCAGATATCGAAATCCAGCGCATGACTATGGGTCATGACGAGGAAAAAACTGCGCGGGGGCATAGCGGCAACTTCGAGCGCCGGTTCCGAAGTCTCGATCGCGCGCACGTTTCGCGGCACCTGTCGGAAAATATTGCGCCGGCTGTCGACCCAGCGAATATTGCAGTCCAGGTTCCAGAGTGCATCGATGACGGCCGTACCGACATGGCCGGCACCGAATACGGCGATGTTCAGGTCGGGTACGACAATCGGCTCGAAAAATTCCTGCACATCCCGATGCGGCATTCTGTCACCCTCGAGTATCGCCCGCGCCGCCGACACGAGCCTCGACAGCGCTTCGTGTTCGTCGATGCCAAAAACGCGATCAGCTGTTACGACAAATTTAGTCGGCGAGCTTCTCGAAATACGCGTTACGATCACAGCCGGCTCGCGCTGGCCGTGCAGAGCCTTGAGGTCCCGCAACCACGCGGGCATGCCGTTGCCCAGCGGTTCGAACAGTATTTCCACGACTCCGCCGCAGCACTGTCCCATCGAAGAACCCAACGGGAAGCTCCGCAACGACAGGGCCTCGTCATGAAGCAGGCCCACGGCGACTCTCGTGCACTGATACTCGAGCTGGCCCCCGCCGATCGTACCGATCGTTTCTCTTGCCGTGACGATCATCTTGGCACCGATCTCTCGCGGAGCCGAACCGCGAATGCCGGCCACCGTGACGAGGACCGCGGGTTCATCCGCGGCGCAGAGATCCGTTAACTCGTCGATCCATTCATTCATCGGCGGACCCGTGAAGTGCGCGCAAAACAGCTTCCGGTGTCGCGGGTGCCTGCAGGTCGGGCGACGGCAGGTCCTTGTCTGCGATGGCATCGCGAATGGCATGAAACGCCGACAGGCTCAACATCAATGGCGGCTCGCCAACGGCTTTGGAACGATAAATCGTGTCTTCGCGATTGGCGGCACCTTGCATGAGTTCCACACGAAAGTCGGGCGCCAGGTCGGAACAGGTCGGAATTTTGTAGGTCGACGGCGAGTGCGTGCCGAGTTCCCCGTCGTCGTTCCACCACAGCTCTTCGGTGGTCAGCCAGCCCACACCCTGAACATACCCTCCTTCCACCTGGCCGAGATCAACAGCCGGGTTCAGGGAATCGCCGCAGTCGTGCAGGATATCGACGCGCAACAGGCGATGTTCGCCCGTCAACCTGTCGACAATGACCTCGGTCACCGCCGCGCCGTACGCGAAATAGAAAAACGGTCTGCCCGAAAATGTCTTGCGGTCATAGTTGATCTTCGGCGTCTTGTAAAAGCCCGTGGCTGAAAGCGACACACGGTCAGCCCATGCCAGCTGAACAAGCTCTGCAAACGTCAGCGAATGACCTCCCGCGCGAACCGTGCCGGAAGCAAACTCCACCTCGGCCTCGGACACTGAAAAGTGCCGCGCGGCATACTCCGTCATTCTCGCCCGGATCTTTGCCGCGGCTATTTGCGCAGCTTTGCCATTCATGTCCGAGCCACTGGATGCGGCCGTCGCCGAGGCGTTTGGTACTTTGCTCGTATCGGCCGCCATGATACGAATGCGGTCGACGCCAATCTGAAACTCATCGGCGACGACCTGCGCTACCTTGACGTAAAGCCCCTGGCCCATCTCGGTGCCGCCATGGTTTAGCTGCACAGTACCGTCTTTGTAGACGTGCACGAGCGCTCCGGCCTGGTTCAGCAGAGTGTTCGTAAACGAGATGCCGAACTTGACCGGCGTCATTGAAATGCCACGACGCAGGATCTTGTTCCCGGCGTTGAACTTCCGGATTTCGGCGCGCCGTTCTTCATAGTCACTGTCGACAAGCAGTTTGCCGAAGATCTCGTCGATGATGTTGTCATCTATGGTCTGTTGGTACTGCGTAACATTGCGCTCGTTTTTTCCGTAGAAATTACGGCGGCGAATGTCGAATGGGTCCTTGCCCAGGGCCCTCGCGATATCTTCAATGACGTATTCGATGGCAAACATGCCCTGTGGCCCGCCAAAACCGCGAAACGCCGTATTCGAAACCGTGTTGGTCTTGCATCGATGCGAGACGATGCGGACGTTTTCCAGGTAGTAGGCATTGTCGCAGTGGAACATTGTCCGGTCATTGACAGGACCGGACAGGTCTGCCGACATGCCGCAACGAGACGCGAACACGAAGCCGATACCGAGTATCCTTCCCGTGTCGTCGAATCCCACGTCATAGTCGATGACGAAATCATGCCGCTTGCCAGTCATGATCATGTCGTCGTCACGATCGAGCCGCAGCTTGCATGGCCGCCCCGTCTTGTCTGCCGCAATGGCCGCAATCACCGCGATCAGCGCCGCCTGGCTTTCCTTGCCGCCAAAAGCACCACCCATGCGCCGGCATATCACGGCAATGTCCTTCGCCGAGCGATCGGTGGCATGCGCGACCATGGACTGCACTTCGTCAGGGTGTTGAGTGGAACTGTAAATGAGCAATCCACCGTCTTCCTGGGGAATGGCCATGGCGATATGGCCTTCGAGATAAAACTGGTCCTGGCCGCCCAGTGAGACGCGTCGCTGCACGCGATGCGGCGAGTTTTCGAGCGCGGTTTCCGGGTCGCCACGCACGAGTGTCTCGCTCGGCAATACAAAAGACTGCTTCTCGACAGCCGTCAGCGGGTCGAGAATTGCCTCGAGCTCCTCGTATTCGATTGCCACTTTGCGTGCCGCTTTACGCGCGTCGTCCACGGTGGTCGCAGCCACGGCAAATACGGGCTGGCCAACGTACTGGACGAGTCCATCCGCAAAAACGGGGTCATCGGCAACGATCGCACCGTAGTTGTTCTTGCCTGGAATATCGCCGGCAAGGCAGACGTCGAGGACACCTGGCGAATCGAGCACCTCCGTCAGGTCGATGCCGAGGACTTTCGCATGTGGCCTCTGGCTCATGCCGACGGCGAGATGCAGCAAGTCTCTCGGCTCCGGCAGATCGTCGGTGTACGCCGCTGTTCCCGCTACGTGCAGGTGCGCGCTATCGTGTGGCAACGATTTGCCCACAGCGCGCGCCGACTTTGTGCCTCCGTTAACGCTGGCGTCCATACGTGTACACCGTCGAGTCGACGTTGCCTTTTGTCTCATGGAAAAAACGCCGCAGCAGATTCTGGACCGCGCGCAAGCGAATATCTGCCGATGCCCGCATGTCGCTTATCGGCGTGAAATCCTCTTGCAGCGCGCGACAGGCCTTTTCGATACTTTTTTCATTCCAGGGTTGCCCTTCGAGTGCGGCTTCACAGTGCGCGGCACGTTTGATAACAGCGGCGAGGCCGCCGCAGGCCATGCGGAAGCTGCCGACTTTTTCGCCATCAAGCACCAGGCGGTAGGCCGTGCAAACCGCTGAAATATCCTGATCAAATCGCTTCGACCATTTCTGGCTCCCGACGATCGCCTTCGGTTCGGCAACCGGAATTCGCACGCGAGCAAGAAACTCGCCGGGCGCGAGATCGTTAACCTGGTAGTCATGATAGAACTCGTCGAGCGGCAATTCTCGTGTCGCATCTCCGCATTGCAATACCAGCGAGGCACCAACCACCATCAGTGCCGGCATCGTATCGCCAATCGGCGAGCCGTTGGCGATGTTGCCGCCGAGCGTGCCGGCATTTCGAATCGGCGGTGATGCGAAGCGGCGGAACAACTCGTCCAGACCCGGGTAGTGATCGACAATCACGGGCATGGCGTCCGACAACGTGACGGCAGCGCCAACCTCGATATGTGTTGACGAAATCGAGAGGTCTGCGAGTTCAGCGACACGACCGGTATAGATTACTTTCTCGAGGTCACGATGCTGCTTGGTGACCCACAGTCCAACGTCGGTGCCGCCGGCAAGAATCGTCGCGTCCGGATTGCGCAGGTAAATGGCGGCAAGCGAGTCGAGATCTAGCGGTGCAAAAAAAAGCCGCCCCGAGTGCTCGAAGTCGAGACCCTCTTTTCGCGCCAGACCTTTTAATTTCTTGACACGATCTTCCGGCTTCTGCTGGGCCCCGAACGGTTGTTGCAGCCAGTCGGAGCGATGCTCCCCGTCCTCTTCTTCATACATCGATTGTGCCGCCGCGATGATCGGCCGGTAGCCCGTACAGCGGCAGAGATTGCCCGCAAGCGCGTCGTCGATTTCCCGTCTCGACGGGCTCGCGTTCGTTTTATAGAGCGCGAACAGGGACATAACGAACCCTGGCGTGCAAAATCCGCACTGCGATCCGTGGTTCTGCACCAGCGCGCGCTGCACCGGGTGCAGCTCGGAACCCGCCGGCGCCAGGCTCTCAACGGTTATCAGCTCCTTGCCATCAATCGTTGGCAGGAACTGTATGCAGGAGTTGATGGCCTTCAGCGACAAATCGTCGCCGTCACGATTCACTTCGGCAACAACGACCGTGCATGCGCCGCAGTCGCCTTCGGCACAGCCTTCTTTCGTGCCCTTGCGGCGCAGGTCCTCACGAAGGAACTGCAGCACCGTTCGTGTCGGGTCCACATCGTCGACTTCAATGATTTCACCGTCGAGTATGAATCGTATGGACGAACCAGGCATCTGCGTTAGCTACCGCGATAAGTCGAGTAGGACCACGGCGACACCAGCAGGGGCACATGGTAATTGTCATCCGCCCTGATCGAAAAACGAATGACGACGGTATCGAGAAACGGCGGATCATCGACGGAGACGGCACGCGCCGCAAAATAGGCGCCGATATCGAACTCCAGCTCGTAGGTGCCAGTTTGCATGGTCTCCTCTGCAAGCAACGGCATTTCGGTGCGGCCGTCGCCGTTCGATGTCGCGCTGGCAAGTAACTTCCTTGCTTCGCTGAGGCCAAAAAGGCGAATGCTGACTCCGGCCGCCGGAGTGCCGTGCATCGTATCGAGGATATGTGTTGTCAGTCGTCCCATTCCGCCTTCCTGTTTGCAGCGCTTCAATGTCTGCGAGTTGACGATTATACGACGCCGGGGACCCTGCGCGCGCCTTCTCCGTGTGATAGTTTACTTTCCACAAAGAAACGCAATGAGGCGGTCAGAATGAAGAACAACGAAGTCTCGCGGCGTCAATTCCTGAAGTCATCGGGCGCGCTTGCCGGCGCGTCGCTGCTGCGAATTGGTGCACCGTCGATGATCGCCATCGCGCAAGCCGCATGTACGGCCAACCATGAACAAGCGGCGTACAAAGTCCTCACGGCCGAAGAAGCGGCCGATTTTGCAGCGATCGCCGCGAGAATTATCCCGACGACCGACACGCCCGGAGCAACCGAAGCCGGCGTGATCTACTTTTTCGATAACGCGTTTGCCACCGAAATGAGCAAAACGCTTTCGTCGGCTCGCGCTGGCCTCGCGGAATTCAATACAGCCCTCACCGACACAAACCCGGGCGCGTCCGGCTTCCCGGCCCTTTCTACGGATGAGCAGGATGCGTTCCTTGCGAGCCGGGAATCCAGCCAGTTTTTCGACTTGTGCCGGGAGATGACCATCTACGGCTTCTTTTCAATGAGCAAGTACGGCGGCAACAAGGATCACATGAGCTGGGACCTGATCGGCTTCGAGGGCCATCACGGGGCCTGGGAGTACCCGTTCGGTTACTACGATGCGGAACATGCGAAGGAGCCGTCTCGTGGCGAATAGCGTGAGATTCGACTCCCGAGAGGCTGTCGATTTCGCCATCATCGGTTCGGGTTCTGCGGGCGGCATTCTTGCCAAGGAATTGTCAACGGCCGGATTTGACGTAGTGGTTTTCGAACAAGGCCCCTATCGCAAGGCTGAGGACTTCACTCACGACGAATTATCCGTTTTATTCCGCGACGAGCTCCTTGGCGGCGGGCCCGAAGTAAGCGGACAGACTTTTCGTAGCAACGAGAACGAAACGGCGGTAAGCGGCTGGCAGGCGCCCGCCCGATACGCACAGACCGTCGGCGGCAGCAGCGTTCATTTTACGGCCAACTTCTGGCGACTGCGCCCGACCGATTTCAAGGAGCGCAGCTTGCTGGGTCCCATCTCCGAAACCAACTTCGCTGATTGGCCGATAAGCTACGAGGAACTCGAGCCCTACTACACCAGGGTCGACTGGGAGATCGGCGTGTCGGGCGCACCCGGACCGTTTGACGCACCGCGATCCAGACCCTTCCCGATGCCGCCGCTGCCCATCAAGTCTTCAGGCGTTTTGCTCGAAAAAGGCGCCGCTGCGCTCGGCCTGCACGCGCAGCCGGAACCGCATGCAATCCTGTCGCAAGCGTTCAACGGGCGGGCGCCCTGCATGAAGTGCGGCTATTGCATGTACTACGGTTGCGAAGTGGGCGCCAAGTCCTCGACGCTTGCGGCAATGATCCCGCTGGCCGAGGCCAGCGGCCACTGTGAGATTCGTGCCGAGTCCGCTGTGTTTCGAATCGAAACAGACAACAACGGTCGCGCCAGCGAAGTGCTTTACTACGACGCCGCTGGCAATGAACAGGCGCAGAAAGCCAAAGCCGTTATCGTCTCGGCAAATGGTGCCGAGACGGCACGGCTATTGCTCATGTCTGCCAGCGAACAACACCCGGACGGGCTCGGGAATTCCAGCGGTTTCGTGGGCCGCAACCTGATGTACAACGCACACGCAGCGGTTGATGCCGTGTTCGAGCAACCCCTGAACGATTACAAGGGCGCACAGGTCTCGAGAATCATTCACGATTTCTACGAGACTGATGAGGCGCGTGGATTCTACGGCGGTGGCGGTATTGACGCCAGGCCGTTGTGGTCCGCGACACCTATTTTTCACGCGCTGCTGGGCATGCCGCCCGACGTGCCGCATTGGGGCGCGGAATTCAAGGACGCAATGGCGCACAATTTCACACGCCAGATGTCGATCATTGGCAGTACAACATCACTCGCGCTTGACAGTAACAACATCACCCTCGACCCCCGGAACACCGACAAATGGGGACGACCCTCTATTCGGGTGACTTACCGTGATCACGAGGATGATCTTGCGGTGGCGAAGTTCTTACGGGACCGTTCGGCGGAGCTGGCTGATGCAGCCGGTGCGAGCAAGTTCTGGCGACACCCGGTTGAGCCGACGAACGGCGGTGAACACCTGTTGGGGACTTGCCGAATGGGCGATGACCCCGCCTCCTCGGTTGTTGATCGTTACCACCGCAGCCACGACGTACCTAACCTGTTCATTTGCGACGGCAGCAGCATGGTGACGTCCGGTCGCGGCCAACCGACGATGACCATTATGGCGCTCGCCTTCCGCGCCGCCGCACACATCAAGGCGGCTGCCGACTCGAATCAGATTTAACCAGGAGATTTCGATATGAGACGTTTGCTTTTGTTGCTTCCCGCGATTGTGTTACTCGGTTGCGAGATTCACGTCGACGAACCACCCGAGGTCTCCTACTTACAGATGCCGGGCATGGAAGGTCGCGATCTTCCATTTTCTTCCGCGGTCCAGGTCGGCAATACGCTTTATTTGTCGGGCAACCTCGGCAACACCCCTGGTACCCTGGATCTGGCAGAAGGCGGCATTCAGGGTGAAACCCGCCAGACGCTGGAAAACATCACTGCGGTGCTCGAACAGTTCGGTTCATCGATGGACAACGTCGTCAAGTGCACGGTATTTCTTGCTGACATGGCCGAGTGGGGCGCGATGAATGAGGTCTACAAGACCTTTTTCAAGAATCCGCCGGCCCGCAGTGCGCTCGGCGCCTCCGGCCTGGCACTCGGAGCACGCGTAGAAATCGAGTGTATTGCCGTCGTCGATTGACGGGCGGTACGTCCTGCGTTGCTACGGTGCCTGGGAGGCTGCGAGTAACTCGTTTCGCCGAACTCCCAGGGCCTTGAGACGGCGTTTATCGAGCACATCGCCGAAATTCTCGGCAAGCACTTCATCGGTCAGCCCGGCCAACGCATGCCGCCAGCCGTCAGAGATCTCTATTGGCGCATCTTTGAGGTGTCTTGGGCGACCTTTCCTGCTGGCGAACGCCAGCTCGTGTTCAATGAGCATCAGGCGCCAGGTTCTGGCGTCATACACCATGCGCTGCATGCTGCGACCTTCGTTGTAAATCAATACATCGAAGACGTACATCGCGCCCCATTGATCCATCAGGGGACACGCCGCGCCGCCGCCCTGCCCGGAAGCCGACCGCTGCGACTCATCGTAAAATTTGTTGGCCAGATACTGCAATGAACCGTTGACGCCACCAACTTCCCGCAAAACGGTAACCGGCACCATATCCAGCTCGAGCAGGCGGTCGAGTCGATAAGCAGCCACGTCAGGATAAAAGCCACGCGCCGATCGCTTTTCGAATATCGCCGAAACGGTATTGTGTCCATCACTGACCTTCACAATCGATCGACCGGCGGGATCCTCCTGCTGCGACAGAATTTCGCCGTTCTCGAGCAGATGCTGCAGCGCTTCCGGTGACATGTTGTCAGGTCGCGCACCAACGCCGCGCGGATGTTCAATCGGCGAATACGGATCGGTGCCGGCCTGATTGACGACCGAAACGGTGTCGCCGTCAAGTATCAGCGCATTGCCGCTGCCCTCGTAATAGAAGTTGAGCATCCCTGTATCGATCTCGATAAGACGGCCGTCAAACCGCTGCAGAACGCGCCGGTTTGGTGTGGGCGTATGGCCAACCACGACACGGTCGGCACCCAGGGCGGCCAGGGCCGCCAGGAGTCGATGCTCCTCGATGAGTTCGCCACACGACACGCTGCCCCGATACCAGAGTGGGCCATCCGAGTCAAAAAGTTCCGACTGGCCCAGTCGCCTGGCCACCGCAATAGCGTCCAGCACAGCCGGCGTTTCGTCCAATGCGGGCAGATACGCGTTGAGTATCGCTTCGGTGTCATAGTGACTGTCGGTAGGCAGCAACACCTCGGCCCTGGTCAAAACCTGCAGTGCATCGACATAATGGGACAGTTCATTTTTCAGGTCGCGATTGACGCCATCAAGTCCAAGCTTCTCGACCAGTGGCGACAGGCCACCGTGCACAAACGCGGTGCCGTTTACGACGACAATGACCGGCTTTGCCAGCAGCCAACGGCCATACTTGCCATCGGGCCTGAACGCGCGTCTTAGCGCAAAAAAACCGGCGGGAAACTGCTCGTCAAATCTCTTGCGCAAGGCCTCAGGCGTTGAGCCTGCCGCATACCGTTCTGAATAAGCTGCAAGCCATCGCTCACGCTCCTCCGCCGTTTCATCGTTGGCAAACGCCGCATACTCCGCTTTACTGACATAGCGCATATCGCCAATCATGTTCATGGATTCATGATTACCAATCAGCACGTGCACCGCCCCGCCTGCCGATCGCGCTTCTTCCTCGAGACGCATGAGCAGGTCCATCGCGGCACGCGACTTCGGTCCACGATCGAGAATATCGCCGACGATAACGAGGTTGGTTTTGCCCCCTGACCAGGCCTTTTGATCGTCGATCACGTCGGCTTGCCGCAAGGTCTCGACCATTGCACCGAATGCGCCATGTATATCTGAGATGGCGACGATGCGATCTGCGCCATCAACTCGCCACTCATCGGCGTACGCCGAAGGCAACAGAGCGAATGCGACCGGGACAAGCAGAGTCAGTATGCGCAACAAGATTTCCGGGTCCTCGTTTCCTGGCTGGCAGCACAGTTTAGTGGCAATGCCGGGTATCAGCAATTCGCGATAGAGGCATCAATTAGGGCTATGCTAGACTTTGACTTATCTGCAAGCCAATCGATCCCGACAATGTCCATTCTGCGATTTGCCACGTTTTGTCTTTTTGCTGTAATCGGCAATCTGTCCGTGGCGAGCGCCGGCGAGCAAAAACCCGCGAAACCAAACCCCCTGTTCGCGGATGACTCACTTCTCGAGATCACGATCACAGCGCCGATTAAGACACTGATGCGCGAACGATCCAATGAAGAGTATTTGATGGGTCAGCTGACCTACCAGGACGAGGAATCCGGCGCCGTGGTGCTGGACGTCGGTATACGCGCGCGGGGCCGATTCAGACGAGACCGAGAAGTCTGCTCCTTTACACCGTTGCGCCTCAATTTCAAAAAGGAGACAACCCGGAAAACGCTGTTCACGCGGACGGACAAAATAAAGCTCGTAACGCATTGCCGCGACAGATCGGCACGATATTCGCAGGGCGTGCTGAAAGAATATCTTGCTTATCGCATCCTCAATACGATGACCGATAAGAGTTTTCGTGTGCGACTCCTGCAAGTCACGTATATCGACACCGAGTCGAAAAAGGCAGAGCGAGTTGAATTCGGATTCCTGATTGAACCCGACGACGATCTTGCCAAGCGCCTCGGGGGCAAGGTACTGGACATTCAAAGCACGACCACCGACGCGCTCGACGGCCGGCACACCAATGTGACCTCTGTCTTTCAGTACCTCATTGGCAACACCGATTTTTCGCCAATCCACGGCGTAGAGGGCGAGCCCTGCTGTCACAACCACGTGCTCATCGCCCCGGAGAATGGTGCCATCCTCTCCTTGCCTTACGATTTCGACATGTCGGGTATCGTGAATGCCGCATACGCAGCACCGAATCCGCGGTTTCGCATCCGCAGTGTTCGCACACGCCTGTATCGCGGGCGCTGCGCAAACAACGAACATCTCGACAATACCTTACAGGCCTACCGGGACCGCAGGCAGGATATCTATCAACTGGTGAACGGACTCACGCACCTGGCGGCTAAGACGAGGAAGCAGTTGATTCGATACATCGACGATTTCTACGCCACGATCGACAACCCGAAGCGACTGGAGTCCCGACTCAGGAAAAGCTGCATCTAGGCCGCAGCAGCGACTTATTCCAGCCAGTCTGAAATAATTTTCGACGTGCGCGGATGGATATAGTAACCAATGGAACTGTGCGGATTCGACTTGCCGTAGCGGACCGCGAGATTGAACACCCGGTAGTCGTATACAGCACTGACAAGGTGCTGCTTCAGCATCTTCTTGTAATCGTCGGCCAGCGTATTGTCATGGCAGGTATAGTCATCCTCGGCCGCCACGTTGTGCCACGAAATCACGTTCGCCGGAAATCGCTCCGCCGTCTTTTCTTTCGTACCGAGCAGGCGCTTTTGCACATTGCCATCACCCAATGGCGACCCCAGGGTCACCCAGGACTCTACCTTTTTGTTGCCGTACTGCTCTTTGAAGTCCGAATCATGCGATAGCTGCCACAATACATCGTAGGCAACAACGCTGCCGGTGCCGTGCGTCACCAGCATGATGCGATCGTTGCGATCCATTATTTCGCAGAGTTTTGTGCGTACGCGTTCACGCACCTTCGTCGCAAAGTCGAGCTTCGCGTCGAAGTAGGCCGCGAAGTCCTTCGCTACGGAACCCAACAAAGGCATGGCGAGGCCGACCGAGCCAAGCACCGGTGCCGTGAGGTCCGCGACAAACTCGGGAATGGCCGACTTGCCGGGCAACTGATCATATTGGCGGATCCCGAAACGTTTGCGTTCCTTGATCTCGCGAAGCGCATTGAGCGCGTTGCGCCGATCACCAATATCGAGATCCGCGTCGTACTTCCTGCCAGCTCCTTGCAGAATTTTCTCGCTGAGGTCACCGTACCAGGCGATGTGCTTTTGCAGGGCGTCAAAGCCACTGACCTGGCTTGGAAAATCGCGTTCGACGCCGGCACGCAATGCCGCCATCGACAGGTCCATGTAGGTGTCGCATGGGGGCTTGAAGTCCCTGCCGTGCACCAGGAGCAGGCTACGGTTCGACGGGCCGCTGAGATCATCCAGTGTCATCATTACGCGCTCAATACCTAGTAATCATCTTCACCCGCGTCTCGCCGGGTCAGCATGGTGAGGAACGGTCCGGAGAGCGTCTTGCCGTACTCGAGCTTCCAGATTACGAGGGTCGCGATCACGAACATCAGCGAGATTATGCTGGCCACACCGAGCGCGCCGATGCCGGATCCCAGACCGATGCCAATTGCTACGAAGATATACATCGCATCCGAAGGCTGGTTAAGGGTGAAACGGAAACGAACGGCGGCAACGACGCCGGCCAGGCTGAACGCCAGTGCCAGGCTATTGACCACGATCATCGCAATACCGGTAACGACGACCGGCAATATCATGATGGTTTGCAGGAACGACTGGTCGATGCGCCGCGCCCGGCTGGTGATGAAGTAGACCCACGAGATCGGCACGGTAAGAATCAATGACCCGATACTGGCCATCGTCAGTCGCAGCGGACCCTTGGGCGAGAGGACCGTTCGTTCGACACTCGAATAGACGGGTTCAAACGAATCGATATTCGATGCCTCGAGTTCACCGATGCCGCCCAACGGCATGTACTCGTGCAGCGCAGGGAAACGCGACACCAGGAAGATGACGACCCCGAACCAGAATCCGTAGTACGCCAGGATCAGGGTGAGTGGAATCAGCAAACTTGCAGACCTTCTCATCGCATTGCTCCGGCATGCAGTGTGTTGGATCGTGGATACGGACCCGAATGTTGCCAACCATATCAAATGACACACATCGGGCGCTATGTGATGGTAGTCTATGCGGCGTTTTTGGCCAGCAGATATTTGGATGACACATTCCGTTCAGTTACTTGGCATCAGCAATGCCATTGTCGACGTACTCGCACATGTCGAGGACGACTTCCTCAAAGAAATCGGCGCCGTGCCCGGTTCGATGACACTGATCGACAAGGATCAGGCACGCGAACTCTACGGGAAAATGGGGCCGGCGACCGAAATGTCCGGCGGCTCGGTGGCAAACACCGTTGCCGGCTTCGCCAATCTCGGTGGCAAGGCCGCCTATATTGGTAAAGTCAAAGCCGACCAGCTCGGCACCATTTTCAATCACGACATGCGTTCGCTGGGAGTCGATATCCGGCTGAAAGCCGCCGCCAAAGGCGCACCGACGGCCAGAAGCCATGTGCTCATTACGGATGACGGCCAGCGCACCATGCAGACTTACCTCGGCGCCTGTCTCGAACTCTGCCTTGCCGACATCACGCCACAAACTGTCGGCGCGCCGAAAGCCATGCTGCTGGAAGGGTATGTCTGGGATATCGCCGAGGGCCCGGCGCTGGCCAGGAAGGCCGCAGAGATCGCGCGAAGCAACGGCACGGCGGTCGCCCTGTCGCTTTCCGACTCATTCTGCGTTGAACGGCATCGCGACTCCTTTGCGGATTTCGTTCGCAATGATGCCGACATCATCGTCGCCGACGAGGAAGAGGTCTTTGCGCTGCTGGGCACGAACACGATCGATGCAACGCTCGAAGCATTGAAAGACTTTAATAATTTGTTCGCCATCACTCGCTCGGAACAAGGTTCAGTGATCGTTCACAAGGACCTCAAAATCGTGCAGGCCGCATCGAAGGTCGAAGAAGTCGTTGATACGACCGGTGCCGGCGACGCGTACTGCGCCGGGTTCCTGTTTGGATGGGCAAACGACCGTCCGCTTGAAGAATGTGCGAAATTGGGAACCTACTGCGCCACAATGGTTATTCAGCAGCTGGGGGCCCGTATCGAGCCTGACTTGCTCGACGATTTCGAATCTCTTTAGCTTGCCTCGAGCTCGACCGCGTCGACGATACCAACAACGACCGAGCGAACCGGTGCTTCGCTGTCGTCGAGTATCTGGCGGGCACCGTTACCCTCATCGAGGATCAGGACGGTCTCACCGAAGCCTGCCCCGATCGCATCGATCGCAATGACATAGCCGCCAGTGGGGCGCCCGCTTGCGTCAAGTCGCTCGGCGACGAGCAGCTTTCGCCCTTCGACGACAGAGTGATGGATAGTCGATACAACGCTGCCTGTGATGCGGCCGAGGATCATCGGGCAGAATCCTCCGGAGGATAAATTCTCACATCATCGACCAGTCCGACGATGGCATCGTCGACCGGGACGAACCACGGATCGAGCGCCAGCGCTGCTTCGCGGCTGGCCACCCAGTAGATCACCTGGCCGGGTCCCGCCATGCGAGTGCCGTCAGCGCAGACGAGCGGATCGCCTTCGGGTCGGCCGTCGCAGTCTAGCGGCTGGACCCACAGCAGCGGCGTGGCGGACAACTCGTCGACCTGCGTCGCAGGAACCACGGTACCGATCACGCGTCCCAGGAGCATGCGACCTCCTCAGGATATTCAGCGCCGGATGGCTCGAAGGCCGCGCACAGACCAAAATGCGTGCCCTGGTCGAGCAGCGAGCGTAACTCCGGGTCGAGACGTGGCAGAAGTGACTGGGCGAGCAGCTGATCGCCAGCACGGTCGATGCAGATTCCAAGTGCCGTCTCAGCGTCGGTCAGGTCACCGCTCATCAGCGCCAACGCGTGGCCGCCGAGGTCATCGGCCAGGCGAACTTCGGAGAGGACAACAGGAGTGCTCTTTACGGCGGCATCCACAGCGGCCAACAGTGCGGGCGAAGAACGAGTTTCGACCACGGCCAAGGCATCGCCCACCAGGCCCCTTTTCATACCCAGAACCGCGTCATGAAGGCTCGGGTGCACGTCACCGAGGAAAACACTGCCTGTCAGCGTGCGCTCGGTTTCGCCAAACTCGACGCCTACCTTAAAAGCCTCCTCCGTGCTCGCGACGCTACCGCCAACCAGGACCAGGAAGCGACCCGGATGAATCGTTCCGCAGCGCAGCAACGCGATCGGCGCACGTTTTACCATGATGTCACTCGCCAGGACACCGGCGGCGATGGTTTCGAATTCCAGTA
>CAWJCA010000031.1:0-17820 GCA_963841165.1 uncultured Gammaproteobacteria bacterium | reverse complement strand
TGCAATCGAACTGAACGGCGTGAAAATCGAGGCCAACAAGCAGGCTTTCACCTGGGGCGCATTGCTGCTGGTGAACCGGCAGACGGATAAATAACATCGTCGACGTTGGCGAAAGCCAGGTCGCAGAAACGCTCGATGGCATGATTGCGCGGCGTCGGGAGTTCCTGGTTGACTACCAGCACGAAAAGTTGGCGCAGCGCTATGTAGCCCTGGTCGAGAAGACCCGTGCGGCTGAATCGACAGTCTCCGACGGTAACGAACTCACCGAGGCCGTCGCCAAAAGCTACTTCAAATTGCTGAGCTACAAGGACGAGTATCGAAGTCGCCCGGCTGCACACCGGCAAGGCTTTCCTCAAGTCAATTCGGCGAGACTTCGGTAGCACAGCGAAACTGCGCTTCCACCTGGCGCCGCCCATTCTGAACGCCGGTGTTGATGCCCGCGGACGGCCTCGCAAAAAGGAATTCGGCGCCCTGGGTGCTGCCTGTCTTCCGTGTGCTGGCAAAGATGCGTCGCCTGCGCGGCACGGCATTCGATCTCTTCGGCAAGACTGAGGAGCGGCGTATGGACGCGCTCTGATTGGCGAATTCGAGACGTTGCTGGACGAAGTACTCCCGGTCGAGCTGGCCGCCGATACGCTCGCAGACAGGCGAGCCGCCTGATTGGGCGTTTTACCTGGATATCCGCGGCTTCGGACCCGTGAAAGAGGCGTCGGTCCGCGAGGCGCGCGCGCGGATCGAAACGGAACGACGCAACCTGCTTAACCCAAATCAGAAAGCCGCCTAAGCTATTCCTGCTGCAGCCCATCGCGCAATAAAAAGCCGGCGGTAACCGCTACCGCCGGCATGTTCCCTGGGGCTCTGTCGCTTGTGTTTACCGGCCGCCGCGCCTCGTTTGACGACGATCAATGCGCCGGTCCGCACGATTTCCGCGATGATCGAGGCGACGGTCTACCCGGCGCTTGCCCTTTCGATCCAGCTTGCGGTCAATGCGGTCGCCTTTGCGGTCCAGCTTCCGGTCAATACGGTCGCCTTTGCGGTCCAGGCGTTCCGACAAACGGTCCCGCCCGGCGGCGGCCGCCCGGTCCGATTTTCGGTCGAGCCGCGCATCGATCCGATCGCCTTTGTTCTCCAGGCGTTGGTCTATCCGATCGCCCTTTTTGTCAAGACGGTCCTCAATGCGATCGCCTCGATTGTTCAGGCGCTCTTCGACCCTGTCGCCCGTGTCAGCGAATGCGGTTCCGCAAAACAACGCCAGAACCGCTATCGAATAAATCAGTTTTCTCGAATCCATGATAAGTCTCCTCGTTTCCATACAATTAGTCGCTGTTCAGTACTAAGAACGGGCGGCGAGGAAATCGGTTGACCGGAGACCCGGATCAGTTACGGCTTATTGTCAAATCCACGGAAGATGGACAGGTGGGGTCAAAGAGCAGGGTCTGACGACTTCAGATTCCGGATTCGAATGACCGAAAGCCGTCGTCAGCCCCTCGTGCGTCTTCAGGTCTGATCGTTCAGCTAGCACCTGATGCACAGGCGGCAACGCTCTTCATGCCGTTGTTGCAGCCGGATTGAGATGAATAGCTCTGGCTTGTGCCGACAGACCTGGCGATTCGATGAGGTCAGATTGAAGCGGTACTTGCCGGATGGGGTTGTCTTCTTAACGAAGCGATCCGGATTCTGTGAGTTTTTCTTGACCGACTCGACGCCGTTCAGGCAACTCGCTTTGCCGCTGTAGCCCTCACTTCTGAGGATGTTCTGGCCGTTCGCCGCTTTGAGACGAAAGCGATATTCACCCGCCTTGTCTTTGTACACTTCAAACTTCCCTGGCATTGCTGTCTCCTTCAGGTGGTCACGTTTCGATAATTTACCACATGCTTAATATTATTTCACGATAAAGGTGACTTTCATCGTCACGCGATACGACTCAACTTCGCCTTTCTTGACGACGACCTTCTGTTCCTTGACCCAGGCGCCTTCGATATTGTTCACGGTCTCGCTCATCTTGCGGATTCCGACGCGAACAGCGTCTTCAAAGCTCTTCGACGACGACGCCGTAATTTCCGATGTCTTTGCAACACTCATTGCTTGATCTCCTTGTTGTTTGTGGATGTCGTTATATCACTGTTCAATCCCGAACTCATCGTCAAATCCACTAAAATCGGAGATCCGGGATCGCTGTGCCCCCGGAATTTCCGGCAAAGCACCGAAAATGATCCATCTCCGATGCTTGCACATAGATGGCGTCCAGATGATAGAATCGCCGCACAGTGCGGGGGGCAGTCACTTTGCCTTTCCCGTGCTCGTGTATTCGGTGATCTTTGACCGGAATCCTGATCGTCCAATTATGCGACGATGACAGGGAATTAACCTACGGAGCTAAATGTTATGAGAATTTTTACCCGCGTTGTTACAGCGGCCACCATCGCTTTTCTGGTCGCCGGCAGCGCCTTTGCCGACGCCGAGCCGAAGCAGGGCTATCTTTCCGTCATGGGTTCCTATATCGATGACGACACGTCCCGTGGCGTTCAAGACGGCGTCAAAGGCGGCCGATTCGGCTTCGGCTATGCTTTCACCGACTTGGCCAATATCGAGGGATATGTTCAGTTGCTTCGCTCAAGGGCGACATCGGCGGCGGGCCCGACCAGGAGCTTACAGGCTTCGGGTTTGACCTGCAGCGCGTATTCCGCCGCGCCGAACGCTTCAGCCCCTACCTGCATGCCGGCTTCGGCTACCTTGACGTCGACTCGGTGGGTGCGAGCAGCGACGGTGGTAGTGTTCTCCGCCGGTGCGGCTTCCTGCTCGACCTATTCGATTCGAACGTTGCCCTGCGTGGCGAGTAGCGTCGTTAAATAGCCAACAACCTCGATAACCTGAATGACAATATTTTCAGCCTCGGTTTTCAGATTCCATTTGGAGAAGGCACGCCGAAATTTGTCGACTCCGACGGTGATGGCGTTGCGGATGGCATGGACCGTTGCCCGAACACGCCGGCAGGCACCAGCGTTGACGCTTACGGCTGCGAACTCGACAGCGATGGCGATGGCGTCAAAGACTCCAAAGACAAGTGCCCGGGTACGCCCAAAGGCGTGTCCGTCAATGCCAGCGGCTGCCCGATGGACAGCGACGGCGACGGCGTAAGCGATGACAAGGACAAGTGTCCGAACACGTTCAGGGGCGCCGAGGTCGGTCCTGACGGCTGCGAGCTCGATGGCGATAAAGACGGCGTAGTCGATCGCCTCGACGAATGCCCGAACAGCGCTCCGGGTGTCCAGGTCGATATCAAGGGCTGCGAGATCAAGGCCGTTATCAGGCTGCCAGGCGTTAACTTCGAGACCAACTCGGACCGTCTGCTGCCAGGTGCGACGAGTGTCCTTAACGACGCAGTCGCGACGTTGAAGAAGAACCCGACGATTACTGTTGAAGTTGCCGGACACACCGACAGTGACGGTGCCGCCGACTACAACGAAGGCCTGTCAACGCGTCGCGCCACGACCGTGCGCGACTACCTCGCGACTAACGGCATCGCGGAAGATCGCATGTCGGTGCGTGGTTACGGTGAGTCGCAGCCGATCGCGGACAATACGACGCGTGCCGGCAAGGCGCAGAATCGCCGTGTTGTGTTACGCATCATAGAACGGTAAACTGAAAAGGCAGCGTTGTGGCCAGCCTGGCCGCAGCGCTGCGAATAAAAAACGCGTACAGCTTCCGCTGTACGCGTTTTTTTTGGCCAGCCAGTCCGGGCTCCGGTCATTGATGCCGCATCAGCACCGGCATCCGTGCCTTGCGAATAAGGTACTCCGTCATGCCGCCGAAGATCTTTTCCCGCCAGCGATTGCGACTGTAAGCACCCGCGATCAGCAGGTCTGCGCCGGCCTCTTTATAGCTCGCGAGCAGTTCCGCCTCGACATCGCGCCCACGGGTTTTGACACGTTCTGACCTGATACCCCAGTGGGCCAGGTACGCTGCCAGCTGTGCCGACTTCGGTCCGATATGATCTTCCGGCCCACAGCTGACGATCGTGACTTTCTCGGCCCTCTCAAGTAGGGGCAATGCGGCTTTAACCGCTTTCGCCGCTTCGCTACTCTGGTTCCAGGCGATACAGACGTTTTTGCCCAACGTCTTGCGCCCGTTCTTCGGCAAGATCAGCACCGGGCACCGCGATTCGAGCAGCGCGGCGCTCATGAACATGTCGGCAACGCCGCCGCGTTTAGCCGGCCGCGAAACCACGATGAGGTCGGAAACCGGTCCGACGATACTCAAGACAATGCCCGGTGACCCGACACGCTCAGACCACAGCGCACCGGGAGTGACCCGCGCCCGTCGAATAAAATCGTAGCCGTTATGCTCGGCGATCTGCTCGTACAACGTCTTGGCATTTTTCGACGCCGTTTTCGTACTTCTTCTGCGCCAGGCAGCATCCGCGAATGCCATCGACAGCGACACTTCGGGATGACGGTGCGGGCGAATATGGCAACCACTCACCGACGCACCTACGTGCTTGCCAAGGGCGAATGCGGCTCTCAGCGCATTCGCACATTCGGGTCGATCAGCAACAGGTACCAGGATAACGCGCATCTCAATGGCCTCCTCGGGTTTGGGATTCGCCGCAACTGCCCAAGACCATAGTCGAGAATCTGACAAAAGACCATTGCTGCTTACCACTATTGGTTTCGAATTTGCCGGCACCGGGAACAGTTTCCGGGAGCGAGCATCGTGTGCATGTGATAACTTATCCGGCGTCCGCATGCTGCTCCAATGAGTTCTCTAATGCCACTATTCAAACGAACGCTGAGCGAGTTCCTGTTTCGCCGTTTCATGCTCAAACACTATGCGTCCAACCTGCTGGTCGACATGAATCTCGAGGCCAAGAAAAGCACGCTCGAATACATCAAAGCCAGGATGGTCGACGCCCCATATTTTGAAAAGCACCCGGAACTCGTGCGCTACGCGTTGAGTCGCATCGAGACGAAGGGTCTGAACCTTGAATTCGGGGTTGGCCGCGGCAAGTCCATGCGCTGGATTGCTCCCAACGTTGACGGCAAGGTGCACGGCTTCGATTCTTTCGAGGGTATTCAGGAACACTGGAACGGCAATCCGATCGGCTCTTTCGCACAGAAGCAGATGCCCAAGGTGCCCGAGAACGTCGAGTTTCACGTCGGCTACTTCGATGCGACGCTGCCCGGCTTCCTCGAAAAGCACCCGGAACCCGTCGCCTTTCTGCACGTCGATTGTGACTTGTATTCGTCGACCGTGACGATTTTCGAGGCGCTGGGTAATCGCCTGCAGCCTGGCGCGATCGTGCTGTTTGACGAGTACTACAACTTCCATCGCTGGCAACAACACGAGTTCCGCGCGTTTCAGGAATTCGTGGCCCGGGAAGGCGTGAAGTACGAGTACATTGCGTTCTCGGTGACGGGCCAACAGGTGGCCGTCCGCATTCTGGAGAACACGGCCTACTCCGGGTAATCGAGATGACGGATGTCGAGCAAGACAAAGTCAGCCGCGATGAGATGCCGTTCGTGGCACCCTGCAAAAAGCTCTCGCCCTGGGCTCCCTTTCGCTGGTTGAAGCTCGGCATCTCGGACCTGTTGAAAGCGCCTCAGCAAAGCCTTGCATATGGCCTTGTCGTGGCCCTGATGATCGGCTTCGTGTGCCTGCTCGCATGGTTCCGCGGCAGCCAGTGGATCATGTTTGCCATGCTCGGCGGTTTTGTTTTCCTGGCACCACTGACGTGCATCGGTCTGTACGCGATCAGCGCACAGCTCGAGCGCGGCCAGGAACCATTGATGACGCGCAGTCTTCGCGCTGCGCTGCAGCGGCATTTCGGCAACGAGATGATATTCGCACTCGCGTTACTCGTGATTTTCCTGGTGTGGGCGCGGGCCGCCGTCATGGTTACCGTGTTCTTCCCGACGGATGGCGAAGCAACGCTTGGGGAATTGCTAACTTACCTGGGCTTTGGCTCGATGATTGGCGCCGTATTCGCTGCCATCACGTTCTCTGCAAGCGCGTTTTCCCTGCCGATGATCATGCATCGCGATGTAGACAGCATCACGGCCATCGTGACGTCGATCAATGCCGTATTGCGCAACAAGCGCGCCATGATCGTCTGGCTGACGATCGTCGTGGTCTCGTTGTTGATCGGGGTGCTGACGGCATTCGTCGGGCTCATCGCGATTGTGCCGGTTATTGGCTACGCGGCATGGCACGGCTATCTCGAGACCATTGACGCCGATCAGTTCCCGCGGCACCCGGACGGCATCACGTCAACGCCCAGGCATGAACCGGGCGCCTAGGACGACAGCTCCAGCACGCAGTAGGCAGCACCAAGCAGCCCCGGCTGGTCATACGTGATCAACCGCGTTGGAATGCGCTCCATGAACGAACGGTGTCTGCCTTTGCTCTCGAAGCCGCAGCGAAACCGGCTGTTTTCCAGAATTTCGGGGTAGCGTTTCGCGATGCCGCCGGCGATGTACACGCCGTCTACGGCGCCCAGCGTCAGGGCCAGGTCGCCCGCCACCTGGCCCAGCAGTTCGAAAAACACGTCGACCGCCTCGGCCGCAAGCGGATTGGCAGCGCGAGCCTCGAATATGTCCTTGGCTGACAGCCGTGGTCCGGTCTTGCCGCGAATCGCCACGAGCGCCTCATAGATATTCCCGAGGCCGGAACCTGCGATGAGTCGCTCGGCCGACACGCGCTCATATTTTTCGCGAAGGACGTCCAGAATTTCTGTCTGCAGCTGGTTTTCAGGCGCGAAGCCCACATGTCCGCCTTCGCCCGTAACGGCTACCAGCGCGTCTCCACGACGACACAGCCCGGCGACTCCAAGGCCCGTCCCAGGTCCAAGAATAGCGACATCAAAACGTTCTGCAGGTAATGACCAGTGTTCATGAGGTCCGATGGTTCGAACCTCGTTCTCGGTTAACAACGGAATTGAATGCGCGATCGCGGTGAAGTCATTGAGCAGCCGCACGGCCTCTATGCCGAAATCCGCCCGTGTATCGGCGGCCGAGATATCCCAGTGATTGTTCGTGATCTTGACGGTGTCGTTGACGATGGGACCGGCCGCGGCAAGGCAGACGGCGTCGGGCGCTCCGGCTTTCGTCGCCGCAAGATAGTGGCTGATGGCATCATCGGCAGACGCGAAGTCGGCGCACTGAAGTTCGAGGACATCGTGAAAGCCGGGTCTGTCCGGCGTCGCCAATGCAAAACGCGCATTGGTCCCGCCAATGTCACCTATCAACAGGCAGCGGTCTTTCATACATTATTGTCCAGTAGTGAATATCCAACGGCGCGGCCAGGCCGTGCCGACATGCTCAACGTTCTCCGAACAGGGTGGCACCTTGTTCCGCGCCGGTGGCCCGCTCCCTGAATGCGGCGAACAGTTCTCGCCCCATGCCGCTTTGCCAGGCAGTGCCAGGGTCCGGTACTTCGCGTCCGGCAAAGTCATCCTCTCCGTTCAGGCTGAGGATGCCCTTTTCGGCGTCGATGCAAATCAGGTCACCGTCGCGTATTTTCGCAATTGGTCCGCCGGCGACCGCTTCGGGCGTTACCTGGATCGCCGATAACACTTTGCCGGACGCCCCGGACATTCGGCCGTCCGTGACCAGTGCGACCTTGAAGCCACGATTCTGCAACACGCCGAGATAAGGCGTCAGCTTGTGGAGCTCCGGCATGCCGTTGGCACGCGGCCCCTGTTGAGACAGAACCGCGACAAAATCGCGCTCGAGCTCATCGTTGTTGAAAGCATCGACAAACGCCTGCTGCGAATGAAAGACGCGTGCGGGCGCCGTGATGGAATGATGCGCAGGGTCGACAGCCGAAATCTTGACCATCGCCCTGCCGAGATTGCCGGTTACCAACTGCAGGCCGCCGTGCGAACTGAATGGGTTGGAACAGGGACGCAATATGTCGATGTCGAGTGATTCGGGTTGCACATCCTGCCAATCCAGCCTGTCGTTCTTCACCTTCGGTTCACGACAGAAATTGTGCAGTCCCGGCCCGAGAATCGTATTCACATTTTCGTGCAGCAGCCCGTTGTCCAGCATGTCGGTAATCAGGAATCCGAGGCCACCGGCCGCATGGAAATGATTTACGTCCGCCGAGCCGTTCGGGTAAACGCGCGACAGCTGTGGCACGACAGCAGAAAGATCCGAGAAGTCCTGCCAGTCGATCCGGATGCCGGCGGCGGCGGCGATAGCAACGAGATGGATCGTGTGGTTGGTGGAGCCGCCGGTCGCCAGCAGACCGACAATGCCGTTGACGATCGCCTTCTCATCAAGCAAATCCGCCAGCGGCAAGTAGTGGTCATCGAGGTTCGTAATGTTCGAGTACCGTGCCAACAGCATCTTGCGTCAGCAAATCCCGCAGCTGGGTTCCCGGATTGACGAACGATCCCCCGGGCAGCTGCAGGCCCATGAATTCCATGAGCATCTGGTTGCTGTTGGCGGTGCCGTAAAACGTGCAGGTACCCGGCGCATGATAAGCCGCCGATTCGGAATCGAGCAGTTCGTCACGCCCTATCTTGCCGGCCGCATACTCCTCGCGTACGCGGGCTTTCTCCTTGTTGCCGAGCCCGGAGACCATTGGCCCGGCAGGCACGAACACAACCGGCAAATGCCCGAATGACAAAGCCCCGATCAGGAGGCCCGGGATGATCTTGTCGCATATGCCGAGACACAAAACGGCATCGAACATGTTGTGCGATAGCGCGACAGCCGTCGACAGAGCAATTACGTCACGGCTGAACAGCGACAAATCCATGCTGTCCGTACCTTGCGTGACACCATCGCACATGGCCGGCACACCACCCGCAACCTGGGCGACTGCACCGCGCTCTGCTGCCGCCTTTCTGATGATCGCCGGATAGTTTTCGAAAGGCTGGTGTGCACTCAGCATGTCGTTGTAAGCCGTTACGATGCCAATATTCGGCACAACGGTTCCCTTGAGTGCCTGCTTCTCCGTAGTGCCACAAGCCGCAAAACCATGGGCGAGATTACTGCAGGCAAGCCCGCCACGGACCGGACCATCACTCGCCGCTGCGTGCATGTGCGCGAGATAGTCGCCTCGCGATTGTGCGCTGCGTTTCGCGATGCGATCGGTAACGCTCTCGATAATCGGGTTCACTTTTTCTCAACCTCCATTACGGCGCCCAGAACAGCCTGACGGGCGCGCGCTTTTGTCGTAACAGGCGCGACAACGGATACCCGTTTGTCGACGCTTTTGCCTGCTTGTAAACATCCAGCTTTTCGTCACCGAAGAACAGCAGAGCGATTTCGTCGCTGCGTGAAATTGCGGCCAACGTCATGCTGATTCGGGGATGTGGGCTCGCAGCCGTCGTAATCGGCATATAAAGGCGGTCACTTTCGACATCGAGTCCGGATTTCAGCTGCTCCGCGTCGGGAAACAGTGAAGCAAAATGGCCATCAGTGCCGATGCCAATCAACGAACACGAAAACGGCAGCACGGGCAAAGGATCCTGCAACTCATCGCAGCGTTCTTCGGGCGAAACCCCTGCGGCGTAAACTGGCTGGAACTGTGCTGCCGCCGCCGGACCAGACAACAGGGTTTCGCGCACCAGTCTTTCGTTGCTGTCCTCGTGGTCAGGCGGAACCCAACGCTCATCGCTGAGGAGCACGTGCACGCGCCGCCAGTCCAGCGGCGCTTTCGCAAGAGCGGCCATGCACTGCTGCGGCGACGTACCACCGCTGACAACAATCGAGGCATCACCGTTGTGATCCAGCCTTTTCGCTAGCTAGCTCGGCCATGCGATTAGCAGCCGCTGTCGAAGCCTCGAGCCTCGTTTCAAAATAGTGTTCGGTCATATCTTGTCGTCCGAGTACCAGGCACGATCATCACGATCGAGCAATAATGAGGAGGCCGGCGGGCCCCAGGAGCCCGCGACATACGATTCAACTTTCTGTTTCGACGTCTCCCAGCCCTCGATAATGCCGTCTATCCAGTTCCATGCGGCTTCAACTTCGTCGCGGCGCATGAACAGCGCCGGATTGCCACGCAATACCTCCATCAGGAGGCGCTCATAGGCATCGGGATAACCAACACCAAAGGTCTCGGCAAAACTCAAGTCCAGTGAAACAGGCCGCAGGTTAAAACCACCGGGACCTGGCTCTTTAGCCATGACCGATAGCTGCACACCTTCATCGGGCTGCAGGCGGATTCTCAGCAGGTTCGGGGATACGTTGTACTTCTGTTCCGGAAAAATCGAGTGCGGCACGTCCTGAAACTGCACGACGATTTCGGAATGCTTTCCGCTGAGCCGTTTTCCGGTGCGCAGATAAAACGGCACGTTTGACCATCGCCAGTTCTCAATCTCGAGCTTCAGCGCAACAAAGGTCTCGGTCGTGCTGGAATCGCCACCGAGTTCTTCGATATATCCGGACACGGTATTGCTGCTGATCGCACCCGCCGTATATTGACCGCGTACGGAATTGGCGCGAACCTCGTCCGCCGACATCGGTTTAAGCGCGCGCAGCACCTTGATTTTCTCATCACGAACAGCGTCATGGTGAAGACTCGATGGCGGCTCCATCGCAAACAGACAAACAAGCTGCAGAATGTGATTCTGCACCATGTCCCGCAGCGCGCCAACGCGATCATAGAATTCGATGCGGCCACCGACGCCAAGGTCTTCGGCAACGGTGATTTGCACATGGTCGATGGCACCTCGGCGCCACAGCGGCTCAAACAAGGAATTCGCAAACCGTAGCGCGAGCAGATTTTGTACCGTCTCTTTACCGAGGTAATGATCGATTCGATAAATCTGATTCTCGGAAAAACATTCGCCGACGGCATCATTGATCTCGAGGGCTGACTCGTAATCGCGGCCCACCGGCTTCTCGAGAACAATGCGGCTGTTTTGGGTGATCAAGCCGTTCGTTTTCAAACCGGTGGCGATCGGGCCAAACAGGCTCGGCGCGGTCGCGAGATAAGCCACGCGAACGTGCTCTTCATGACCGGCCAGCAGCTTGCTCAATCGACCCCAACTATCGTGCGCGAACGCGTCAGCCTGCACATAGTGAATGCGCCGTTTGAAGGACTTCCAATGCGCCGCATCGAACTCCCCCTTCGGGAGGCCCTTGCGCAGCGATTTTTCGACCATTGCCAGGTATTTTTCCCGCGTCAGCGCGCCGCGACTGGCGGCGATAATGCGGCTGTCGTCGGTCACCTGGCCATCGCGGTCACGGTGATACAGCGCCGGCAACAGCTTGCGCATCGCCAGGTCGCCGGTACCGCCGAAAATTATCAGGTCAAACGTTTCGACCGGAATGAGTTGAGCCATCAGACTTCCTCTGGGATTTCTGAAAGTTTACTACTTTTTTACGCTTTGCACGCTATTTTTGATGATTTCTGGCAATTATTGGTGTAATTTTACTACATGTTGGCCACGATAACCAAGGCACTGCCCCGTTTGAGTCCGTCCGAGCGACGCGTCGGCGACTGGATCCTTGAGCACCCGAAGGAAGCCGCCAACATAACACTTGCGCGGCTGGCCGGAGAGTGCGAAACGAGCGAGCCCACCGTGGTGCGTTTTTGCCGCCACGTCGGACTGGGTGGCTTTCGCGAGCTTGCGATCCGGCTGACCGAGGCGCTGAGTAGTCCCGCTACTTACGTGCACCGCGACGTAAGCCCGGACGACTCAAGCTCGGACGCGGTCATCAAAGTCATGGACGCCTCAATTCAGTCGCTCATCGAAATGCGCTCGCAGCTTTCGTCGATGCCGATAGACGAGACAGTGATCGCCATGAAGTCGGCGCGGCAAATTGCATTTCGCCGGGCTTGGCGCGTCGGGTCATGTCGCCAGCGACGCTTGTCACAAGTTTTTTCGACTGGGCATACCGTGCTCGTCCCTGAGCGACATACCGATGATCCTGCAGTTCGCCGCCATCACGCAGCCCGATGACGTGCTCGTACTGCTATCCCATACCGGGCGCTGGCAGGATTTCGCTCGGGCCGCGAAGCTTGCAAAAAACCGCGGCGCGACCGTCATCGCGCTGACGAATCCGGACTCCGACGTCGCCCGGGAAGCGAGCTTGTTGTTCCCTTGCCCGGTGATCGAAGACACGAGCGTGTATACGCCGATGAGCTCCAGACTGGCGCAACTCGCCCTGCTCGATGCCATTCATGTTGCACTGGCACTCGCGCAAGGCGAGATTGCCAGCGATAATCTACGTCGCAGCAAGGATGCCTTGAAGCTCTAGACAATGGCAATGCCGAACCCCACACGAGTCTCAATGGATGTATACCAGGCAGGTGTGTGCCTGCATATTGCCTCCCTGCCCGGGGCGTATGGCATCGGCGAGATCGGCGCCGAGGCTCGGGCGTTCGTCGACAAAATGCGCGCTATGCAACTGGGTGTCTGGCAATTTTTGCCTTTGGGACCAACCGCTTACGGCGACTCGCCCTACCAGCCTTTGTCCACATTCGCCGGCAACGAGATGCTTATCAGCATCGGCGACCTGGTCGAAACGGGTTTGCTTGCCGAGCATGAAGTCGAAGAACTGACTGCGCTGCCAACCGGCTTCGTAGACTACGGCGCGCTTATCCCGGTAAAGAATCGACTGCTCGACATCGCGGCGCAGAGGTTCCGATACAAAGCCAGCGATGAAATCAAGGCGCGGTGCGCCACGTTCATTACGGCAAATAACGACGCCTGGCTGCATGACTATGCCTTGTTTCGCATTCTCAAGGCCCGACACGGTGAGCGGCCCTGGCCCGAATGGAAACCCGACTACAGTCGCCGCGACCAGAAAGCGCTGCACAAGCTCGAAATCGATGATGCTCCGCAAATCGAGTCGATCAAAATCATCCAGTTCCTTTTTCACGACCAGTGGCAGCGCTTCCGCGATTACGCACGCGCCAGCGGCATTGCGCTGTTCGGCGACCTGCCGATCTACATCGCGCTGGACAGCTCGGATGCCTGGGCCAACCGCGATATCCTGCGCCTTGACGAGTACGGCAAACCAGACCACGTCGCGGGCGTTCCGCCCGACTACTTCAGTGAAGACGGGCAGCTCTGGGGAAATCCGCTATACGCGTGGGAAAAACACGCGGCCGACGGCTACCAATGGTGGATCGATCGACTGCGTGCGGCGTTTGAACTTGCGGATATAGTCCGAATCGACCATTTTCGAGGTTTTGAGGCCTACTGGTCGGTCCCGGCCGACTCGGCTACGGCGCGCGTTGGTGCCTGGGAATCGGGTCCGGGTGATGCCATTTTCGATGCGATGGAAGCGGCACTCGGCGATCTTCCAATCGTGGCCGAGGACCTCGGCGTGATCACGCCGGAAGTGGAAGGCCTGCGCGATCGGCACCATCTACCCGGAATGAGAGTTCTGCAATTCGATGTCTGCGACCCGGAGTTTCGTCTCACAGACGTGGGCTCGAACAGCGTCTGTTATACGGGCACGCATGACAACGACACGACGATAGGCTGGTTTCACGGCAGCCCCGAGGACATTCGCAGCGATGAGGAAATCGAGCTTGCACAGCAAGCGGTCCTCGGTATCACGGGCGGTAAGGCCGAGACCGTGCACATGGACCTGATCAAAGCCGCATTCTCCACCCGCGCGCAACTCGCTATCGCACCGATGCAGGACTATCTCGGCCTGGGATCTGAAGCTCGCCTGAATACGCCCGGAACGTCTGGCGGCAATTGGCGTTGGCGTGTACTTGTCACACAATTAACACCCGAAGTTTGCGACAATGTGGCCGACATGGTGCGGGCATCGGGTCGCGGCATTCACTCATTAGAGGCAACTCATTGGCTGAAAATCGTCATCCGGAGCCTGCCGTGATACACACAGGCTGGAGGACGAGTTGCAAGATGAACGACGTAAAACTCAAGGAAGATGCAAGATTTGTCAGTCGCCTGACCCGCGAGACGCTGGCACTTATCCTGGCTGGCGGGCAAGGCTCGCGGTTGCATGAACTAACCACCTGGCGCGCCAAGCCGGGGCTCCATTTCGGCGGCAAGTACCGCATCATCGATTTCCCGCTGTCGAACTGCATCAACTCGGGCATCCGGCGCATTGGCGTTCTGACCCAGTACAAGGCGCATTCGCTGATCCGACACCTGTTGAACGGCTGGTCCTGGTTTCAGGCAGGCGGAGGATCACGAGAATTCGTCGAAATCCTGCCCGCTTCGCAACGAGTGGGCGGTGAGTGGTACAGGGGTACGGCCGATGCTGTCTACCAGAACCTCGACATCATTCGCACGCACGATCCGCGCTTCGTGCTGATACTGGCCGGCGATCACATTTACAAGATGGACTACGGCCCGTTTCTCGCCTTTCACGTCGAGAAACTCGCGGACATGTCGATCTGCTGCTTTGAGATGCCGCTTGCTGAAGCCGCCGGTGAATTCGGTGTCATGACGGTCAACGAAGAAGGCCGCATCATTGCTTTCGACGAAAAGCCTGAGAAACCGAACCCGATTCCCGGCAGACCGGACCTTTGTCTTGCGTCAATGGGCAACTATGTTTTCAACACGGACTTCCTCTACGAACAGGTCATCAAGGATGCCGACACACCGGGCACGCAACACGACTTCGGTCGCAACCTCATTCCGGCAATCATTGACGATTACAAGGTTTATGCCTACCCGTTGCATGACCCTGAATCCGGCAAGCAAGCTTACTGGCGCGACGTCGGTACTCTCGATGCATTCTGGGAAGCCAACATGGAGCTCGTTTCCGTAACACCGCAGCTGAACCTCTATGACAAGGTCTGGCCGATATGGACGCACCAGGAGCAGGTGCCGCCTGCCAAGTTCGTATTCGATGAGCCGGAAAGGCGTGGCGAAGCTATCCAGTCAATGGTCTCGGGCGGCTGCGTAATATCCGGCTCGACCGTGCGACGTTCTTTGCTTTTTACGAATAGCTATGTGCACCCCTACAGCACGGTAACGGATTCCGTTGTTTTACCCGACGTCGTAATCGGAGAGCGCTGCACGATCAATAGAACGATCATCGATAGGGGCGCAATCGTCCCGCCAGGCACGCAAATTGGCGTGGACCATGATGCCGACAGGGAGCGCGGATTCCGGGTTACGGATAGCGGCCTGACCCTTGTCACGCCTGACATGCTCGGACAGCAGCTGCATTTCACGCGCTAGGCAGGCACGCATCAATACGAAGTCAGTAATATTTCTGGCGTCAGAGAATGGCGCCCTGCACGGCGGCAAAGTCGGCGGCGTGGGCGACGTCGTTCGTGACCTGCCGCTCGCACTGGCGGCGGCAGGCTGGCAGGCATCGGTTGCCACGCCCTCTTACGGCTCGCTGCACAAGCTGCCCGGTGCGGCTCGCCTCGCAACTATCGATGTCGACTTTCGCGGCGGTGCGCACCCTGTCGATATCTGGGAGATCCCGGACGATGACAGCGGCGTGCAGAACATCGTCTTCGATCATGCCTTGTTCGCACAATACGGCAGTGGGCGCATCTACCATCAAGATGAAGCGGCTCGTCCTTTTGCAAGCGATGCGAACACATTCGCTTTTTTCTGCGCGGCGGCCGCGCAGTGGATAAGCGCAAGCGAAAGTCGGCCCGATGTTGTGCACCTGCACGACTGGCATGCGGCTTTCTACCTGTTGCTTGCAAACTATGCAGAGCAATTCGCAGGCCTTCGCGACATTCGCACCGTATTTACGATACACAACCTCTCTTACCAGGGCACGCGTCCGTTTCGGGGTGATGAATCGTCGCTCGAGGCCTGGTATCCGCACCTGCGTCCGGATTTCGGGAAGATCGTCGATCCTCGCTATGCCGACTGCGTGAACCCCATGGCGAGCGCTATCCGCCTCGCGGACCGCGTGAGTACGGTATCGCCGACTTACGCGGGCGAAATCTGTAGGCCGAGCAATCCTGAGACCGGCTTCATCGGCGGTGAAGGACTGGACGCCGAACTGACCCGGGTACGTGATGACGGTCGCCTGTACGGCATACTCAACGGCTGCTATTACGACCAGCCGATCGGTCGCCGCCCGGGCTGGCAGCGCTTGCTCGGCATGATCGAGGCACAGCTTCAGACCTGGCAAAAGGAGCAGCCGTCGAACGAGGCACACGATCTGGCACTTCAGCGTTTAACCTCAATGCCGAAACGACGGCCGAGTCACCTCATGACAAGCGTCGGCAGGTTGGTCGAACAAAAAGCGACCTTGCTGTTACACCAATTCGACGACGGCAGCACGCCGCTGGGACGCATTGCCGAAGCCGTCGGCAAAAAAGGCGTGATCCTGGTGCTTGGAAGCGGCGATCCGCATCTCGAAGCACGTATGCTGGAAGCGGCGAGACAGGCACCCAATCTCGTTTTTCTGCAAGGATATTCCGAAGACCTGGCCGCACCGCTATACAGAGGCGGCGATCTTTTCCTGATGCCGTCGAGTTTCGAACCCTGTGGCATCAGCCAGATGCTCGCAATGCGCGGCGCGCAGCCCTGCGTCGTTCACGGTGTCGGCGGCCTCAAAGACACGGTCGAAGACGGCGTTACCGGGTTCGTTTTCGATGGCCACAGCCCGGATGAACAGGCCAGGGAATTCGTCAGCACGACAGCGCGTGCGCTGGACATCCGATCCGGCGACCCAATTACATGGCAGAATGTCTGCCAGGCCGCGGCAGCTTGCCGGTTCGACTGGACCGCGGCAGCTGAAACTACTATCGAAACGCTATATGGCGAGGGCAATGACCGCTAAAGCAGACAGGAACAGTGAATTCGAGGCGCTCGTTGCCGGCCGTCACAACAACCCGTTCGGCGTGCTCGGGCCGCAGACCGAAGCTGAGGGACGAGTTGTACGCACGCTGCAACCGCATGCGGCCAAGGTAGAGCTGATCGATGCCGCAGGCGCGCCCATTGCCAAAATGAAAAAAATTCACGCCGGCGGCCTTTTCGAGGCGCCCTTGCCGCCTCGCAAACGACATTATGCCCTGCGCATAACGGACGGCTCGGGTCTGTCCTATGTCATCGAAGACCCCTATCGTTTTCCGTCCGCTCTGGGCGAAATGGATCTGTACTTTTTGGGCGAAGGATCGGACCGCTACATCTACAGGAAGCTCGGCGCGCATCTGCGACAGCTGCAGGGCATAGCCGGCACGCGTTTCGCCGTCTGGGCGCCGAACGCATCACGGGTCAGCGTCATTGGTGATTTCAACGGCTGGGACGGAAGGCAGCATGTCATGCGTCTGCACCCGGGCAATGGCATCTGGGAAATCTTCATACCGGCCGTCGGCAACGGCGCATTGTACAAATACGAAATTCAGGACAGGAACGGAAAACTGCTGCCGCTCAAGGGTGATCCGTACGCCAGCTACCATGAGCCGCCACCCGGAAACGCGTCGGTCGTTTTTGACAGCGATTACGACTGGCAGGACGGCGACTGGATGCAACGCCTTACCGTTGAACCGAATCTCGGCAAACCCATCAGCATTTACGAGGTACACCTCGGTTCATGGCGCCGCAAAGATGACGGCAGCTACCTGTCGTACCGAAATTTCGCCGACGAGCTCGTGGACTACGTTGTGGACATGGGATTCACCCACATCGAGCTGATGCCCGTAACCGAACACCCGTTCGACGGTTCCTGGGGCTATCAGCCGATCGGTTTGTTCGCGCCGACCCAGCGTTTCGGCGCCCCGGATGACTTTCGCTATTTCGTCGATCGCTGCCACGCCAACAACATCGGCGTCATCATGGACTGGGTGCCGGCGCACTTCCCCAATGACGATCATGGCCTGCGCCGCTTCGACGGCTCCGCGCTTTATGAGCACGAAGACCCGCGCAAAGGCGCACACGCGGACTGGGGTACGTTG
>CAWJCA010000030.1:0-26651 GCA_963841165.1 uncultured Gammaproteobacteria bacterium | reverse complement strand
GCCCTGCGGAAAACGGCGGCCTGGCTCGAGGACAGCAGTTTGTCAGTCTCGATGGCAGGAGTATTGCCGAAATCCAGGCGAATGAAGGCATTGGAGCCGCGTTCAGTAACGATACTGTGGTTTTTGAGATGCGTCGCACTGACGGCAGCGTATTTTCGTCGTCGATTACCAAGGACGTCGTAACGATCAGTCCGGTACCACAGCGCCGCATCATCGACGTCGGCAACGGTGTGATGGTTGGTTACATGGAGCTGGCGCAATTCATCAGCACGGCAGACCCGGTCTTCAACGATGTATTCGCTGAGTTCATAGCTGCCGGTGTAAACGACGTCATTATCGATCTGCGCTACAACGGCGGAGGCCTGGTCAGCACGGCCAACCTACTGGGCGATTACCTCGGCGCGTTCGCCAATGATGCCCGCGTGTTCTCGGAAACCCAGTTTAACGCGGATCGTGCGGCGGCCAACAACAGCACGGAGTTTTTCCAGCGTCAAGGTAACTCGATTAACCTTGGTCGTCTCGTGGTTATTGCAACGGGTGGCACGGCATCTGCAAGTGAGCTGGTCACGAACAGCCTGGAAGCGTATTTCGACGTTACGATCGTCGGCGACAACACGTTCGGAAAACCGGTTGGCCAGATTGGTCTGACGTTTTGCGACAAAATTCTTCGTCCAACGTCTTTCAAGACGGTCAATGCGGCCGGCGAAGGCGATTATTTTGACGGGCTGCCGGTAGACTGCCCGGCAGCCGACGATCTGGATTTCCCTGTTGGTGACGATTCGGATCCGAACATGGTGGCTGCGATGACCTTCTTCAATACGGGCGCCTGCCCGGTTGCAGCAGCGCCTGGAGGGCAGTTCAAGCCTGGCGGAGAAGCGGGCGTCGAACAACGCGATCGACGCGGGCCGGCACACCGGGAGTTCGCGGACGCGTACTAACCTCACCACCTTCCCCACGCGCCACCCACCGTGCGCTACGCGGCGTCGATCCCCGCCGCATCTCAGTCGATCGGGCAGCTGCTTCGCAAACTCGCGCTGTCGAGACAGCCCCGGCATCGACCGCCGCATTTAGGGCGTCAGGTGGGTGGGTGGCCTACCAGCCGATCGAGCGCCCGCCGTCCACCACGATGATCTGCCCCGTTACATAGGTCGCATCTCGCATCAGGTACAACACGCAGCCGGCGATATCATCAGGGTCACCAGGACGCTGCAGCGGCACCTGTCGCAGGATCGTTTGCTGTGCAGCGTCGCTCATGCCGTCCTCGGGCCAAAGAATTGCGCCGGGCGACACGCCATTCACGCGGATACCGGGTGCCAGGTCTTTTGCCAGCGAACGCGTCAGCATGGCTAGGCCGGCTTTGGCCGGGCCGTAAACGGCGTGATTGCGCAGCGGCCGCTGGGCATGAATATCAACAATGTTGACGATCGTGCCGCCATGCTGCCGCAAATGCGGTACCGCCGCCTGCGCGAGGAACAGCGGTGCTTTCAGGTTGCTGCCAACCTGGTCGTCCCACTGCGCTTCGGTAATGCTGCCCACCGGGGTCGGGTAAAAAGTCGACGCGTTGTTGACGAGACAGTCGAGGCGTCCGGCCCAGTCCATGACACCCGAAATAAGCTGTGGCAGCTGTTTCATGTCGAGCAGGTCGGCCTGAAACGTGGCGGCCGAGTCGGCTCGTTCATTGTTAAGTCGTGTCGCGAGGCTGTCGGCCTCATTCGCCGAGCTTCGATAATGAATCGCCACGCGCGCGCCGTTTTCATGAAGCCGTGTCACAATAGCCGCGCCGATTCGTCGGGCGGCGCCGGTTACGAGCACGACTTTGCCATTTAGGTCCTGTTCCGACATCAAGAATCCTGACTGATAATCAAGACGACATTCTTAAAGACTTTACCGCTCACATGCAACACGACGACCGCCCAGTGCTCCCACGACCTGACGCAACAAGCGCCGAGCACAGCGTGCGCGTAGCCGAATTCATTCGCGCGCGAATGGCGGATGCGGGCGGGAGCCTGAGTTTTGCCGAGTTCATGCAGCATGCCCTGTACGCGCCCGGTCTCGGCTATTACGCAGCAGGTTCCAGCAAGTTCGGCGCCGACGGTGATTTTGTGACGGCGCCGGAAGTGTCGCCGGTTTTTGGCCGCGTGCTTGCACGACAATGCGCCGAGGTGCTGGCCGATGTGCACGGGGGAGCGATCCTCGAATACGGTGCAGGCAGTGGCAAACTCGCTCGCGACATACTCGAGGCACTGGCCCGGCTCGATGCACTTCCCGAACGATACGAAATACTGGAAGTATCGGCCGACCTGCAGGAGCGCCAGGCGCGATATTTGCGAGCAGAAATTCCCGACCTGGTATCGCGTGTTTCATGGCTCGACATGCCGCCCGCAAATCATACGGGTGTCATCATTGCCAACGAGGTGCTCGACGCGCTTCCCGTTGAACGGTTCGTGCGGAGTGACGCCGGTGTCAAGCAACTGCGTGTCATTGATGATAGTGGTGTGTTTGCCATTGTTGAAGCGCCCGCGCCGGACAATCTCTCGAACGCCGTGCTCGCTATAGAAGCTGAGCTGGGCCAGAGTTTGCCCGTCGGGTTTGTATCTGACATTTCTCTAGGATTACCGGGCTGGGTCTCTGCACTGGCGGATACGTTGCAACACGGCGTAGCATTTCTGTTCGACTATGGCGTCACGCGAAGGGAGTACTACGCGGCTGAAAGATCGGGCGGATGGCTGCGATGTCACTTTCGTCATCATGCACACAACGATCCGTTGATCCTGGCAGGTATCCAGGACATCACTGCATGGGTCGATTTCAACACCGTCGCGGAAGCAGGGCGGAATGGTGGGCTCGACGTGGCAGGCTACTCAGCGCAGGCACAGTTTTTGCTCGGTGGCGGACTCGATGCCGAGATGCAGGAATTTGCATCGTTGCCACTCGCGTCACAGCTTGAATTGTCGGGACAGGTTAAAACGCTTACTCTGCCGGGGGCAATGGGCGAACACTTCAAGTGCATGGCGCTGCGGCGCGGCGATGTCAGCACGCCATCGGCGTTTCGCATGGCTGACAGGACACATACTTTATGAATGAACAAATAGTCGGCCGAGGCATGCAGTGACAGGATTGCAGATCATCGTATTGGCGGTCGTGCAGGGATTGACCGAGTTTCTGCCGATCTCGAGTTCCGGCCATCTCGTGCTGGTGCCTTATCTCGTCAATTGGACGGACCAGGGGCTCGCTTTCGATGTCGCCGTGCACGCCGGCTCGCTCGTGGCTGTCTGTGTGTTCTTCCGCGAAGATATTCTCGGGCTGCTGCGCGGCGCTTTACAGGTCCTTGGAGGCGAGATCAAACTGCCGCAGGCCAATATGGCGCTCGCCATCGGGCTCGGTACGATACCTGCTGCACTCGCGGGCCTGTTGTTCGCTTCCTGGATCGAGTCGAACCTGCGTGATCCGGCCGTCATCGTCGTGACGCTTTCGGGCTATGGCATCCTGATGGCGCTGGCGGACCGGTACGGAAAAAGTGAGCGCGTAATCGCCGGCGTTCGCATCAGGGATGCGGTCATCATCGGATGTGCACAAGCGCTGTCACTCGTCCCCGGCACCTCCCGATCCGGCGTGACCATAACGGCCGGTCGCATGCTGGGGTTCGGGCGTCAGGACGCCGCGCGCTTCTCATTCCTGCTGTCAGCGCCCGTGATTCTGCTGGCGACGCTCTACAAGGGATTCGAGCTGATGACGGGTGATGCCGTGGTCCCATGGGGGCAACTCGGGCTCGGAGCGGCAGTTTCCGCTATTGTTGCGTACCTGAGCATCGAATTTTTCATGCGCTTCGTCAGTCGCATCGGTCTCGCGCCGTTCGCGATTTACCGTGTCGCGCTAGCTGCGGTCATTTTGTATGTCCTCGTATAAGACGCTGCCATTACTGACATTGCTGCTGGTCGCAAGCAATGCGCTTGCAGTCGAGGGCTACATCATCGGCGGGGGGCTCGAGGGGGATTCTGCGGACGGCCTGGGAGCGTCAATAATTGGCGAATTGGGTATAACGGAGAAGACCTGGATCTCAGGCGCGCTGGCGAGGAATACGCTGGACCTGCCGTTTCGGGACGACCTCGAAACCTGGTACGGCGATCTCGGCATTGATCATTGGTTCAAGCCGTTCGGAGTCCGGGCCGGCGTTGCTTACTGGGGCGACAAAGACAGTCTCGAGTCGACGGACTGGCGCGCATCCGTTTACTGGCGCGCGAACAAATTTTCGGTCGCCGGCGACTACGAGTCGCGCGACTTCAGTTTTGATCTCTCGACTGTCGATCTTTTTCCCGCGCGCCGGCGTGGATTCGATGCCGAGGGTATTGGCCTTACCACGCGATTCGAACTGACGGACTCGGTGAGTCTCGGCCTGTCGGGGATGGACTACGACTACGATGTGAACCTGAGCCTCGACAGCAGTCGGGGCCTCCTGGAATTGCTGTCGTTCTCTCGCCTGAGCCTGATCAATAGCCTGGTTGACTATCGGGCGTACGCAACGCTCGGGCTGAAAACCGGCCAGCGACACTGGCAGTTCGACGTCGGTACCTGGAAGGGCGAGGTCGATGGCGGTACGACTCGCTCAGCGACGATTCGATTCCTGAACCCGCTTGGTGACAACGCTGACGTTGAATTTTCGCTCGGCCTCGATGATTCCGAAATTTACGGGTCCGTGACGTTTTTCTCAGTGTTTCTGTATTTCTACGGCGGCAGCTGAGCGGCGGTAATCCTCCAGCGCGATTTCACGCGCCCGACGAATGGCGGCCGGTATTTTCGATGCTTCACTGGCTTTGGCAATAACTCCTGCATCGACTGCGGCCGCAGCTGCCAGCGCACCTCGCAGGTAATCGGCCTGTGGGTAAAGTCGATCTTCGAGGCCACCGCGCCCACGCGCATCGGCCTCGCACGTGATCAGAAACTTCTCAAAACGCCCTGGGCGCCTGAACGCGTCGGTACCTTCCAGAACCTTGAGCAGCGTCTTCGCACGCAACTCGAGTGCACGATGACAGTGAGTGTGAAACTCGGAGGCGAGCAGCGCGAGGTCCCGACAGGCATTCGGTACAGGGAGCCGCTGCGCAATTTTGCGAATCAGTTTGCAGCCGCGACCCTCGTGGCCGGGGTGGCTCGGCAATCTATGGCTGGGCGTATTGCCCTTGCCAAGGTCGTGCATCAACGCGGCGAAGCGTACTTCAAGGTCTGCGCTGAGCGCTTCCGCCTGGTCGAGCACCATAAGAACATGGACACCAGTATCAATTTCCGGATGCCACTTTTTCGGTTGCGGCACGCCGAACAGTACATCGACCTCGGGCAGCAGGACTTTCAAAGCACCGCAGTCGCGCAGCGCTTCAACGTAAGTTCGCACACTGCGGCCTGCAAGTGCCGCCTCGGTTTCCTGCCAGACCCGATCCGGCACGAGTGCGTCAACTTCACCGTCCATAACCATCTGCCGCATCAGCTGCAACGTCTCGGGCGCGATCGTGAAGCCCAGGTGATTGAACCTGGCCGCAAATTTTGCAACGCGAAGAATCCGTACGGGGTCTTCGGCAAACGCATCGGATACGTGTCGCAGCACGCGCTGTTGTATGTCGTTGATGCCACCGTAAGGATCGATCAGCTTGCCGCTGGCGTCTTTGGCGATTGCGTTTATCGTAAGGTCGCGGCGCAGCAGGTCGTCTTCGATTGATACGTCCGGCGAGCAGTTGAATGCAAAGCCGTGATAACCCGGTGCCGTCTTGCGTTCCGTTCTGGCGAGTGCGTATTCCTCGCCGGAATCCGGATGCAGAAACACCGGAAAGTCCTTCCCGACTTGCCGGTAACCCTGCGCCAGGAGCTCGTCGGGAGTAGCGCCCACGACGCACCAGTCCCGCTCATTGTGCGGAATGCCAAGCTGTTCGTCCCGAACAGCGCCACCGACGAGGTATACCTGCATCGCGCAATAGTACCCGACAATCGTTGTTGACGTTCGGGTGTGGCGACCCGCAGAGTACCGGAATGCGACAACGCGACTGCATCCTGCGATCGACAAAATTTCTTCTACTGGTGGCACTGAGCGCAGCCAGCTCGGGCTGCTATTACATGCAGGCGGCGGCAGGGCAATGGGAACTCACGCGCAAGCGCGAGCCGATTGCCGATGTTATCAGTGACGACGATACGTCTGCCGAGCTCAAAGACCGCTTGCGGCTCGTGCAGGCGGCACGTCAATTCTCAATCGACGAACTGGCTTTGCCGGACAACAAGAGCTATCGAAGCTACGCTGACATCGAACGCGAGTTCGTTGTCTGGAACGTATTTGCCGCGCCCGAGTTTTCGCTCGAACCAAAGCAATGGTGTTTTCCTGTTGCCGGATGCGTCAGTTACCGAGGCTATTTTTCGAAAGACGCCGCGATTCGGGAGTCCGAACGGCTTTCCCGAGACGGCTACGATGTTGCAGTTGGAGGTGTGTCGGCCTACTCGACGCTGGGAAATTTCAACGACCCGGTCCTGAGTTCGATGATGAGCTGGGACGACATTCAGCTCGTAGGCGTCTTGTTTCACGAGCTTGCGCACCAGGTGCTCTACATCAAGGGCGACTCGGGATTCAACGAATCGTTCGCCACTGCGGTTGAGGAGTTCGGCCTCGAGCGTTGGCTAATGTCGAACGGACGGCCCGAAGATATCGAGGTCTACCGGCAACGACGGCAGTTGCGCCAGGATCTCATGGCACTTGTAGCGGTTGCCCGTGATGACCTGCGCGTGACGTTCGCGGCAGCAATTGCAGAGGACGAAATGCGGCGCCGGAAAGCGGCGCGGCTCGAGCAGCTTGCTGCAGACATGGGCACGACGCTGGAACTCGCCGGCCGAGACCCTTCCAGCTGGTCGAACGGCGAGCTGAACAATGCGCGCATCGTGTCCATGACCTTGTATGAGGGTTGGCTGCAGTCGTTTCGTTCGGTGCTTGCCCGGTGTGAGCAGGACTTGCAGTGCTTTTACGCCAAGGCAACAGAGCTGTCGCGGCTTGAGAAAACCGTGCGTGAAGCACGCCTCGAAGCGTTAGCGGGACGCTAGGCGCTGGGGCTCGCGCGCAGCTCTTACAAGCAACAGTTCATCGGACAGGCGACGCAGCTGGCCGGTCATGCGCCAGTGAAAAATTGCCTGTGCGGATAGCACGCGTTTGACGTACTTGCGGGTTTCATTAAAGGGGATGTTTTCAATCCAGACGCGCGCGTCGATAGTTCCTGATTCAGGTAGCCACCGGTCAACGCGGTGAGGTCCGGCATTGTAAGCCGCTGTCGCAAGGACCGGGTTGCCGCCAAAACGCTGAGCCATCTGACCAAGGTAGCTCGTGCCCAGGCGAATGTTGCTCTCCGGGTTGGTGAGCGTGTTAAGTCCCGAATAAGGGAGACGAATACCCCTGGCAACCTCCCGACCGGTCGCCGGCATCACCTGCATCAGACCGATGGCTCCCGCTCTGGAACGGACATCGGGCATGAAGAGACTTTCACTCCGCGCTATGCCATACGCCCATGTCGGTGAGATGCTGGCTTTGGATGAAGATTGTTCGAACAACTGCTGATACGGCAACGGGTAACGGATCGACAAATCGTCGTATTCGCCCAGGCTTGCGGCCGTTGAAATGGCGCGCGAATGCCAGCCCCAACGATCGGCCAGGATTGCTGCCTGCAATTTATCCTCGGACGAAAAAGAGCGAACCGCGGCATCCCATTCGGAACGACCGCGGCTGTCTTGCCCGACCCGAAAAAGCTCCCGTGCCCGGACGATAGACGGACGCGCTTCAATTGCAGCGATGGCATCCTCGTCGGCCAGTAACTGCGAGTGATCGAGCGCGTACTCGTGGCCAAGTTCATCGGCCGCGAGAAATCCGTAGTAGCTGCGCTCCTCGCTCAGCTCCTGGAATGCAGCTTCCGCGGCCAGCACCTGGCCGTAACGTTGCAGCGCCACGGCGCGCCAGTACCGCCACTCCTCAGATTCGCGCAGCTCCGGTGACATCGCCGCGATATCGAGTAGCAGCGTATTCCATTCGGCGTTGCGCAGGCTTGTGCGCGCACGCCAACGCGAAACTTCGCCGTCGGCAGCCGCATCTGGAAGGTCAAGCAATAACGCGTAGGCACCGGGCAAATTGTCGCGCGCGGTCCACAAGGCCATGTGACGTGCGGTACGTAGTCGTTGCTCCTCGGAGAAAGCGATCCGCTGCGAAACTCGGCGCCATGTCGCGAGCGCCAATTCAGGGTCGCGATAGGTCAATCGTTCTGCTGCATAGACAAGTTGTTTGCGCGCCGTTTCGTTATCCGCAAGTTGCTTATAGCTGTTCAGGAAGTTCTCGGGGTTCGATTGCGCCCTTATCCAGGAGGCTGCCTCTTCGACATGTTGCTGGTCGATGTTCTTTGCAAGCCAGCGCGCGAGCTGAAACTCGCGGTTGTCTACGGCGAGTTTATAGCGCTTACGATACTCGACCGGCCCGAGCATCTTATTCTGGTCGAGGTACTCAAAGACCGGATCGCATTCGCTCACCTGGCTCTTGCCAACCAGCCAAAGGTCTGTTGCGCGACCGTTCACGCGCGCCGGACGCCCGGCTTCGAGCTCGGCCTGCAGTGACAGGCAATCCAGTTTGGCGATTTCCTGGCCCTGGTAGAACTGCTCGTAGATTCGCTGGTAGCCTGCGAGGTCTCCACTGCGGGCAAGATGCAATGCGTGGCGATAGCGCAATTCGCGTGCCGGCCGAAGCGTGCCGTACTGCTTCAGGAACGCGCTGATGTCCGCGGCCGACGCCGTTTTGATCGTGGCGCGCCAATACGTTGCACGCAGGTCGGGCCAAAGAACATAGTCTTGCAAAAGCTGGCTGTGGGCGGCCGGGAGATTATCGACAGCGCTCCAGTCACCTCGTTCCACCGCTTCAAATACCGCAATGAAAAGTTGTCGTTGTTTTTCAATTTGCGTCGATCCGGCTGCCGACGCCGGTTGCAGAAAAAGTGTCCCGGTAAGAATCAGCAGAGCTGTGAGACCGAGACGAATGGCAGCGAAGGGATGGCTCATCGGCAGGGCACTGGCCTCATTTGAGAAATCGCATCAAGTAGTGCGTAGACCTTACTGATACCAAGAGGCTTTCGCAACAGACGCGCGTCACGATGGCCGCACAAAAAAAGGGCCCGCAACTGTGGTCACGGGCCCTCGAAAGGCATATTCAGAGCCGAGTCTATCGAATTTGCAGCATCAACGACCGGTCGCCTCGCTGCACGAGCAGGAACAGAATCCGGTTGTTCTGTGCAATCGCCGCAAGATCCTGCAGATTGCGAACCAGGGTTCGATTCACTGCTGTAATGATGTCACCGGGGCGCAGGCCGCGTTGCGCCGCAGGACTGCCCTGGGCAACTTCCGCGACCTCAATACCGCTTTCGCTGGTCGTTGATGCAGCGGCAAACACGGCACCGCTAAGTCCCGGGTGAATGTCGGCGCCGGTGAGCTGCTGCGCTTCTGCCTGACCCAGAAGGGCTTTTGTCGAGCGCGTCTTCTTATCGCGAACATACTTGATAGAGACTTCGTCGCCCGAGCGCAGCAGGCCGATCGTGTTGCGCAGTTCTGACGCGCCGTCGACCTTCTTCCGGTTTACCTCGACGATGATGTCGCCGACCTGGAGGCCCGCTTCTTCCGCTGCCGATTTTGGCACGATGTTCGTGATCAACGCGCCACTGTCAACAGTGGCTTCCAGTGCCTTTGCCATCTCAGAGTCAATCGTCTGTATTCCGACACCGAGCAATCCGCGGCGGATTTCACCAAAATCGAGAATCTGCCCCATGATCGATTCGGCAATTCCCGTTGGCACCGCAAAACCGATGCCGACGTTGCCGCCCGAGCGGCTGATGATCGCCGAATTGATGCCGATGAGCTCGCCTTTCATGTTGACCAACGCACCGCCGGAATTGCCGGGATTGATCGACGCATCCGTCTGGATGAAATCTTCGTAGCCATCGCGGCTGATGCCTGTTCGACCAAGCGCGCTGATAATCCCCGACGTAACTGTGTGTCCCAGCCCGAACGGGTTACCGATAGCAATGACGAAATCGCCAACGCGCGCATCTGCCGAATTGCCGATCGGCATGTCGGTGAGGCCGTTGGCTTCGACCTTGATGACGGCGATATCGGTCGCCGGATCGGAGCCAACTATCTCCGCGTCAAGTACCTTGCCGTCAATCAGGGAAATCTGAATGGTGTCGGCGTCAGCCACCACGTGGTGGTTGGTCAGGATGTAGCCACGTTCAGCATCGACAATGACGCCGGATCCGGCACTGGCAACTTCCCGGGTTCCACCCGGCGCATCAGGAATACCGAAAAAGCGGCGAAAAGCGTCGTCGCCGAATGGATTGCTGCGGTTCACAGTTTGACTGACGCGAATATTGACCACGGCCGGTGATGCGGCCTCGACCAGCGGGGCGAGGCTGACTACGGGCCGACCGCCGACAGTTTCCGGTAGCGCGGCACTGGCTGTCGCCAGCGCCATGGCGGCAAGTAGCAGGCCGGACCAGAGTGTTGTTGTCCTCATCATAAGTCGCCTCAATGGATGCTCCGATAAATGTTCAGGTTAGGGCTTTGCTGCTGAATCGCCGGTGAACGCCGTGACGGTGAGTAGTATAAGCCCTCTGCGGTCGACACCGCTGCGCCTGCGAAAGTTCCGACAATCCAGCACGTCGAGCGCCGTTTCACGCAGGCGCCATTTACCAGATGCCCGGGCACGGCAACGCGTCGCGCCCGGGCACAAAGCAGGTGTTGCCGATCAGGCGGCTTCGACGGTGATGCGTCGTGCCTGGACCTCGGGCATCTTCGGAATCGACACCTCCAGGATGCCGTTGGCGCATTTGGCCGTGATGCCTTCCGCATCGGCCGTTTCCGGCAACGTGAAATGGCGGAAGAAGCGCCCCGTGGCGCGTTCAACGCGTTGCACACCGGCGTCATCGGGACGAGGCGTAGCGCGACGTTCACCGGAAACGTTCAGGACACCGCTGTCCATTGAGACGTCAATGTCATCCGGCTCCACGCCCGGCACGTCCGCGCGCAGCACAAAGCGGTCCTTTTCCTCGAGGATGTCCACGGCCGGAACCCAGTCGGCCACGGAAGCGGGGTCGTTGCGGGCGACACCACGATAATCGGCAAGCCTGTCGAGGTCGCGGTGCAACAAGTCAACGAAGGTCCAGGGTTCAAAACGAGCGATGTTCATAGGTCTTCTCCATGTGAAAGAGTGCAGTCCAAAATCAGTTCCACGAGCCCTTGAATGGGCTGACAAACGTCTTGCTGGATGCTGAAATATGGGCGCGAAAACGCATTTCAAGTGGACGTCGAGCGGTACTAAATGACCAAAAAAGCGGGTCTTAGAGCGACATGTTATGGTTAATTTGGAGCCACTACATGTAGTGGATATTGAATTTCACAAAAGTGTCATTATTTTTCGCTTGTTTTTAAAGCACTTACTCGCGAATGATTCATAACTAGTTGATTTATAAGTTGAAACTCCACAAGAAATAAATGGGGTAAACCCTTGACAGTAGCCTGTTACGGGCATAATCTGTTCCTGACTCGGACACAACATCTTGTGTCTAATCAACGAGAGAAAAGAGGCCGGAAACGGCTCTCGTCGTGCGTTTTCTGGCCGCCGGCGAGCGGGACTCTTTTCGCTTTGAAAAGGCTAGCCACAATAACGGTTTTGGGGTCTCCTTAAGGGAGTTCAGGGGAGTAAGAGCAGCAATGAAGTCTGCTGTAGATTTGAATAGACACGCGGTTACCGACATCGAATTTCAATCGGCATCACTGGATATCTGGGATGCAAAGTATCGACTCTCGGCGAAAGATGGCTCGAATATCGATGCCTCGATCGACGACACCTACCAACGGGTAGCCAAGGCGCTTGCGAATGTAGAGACGGAGTCGAAACGGGAACACTACTTCCAGGAGTTCCTTTGGGCGTTGCGCAGCGGCGCGATTCCGGCAGGCCGCATCGTGTCGAATGCCGGCGCTCAGGCGCACAAACCCGCGACCTCTACGATCAACTGTACCGTGTCGGGTACGGTCGGCGACTCGATGGACAATATCCTCAACAAGGTGCACGAGGCCGGCCTGACGCTGAAAGCGGGTTGCGGCATTGGTTACGAGTTTTCGACGTTGCGTCCCAAGGGCGCTTACGTGACCGGGGCCGGGGCCTATACGTCAGGTCCGCTGTCGTTCATGGATATCTACGACAAGATGTGTTTCACGGTATCGTCGGCCGGCGGTCGTCGTGGTGCGCAAATGGGCACCTTTGATGTCGGTCATCCAGATGTTATGGAGTTCATTCGCGCCAAGCGCGAAGACGGCCGTCTTCGCCAGTTCAACCTGTCACTGCTGGTGACCGACGAATTCATGCAGGCGGTCATCAACGAGGATGACTGGAAACTCGCGTTTCCTGTGACGCCGAAAGAGGTCGAAGACGACGACCTCGATATCACAGACAAGAAGCTGTTTGTTTGGCGCGACTGGCCGGAGGCCGGCAACTATGTGACGAACGCCGAAGGAATGGTCGCCTGCAAGGTGTACAAGACCATGCCGGCACGCCGTGTTTGGGAACTCATCATGGCGTCGACCTACGATTTCGCGGAGCCAGGTTTCGTGTTGATCGACAAGGTCAACGAGATGAATAACAACTGGTTCTGCGAGAACATCCGCGCAACGAATCCTTGCGGCGAGCAGCCTCTGCCACCGTATGGCTCGTGCTTGCTGGGTTCGGTCAACCTGACCCGCTTCGTCACCAGGCCGTTCAGCGGCGAAGCCCGGTTTGACTGGGAGAATTTCAGGAAGGTCGTCAAGACGTTCACCCGCATGCTCGACAATGTTGTGGAAATCAACGGTCTGCCGTTGCCGCAACAGCGCAATGAGATTCAGCGAAAGCGCCGTCATGGCATGGGCTTCCTGGGCCTGGGATCCACGATCACGATGATGCGCATGAAGTATGGTGATCCTGAGGCCGTCGAGTTTACTGAAGAGATCGCCCGTCAGCTGGCATTGGCAGGCTGGGAAGAGGCGCTCGAACTGGCGAAGGAAAAAGGTCCGGCGCCAATCATGACCGAGAGCTTTGAAGTCACGGAAAAAATGCTGCGTCGGCGTCCGGAAATGCGCGCTGATGGCTACCAGGCCGGTGACAAGGTACCAGGCCGTATTTTGCACGCGCGTTATAGCCGCTACATGCAGCGAATTGCGGCCGAGGCACCCGATCTCGTGGAGCAACTGGCCGAGACCGGGGCCCGGTTTACGCATCACAGCTCCATTGCACCGACGGGCACCATCTCGCTGTCACTCGCTAACAACGCGAGCAATGGCATCGAACCGAGTTTCGCGCATCATTACTTCCGCAATATCATTCGCCAGGGCAAGAAGACCAAGGAAAAAGTCGACGTCTTCTCATTCGAGTTACTTGCGTATCGCGGGATGGTCGATCCGGATGCCATGCCAGCCGGCGTCGGTGATGAGGCCGCAGTGAATTCTTTGCCGGATTACTTCATTACGGCGGAAGAGGTTACTCCAACCCAGCACGTGGACATTCAGGCAGCGGCGCAAAAATGGATCGATTCGTCGATTTCGAAGACGGCGAACGTGCCGACGGATTATCCGTATGCTGATTTCAAGGATATTTACCTGTATGCCTACAAGCAGGGGCTGAAGGGGTGCACGACATTCCGCTTCAATCCCGAAGCGTTCCAGGGCGTACTCGTCAAAGAAAAAGACCTGAAGAACACGAAATACACCTTCACGCTGGAAGACGGATCGACGGTCGATCTCAAGGGCGACGAAGAGATCGAGTATGACGGTGAAGTCCATACGGCCGCGAACTTGTTCGATGCGCTTAAAGAAGGCTATTACGGAAAGTTTTAGATGATCAAAATCGACAAAAAGATAGTTGGATATACGGTTAACCAACCGGCGGCCGAACAAGAATCGGCCAAGCCAGAGTTCAAACGCGAGGGTGGCGGGGGCAATCGCGCCGAAGTCATTCGCATGCACGAAAAGCTCGAGCGCCCGGAGGTCCTGGTTGGCTCAACCTACAAAGTGAAGACGCCGGTGTCCGATCATGCGATGTACGTCACGATCAATGACATCATTTTGAATGAAGGCACCGAACACGAAAAGCGGCGTCCGTTTGAGATTTTCATTAACTCGAAAAACCTGGATCACTACCAGTGGATCGTGGCATTGACTCGCATTATCTCGGCCGTTTTTCGTAAGGGTGGTGACGTGACGTTCCTGGTCGAGGAACTCAAGGCGGTCTTCGATCCGCGCGGCGGTTACTGGCAGACCGGTGGCCGATTCATGCCGTCGATCATCGCCGAGCTGGGCCACATTGTTGAGAAACACCTGATCATGATCGGCTTGATGGCGGCCCCGGAGCTCGACGAGGGGCAGAAAAAGCTCATCGCCGAGAAACGTGCCGAGTTCGAGGAATCGAGGAAGCAGCAGGATGCTTTTTCGGCCAACAACTATCCCGAAGGCGCGCAGCTGTGTACCAAGTGCAACACGGTTGCGGTCATCATGATGGATGGGTGTATGACCTGTCTTTCCTGCGGCGACTCCAAGTGCGGCTGAGCGCGTCCGAGCTGGCGCGCTGCGTCGTCAAATAAAACGCGAAATTTGCTCACGTACTAGTCTGTACGCTGCGCGATTTCGCGTTTCACTTTCCTCGTATCGCATCCACCTGGAACCCGCTCAGGACTTGGGGCGGATAGTCATGGTAGATTTCGCCGTGACCATTCGGATTCCTGATTTTTCCAAGACTCACGTCGTCGTTGCCGGCGACGTCATGCTCGATCGCTACCTGTTCGGATCCACGGGCCGCATTTCGCCCGAGGCGCCGGTGCCGGTCGTGCACGTGCAGGAAACCGATAATCGTCCTGGTGGCGCTGCAAACGTTGCCGTAAACCTCGCAAGCCTTGGCGTATCGACTTGTCTGCTCGGTGTCGTAGGCGAGGATATGGCGGGCGATTCGCTGGAGTCGATCCTCGGCCAGCGCGGAATCGTCTGCAAATTTGCTCGCGCCAAGGATCGCCCCACGATCACCAAGACGCGCGTGCAAAGTCGCGGCCAGCAGCTGATTCGCCTCGACGAGGAGAATGCAATGGCCTTGCCGGGCGACGCCATGACCAGGATGCTTCGCGAATCTCTGGACGGCGCCGGCGCTGTGGTGTTGTCCGACTACGGCAAAGGTGCGCTCTCCGACGTGCGTGGTCTGATCAAGGCCTGTCGCGAAGCAGGTATTCCGGCATTGGTTGACCCGAAGGGTACTGATTTCGGCAAATACCGCGGTGCATCACTCATAACACCGAACCAGTCGGAGTTCGAGGCGGTCGCAGGGGTCTGTGCCACCGACGAGGACCTCGTTCGTCGAGCGGCGGAAATGATAGATGAACTTGATCTCGACGCCTTGCTCATCACGCGCAGCGAAAAGGGAATGCTCCTGCTAGAGGCTGGCGCAGAACCGGTTTTTCTTACGACACAGGCCAGAGAGGTTTACGACGTAACCGGTGCCGGTGACACGGTTATCGGCACGCTCGCCGGCGCGCTCGCGAGCGGACAGGATCTTGCGTCGGCGGCTGCCCTGGCAAACCTGGCCGCCGGCCTGGTCGTACGCAAGATCGGTGTCGCATCTGTTACGCCCGGCGAACTCAGCGTGGCGCTGCATCAACGCGGACAGGGCGGGCGCGGGCTCGTGGGCCCGGATGAATTGCTCGCGATGGTCGCGGAATCGCACCAAAGAAATGAACGCGTCATCATGACGAACGGCTGCTTTGACGTCTTGCATGCCGGGCATGTTGCTTACCTGGAAGAAGCCAAGAGCCTCGGCGATCGCCTGATCGTGGCAGTAAACGACGACGATTCAGTGCGACGGCTCAAAGGTGAGTCTCGTCCAATCAACGCGCTTGAAGACCGCCTGCTGGTGCTTGCCGGCCTGGCCGCAGTCGACTGGGTCGTGCCGTTTTCCGAGGACACGCCCGCCGCACTCATTGCGAAGATCCTGCCCGACGTCCTCGTAAAAGGCGGCGACTACAATCCGGATGAAATCGCGGGCGCCAAGGAGGTATTGCGAAACGGTGGCGAAGTGCGCGTATTGCCTTTTCGGGACGGGCACTCTTCGAGCCGCATTATCGACAAACTACGCGACTAACGGCTGAAGAACCGAGGCTTCAGTGCGCTTTTTCTACAATCTCCTGACGTTTTTGATGCTGGTTCCCTACGCGGCGTTTTGGCTGATACGCGGTCTTGGCAATCGATCATATTTCGATCGGCTGGGCCAACGATTTGGCCTGGGATGCCCGAAAATTGATCGCTGCATCTGGATCCATGCTGTGTCGGTCGGTGAGGTGCAGGCGGCATTGCCGCTAATCAAGGCACTCCGGGACCGTTTTCCGCAGGAACAGATGTTAGTCACGACCGTTACGCCGACAGGTTCCGATCGGGTGAAAGCGGTATTTGGCGATTCGGTTCATCACTGCTACATACCGTTCGAGTTCCCGGGCGCAGTGAACAGTTTTTTCAACGCCGTGAATCCCAAAGCGGCGCTGATAATGGAGACGGAAATCTGGCCTAACTTGTACCGTGCCTGTGGTGTACGCAATGTGCCGCTTATCCTGGTAAGTGCCCGAATCTCGCCTCGTTCGATAAACGGCTATCGCAGGATGATGCCACTAATCCGTGAGACGCTGTCTCACGGCATCATCATCGCTGCGCAGAGCCAGTCTGACGCAGATCGTTTCCTGTCATTGGGTGCGGATCCTGACCGTACGCGCGTGACCGGGAGCATCAAATTCGACATCGAATTGCACGAGGATACTATCCAACAGGGCAAAGCGCTGCGCGCAGAGCTTATCGGCGATCGCCCCGTGTGGATTGCTGCGAGCACGCACGATGGGGAAGAGCAGCAGGTGCTGGATGCGCACCGCGCGTTGCTCGAGCGGTTCCCTCGATTGCTGCTGATCCTCGTCCCGCGACACCCGGAGCGATTTTCCGAAGTTCGTGAACTGATCGAGTCGGCAGGGCTCAGCTTCGTTTCGAGAACCGAGGGAATCGACTGTTCGTCGACCACGTCCGTTCTGCTCGGAGACACGATGGGCGAAGTGCCGCTGTTCTACGCCGCAAGCGACGTCGCATTTGTTGGTGGAAGCCTCGTACCGATTGGCGGGCACAACCTCCTGGAGCCGGCGGCCCAGGCTTTGCCGATAGTCACAGGGCCGCACTTGTTCAATGCTCAGGATATTGCCGACATGTTTGTCGAGATGCAGGCCTGTGTCGTCGTCAATGACAAGGACGAGCTGGCACTCGCAATTGCCGACCTGCTGGACAACCCCGAAAAAGCCTCCGAGCTTGGCCGCAACGGCCGGACTTTGCTGGAGCAGAACAAGGGAGCACTGACGCGGCTCCTCGTGGTTCTGGAGCCGCTACTGAGCGAGAGGTTGAACGCTCAGTAACCGGCCGCCTCGGCTGCCGCCTCTTCTGCGATTGCCTGCTCCGGTGGCTTGCGTTCGCTCAGCCAGCGGTCGATTCGCTCGAGATCCTGAACCTCCAGGGTTCCGGCGGCCTGTTTCAACCTGAGTGCGTTGAGTACATAGTCATAACGGCTCTGGTAGTAATTCGTGATCGCCGCATACAACGCGAACTGCGAGTCGAGAACGTCCACGATCGTTCGTGTGCCGACCTCAAAACCGGCTTTTGTTGCTTGTAATGCGGTACGGCTGGACGCTACCGCTTGTGCAAGCGCCTTCACGCGACTTCTTTCCGAAATCACGCCCAGGTAGGCGTCCCGAGCCTGACGCTCCGTCTCACGCGTGACGCGCTGCAGTTGTTCGCGCGCAGCACGATGCAAATAGACCGCCTCTCGAACGCGCGACGACGTGCCGCCGCCTGCAAAGAGCGGCACGCTTAACTGCACACTGATGCTGTCGCGGGGATTGGTCAGTTCGTCCGAGGTCGTGCCGAACGGGGTTGTCGTGGTCTGGTCTGTCGTGTCCTCATTGGTGCTTGCTACCAGATCGAGCGTCGGATAATGACCGCTGCGACGAAATGAAATCTCATCGCGCGCCAGCTGTTCATCGATTCGGCTGGCAGCCAGGTTCAGGTTCTGCCCCAGGGACAACTCGACCCAGCTGGTTTCGTCATTCGGTTCGGGTGTGATCAGCGGGAAGTCGTCTTGCCGGCGCCGATAATTCTGAGACGTATTCGCCGGTGATTTCGCGAAGGAACTCCCGCGCAGTTGCCAGCGATCGTTTGGCGCCAATTTCGTCGGCCACTGAGTTGTCGTAAGCCGCCTGCGATTCCTGCACGTCGGTGATGGCGATCAGGCCGACTTCGAAGCGTTGCTTGGCCTGTTCGAGCTGCCGTGCGATCGCCGTCCTGTTTGCGTGGATCGAAGTCAGGCGATCCTCTGCCGCCAGAACGTCAAAGTAGCGCTGCGCGACGCGCACGATCAGGTCCTGTTGGGCGGCTTCACGGACAGCCTCGGCCTTCGCAACGAGCTTGTCGGCGCGCCGCAGATTGACGACCTGGTCCCACCGAAACAACGTCTGCCGGAGTGTGACGTTCCATGAGAATACATCCGTCTCGATTTCTGCATCGACCGTTCGCCGTTCGCCGGTATCCGGATCGAAAATGCCGATAGGACCGGAACGATTCGTTACCGAGTAATCGCCGCCAGCGCTGATCTGCGGCAGATAAGCGCCGCGTGCCTGCGGCTTGGCCTCGAGCGCCGCAAGGCGCCGCGCCTCGGCTTCATGAATCTGGGGATCGCTTTGCAGCGCCTGCTGGTAGATTTCGAGCAGCGAAGCGGCCTGCGCGGCTCCGGGCAACAGAAATACGCCGGTAATGGCCATTAACGTCTTAATATTCTTCACTTTTTTCATTTTTTTCGTTCCGGAAATGGGCCGTACAGGGTGCCAAGTGTTATAGTCTACTACATCACTAAACCAGTTGGAATATCCCGCCTCTAATCATAGATGCATCGAGCGTCGAACTGGTTTCTTTTTCGTGTTCTTCCACGGCCTTACTAGAAACAAAACTGCGGCGGTAATGCGCCGTTGACCAGTGGTGCGAGCGTCGTTTCGAATAACGATACGGTCTCCCAGTCATTTTCATCCGTGCGATGAACAAGCTTGGCCTCCATGGCCGGGGCATCGCCGACGACGACGAACAGTTTGCCGCCCGGGTTCAATGCGTCGACAAAACGCGGATCAAAAGACTGTAGCGATCCTGTGACAGCGATGGCGTCGAAGCCGCCGTCGGGTAACGCTTCCATGGCATTCATGTGCAACAAAGTGACGTTGCTGATACCGCAAGCGGCGAGACTTCCCGCGGCCTTTCGCAGGAAATCGTCGTGGATATCGATGCTCGTGACGTCGGCTGAGAGCTTCGCAAGACAGGCAGTCAGAAAACCGCTACCGGTACCAACCTCAAGAACTCGTTCGTCGCCGCGAAGCCCCAGGGCCTGCAGCACACGACCTTCGACAGTAGGCGACATCATGTGTTCCCCGTGACCGATCGCAATCTCTGTATCGGCGAAAGCGAGAGCCTTGTATTCAGGCGGGACGAATTGTTCCCGCGGCAATTCTCGTAAAGTGGAAAGCACGTCTTCATCGTAGACGTTCCAGCCCCGAACCTGCTGGTTGACCATCTGACGGCGTGCGAAATCGATGTTCATAGTCGTCTTACCTGTAACTGTATGAATTCAAATGGAAAGATAAACTGTCAGTCGCCACGACAGGTTCTGCTGCATGGCTCACTCGGCCAGCGCATCCCGAATTATGGTGAATCGCCGCGGCGGGGTCACGTCGCTGGGATATGCTTACAGATGTTTGTTTATATTCGCTTTCTGTTCGTCAAATCTTCGGCTGCGGAGACGCCTAACGAGCCCTAATAATAACAACAAATGATCCTTACTATCCTCGCTGCATCGTAACCCGGGCTCAGAATGTCACCTACCTTGATTATCATTTCACTCGCGACGCTGGCCTCACTGGCCGTCGCCGCAGCTGTGATTGTCTGGCTTGCGCGGCGGGCGACTGGCGCGTCGCGTCAAAACGCTCAATGAGGAGATGCTCGAGGCGTCTCGAGACGCCTCGGTCGGCCGGCGTCTGAGCATTCCGGATGACCCGGACACCGCTCAGCTCGCACACACGGTGAACCGCCTGTTCGATGCGCTCGGCGAACGTGACGAAAAGATCCAGGGTCGGGACCGTCTATTTAAGGATTTTGCGCGAACCCTGCCGGAAATTGTCATCATTCACGACGAAAAAATCCTGTTGGCCAACGAGTCCGCGGCCAGCCTCGTCGGCCTGGACGCAGCTCAGCTGGTTGGCCGGGAAATCGCGGACCTCGTGAAGCCCGCCTATCGCGCGCTTTTTCGCAAAACGGTCGCGACCCGTCTGGCCGGAGAAAACGCGCCTCGCCGCATCGAGATGCAGCTCATCAATGGCAATCAGACCGGCCTCTGGGTTGAAGCACAGAGCTCGAATATCGAATTTCACGGACATCGCGCGATACTGACGATCGCGCGCGATGTCAGCCATCGCAAGAGCCTCGAAGTGTCGTTGTCACGCAGCAAGCGGCAGGCGCAATACACGCTCGAGTCGATTTCCGAAGGCGTCATCACCACCGACAACGACGGTCGAATCGACTACATGAACCTCGCCGCCGAAACGCTGACTGGCACCAATCGCGATGACGCGGCCGGACATCGGGTCGGCGAGCTGTTTACATTGGTCGATGACGCCGATCGACGGCCGCTGGGCGACCCGGTCGAACGCTGCCTGGCAATGCGTCGACGGGTCAACATGGGACGACGCGCGGTCATGGTCAGCAGCGATGGGGAACACGAGCATTCCGTAGAGATAACCGCTTCGCCCGTCCGGGGTCCCAGCAACAGCATTTCAGGCACGGTCGTGGTATTTCATGACGTCGGTGAGCTGCGCGGACTCACGCGCAAGATGTCGTACCAGGCCACGCACGATCCGCTGACGGGCCTTATCAATCGCCGTGAATTCGAGCGCCGACTCGATGAGGCCATGGACACTGCACATTCCGAAGAAGCCGTTCACATTATTTATTACATGGATCTCGATCGCTTCAAAGCCGTTAACGACAGTTGTGGCCACCTGGCGGGCGATAACATGCTTCGGGAGGTGGCAGCGCTGATCAAAGACCAGGTGCGTGACTCGGATTTCGTCGGCCGTCTCGGAGGCGACGAGTTCGGTGCATTGCTGATCGGCTGTCCGATACAAAAAGCGCGTCAGATCGCCACGGATATATGTAACGCCGTCGCTGCCTACCGATTCGTCTGGAAAGACAAGATCTTCAACATCGGTATTTCAGTCGGCCTTGTTGAAATCAGCCACGCGAGCGGCACGCTGCAGGATGTCATGAGTGCCGCCGATTCAGCATGCTACATGGCGAAGCAGCAGGGCAGGGGTCAGGTGCACGTTTATTCGGCGCGCGACGAAGCTGTAGCCAGGGAGCGCGGCGACATACAGTGGCTTCGACAGTTGCAGACGGCCTTGCACGAAGACCGTTTCGAGCTTGCCGTCCAGCCCATAATCGCAATGAGCGGCAGGGCTGATTCAGGACCTTCGGTCGAGGTATTGATTCGGTTCAACGATGGCCAAAGCCGCGCAACAAACACGGCGGAATTCCTGCGGCCGGCCGAACGCTACCAGATGATGCCGCAAATCGATCGATGGGTGATCAATGCCTCACTCGCAGCGATATCGAGCGGCGAAATCAAGTTACCCACGCATCGCAGCTGCGCAATCAACCTGTCGAGCCAGACACTGGGCGACGAAGCGTTCCTTGGCTTCGTCGTTGATGCGCTCGATCGGTCCGGAGTGTCGCCAGCGACAATATGCTTCGAAGTTACCGAGGGCGCAATTCTCTCCAATGTTCAGCATGCGCAGCGTTTCATCGAAGTCTTGCATGGTATCGGGTGCGAATTTTCGCTCGATGATTTCGGCAGCGGGCTCGGTTCGTTTTCGAGCCTGAAACATCTGCCGATCGATTATTTGAAGATCGATGGCACCTACACGCGAGACCTGCGCTCCGATCTCGTGAACCAGGAGATGGTCGCTGCGATGATCAAGCTTGCTCGAACGATGCAGTTCCGTGTTGTTGCCGAACAGGTTGAAAACCAGGAAGACTTCGACTGGTTGCGCGATATCGGTGTCGATTTCGCGCAGGGGCATTTCATCGAGGCACCCGCACTTCTCGGTACAGCAACGACGGGCACCTTCAGAGCGCTCAACCCCTGAGTCACGAACCTAACCACCCATCATCTGCAGCGAATTCATGCCGGCGGCGTCGATCGCCGGGGATCTCGTCGCTCGGACGCTGTTTCACAAACTCGCTTTGTGAGACACCCCGGCGCTCACCGCCGCTGCCCAATCGTGCTGCGTGAGGCAAGTGGACGAGATGTTTGCCGGCGAGACATAAAGCGAGCGTCAGCGAGACAGTCCGCCGGCAGCATCGAGCCGGTTGCCTCACTCGGCTGGTAGATGGTGGGTGGGTTGGGGTGGCACAAAAAAAGCCGCCGAACGAGAGTCCGGCGGCTTTCGGATCAAGCGTTGCAGGTTCTGCTTACAGAAGCGGAACCATGAGCAGGGCAACGATGTTAATGATCTTGATCAGCGGGTTGATCGCGGGACCGGCCGTGTCCTTGTACGGATCACCGACAGTGTCACCCGTAACCGCCGCTTTGTGCGCGTCGGAGCCCTTGCCGCCGAAGTTGCCATCTTCGATGTACTTCTTGGCGTTGTCCCAGGCGCCGCCGCCGGCCGTCATCGAGATTGCGACGAACAGACCGGTAACGATCGTGCCGAGCAGCAGACCGCCGAGGGCTTTGGGGCCAAGAGTCAGGCCGACGATCAGTGGTACTGCGATTGGCAGCAGGCTGGGAATGATCATTTCCTTGATGGCCGCCCTGGTCAACAGGTCAACAGCGCGGCTGTAGTCCGGCTTGCCCGTGCCTTCCATAATGCCTTCGATTTCCCTGAACTGGCGCCGAACCTCCTGGACAACTGCACCAGCTGCGCGCCCGACCGCTTCCATCGCCATGGAGGCAAACAGGAACGGTACGAGACCGCCGATAAACAGGCCGATGATGACGAGGTGGTCGTTGAGCAGAAAGACAGCGTCGATGCCCTCTTTCTGCAGAGCGTTCGTGTAGTCGGCAAACAGGACGAGGGCAGCGAGACCCGCGGAGCCGATTGCATAGCCCTTGGTCACGGCTTTGGTCGTGTTGCCGACGGCGTCGAGCTGATCGGTAATTTTGCGAACTTCTGGAGGGAGCTCCGCCATCTCGGCGATGCCACCGGCGTTGTCTGTAATCGGACCGAAGGCATCGAGTGCAACGACGACACCTGTCATCGACAGCATGGTCGTCGCTGCGATCGCGATGTTGTAGAGGCCGGCGAGATTGTCGCCATCGGGCGCGAGGGCAAATGCGCCCCAAATGCTCGCGCAGACGGCCAGCACAGGCAGTGCTGTTGCCTTCATGGAAATACCGAGGCCGGCGATAATGTTGGTCGCGTCGCCGGTCAGAGATGCTTCCGCAATTGTTTTCACGGGCTTGAAGTCCGTGCCAGTGTAGTACTCGGTAATGACGACCATGGCCGCTGTGAGGGCAAGACCGATCAGTGCCGAGTAATAGATGTTCATTGCTATGCCGCTGTCAGCCATCATCATGTTGGTGATGAAGTAGAAAGCGATGGCTGCGAGCAGGCCCGCAACGATCATTCCCTTGTACAGCGCACCCATGATTTTGCCACCCTCAGAGGTGTGGACGAAAAACGTCCCGATAATCGAGGCAACGATCGATACAGCACCCAGCACCAATGGGTAGACAACGGCCTGCGGGCCGTAGTTGACCGCGACCAGGCCGCCGAGCAGCATCGTGGCAATGATCGTCACCGCATAGGTTTCGAACAGGTCAGCTGCCATGCCGGCGCAGTCGCCGACATTGTCACCGACGTTGTCGGCGATAACACCCGGGTTGCGGGGGTCGTCTTCCGGTATGCCTGCCTCAACTTTACCAACCAGGTCGGCGCCGACATCTGCACCCTTGGTGAAGATACCGCCACCGAGTCGGGCGAAGATCGAAATCAGCGAACCGCCGAACGCCAATCCGATGAGTGCATGAACCGCTTCGTCAGAGCTGGCGCCGGTGCTGGTCAGGATCAGGAAGTAACCGGCTACGCCCAACAACCCCAGGCCCACCACGAGCATGCCGGTGATTGCACCGCCGCGAAACGCGACATTGAGCGCCGGGTTGACACCTTTTCTTGCGGCTTCTGCCGTGCGAACGTTGGCCCGAACTGAAACGTACATACCGATGTAACCGGCAAGCCCGGAGAAAATGGCGCCGATGGCGAAGCCGATCGCGGTTGCCCATTCGAGGGCAATGCCGAGGATGAAGAACAGCACGACACCGACAGCGCTAATCGTCAAATACTGGCGATTCATGTAGGCGTTGGCGCCTTCCTGAATTGCCGCGGCGATTTCCTGCATGCGGCTGTTGCCGGCAGGTTGCCTAAGAATCCACTGCGTCGAAAAGATTCCGAACAGTATGGCGAGCGCGCCCGCACCGATCGAGAGCCAAAGGGCCATCTCGTTAGACATCAGATTATCTCCTGACTTTGTAGCGAACAGATCAAACGAATCCGCTATCGCCAACCGCCAGGGCGGGCATCAGGGCTTCGTTCGGTGAAAATCTCATTGTTGTTTTCTTGTGATGCTGCGCGCTCCCTGACCCTCGAAACTGGTTCTTGACGTTGGGGTCCGCCCGCAGCAGGCCGCGCATCATACCACAAATTTTGTGCCTGTCTTGGGCTTAACGGAGCGCTTCCTGAGCTTGGCGACCTTCGGTAAACCATTGATATATGGCGGATAATTCTCGCCCTTGATGAGTGGCTGCAGGTAACGCCGGGCCGCCTCGGTGATGCCGAATCCATCCTTGGTGATGTAACGCCGCGGCAGCATCTTCTCCTTGTTCGCGATGCGACCGAGGGCCGCCGATTCGATTTTCCAGCGGTACGGCGAATCGGATGTTCGCTTGATGACGGGCATGACTGCGGTTTTTCCCTGCAGGGCGAATTCGACGGCCGCCTTGCCGACAGCATAGGCTTGTTTGACATCAACGTCGGATGCGATGTGACGAGCAGAACGCTGCAGGTAGTCGGCGATGGCGTAATGGTATTTGTAGCCCAGGTTCTCTCGCACCATGTTGGCGACGACGGGCGCGACACCACCCAGTTGGGCATGGCCAAACGCGTCGCGAGTCCCGGCTTCGGCGAGGAATTTGCCATTCGCAAACGCGGCGCCCTCACTGACGACGATGACACAGTAGTCGTACTTTTCGACGCACTCACGAACGCGCTTCAGAAATGCGCGCTGTTCAAACGGAATCTCCGGGAACAGGATAATGTGCGGTGCATCGCCGGGTTTCTTGCCGGCGAGGCCTCCCGCGGCGGCGATCCAGCCCGCATGCCGGCCCATGACCTCCAGAACGAATACCTTGGTCGAGGTCTTTGCCATCGAGAGCACATCCATGGCCGCTTCCTGCGTGGAAACGGCGACGTACTTGGCGACCGAGCCGAAGCCGGGGCAGTTATCGGTCACGGGCAGGTCGTTGTCGACGGTTTTCGGAACGCCAAGGCAGGTCACCGGGAACCCCATGCTCTTGCTGATCTGCGACACCTTGTGGGCAGTGTCCATGGAATCGTTGCCGCCGTTGTAAAAAAAGTAACCAATATCGTGTGCTTTAAATACTTCGATCAGGCGCTCGTATTCGGCACGATTTTCATCGATGCCCTTGAGCTTGTAACGGGCAGAGCCAAACGCGCCACCTGGCGTATACATGAGCGCAGCGATTGTTGCAGCACTCTCCTTGTTCGTGTCGATCATGTCTTCGGTCAATGCGCCGATGATGCCGTTACGCCCCGCGTAGACATTGGCGATCTTCTTCGGATACTTGCGCGCCGTTTCGATAACGCCGCACGCCGATGTATTGATAACAGCCGTGACACCGCCGGATTGGGCATAAAAAGCGTTCATTGCAGACATGGTCGTGGTTCCCCGCAGCTCAGAAATTTTTGTGCGCCTGAGCATAGCGGAAACGAGATACGGCGGCATCGGCAATTTCCGAAAGTGCCGCGACCTGCGCATTGACCTCGATGCGCATAGCCGGTAGCGTACCTCGCCCGGTGTTTTCACCGGGTTTCAGGCATTCTTGCTCTCAATTATTGACTGGAGAAATTTTAGCCATGCGTATCGTATTGCTGGGCGCACCCGGATCGGGCAAGGGCACACAGGCCAAGAAGCTGATGGCCGAAAAGAACATCCCGCAAGTATCGACAGGCGACATGCTGCGAGAAGCTGTCGCGTCCGGCACGCGATTCGGTCTCAAGGCAAAGTCGATCATGGAGGCAGGCGACCTCGTACCTGACGACGTGGTACTGGGCATCATCAGCGAGCGGCTGAGTCAGCCCGATGCGGCCGACGGGTTCATTCTCGACGGTTTTCCTCGCACGACGCAGCAGGCCCTGGACCTCAGGAGCTTCTGGACCAACTGGGTACGCCGCTCGATGCCGCCG
>CAWJCA010000029.1:0-66448 GCA_963841165.1 uncultured Gammaproteobacteria bacterium | reverse complement strand
CAGGCGTTGGCGAAATCGATCGGATGCCACACGCCATTGCTCAGCAATGACTCGCAGGAATTGAAATCCCAGCCAAAAAACGCGTTGATCACCATCGTGATGTCGATCAGGCGCTGTTCTTCTTCGGCCGAAAGGAAATTTGTATCCATGCGGTAACGGTCGTGTAGCGGCGCGTCGGGGTCGTAGTTGACGCAGCGCCACTGCGCGCCGAGGCCAACGCAGCGAACGAAACCCTCGAACGGGACAATGCCTTTTTGCAGGTTCATGACTGTATTCGCTCCTGGTTATAGGCTTTGAGCAGCGATTCGCGGTCCTTGATTGCAGTAACGCCAACCCAGGCACCGCCGTCGTAGGGTTTCATGAACAGGGGATAGCCGATCTTGTCGCCGATGTCGCCAAGATTAAACAGCTTCGCGTAACGTTTGAGGGTCGGCTGCAGATCGGACGATTCCGTGTACGACTTGGGGGTATCATCCATGTTTCCGGCACCGGCATGCCGAGCCGCATCATCGCGCAATACGTCGTCTGTTTCTCCATTGACTGTAACGACCACGGATTGTTGAATACGTAAAGGTCGTCAGTAATGATGGCTTTCTTAATCCACTCGCGCGACGTGTGGTACCAGTGCGTCAAACGGTCGATGACGACATCGTATTTGCAGTGTTGCGTCAGGCTAAACGGTTCAATTGCCATTCGCTCGACTTCGAATGTCAGCGTGTCATTGCCAAGCGGAATCGCGAGGTCGAGTTCCTTGAGCAGCCCCTCGTAGCAAATGGGCCAGCAAATATCCGCACCGAGAGACAAGCCGATATGTTTAGTTTTTTGGGCCACGGTTTGCGTTTCCTTGAATAAAAAAGCAGCCAATCGGGTAAGCAGTCCTCATCAATATAGCAGGTGATTACAGGACGAAGCCCTATTTTGTTGCGGTCACTCGTACACCATCCACGCCGGCCCCGGCAGTAGCCACGAGAGGCCGATGCGCAGTCGATCCCGCCAGTTCTCCCAGTTGTGCGCGTCGCGCGCTTCTTCAAAGCGCAGGTCAACACCTTTCGACTGCAGATGCGGTACGAGCGAGCGGTTTTCGTAGATCAGCGACTCGTACATGCCGCAGCTCATGAAAATTCGATCCGCCGGACGCCCGGGATGTTCGCGAAACTCGTTCATGAATCGCACGACGGGTCCGAAAACCGGTCCGCGGCTATGCCGGCCGATATCACTGAACGCGAAAGAGCCGGACTGCAGTAGAAGCGAACCAAAGTGATCGGGATAACGCCATGCCGCGTGCAGCGCGGCAACGCCGCCGAAGCTCGCGCCCATAACGCACCGTGATTCTGCCGAATCCATTAGCGGAAACGTGTTGTTCATGAAAGGCAGCAGATCTTCAACAAGGAAACGCGCATGTCGGTCATCGCCGGCGTACTCCTTGAGCCTGTCCGGCGACTGGATCAACGCAACGACGACTGGGTGTATTTCCAATCGGTGCGTGAGGTTATCGAGCACGATCTTGAGATCTGCATAGCGCAGGTAGTCGACACCGTCGTGAACGACAAGCAATGGATAGCGACGGTTTTCGCGGAATGTTGCCGGAAGGTAAACTGTTATCTCGCGAGAGTCCTTGAATACGTTGCTTTCGATTTTTTGATTCTGCAGGGAACCCTCGCGCGCCTGCGGATCGTGCAAAGTCCATTCCGGACGCTCGTAGCCGGCTGCCTGGCACACCGAATTGGCGCCAAACGGGTCGCGCGCGACAACATCATTCAGGGGATCGAGTATGAGTTCCTTATTGCCGTTAGATACAACCTCGAACTTGTACTCGATGCGAGAGCCTTTGGGTAACTCTATTGTCGTCGCCCAAAGGTCGGTGCCGGCCAATGCCTGGAACGGCTGCGCGGTGTCGAGCCCCGCAATCCAGCAGCGCAGGTAAACGGCATCAGCCTTACCGCGGAAAACGAAGGTGACGTCCGTGCCGTCGACGAGCGGAAAATCCAGATCGCGAAGCAATGCATCGATGTCAGCCCCGTCCGGAGCGGCTTTGCGGACCAGTTTGCGTAGCGCAGGGTTCATGTCGCACGTACCCGTTTGAATTTTCCGTTTCGCGTCATACGCCTGGCGGCCTCGGAGTCGCGCAAGGTTTCACCCTCGAACAGCAGGTAGGAGCCGTTGTCGAGAGTCACACAGTCGGCTGGCGAAAAGCGGCGATCAAACAGGCCGATGCGCAGCGAGTCCCTTAATTTCAGGCGTCCGCTAGCGTTCGGCAACAGCACGATGTTCGGCAGAATTGCCATGCCGTGGCACAAGATTTCGGCGTCACGCCGACCCTGTGGCATGCGCTCATGGAATAACACGATGCGATCAGCCAGCACCATGGCACCGGCTGACCAGGCAATGATGTTTTTTCGCTCAAGGTGTGAACCAAGTCCGAACAGGCGCAGCCGGTTCATTAGTACGATGACATTGCCGCCGGTAATCAACAGGGAGTCGAAGCGGGATAACGATTCGGCAAACGCGGCAGTGTGCTCAGCGAGCGGAGCATTGCAACCAACGTTGAACGCACTGTCGAATCGAGTATGAATCTTGTCCACCTGGCGGAGGTGATGCTGGTCGAGTGCACGCAATTGCGAAATCGCATGTCGGCGCTCTGCCGCGACGACGGACGGCTCGCCCTCGGCGCGCAAAATGGCGCGTGCTGCGATCTTCAGCTGCCGAAGCCGAAGCCTGTACAAGCGCTGCTGTTCCTTGAGGCGTTCCTGCCTTGAGCGATAGGCTTCGTGCAGGCGCGTGTCCGCGGCAAACAGCGCTTCAGCTTTCTCATAGAGACGCAGATCTGACAGTGGGTTCTTTACGAGGCGTTGCAGGCCATCGATATCGCCCTCGGCTTCCTGCCACGCCGCCGATATTACGCCGATCGGTCCGTCGCCAATTCCAGACCGTGCCAAAGCACTGTCCAAGTTCAAAACCGGGCGCTGCGGGCCGAGCAGTAATCGCAACGGTGCTTCCGGGTTCATCGCAGCTCCACGCGAATTGTGCTGACGATCTGCTGCAGCGCATCCTGCACGACGTCTGTATCGGGATGTCGCACGATGATGTAGCCATCGCCTTCGTAGCTATCGCTCGGCGGCTGGCCCTCGTGCGGCAGTTTGGCTTCGACAACGATCGAGCCAAACCGGCGCTGCACTTCGTCAACTCCACTGATGCTGCGAATGCGGCCCTGGCCCTGGCCACGTATGTATGCTGCACCCGCTGCATAGCGGCGTTCAGGCGGGTCAAATTCTCTGAATACCATCAAGCGTGGCCATGCCTCGTAAAAATCAATGTCGTGAGCATACGACAACAACGATGAAAACTGCGCGCCAGGCGGACGGGCGCCGACCTCGGAAATGGCGATATTGCCGCTCGCCAGCCGAAACCACTCCATGTGGCTGAGCCCGGTCTGCAGTCCCAGTGCCTCGTTAGCGGCAAATCCCGCTTCGCGAATTGGATCAAACTCGGCGCCGCTAATGTCGCGCGGCAGCATGACGCACCACTGTATCCAGTCGTTCTCCAGCACCTCCAGGGGTGATGGCATATATCGGGATATCGAATGCCAGACGGGTCGCCCATTGATAAATACGCTGTCGAATGAGTGTTCGGTGCCGCGCACGAATTCCTCGAACAGGGTGGGGTGGTCGGGATTGGGCGGAAAACGCTGCAGCCAGGTACCGAGATCCGCCGCTTGATCGAGTCTGAAAGTACCTTTTCCTCCCGCGCCTGCGGGGGGTTTTACAACGACAGGAAAACCGACGCGCTGTATGAACGTCTCCGCCGCCGCACGGTCGCCAACGAGTGCGTGACGTGCACACGGAACTCCCGCTGCGCGCAGGACGTCTTTCATGCGCGACTTGTCGCGGAAGTTTTGCGCTGCTGCGGACGACAGCCCGTCGATGCCGAGCGCTTCCCGTGCAATCGCCAGCGGCACCTGGAGCTGTTCGAGTGCTGCGACGTAGCAGACAGCTTTGCCGAGCCGGGCCTCCAGCTGCTGCGCGGCTTCGATCAACTGGTCCGGGTTTAAAGCATCGGCAATACGCCAGTGGCCTGCGATCCGGGCCCGAATGTCAGCGGGCAGCTGCTCCGCAGGGTCCTGGCTCACAACCGTCAGCGCGACGTCCGGCAACTGGCAGGCGCCGCGCAGGAAGCGGACAGTCGCGTCCATGAAAAATGGCGCGGCGAATATTACGTGCCGAGTCATCTCGCCAGGTCACCTCTTCCGGGAATCAGAGACTTCATCGCGGTTTCCTGCTCGACAGGCGCCAGGACTCGCAAGCAGCTTCCGAACGTGGGAAAGTTGTGTCGATGAACATCAGATCGTACTTGAGAATTGACGGAGTCACAGCTCAATGGATCTTACTGCAAATTGGGTCGGTGTTGCTGCCATAGTATTGTTCGTGGCCGCCTATGGTCTCGTGTGATCGTCGGTCTGACCGTGGTTGGATTCGGCACCAGTGCACCGGAACTCATCATCGACGTCGTCGGCGCCCTTCGCGGCGAAATCGAAATCGCGTTTGGCAACGTCGTCGGATCCAATATTTTTAATTCGCTGATTGTGCTGCCGGCGAGTAGCCTCATCAGCCAAATACCGGTGCCGAGCGGAGGTGTTGGCGACCTCATGCTGTCTTTATTTCTTACGGCGATACTGGTTCCAATTTTCATCTTCGGTGATGCCCGTTTGGGCAGGAATGTAGGGGCTTTTCTGTTGCTGACGTATTTCGGCTACGCTTACCTGCGAATATCCGCTTAGGGACCTACCTATTTGAAGATCTAACGGTCGTAACGGTCCGTACGATGACCGTCACCGTGACTCAGGCTTGAGTCGTGTGTCGCTCCAGGAAGTCGTCGGCCGCGGCGATAATTCGCGATCGCCTTTCGCTGTCCAGTCGATCGAGCGCTTTGGGCATCAGCGCAAGCCGTGGATTGCCGCTGAAGAACTCGCGGTGCCGGTCGACAAAGCGCCAATAGAGTCCGTCAACAACGTCACACCATGGGCCCATGCTGTAGTCGCTCATCTTGAGCAGATAGTTGGAGCCGCAAATGTAGGGCTTGGTAGCGAAGATGCCGCCGTCGCTAAAGATTCCCATGCCATAGACATTTGGACCCATCACCCACTCGGATGAATCAATGAACATTTCCATGAACCAGCGGTGGGCGGTCGTTGGGCGGATTTCGCACAGCGTCATGAGATTGCCGAGCACCATGAGGCGCGGTATGTGATGCGTCCAGCCGAGTCGCTGCGCCGTCCGGATTGCATCATCCAGGGGCGGAATACCGGTGGTGCCCTCGTACCAGGCGCTTGTCAGATCGCGTTCGTGCGACCAGAAATTTCGAGCATCCTGCTCTTCACTATATTCACGATAAACACCGCGCACGAACTCCCGCCAGCCGATGACCTGGCGAATGAAGCCTTCCAGGCTTTGCAGCGGAACTTCATCGCTGCGGGTCAGCGCTTTTTCGATGATCTCGTCAGGCGTCAACAGGCCAAGGTTGAGGCATGGGCTCAGAACGCTGTGAAAGACGGTCGTCGAACGCGACGTGATGGCATCCTCGTAAGGCCCAAACTGCTCGAGCCGGTTTTCAACAAAATCGTCAAGCCATACCAGCGCCTGCTCACGCGTCGTTGGCCAGCAGAAATCCCTGGCGTCGCCCGGATGATCTGCGAACACGTGCTGAACCAACTCAATGATGTCCTTGACGTGCTGCGTATGCTCCGCCCAGGAGAATTCGGGGGGTATGACATTGCGGGGAAGTTTCTTGCGATTGTCCGCGTCAAAACTCCAGCGACCCCCGGTCGGCTGCCCATCATCATCGATCAGCACCCTCAGGGAGCGACGCTGCTGCTTGTAGAAGTCGCCCATGAGCAGCCTCGACTTGTCCTTTGCAAACGACGTGAACTCATCCCGCGAGCAGACGAACATTGGTGACGCTAGTTCTATTTTCTCCAGCTGATGGCGCTCAGCAAACTCGAGCAGTCGTCGCTCCATCGGCTTGTCTTCGATCTCGAAATGCTGGAGTCGTGTAGCGCCTATGGCACGAAGCGCTTCGTCGAGTTTGTCCTCGTAGCTTGCGGAGTCGGAGACGTCAAGCGCGTGATAAATTACATCGTAGCCAGCAACCCTTAAATCGTCGGCATATGAGCGCATCGCCGCGAGGAACAGCACAATTTTTTGCTGATGGTGTCTTACGTAGGTGCACAGTCCCACATCCTCCGCCATGAACACTGGCCCACTTTCAGGCGGAGGCAGGTATCGCAGTGGAAACAGCTGGTTGCCGAGAATGACGAGCATCGGAGATCGTTGGTTTTTGGCGAAGATGCCGTACTAGGAAATCAAGAGGGTCAGCAATGAAATCGAAGCAATAAGCGTTGCGACGAAACGAATTCTAAAGTAATCGCTGGAGATCACCGCGCTCTGATTCAAACGGTAGTCGATGAACAACAATACCTGGAATGCTACGATTTGCGTAGCAATAGACCAGTTAAGACTCGCGATGACAAACGCAAACCAGACCGCAAGAAGCACGACATTGCTGCTGATAAACAGGTTGAACGGTGTCGTAGATGCGCCGTAAAGATAGGTTCCCCAGTGAGCGCCCGCCAGGAAGCAGATGATCGCGAGCCCGTAAGTGCTTGCCAGAACGTCGAGCGCTCCAAGTCCGGGCAAAGCATCAATCCCTAGCAAAGGCAGTAGCGCGCAGGCGACGAAAGGGGTCGTCCCGGCGAGGGCCAACATCGTATACAGTTTGCTGTTTTGCATAGAGCTGATACTGTAGTTAAAGCCGGACGCGGCGTCTAACTCTGATACGACTTGTTACAGATTGGCGCTGGCAAGTGAGGTCCCGGGATAGCATCATAATGGCAGTGAAATCATGGCGGCCCTGTGAGGGCGCTTAATTCGTTCTGGAGTTTTCAATATGCGTTACCTGTCAGGAGCACTGTTACTCATGGCTACATCATTATCCGCGGCGTCCGACAGCGCCCTGCTTGACCAGGATTTTCGTCGCCTGGCGTCGGACGAAGTCATAAATCTCAGTGAAGCTTATGCAGGCAAAGTTGTACTGGTCGTGAACACCGCGTCCAAGTGCGGCAACACGCCCCAGTACGACGGGCTTGAGAGTCTTTACGAAGAATACGGCGACGAAGGTCTTGTAGTGCTTGGTTTCCCGTCAAACGACTTTTTCGGGCAGGAGCCGGGTACCGAAGAGGAGATCCAGGAATTCTGCCGCCTGACTTACAAGGTGAAGTTCCCGATGTTCGAAAAGGTCACCGTAAAAGAGGGCAAGGCGAATCCGTTTTTCGATCGGCTCGCTGCCGCCTCTGGCACGTACCCGACGTGGAATTTTCACAAGTATCTGATAGGCCGCGATGGCAAGCTTATCGCCGAATTCAGCCCGCGCACACAGCCGGACGATAAGAAACTCGTCGCCGAATTAAAGGCAGCGCTCGGTACCTGATGGTGCCGATCAGCGAACGATGTAGTTGGAAAGTTCTTCTTCGAATTCCTGATAGAGTCCGAAATTGTGCGCGACGGTATCATTGATGTCTTTTTGGATCCAAGCGGTCCGCAAAGACTCGCGAACCCATTGGTGCTCAGCCCAATTGCCGCCCGCCGACTTAACAACCTCTATTTCCGATGTTTGTAGACCGGCCGCTTCGGTAACCCCGCTCATCATGCTGCCCAGATCGCTCAGCGAAACATCTTCGTTGTTCTCTGCCCTCTCCGCAAACTCTTTGAAGCGCGCCATTTTTTCCTGCTGTAGCTCTTCCGTGCGTTGCATGACGCGAATGAATTCTCGCACCTGATCCTCGCTCAAGCGGCCATTGGACGGTGGATCAAACCTGTCTTCCTCCGCTGCTGCCATTAACTCAGCCTGGCGGGCGATGCCGCTATACATACCCGCGCCGGATGTCGAAGCCGGGGCCGCTCGCTCAGAGATGCTGTTGAAAGTGGGCCCGCCCACTGACGGGTACAGAAAACGCCCGATCGTCATTGAGAGAATAAACATCGCGGCGATCGTTGCCACCAGGGAAAGAATAAAGTGACCGACACGCTTTCCGTCTGGAACAGCCAGATAAACGGGGATTACCTTCCAGAGAAGTACCAGAGCGTAGATGAACAGGCCAAGGGCCAGCAACCCGCCTATCCACGGCAACCACGTAGCCGCCTGACCCAAATATCCGGGAATAAAAGCGAACGTAGTGGCGGCAAGCCCAAGCGCGAAACTGTTTTTCCCGCCAAATGCGCCAGCCAGGGCACTGACAACGAATGCGACGACGACAGCCGCGATCGCCGAGGTGATCATTGTCAGCACCGTCGAGACGAGCGTAGGTCGGAATCGTCCGAACAACGAGATGTCACTGCCGAGAAAGCCGAAGATGTACGCAGCCACGGCGGCAAAAATAATCAATGGGCCGGTGAGCAAGAAGACTGTCTTCTGCCAGTTTTCCGCCTCTGGCAGGTAGTTGCGCCAGGTCTGCTCCGAGTCAAACATTCCGCCGCTAACGAGACGCAGCGTCCTTTTTAAATCGATCATGGGTTGCCTCGCTCTGTTTTTCTTTTATTGTCTACGCCGCCAAAGGCTCTAATTCAAGTAGGAATAATACCTAAAGCCAATCGCCGCAGTACGAAGGGCTTAATAAACCCCACAGGCGCCGCCGCCCGCCGGGGGTTAGTCTTTCAGCCGCTCTTCGGCGTGCTTGAGCTGCTTGATCAGACGATCTTTCCTGGCTGTAAGCTTGTCGATGGTGGCGGCAGCGGCATCGCTCTCCTGGTCTTTCAACGCAACGATTTCGGCGTCGACCAGCTCGATCGACTTGCGAATTTCCTCGGCCGATGCAGCCTCCTCGGCTTTGTCGAACGCCACGTCCTCGGCTTGCGTGGCCTTTTCTGTCGCTACCTTGCGCGTTAGCTTGGGAATGAACATCTTCCCCTCGGCAATCGCGCGGGTATTCATGAAATTCGGCGAGACAATTTCGATGCCAGCGGCATGCAATGCGTCCAGCGCGGCTTCTCGCAGTCGGGAGCGTGCTGAGATCAGGCTCTTGACGTCTTCCAGGACGCCGGCGACGCGATAGGTTATTGAGAAATCGCCCAGCTGCCGTACGTGCACGAAAGCGTCTTTGAGGTCGGCGTGCGTGGCGGCTTCACACAAGATTCTGGAGACATCGACATGCGACACATCGTAGCCCAATGAGAGCTCGGCCGTGATGATCGTGCCGGAAGCACGCACGACCTGCATCGGCTGCGTCACCATGTAAAGGTTGGGCACCGTAACAAGGTCCCGGAACTCGGTTTGTACCTCGGTGTGCAGCAGGCCCATCTCGGTGATCCGCCCGGTAAGCTCAGCTACCGTGATGAAGTCGCCGGGCCGGGCGCTTTTCACGGCCTTGAGCATAATGCCGGCCATGATATTGCCGATAAACGTCGTCGAGGAGAGGGCAATCGCGGCACTGAGCAGTATGCCGATCAGGCTGAGCAGCTGCCCGCGCGTTTCGACGCTCACGGGCAGGGCCAGGATAATCAGGAGCAGGCCGGCAAACGTCAAACCCAGCATGATGAGCTGGAAACGAAACTGCGCGTCCGGGTTATCCTTCCAGCGTTGTTTCAATATCCAGTCGACAAAGAAGAGGCCCGCAACGACAAGGACGATGGTGCCAAGTACCGGCGCAAATCCGGCCGCCTTGGCAATAATGTTGTTGATCAATTCCATGGATTCAGCTTCACCTGTCGAAAATCGCTAGCTCAGAGTTCGCGTAGTGCCTGCGCAACCGGCAGCCGCGCGGCGCGAATAGCCGGGAACAATCCGCCGAATGCGCCGATGATCAGCGCTGCGTAAATGCCGTTGATGAGAAGGTCGGGCGTCACAGCGAAGTCGAAAACGACCTGGCTGAAACTCGCGCCATTCAAGGTCGATACCTGGAAGCCGTTAAACGCCAGGAATGCAATGGCGCCGCCCACAATGCCGCCGACCAACGCGAGCAAAGTCGATTCGATCATTGTCGAGAACAGGATCGAGATTGGCCCGAACCCTAATGCCCTTAACGTCGCAATTTCTTTGCCGCGCGCAGACACCGATGAGTACATTGAATTCAAGGCGCCGAACACGGCGCCAATCGACATGAGGATCGTCAGGGGATAGCCGAGAAGCTTGATAAATCGACTCAATGGCGCAGCTTGTCCAGAGTAGTACTCTTTTTCGCTCATGACGTCCGGATCGATTCTCGGATCGGCTTCAAGCGCGGCCTCGAGTTCCCGCAAGCTTCCGCTGCTCTGCAGCTTGACGCGCACGGACTGAAAAAAGTTGCCGCGCCGATAGGCGTTTTGCAGGACACGAACGTCGGTCCAAAGCTCGGACTCCGATACACTGCCCTGTGCTTCGAACGCGCCGACAATTTGCCACTCGGTCTGGCCGAAACGAATTGTCGATCCGGTATCGAGCCCTGCAAACTCCTGCTGCGCTGCACGACCAACGATGATCTCGTTCTTGCCGGTTTCAAACGTGCGGCCTTCGATCACAGTCACGTTATCGCGCACCTCGAACGCGCCGGACTGAACGCCGCGAAACGGTACGTTGGCGTCCGTGTTTGTGGATTTCTTCTTAACATCTACGACGACATACAATTCTGCCGATATGACAGCAGAATCGCCGTCCTTTAAGACGCCTGGTGCATTTGCAATGAGCAAGGCCTGATCATTAGAGATTCCGCTGTTAAGTTCCGATGTCGAGCCGCTGCGCATGATGATTGCAGTGTCGTCGGAGCCGGCGGATATCATTGTTCGTTCGAATCCCTTGGCCATCGACAGTACCGCGGCGAAAACCAGCACAACGGCCGCAACGCCGATCACCGCCACGACCGATGAGCCAACGCGCTGCGGGAGGTTACGGAGATTAAGCCAGGTTACGGCGAATATCTGTTGCAGACCGCGCATCGTTGTCTCCTAGGCTCGCGCAAGAGCGTCAATGATCGACAGGCGCATCGCTTTGAAAGCAGGGAAAATTCCTGCGAGTATTCCTGCGCCGATCATCGTCGCCACGCCCCCGGCTATCGCCTTGGGCGAAAGGAAAACGCCGGGTAGAAATGCACCCATCTGCTGTGCCAGACCCTGAATAATCAGCCACCCGAGGCCGAGGCCGAGCAGACCACCCATAAGCATGATGAGAATCGACTCGGATAGTACTATTCCCAAAACGGCACGATCACTGAAACCCAGCGTTTTCAAAACAGCAAGCTCGGCAATTCTTTCGCGAACGGATTGCGACATCGTGTTACCGGACACGAGTAGCAGCGTGAAGAATACTGCGCCAAGAATCAGCATCACTATCAACGCAATGTTGCCGAACTGCTTGGTGAAGGACTGCGCGAAAGCGGCCTCCGTGCTTGTTTTTGTCTCGTTTGGCGAATTCGCGAACTGCAGGTCGATCGCGTTTGCGACCCGGATCGGATCTGCGCCTTTGGCAACTCGCAGGATGTACCAACCGACCGTTCCTTTGCCGAATGCCCTCGCTTCTTCGAAGTAGTCGTACTGGAACAGCATCAGGGCCGTGCTGCCACGGGGATCATCGGTCGAAAATATGCCTTCGAGCTGGAACTCCCACGTGCGACCACCGTCGGCTTTCGTCCAGATCGTTGCCTGAATCGGAATCCGGTCGCCGATTTTCCACCCGTATGTGTCGGCGAGCTCCCGGCCAACGACGGCGCCCGTTCGGTTGCTCTTAAACGCCTCGAGCTGCTCGGGAGGCATACTGACCTCTGGATACATGTCGTAGTAGGACTGCGGATCCACCGGGAATTGCGGAAACTGATTGCGCGGATCCTGGTAATAGCCGCCGAACCAGCTCGAATGCGTGACGGATTCCACGCCGTCGGTAGCGGCGATGCGGTTCAAATAGCTCATTGGGATCGGGTTGATCAGTGAAATTTTGTCGATCACAATCAGGCGCTCGGCATCGGCAACGTCGACGCCGCCCCGGAATGCAAAGCCAATCGCCGAGAGCAGCGCGAACAACAGGAATGCCACGAACACCGAGAGCACTGTCAGCGACGTGCGGATCTTTTTGCGCCAGGCATTTTTCCAGATGAGCCGGAAGTACTTCATGCGGCCTCCTTTGCCTCGAGCGTGCCCTTGTCGCAGTGCAGGATTCGATTGGCGTAGTCGGCAGCCTGGGCGTCGTGTGTGACCATGACGATGGTCTTGCCGTGCTCGCGATTGAGGACCTGCAGCAAGCGCAGAATTTCGTCGGCTGTTTCACGGTCGAGATCACCCGTGGGCTCGTCGCAAAGTAACAGCGACGGATCTGACACGATTGCGCGAGCGATAGCGACGCGCTGCTCCTGGCCACCCGACAGCTCGCGCGGGTAGTGTTTTGCTCGATCGGCGAGTCCGACTATGTCCAGGGCGATCGACGCGCGCTTGACGCGTTCCCTTGAATTGAAGTTTGTCAACAATAGTGGCAGCTCGACATTTCGGAGTGCCGTCAGCACCGGTAGCAGGTTATAGAACTGGAAAATGAAGCCGACGTTGGTCGAGCGCCAGTGCGACAACTGGCTGTTCGACATAGACGATAATTCGGCACCGCCGACATTAACCGTACCCGCGGTGGGTTTGTCCAGCCCGCCAAGCAGGTTCAGGAGAGTCGTTTTTCCCGACCCGGACGGTCCCATGATGGCAATGAAGTCGCCTTTGGGTATCTCGAGATCGAGTTCATGCAGAACCTCTACCTTTTCTTTTCCCTTTTGGTAGATGCGGCTTACGCCCTGAAGTCGCGCCAAGATTTCCGACATCGTCTGCTCCTGATTAATTGGTTTTTACTAACTGGCCTTCGACCAGCGGCGCCTCGGACGAACGCGCAATGGTATCGCCGATGCTCAGTCCGTTCACAATCAGTACCTGCGGCCGGTCCCTTTGACCACTAACCTGCACGGCGCGTTTTTCCACAGCATCGTTCCGCACGAGCCATACAAAGTCGCCGCTGGCATCCGAACGAAGTGCTTCACCGGCGATCATAACGCCGCTAATTTCCTGCGGCGTATCGGCCTGCATTTCGGCGCCAAGAAACGCGACTTTAACGCCCATATCGCGCAGCACCCGTTCATCGCGTTCCAGAAAACCGATGCGAACTTTGACCGTCGCTTTCTGCCGGTCGGCCGTGGGAATGATGGCGATGACTTCGGCAGGTATGCGCCACTCCGAATAGGCGTCGAGAGTTGCCGAAACCGACTGACCGGCTTTGACTCTTTGTATGTAAGCTTCATTGACATCGACCTCGATCTCGAGCGAGTCCGTATCGATGATTGTGCAAATGCCGGTTCGGGTGAAGCCGCCACCTGCTGAGATGGGAGAGATCATTTCGCCAGGCTGCGCGTTCTTGGATACAACCATGCCGGCGAACGGTGCTTTGATGGTCATGTTGGATAGTGAGTCCCTGGCCAACTCGACGTTACGCTCCGCCACCTTTACGTTTTCGCGCCCCGTTTCGAGTCGGGCAGCCAACTGGTCGTATGTCGCATCCGCTGCATCAACGCTGGCCTGACTCGTCAGCTTGCGTTTTGCCAGGTCACGAAACCTGTCTCGCTCAAGCCGGGCATTGCGTAAACCAGCTTCGATTTCGTGCAGCGCGGCGCGCGATGATTCAGCTTGTGCCCGCGCGAGCGACAGCTGCGCCTGCTGCGTCGTATCGTCAAGCCGGGCAACGACCTGGTCTTGCTCAACGCGCATACCTTCCTCAACCAGGACCTCGATGACTTTTCCGGTTACCTTCGACGACACGGTTGCCTCGCGTCGTGCAACGACGTAGCCAGACGCGTCGAGCACGCTATTGGCCGCTGCCACGCTCGGCGGCTTGCGTGCGATATCCGTTTCGACGAGCACAGCCGACGAACCGGCGCCGAAGAACATCCAGCCGATTACGATAATGCCGACAATAGCCAGTGCTGCACCGGGCAACAGCCAGCTGCGGCCGGCCGCGGCGGGTGCGCTGCGATCGATCTTGAGCTGACTTATTTTATCTGCCGGGTCCGCCATTTCTTGTCATTGCTTGTATTTACGTGCGCGGGCCGGCAATCGTAGCAAAATAATGCGCTAATCTGGGATGAGGCCGATAGGAATTGCCGGGCCAGAGAGACCGCGGCTGTTCAGGTTAGCCCCATTATCGGCCTACAATAAGGCCTGCCAAGCGGAGCGAACGAATGACACTAGCCGTATCGAGCGAAAACAATCAGACCTGGTCCTCCGGGTTCACGTTCATACTTGCAGCGGTTGGCGCGGCCGTTGGCCTGGGCAATATCTGGAAGTTTCCTTTCGTCGTAGGGGTCAGCGGTGGCGGGGCGTTCGTCCTCGTGTACCTCGCTTGCGTCGTTTTTGTCGCAGTCCCGATACTGATCGCCGAGCTCTGGCTGGGCCGCCGTGGCGGTCAAAGTCCACCCGTAGCCATGCAGGTGGTTGCGGGCAAAGCCGGCCGGTCCAGGGCCTGGTCTGTCATAGGCTGGATGGGCATGCTCGTCGGCTACCTCATCGCAACCTACTACAGCGTGATTGCCGGATGGACGCTGGCCTATATCGTGAAGGCAGGAAATGGCTTCGGTGGTGCAAGTCCCGCGACCGTGACCCAACAATTCGATGAGCTGCTGGCAAATCCCGGCGCGATGGTGTTTTGGCATACGGTCTTCATAACGATTGCATTGTCGATTGTTGGTCGTGGCCTGCGGGACGGCATCGAGAGCGCCGTGAAGTTTCTGATGCCGGCGCTGTTCGTCATGCTGATCGTGATGATTGGCTATGCGGCGGTCGAAGGCGACTTTGCGGCGGGCGTCGATTTCCTGTTCAGCGCCGATTTCAGCAAGATCGACGGCACTATCGTTTTGACCGCCATCGGGCAGGCATTCTTTTCCATCAGCGTCGCGATGGGGCTGATCATGACCTACGGCTCTTACGTGCCAAAAGACGTTTCCCTGACAAAGTCGGCGCTGATTATCGCAGGCGCTGATACCCTGGTCGCAATCCTGGCGGGGCTGATGATTTTCCCGCTCGTTTTTGCCAACGATCTCGACCCAGGCTCGGGTCCGGGTCTGATTTTCCGCACCTTGCCGACCGCATTTGCCGGCATGAAAGGCGGCGCCATTTTCGGATCGTTGTTTTTCCTGTTACTGGCGTTTGCAGCCGTTACGTCGATCATCGCAATCATCGAGCCCATCGTCGCCTACGCAGAAGACAAATGGGGAATGCGCAGGCGCAGCGCCTGCATTGTGTTTGGTTTCCTCGCCTGGGCGATAGGACTCGCGACCGTGTTTTCATTCAACGTCTGGTCCGACTTCACGCCGCTCAGCGCGATAGGCCCGTTCGCGGACATGAACATGTTCGCGCTGATCGACTACCTAACGGCCAACCTCATGATGCCGCTGGGCGGAATCCTAATGGCCGTGTTTGTCGGCTGGCTTATCAAGCCATCTGTACTGGCTGAGGATCTCTCATTTGGTAGCACGGCACTTTTCAAAGTGTGGCTATGGATGATTCGTGTTGTCGCGCCGCTCGCGATCCTCGCGGTTCTTTACAGCAGCCTGTAAGACAGCGCGCCCGACTTTACTCGTCTCCGGGCTTTGTGGCTGAATGTCCTCTTCGAAGACCTGTGATGCGGTTTGTGCGGCGGACAGCGCGTCGCTGAAAGCAATTTGCTGCGTGGCCTGAGTGCGGCGGCGTAGAAACCGAATCATCACGTAGGCTACGAGCGCGACATGAACGAGTGCCGTAAACAGGAAAAGGCTGCCGGTGCCCTGCATCGTCATCAACGCCGAAGCTGCAAACGGTCCAATCGTTGCGCCTATGCCGTACATCAGCAATAAACCGCTGGAGACCATGACATATTCACCCGCTTCGGCGAAGTCGTTGGCGTAGGCCACGGCAATCGTATAGAGCGGAAAAGCGAGTGCTCCCCAAAACGCGGCGAGCAGATTCGCAGACGTGAAGTTCAGTACCGACGCTGCCAGGAACAGCAGCAGGCCGACGATACCGCCGGCCAGCGACACGGCAATCAATACTTTTCTTCGACCGGCAACATCGGAAAGCAGTCCGAGGGGCCACTGCGCGATGGCACCGCCGATGACGGCGGAGGTCATGAACCAGGCAGCTATTTCTACTGTGTTGGTCACGCTGGTCGCATAAACCGGGGCCAGCGCCCAGAAATGAGCCGTTGGCGAGCCCGGCGACAAGACATGCAAGCGCGCCCGACGGTGAGATCTCGAAGAGGCGTTTCACATCGACCGAAACACTTTGCGGTTGTTCTGGAATCGGCGATGTCGACAGCGCGATCGGTACCGCACCGATCGAAACCAAAACAGAAGCGATGATGAAGAGCTGAAGTCCGGCAGGGTCGTACAGCAACGTCATCATCTGGCCCGCGGCAAACACTGTCAGCGTGATCATCGCGTAGGTCGAAAAAATGACGCCGCGGTTCTCGTTGTCAGAAAGTTCGTTCAGCCAGCTTTCGATGACGACATACAGGACGGCGAAGCAAAAACCGGTCAGCATTCGCAGCGATCCCCACACGACCGGTTGGATAATCAGCCCGTGCAGCAACGGCGAGGCCGAAGCCAGCGCGCTCATCGCAAGGAACACCCGGACATGCCCAACCCGGCGCAGCAGTTCTCCACCTTTCAGGCAACCAACCGTAAAGCCGAAGAAATAAGCTGCACCCATGGTGCCAATGGCGATCGTGGAAAAGTCTTCGAGCGAGGCTCTGATCGGCAGCAATATGCCCTGCAGCCCCTGTCCGGTCAGCAGGATCGAGACGCTGATTAGTAGTATTGCGACGGGCGCAAGGGCTTTTGTCATTTCTATTGACGCTGGTTAAAAAAAGGCAGCAAATACGGAAAATTGGAGCGGGCAGGCGCCGCTATTCTAGGTCGGTTTCGTCGATAAGCGAAGCAATTATTTTCGCGGTTCGGTAGGGAAGAAGACATGCAGGAACAGCAAAGAGACATACGCAACGAAGTCAGTGAAATGCTGGAGAAAGGCGTTGCGCCGGCCGAGATCGAGGCGGTCCTGGACGGGCTGGAACCGGCCGTCCTGCTGCATACGATGTTTGCGCTCGACCCCGATAGTCAGCGCGCACTGCTCGCGGCGCTGACGCCGCACAGAGCGGCTTCTCTCGTTGAGGATCTCCCGGACAGCCATGCCGCGGACCTGATCGAGGAAATGCCGGTTGCAGAGTCGGCGCCGATCGTGGAGGAACTGGCGAGCGACCATCGCGTAGACGTACTGGCGGAACTCGACAGCGAAGACGCGGATGCGATTATCGCGGAGCTTGACGAGGAAGATGCGCTCGAGATCCGTGAACTGAGTTCTTATGAGCCCGAACAGGCCGGTGGCCTGATGATGAAGGAATTCGCGTCCTACCCGATGAACCGCAGCGTGCGCGATGTCGTCCACGACCTGACGGCTGACGACATCGACTATCAGTTCCTGACCGTGCACTACATCTACGTGGTTGTGAAAAAGCAAAAACTCAAAGGCGTTGTTCGTCTTCGTGACCTGGTTTTCGCCGACCCCAATAAGAAAATCGGTGAAATTGCCATACCCGCTCTGACCGTTTCGCCGGACACGAGCATGGCAAAGCTGGACGAATTCTTCGCTGAACACGATATTGCGGCGGTCCCGGTTGTTGATGAACGAGGCATGTTGCTCGGTATCGTCCGCAGGCGCGCTGTTCTGGAGGCGATTGCCGAACACGCGGAAGCGGATAGCCTGAAGGCCGCCGGTATCATCGGCGGCGACGAACTTCGCAGCATGCCCGTAATGCTGCGCTCACGACGGCGCCTGGCGTGGCTGAGTATCAACATCGGACTGAATATCCTGGCAGCCAGCATTATTGCGATCTATGAAGACACGCTAACGGCCGTTATCGCGCTCGCCGTATTCCTGCCCATTGTTTCCGACATGAGCGGCTGCTCCGGCAACCAGGCCGTCGCCGTCAGCATGCGTGAACTGACGCTCGGTGCGGCGGTGCCGAAGGACGTATGGCGAGTGTGGCGTAAAGAAGCGATTGTCGGACTGATCAATGGGCTGGCACTTGGCGCCTTGCTGGGTGCGGCAGCGTGGGCATGGAAGGGCAACCCCATTCTCGGGCTTGTCGTCGGGGGCGCGCTCGCGGCCAACACGATCATCGCCGTATCGATCGGCGGCACGGTTCCACTCGTGCTGCGGCGCATGAAACTCGACCCGGCCGTTGCGTCGGGCCCGCTCCTGACCACGGTAACGGACATGTGCGGATTCTTCTTGCTGCTGAGCCTTGCGAGCCTGGTGCTGCCCCAGCTGATTTGATTAGTCGTCGAATCTTAATCCGTAATGCCTGTCGAATTCGTCATCGCTATAGTCATCATATTCGTCGTAACTGTCCCAGTTATCATCTGCCCAACGGTCATGATGAGCACGGCCGTGACGTTTTCGGCCGGCGTCTTTCTGATGCGGTGATGCTGACGTGGTTTGCTTTTCACCGAGCAGGCGACGAGTTGCCGCGAAGTTGTCAAAGCTGGACTCGTCCAACTCGTCGTAGTCGTCAAAGAACGGGCGCATTCGTGGTGTCTCCTATCATTGAAAGGGTATAGAGCGCTAATCTCTGTTCGAGCTTCCAATGCACCGAAGTATCTTCAAATATGCTTCGATGTCAAGTAATTTGATATCAAAATAGAATATTCGGGAACCCCATGAAGAGAGACGCAGTTGACGACATCCTGGAGCAGTGGTCCGAGGAGCGCCCGGAGCTCGATACGGCGAGCCTTGGCGTCGTGATTCGGGTCATGTCCCTGTATCGGGCCTTCGTCCGGCAGGCGACCGGGGCCCTGGAGCCGCTGGGCCTGGAGCTGTTTGAGTACGACGTGCTTTCTGCGCTGCGGCGCCAGGGAAAGCCCTATGCCTTACCCGCAACCGGGCTCGCGAACGCGACCGGGCTCAGCAGCGGGGCCATGACCAACCGTGTCGACAGGCTCGAGGAGCGAGGCTTCGTACGCCGGCGCAGGGACAAGAACGATCGGCGGGGCGTTGTCGTCTCGCTCACAGCCAGTGGACGACGGGCGATCGACAAAGCGATTCAACTCCGCCTGGACGCTGCGGATGAGAGTCTGCGCAGCATTAGTTCCAGAGAACGCAAGGAGCTCGCCGACCTGTTGCGCAAGGTAAGGCTGGCGGGCGAGGAGCATCAATAGCCGGCCTTGGAGCGGCAGCAGCGTTACTGTTTCTTGACGCTGTAAACGATGTCCAACATTCGGGCCGTACCGGAGCGCGATTCGAGGATGATTCGGTTGGTCAGCTGGTAGCGCAGCAGCAGCGTGCCGAGGTTATCGATCATGCCGTACGCGTATTCGATCAGCAGGCGTTCGCCAATGCGTTTGCCGGCGACAAACTGCCTGTTCTCGGCGCCGCCCTGGATACCGAGCGTTTCAAATCCGAGTTCGTTACGGATTATTGACGCAATGCTGCCGGCGGAAGTCAGGCCGAGGGCGAACGCGGCCTGGTTCAGCATGGCGCCTTCCGCCGAATCAGCGCTGCCGAGCGGCCGGCCGGTTAACAAATACGAAAGAGCTTCAGCATCTCCCTTCGCTGGCTCGCTATATACCTGCGATTTCAAAGCCGTGGGTGTTCCGGTCAGGTGTATGCCGGCGACCGTACCGTCAGTAGCCTTTCGGTTGGCGCGTATGTTGAGCGTTGGGTTGATCAACGGCCCATTGAATATCAGTTCGCCGCTGTCTATCGTCAGGTTCTGGCCGTAAGCCTGGTAGCGGCCGCCGCGCAATACGACGCGACCAGAGCTCGTGTAGGGCGTATTGCTGCTTCCCGTGATGCGTACCGAACCTTCAAGGCCGGTCGTCAATCCGAATCCCGACAGGACAACGGCATTGCCAAGGATTGTCCGGATGTCGACATACAGGACCCGTCGCTTTGCCGGCACCGGCTCATCTTCGCGATACACAACGACGTCCGCAGAAGGCCGGTCAGCGGTCTCGGGAACGGTAGGAATATTGATGTTCGCTCTCGGAATACGGACTTCGCCGCTGACCCGGATGGCGTTGTCGTCGAACAGGACGGCAATGGCAGGCGACGCAGTGACCTGCCAGTCCGGCAGCTGGATCAGCGTGAAATTCTCGCCATTGAGCGTCAATTCGGTGCGAATACCGGACGTCGAACTCAGCTCGGTTTCGCCGCGAATATCCAGGCGACCATCACCCGAACGCGCGCTACCTTGAAGCAAGAGGTGTGCGACATCCGGTTGGGTCAGTTTAATGTCGACATCGGTAACGGCGATGCCGGCTCGGCGTACGCCGAACGACCCGCCACTCAGTCCTATCTCCCCGTTGATTTCTGGTGCCACGAGACTACCGGCGACATCGACATTGCCGGCGATCCTGCCGGCAGGATTAGTCAGGTCCGGAATGAAGAACGACAATACGCTCAAATCAGTCAACTCGAGGCTGCCTTGCCCGCGCAGCGCCGATTCTGGGTCAAACAGATTAGTGATTTCGATAGTGCTTCTGATGTGGTCGGTCTGATCAGTGAGGCGGAACTCAAGGTCGCCTTTGAGACGGTTGTCGACGACAGAAGCTTTGGCAAAGGCGCGATCGAAACTCGCTGACAGTTCATCCCCTTCGAAGATTGCCTTCAACAGAAGATTTTGCACATCGAGGGCCGCTTCCGCCGTCAGGCGTTGGTTCACATACTCACCTTTAGCGTGTGCCTCAATAGTTCCCTCGACGGTCGTTCCTTCAGGCAGCCCGACGGCAAAAGCGGCGAGCGGGAGTTCTTTGACAGAGGCGTCGAAACGCAGTGGCCCGGAAAAGTCATAGTCGAGCACGCTGCACGCGACGCCGGCAGTGCTGCTCGTACTCAGGCAGGTTTTCCCCAGCTTGAGTTCTGATCGTGACAATGAAAAATCCGCTGCCTCCTGTAGCGTCCATTCTCCGAGCTGTTCACCATAGAGCCTGAACTTTTCGACAGCTCCGGACCAGCGCTCGTCTGCGAAGCTGCCCTCAATCTGGACTTCGGCCTTGCCCTGTTCGATCGAAAGTTCAGCCTGGAGTGCATGCGACTGTACGGACCCGGATGCACTCAAGCGTCCGGTCGCGAGCATCAGGTTACCGATGCGTGCGTCTGTTACTTGTAGTTCTACATTTCCACGCCCTTTTGCCGGAACCCTGAAATCGGCCGAGAGTGTGTCTACGAAGTAGTCTTCCCAGGCAAGGCCCTTACCTTCGAGCTTGCCGGATGCTTCGAGGGTCTTGAAATTCGTGTTGAGCCGAATATCGCCCTGCAGCAGGCCGGCGGCACCGAGACCAAGCTGACTGAGGTCGGAAAAGCGCAGCGCCGCGTTCACTCGGAGTTGTTGTCCGTACGAGCCGTCGAAATCAATACGGTTGTCGCCGACGCGTGCAACCGCGCCGTCAACCTGCAGCCGCTTGTCAGCATAGGACAGGCTTCCCGAGCCATTGACGGGAAAGCCATTCAGGTCTCCGCCCATGTCATCGATCCGCACATCCAGAATCGGCTGCTGATCGATGATGCGCCCCGTGGTTTTTCCGGTGACCTGGAGTTTTCCGTTCAACTGCGGATCGGCAGCGGAGGGATCAAGCTCAGAAATCTCGAAGTCGAACTGCCAGGCGAATTCCGGCGAAGTTACAGTTTCACCGCTCGCAAGCAGACGTCCCCAATCGTTCGAAATTGATATCGCGTCGAAACTTATGCGGTCAGCCCCACGTGTTCCTCGCGTTGTAAGAGTAATGGGAGGAGTGTCGCCCGACAGTATCGTGGTGTTGCCGTCAAAGGCCAACGCGCTTGCAGTACCGTTGATACGCAGCATGCCGTCCACAACGTCGATCGGGCGGGTATCACCGGATTCGACATGCACCAGCTGCCAGGTGTTAGCGAGATCGACGACGACATCGTCGTCAACAAGCGCAAATGTGCCTCGTGTGGCAATTTCATAAGGCGCATCGAGATCATGCTCGAGAACGTAGCGCGCAGCATTTCCACGCAGTCGCAGCATGCCCGACATCGGGGCCTGGTCCTGCAGCCGAAGTTCCCATGCTGCAGTGGCGTTGGCCGGGTAATCGCCGGTCAGGGCTGTATTTCCTGAAAGGCTGATATCGGCGAGCTCGCTGTGGATTTCGAGGCGGTCGATCTGCAACGCTGATCCCGACAACTGACCGGCAAGCCAGGCTTCTTCGATAGCGAATTCACTGTCACCGGTGGTGATATGTATTTTCTGGATCGAAGCCGTGTCAATACGCAGAGTGATCGGAAGATCGAGCGAAAAGCCCCCGCCGTCGGAGTCATCGCGTGGACCCTCACTAACCACGACATCGACATTCCGCAGGTCGAAATTCCTGATGCGCACCTGTCGTCGAAGCAGCGGCCACAAGTCGACCTGTGTATCAAGCTGGTCGACGGAAACCTGCACTGTCTCGTCAGTCCAGCTAACGGAACGAAAATCGACGCCTTTCAACAAGGTGCCATCAACCTTGGCAATTTGCAGCGCCGGCGGCAGCATCGGGGACACCCGCGCCAACAGCCAGCGGGTACCGCTTGTTGTCGCAACGAGCCAGAAAGCCGCGATAACGACAAGCAGCAGAACTGCGGCAACAATGCCGCCCGCCCATCGCCATACTCGCCGGCTCACAGGTCTGCCCCAAGGCGAATGTGCAGTCGTACGCTGCGGTCGGACTTGTTGACCGGATGTGCCAGGTAGAAGCGCAGCGGACCGACCGGCGACTGCCACTTCAGGCCGAGTCCGGCCCCTATTGCGGGGTCAACATCGAAGCCGTCGAAAGCATTGCCCGCATCGACGAAAACGGCACCGTAAAAATTGCCGCGCATGTGACGCTCGTATTCAACGCTTGCGACCAACAGGTGGCTGCCGCCGACAACGTTTCCGAGCTCGTCCTTTGGTCCCAGCGTGTTGTAGCCAAAACCTCGAACCGACTCGTCGCCGCCTGCAAAGAATCGCACGGAGGGCGGCAATTCGAAGAACTCCGACTGAGCCGTAAACCCGAGCGTGGCCCGCGCCAGCAAGCGGCTTTCGTCCGTGATACTGCGCACCAGGCGCAGGCTCGTGGTCGCCTGCAGGAACGAGGTGTCGGACCCCAGGAACTGGCCGGTGCCACGCAGCTCGAAGGTCAAACGGCGGCCTCGCGTCGGGAATACATCGCGGTCCGCGCGTTTATGGTCGTAAGCGATTCCGGGCAATACCAGCCGGGAACTGCTCGACTCCAGGCCAACTTCGAATTGGTCGTAGCTCACGTCGAAAGATAAGGTACGGATCCAGTTGTTGCGAACTTTCTTTGTACGCCGGACACCGACACGTGCCGTGTCATTGTTAAACGTATCCGTGTCTTCATTGGTCAGCGCGCTCGAATAGCTCAACCACTCGCTGCGCGGATCCGTTAGCGGTTTGCGATACTCGGCTGCTATTCCCTGTATGACCGGAGACAGGCTGATATCCGTTTTGAAACGATTGCCGTGCTTGTTGACACGCCGATTATAGTAACCGGCTCGCGTCCTGGGTCCCGTGTCCGTCGAGAAACCGACGCCAATGGTGTACTCAATACGGTCGGCCGGCTCGAGCAAGACACGAACCGGAATCCGGCCGTCCTTTGCCAGCTCGTAATCGGGCAGCAGCTCGATTCGACCGAAGTAACCGCTGACCGATAAATCGCTGTAAGCCTTGGTGAGCAACCGATTGTCGTACGGCATGCCCGTTTCAAAGTCGAGATAAGCATTGATCAGGCTGGCATCGAGAAAATCCTGCTCTTGTGTGATCTCGCCGAAGTTGTACCTGGGGCCGCTCTCGAAACTCAACGTCACGTCGGCAGCTCTTTCGGCCGGCCAGACTTCGATCTTGTTTTGCAGGAAATTCGCGTCAATGTAGCCACGCTCTGCTGCGCGAATCTGCAGTGATTCCTTTAGTGCCTCGTAGTCGGAATGACGCAATTGCGCGCCGGCGACAAGTGCCGTCGAAGATACAATGTCGATGAAATTCGAATTCTCATCCGGAGAAGTGCTCAGCGAAACGTCGACGTTTCTCAGAAGTACGGGTTCTCCGGGATCGATGTCGATCGTGGCGAGCCAGCATCTCTCGTCCTGTTCGAGTGTTGTCTCGACAACAGCGTCGTAATATCCGAACGGCTCCAACGCGCTGCGCACCTCCGACGGGATTGCGCGAAAGCGCCGTCGAATCAGCCACGGCTCGGCGTCGCAGGGTTCGCTCGCCAGGGCAACATAGCTAAAGACGTTACGGGCAAGTTCATCGCTAACTCCGTCGACCCGCAGTTCTGCCCTGGGCTGTGAAGCGAATGCGAACAAGAGGAATGCAAAACAGCATAGCTGTCGACGTAAAAACGGAATTCGAGACCAGGCATGCATCGGCGGCTTTCTTGACGGGCGGATTATTGCGCGCGTCAGCTATTGTCGCCGTCAACCGGGCCGGTATCCAGATTCTTTTTGGTCTTTTTCGAAGGAGAAATCATAACAGTATGGACCTGCCGCCCATGCATTCGTGCCACATGAAATTCGTAGCCGGAATCAGCGAAACTTATCGCCTTCCCTTGGTAGCCGTCCGAGCCTTTGCATAACAAAGCCTCCCAGCGTTGTGATGTGGGGATTCTGCTCAAAGCCGCCGCCGACAACCTCCTCCAGAATCGGCATTGGCAGCTGGCCGCTCGCCCGCCAGCCGGACTTCACGGCCTCAATGGGTGCGCTGATGTCTTCGTGATCCCACTCGTCGGCTATTTCGCCCACGATCTCCTCAAGCATGTCTTCGAGGGTAGCGAGGCCGATGTAGTTCCCGTGTTCGTCGATCACAATAGCCATGTGAGTGCGTTTGGCCCGCATGCGCTCAAGTAGCGAGGAGATGAGTAGCGAAGGGGGTACCACGACAGGTGGATGAAGTTTTTCGGTGAGCGACTCCCACACTTCGGTCTGTTGTTCGATGAGGGCCGATGTCATGTCCTTGGTAGCCAGGATTCCGACTACATCGCCATTCTCGTCAAGCACAGGATAACGGCTATGCATAGTCCTCACTATGGTCTTCTGTTTTGTATCGGCGTCAGATGACAGGCGCAGCTTGTCGACACTGTTCCAGGGAATCATCACTTCGCGAACGGTCTGGTCGTCAAAGCGAAACGCTTTCCGGATGATCTCCGCCGTCTTCCCTTCCAGTTCGCCGTGAGCCTCAGACTCGTCAACGATCGCGCTGATTTCTGCCTCCGAAATAACTTCATGATGACTGCCGCCGCCAACGCCAAGCAGATTCAGAATCGCGGCGTTAGCCCTGTCCAGCAGCCAATTCAGCGGAAAGACAAGTCGATAGAACCAATGTAAGGGATAGGCAAGCGCAAGCGTGACGGGCTTGGGTTCGCGAATCGCATAGGTCTTGGGCACCTGCTCACCGATAACGATATGCAGGGACGAGAACAACAGGAAGCCGACGATGAAAGATATCGTATGCAGTGCTTGCCCGGTTACACCGACTTTCGTGAGCAGTGGCTCGAGCATTGCGGCTACCGCCGGCTCACCGACCCAGCCCAGCCCCAGCGATGCCATCGTGATTCCCAGCTGGCAGGCTGCCAGGTAAGCGTCAAGGTTCTGGTGCATGCGCACACTGAGAGCGGCGCTACGACGCTCTGCTATAACCGCTTGATCGAGTTGGTAGCCGCGCACTTTTACCAGGGCAAACTCGGCCGCGACGAAAAATGCATTCGCGGCCAGCAGGAATATAACCGAGACCAGCGAGTAACTCAGCGAACTCATCGCAGCCATCCTCTTGAAAATCCGTTGTTATTCATCATCCGTCTCCTTGCCAATCATGCGTATTTCCAGTGGAGTGCTCGAGTCCAGGTGAACGTCACGCTGCGGAAAGGCGATGACAATTCCGTTTTGTTCGAACAGTTCGGTGATCCGAAAGCGAATCGAGCTACGGATCTCCCTGAGGAATCTTTCGCTGCCGGCGTCGCACCAGAAATACGCGTCGAAAGCGAGTGCGTTGTCACCGAAGTCGTCGAAAATGACACTCGGAGCCGGCTTTTCCTTGACTTCGTCTTGCTCTTTAACAGCCTGCAGAACCAGGTCCGCGACCAGCCGTACCGGAGACCCATAAGCAACGCCGACGCGCACCGTGGTTCGAATTTCCATGTCGACCAGGGTCCAGTTAACTACAGTGCGTTCAAGCAGCAGGCTGTTAGGTACCAGGAGATGCACGCCGTCGGTGCGGCGGATTCGCGTAGACCGATTGCCGATATTTTCAATAACGCCCTGGGCACTATCGATCTCGATGAAGTCGCCGATGCGAATCGGGCGCTCGACCATCAGTATCCAGCCGCTGATGAAGTTGTTAATTATGTTCTGCGCGCCAAAGCCGACGCCGATCGCTAATGCACCGGTCGCGAAAGCAAAAGCCGTCAATGGGATACCGAGCAGGCCTAGCGCTGTAATGACGACCAGTATCAGGATCACAAAAAAAGTGATTCTCTTGAGTACATAGATAACATCGGGCCGTAGTTTCGTCCCCGCCAGCCGTTTGCCCAGGATGTAGCCAACCAGGCGGCTGCCCAGGTAACCGAAGACCAACAGCAAGAGGACCCCAGTCATCTGCCCAACTGTGATGACTTTGTCACCTGGCGTTGTGAATAGCGCCGCATCGAGTACGGTTTTGAGTTCGTCGAGCATGGTTTCCTATCGTCCTGCTGTTATTGTTGATCTAGCCTGTGCCGCGCGTGCGAGTCTTGCCTTGCTTGGCATTCTTCTCGATAAACTCGATGATCAAGCCGGCCACGTCTTTGTTGGTCGCCTTCTCGATGCCTTCCAGGCCGGGGCTCGAATTCACTTCCATGACTACGGGCCCATGATTGGAACGCAACAAGTCAACGCCTGCGACATTCAGACCCATTACTTTGGCCGAGCGCACGGCTGTCGAACGTTCCTCCGGCGTAATCTTGATGAGCTTGGCGCTGCCACCGCGATGCAGGTTGGATCGAAATTCGCCCTCTTTGCCCTGCCGCTTCATGGAGGCGACGACCTTGTCGCCGACGACAAGGCATCGAATGTCGGAACCGCCCGCTTCCTTGATGAATTCCTGGACCATGAAGTTGGCTTTGAGACCGCTGAATGCTTCGATCACGCTTTCGGCCGCTTTCTTCGTTTCGGCCAGAACTACGCCGACACCCTGTGTGCCTTCCAGCAGCTTTATGACCACAGGCGCGCCACCGACAAACTGCAGCAGATCTTCCGTGTCGTCGGGCGAATTGGCAAAACCTGTGACGGGAAGGCCGATTCCCCTTCGTGACAGCAACTGTACGGCCCGCAGCTTGTCACGTGACCGTGTGATTGCGACCGACTCGTTAACCGAATAGACGCCCATCATTTCGAACTGCCGCACTACCGAAGTGCCGTAAAACGATATCGAGGCACCGATCCTCGGGATGATCGCGTCGATCCCGGTTATATTTTCGCCCTTGATGTGAATGCTCGGATTGTGGCTCGTGATGTTCATGTAACAACGCTTGTGATTGATCACGGGCATTTCATGGCCACGTTCAACGCCGGCTTCCACCAGGCGTCGGGTGGAGTAAAGGTTCTTGTTCGTGGACAAAATTCCTATTTTCATTTCTTGATCCTCAGTTGCGCAGTTTCAGTTCGTCAGCGCTGTGGTTTGTGTTGGGTACCTACGTCGGAGTGGGGTCGTCGTCGTGCGTCGCTGCAAAATTCTCGACCAGGTTCTCGGCTCGCGGAATACTCTTGAAGGATCCCAGGTTAAACAAGGCGTCTCCTTCATGGGCGAGAGGCAAATTATTCTGGCCAATAACAATTCCGTCGAAGGGTGCGAGCACATGTTCTTCTTCATCGCCAAGGGGATCGCTGATGAGCGCAAGGTGCTGGCCTTTCTGGACGCTTTTTCCGAGCGCAATTTTTGCGGAAAAAATACCGCTACCCGGCGCGCGAACCCAGCTGGTGGACCTGGCAATGACCGGTGAGACAAGCTTGGGGTTCTTGAGCTGGGGGAGCATACCAATCTGCCGCATCACGTTGAGTACGCCACGCAATCCGGCACGGATGCTGACCTCGTCGAAACGCAGCGCCTCGCCAGCCTCGTAGATGAGTACCGGCATGCCGCGGTCCGCAGCACACCCCCGCAGGGATCCGTCACGTATGTCCGAATTGATGATCACGGGAACGCCGAATGCCTTGGCAATATCGAGGGTCTCAGGGTCGTCGAGATTTGCTCGAATCTGCGGCAGGTTGGACCGGTTGATAGCTCCGGTGTGCAAATCGATACCGTAGTCGGCTTTGGAAACGATCTGCTTAATGAACAGATGTGCCAGGCGTGAAGCGATGGACCCTTTGGCGCTGCCCGGAAACGATCGGTTGAGATCGCGACGATCGGGCAGATAGCGCGACTGATTCAGGAAGCCGTGCACATTTACGATCGGTATTACCAGCAGCGTTCCGCGAATTGATCGCAGCGCTTTTCGCTTGAGCAGTCGGCGAATGATTTCGACGCCGTTTAGTTCGTCGCCGTGAATCGCGGCGGATACGAAAAGCACAGGCCCGGCTTTGCGGCCGCAGATGACCTGCACCGGCATATTGAGCGATGTCGAGGTGTACAGATCTGCGACCGGCAGGTCGATATTCACACGCGTGCCCGGCGATACGGTTGTTCCACCGATTTCTATTGATTTGTTAGCGGTCATTTTTGTTTGTGTCCTTTGACTTTCGTTCTTTTTCTTGCCGACGACGTACGATCGCGCCGGATTGACCTGCGCACGCCCTTTCAGCGCCGTTCGCCCTAGGAGCATCCGAAACAACATATCGTCACGTGATGTCAGCGTGGCCTCTATGGGCCAGCGATGTTCGCCGATTTGTAGTTCTGTGCGGATGACAAAACGTTCTTCCTTGTGTCCGCCGGAATCCATCACGTTGCGCTTGTCGAGGACATCGGCCGTGCAGGTGATGACGGTCTCATTGTCTTTCTGAACCGGGTGCATACTAAATTCAACGCGGTCACGCCCGTCTTCTGAATAGGGCCGCACTTCAAAAGCATGCAATGCCGAGGTTCTCGCACCGGTATCGACTTTTGCCTTGATCCTTTTTATTCCGAGCTCTGGCAGGCTGACCCATTCACGCCAGCCAAACGTGAGCAATTTATCGGACTTTTTCACGACCTGCCCCTACTTGTTCAGAATGACCAGTGGAATCGTACGCCCGCGACGACTGCCCTGGAACTTGATGTCGCGCCGGAAGCGTCGAATCCTGGATTCTCGACATATTGTACAGACGGAGTTATTTGTCCGTTGCCGTCGCCGATCGGTATACGAAAGAAGGTCTCGGCAGCGGCCATATCGTCGAGATCCGCCTGGCGAAAGCTGTTGGAAATGCGTGTCTTCGAGATTCCGAGCCCAAAAAGCCCGATTCGTGTCGAGCGCTCGTAGGCGATCGCAGCAAATTGTGTAGCAACTGATACGTCTTCATTCGCCACCCCGAGGCGGAAATTCAGCGCGTTGCCGGCATCGTGCCAACCCAGGACACCATAAAGGCCGTAATTCTTCTCGGATTCGTTCAGGCTGCCGGCGACAGGATAGTCCTCGGTACGCACCCAGGCCCCCAAACGGAAAGTTCTCCGATCGCGGAGCCACTTTGCGTCGGCGCCGACAAAAGCACCGCGATCGTCCGAAGAAATATCCAGTAACTCCTGGTACGACCGGTCGGGTATATCTGAAATGCCCCGCGAGCTTGCAACGACCAGCGAAACCTCGGGCCGGGATTCGGAGCCCAACCATCGCATTACAGCACCCAGGGTGTAGTCGGGAAACTCGATCGTCGCATTATTCTTGAAGTTCCCGTTGAGGAAGTGCGTATTCTCATCGTTTGTAATACGGCTGCGATCAAGCCACGCCGAAGGGTTGACCAAACCCACCATGAGCCGGCGATCATCAGTCATGTGAAACGTGTAGTGGAATTCAGATACCTGCACATGGCTGTCGCCATCTCTATCCAATACGGAGCCGGCATCAGCATTAGCCGTCGGGTAGATGGACGATACACCGTCGTCATCGGGCGAGGTGCTTGCTTCTATATAGAGGAACCACTCCCCGCTACTTCGGGGTAGCGTGACAAACAGATCGGCAGATGCCGTCAGTTCGGAATCGACACGACTGTCGTCCGCGTCCTGAAAAACCGACGTTATCCCACCTTCCCACGTAAATTCGCTGGCCTCGATGCCACACGAGGCCAGGAGACAGATCGCCAGGGCAGCAATTCGCTGATGCGGCCAAGACCGAACGAGGCTCCTCTCGAAGCGTTTCAGATCCAATTCCATCATCCTGATCGTCAGAGCTTCAGCTTGAAGTTTAATACGCCGAGATGATTGACACGATCTTCGCCGCTATCCGCCCAAATGAACTGATTCATGTAGCCAGCCTCGATGGACAGGCTCTTGGAAACACGCCAGCCGACACCGACAGACGTGCGGTTCTGACCAAGTCCGGATTGTCCGCCCCAGTCCGTATCTTTCAGATCGACAAACGGCTCGAGACTCACGGTCAGATAGCGGCCACTGTCGGCGCCTATTGGCCGCACGTACTTGGTCATAAAGCGAAGTACCAATCCAAGATCGTCACCCGTGCTAAGTGAACGCTGCTCGAGCCTCGTGCGCATCGAGATTGTTCCATTATTCCAGCGACCTGTGGTCCAGCTAAGTTGTTGCCAGTAACGATTTTCGTCCGCAACGTTGCCGGACCGGTTTCTCGACCGAAGTCGCGCGTAGCCGGCCCAGGCGGAAAGGTTGTCGCCAGGTTTATAGCCGATGCCGGGACGCACGAGGTACTGGTTAATGCCGCTGCCCAGATCGAAATAACGCGCCTGGGCATCGAACCAGTAGTGCCAGCGACTCGGGCCATCGTCCGAGCGAAAGGCATCCGTAGTGCTGAATATGGTCCACAGGCCATCGTTGTCCTCGGTTGCCAGCGCAGGAGCGGACAAACTGCCGCAGACGCTGACAGCGAGCGCCGCGGCCAAAGTACAAAATCGTGAACGTCTGATCATAGTGAACAACTTATTTCTTCAATATTCGAAATACGGATCGTAAGAACCAACCGATCACAATACCGATAAACAGCATCATGAATATAAGCAGCGAACGAGGGAACGCGACGTCCCAGAACAACAGCCTGATATCAACGACGGCGGCGTTCTGTACCGCGAAAATCATGACCAGTATGATGAGCGCTGTTGTAATTACGAGTTTAAAAGTCATCTTATTCACCCTGAGCTCCTGACTGCCTTTTACCTTCTGAATATCCGGCGACAAGTTTCTTTATGGATTGCGACAGATCCTCCCAGGCTGTATCCACATCCGGGGTCAAATCTTCCCACACTTCGTCACCGGACTTCCTCAGTCGTTCGAGGCTCGACTCCGCAGCAACAAGGTTCGCATCGACGGCGCGCTGAGCATCTTCCAACTGGCGGTTGACAACGATTTGTCTGGCTACTGTCGCAGACCGTATCTTCGCTTTCACGCCAACGAGCTTAACCCTGGCATCGTGCAGTCTTTTTTGTGCGGCTTTCGAATAAGCTGCTTTTCTTGAAATCGATGTCCGGCGATTCGCGTCCTGTGTTTGTTCTCTGGACACCTGTGATCCCTTCGGTCGAAACTGGCCGAGGCGACTATACAAGGTGCTTTTTCATAAATACAACTAAAAAAACTTGCTAATTCAACAAATTATTCTTATAAAGTAGCCATGGACCTGGAGCTTCTACGCACCTTTCTCGAACTCAATCGCACGCGCCATTTTGGCCGTGCGGCTGAAGCGCTGTTTGTCACCCAGGCAGCCGTCAGCAGTCGCCTCAAGTCGTTGGAACAACAGCTGGGCGTAACACTGTTCGAGCGCAGTCGCAGGGAGATGCGATTGACGCCTGAAGGGGGCCGCCTGGTTCGCCATTCGGAGCGCATGATTGCTGCCTGGCGCGCCGCCCGACAGGACGTCTCGCTGGCTCATGCAACGGAGCAGCTGGTCATCGGCGGAAGTCTTCGTTTGTGGGACGTGCTGTTGCAGCGATGGCTGCATGACTTGCGCCGAACGTATCCGAGCCTGGCGATCATGGCCGAGTCTCAGTCACCGGATTTCCTGACAAGAAAACTCATTGACGGCACGCTCGATGTCGCGATCATGCTGGAGCCGGCGCAACTCGATATCATGCAGATTCGCGAGATTGCGACGATCGATTTCATTCTTGTCTCTGCCACCAAGGGACTCAGTGTCGAATCCGCGCTCGAACAGAACTACGTTTATGTTGACTGGGGACTTTCCTTCGCGCTGGACCATCGTCGGATGTTTCCCGATGCGCCGGAATCGATGACGCGCGTGTCCCACGCAAAAATGGCGCTCGAATACCTCAGCTCGATCGGCGGCAACGCTTACCTGCCACGGCGGATGATAAGCAGGGACGTGGAGTTGGGCTTGCTTTACGAGGTCGCAGAAGCGCCGATTTTTACGCGCCAGGCGTACGCGACGTTTCCGGTGCGATCAGCCAGGCAGGACCTTATCGAGAAAAGCCTGCAATTGGTGCATTCGGACTAGTCGACTATCATTGATTGTCGGCGCTGGTACTTCAGGTGGTGTTCCTGGAGGTTCTCACCACTGCGCATAACAATGTAGCCGTCGATCGCGTCATCGCCCCGTTTGTAAAAACTGAGGCCACCAAAATGCAACGCGTCCTTCTCCTTTTTGACGAGGCGAAAGTTGACGTAGTCCGGCTTTTCTTCCCAGGCTGAGAAATCCGCATTGAAGTGTTTCACTTTCAGACTGAGCGTACCCTCCTCGACGCTGAGCAACAGGATTTCGTAGAACGTGACGCCGTCGTCTCCGTAGAGCTTGAACAGCCCGATCATTGTGCCGGCGGACGGTGCATTCCAGACTGCTTCAAATGTCCCGTCGAAGGCCGTACCTGACCAGGAACCAACCAGCCAGCTTGCGTCGTCGAGCGTGGCTGCCGGCCGCGTCTCGTCAGGCGCCAGTTGATAGGTGTGCTCGGTTCGGGGTTCGGCCGACCAGGCAGCGCCGGCCAGGGTCGCCATGATCAGGGTTATGCCGATACGAATTCTGTTCATCCAGCGCTCCTTCAGTGCTTGAAATCGGGGCTACGTCCCAGGGAGTGTATAGCATCGCGGCGGGGCCCACGGTCTGAGAAGAAGGCTGGTTCTGTAACAATTGTTCACAGTTGGTATGGCCCGCAATTACCATAATGTGACCCACGTCACCACGGAAAACTACTGAAAAATCGTATAGTTGCGCGTGCCCCGAAATTCCTCGGCGGGCTCCGTGTTTCTGGCTACTTAGTTTAGCGACGCAGGGTGTCGAGCTCGATCGCGGTGACGCCGGAGTGGCGCGTGGGCGCATTTGGACCAATTCACGCAGGAAGACATGATGATGCACAGTGACAGCTTTACGCCCAGGACCGTTTTTCGAGGGTTTCTTGGAATTTTCGGCAGCGTATTTCTGCTGGGCGTACCCGAGATGCCGGCGCAGGCCGAAGGCTCGGCACAAATAGGTCTGAACCAGCGCTTGCTCGACTACAGCGTAAGCATCGCGCAGGGCTACGCCAGCGACGCAAACAGTGCATCCCTGTTCGTGGATATCCTGTCGGCCAACGAGGTGATCAACATCTCGCTGTGTGGTGCGACAAATACGAACGACATTTCCATCCAGATCTTCGATCCCAGTGACACGTCAGTTTTCACGACTTCGCTGACAGACGGCAACGTCGATTGCGCAGATCCCATGACTGCGCCGTTGACTAACCCGGTACGATTTACAGCGACCGACGTCGGCGCCTATCGCCTTGTTCTGCAGAACACGTCGAGCTCGACTTTTGGGGGCAGTATCTTCCAGCGCTACGACATATCCGTGACGCCTGACGCGGTGACGAACCCCGACCCGACGATCGCGGCGGGCCGGCTGTGGGCGTACAGCTGGAACTTCAATGCCGGCTCATTCGCTGAGACGTCCTCGACAGATGCGGACTACTTCGTCCTCGTGCCTGGCGGCCGGCCGAATACCAACTACACCTGGCTACTTGATCTCAACAAGTTTGCCGGGTTCGGATACAATATTCTTGCGAATGACCTCGGCGTTGACGCGCCAAATTCGGGCTATTCCACGCCGACGGCGGGAAATTCCGTTTCCTACAAATTCCCGGTCTATACCGGGATTCCGGCATTGGCCGACCCACAGCCAACCGATCCACCTTCTGTTACCGGCCTGCGATTCATCGACAATGAGGGAGTCGACAGCGGCATTTCCCCGGGCGGAACGCTCGGCGTGCAGGATGATGGTGTTTTCGAGTTCATGTCCGATGTGTCGGGCACCTATGCCGTTTTTATCGATATCGATCAAAACGGCGTTTTCGGAAATGCCGGGGATGTATTGCTGCTCGGCAATACTGTTGCGGGCCTAAACCAGGTTCCGTGGGACGGCCTGGATGCGCTGGATAACATCCTTCCGGTCGGCACGTATAACGCCAGGGTAAGTATTCGCATGGGTGAATATCACTTCATCGCGAACGATGTTGAAACCAGCGGCGGTCCAAATGACGATGGAATGACGATCTTCCTGTCCGACCTTGCCGGCAATCCGACAAACACGAACGTTTACTGGGACGACATCACGGTCCTGGGAGATCCGGCCGGAACGTCAACGCTGCCGGATGGCGAAGACTCGGGCACGTCCGCTGGTCGCCACACCTGGGGTGATTTCACCGGCTCCGGATTCGGTAACATCCGGTATATCGATACTTATGTATTCGGTTTGACGTCAACGACGACTGTAGCGAGCCAGATAACAGCTGACGATACGCCATTGATCGGTGCCGACGGTGCGGTCGACATCAGCAGTACGGTAGTGCCGGGTGGCACGTTGACGATTACGGTTACCGATGCAGATCTCAACAGTAATTCGGGATTGGTTGAGACAGTGGGCGTCGACGTCCTTAACGACGCGACCGGTGAACTCGAGCAGATTATTCTTACAGAGACCGGGCAAGACACGGGAATATTCACCGGTACTGTTGCCACGGCGGCTGGACCGGCGGGCAGCAATAACGACGGCACGCTGAATATCCAGGGCGGTGACACCGTCACCGCCAACTACACGGATCAGCTGGATTCGAACGGTAACCTGGTCATAAGAACAGACACCGGCAACGTGCTCAACGATGCGGACGGCGATGGCATCGATGATGCTACGGACCTGGATGACGACAACGACGGAATCCCGGATACGCTCGAATTCGCCGGCGACAGTGACGGTGACGGTATCGTCGACTCATTCGATATCGACTCCGACAACGATGGCATCGTCGACAATGTCGAAGCGCAGGCTGAAGGAAGCTATGTTCCTCCCACCGGATTCGATGACGACAACGACGGACTCGACAACGCTTACGACACCGACAACAGCGGCACTGCGATCGTACATTGTTAACAGTGACGGCGCCGATCAGCCGGACTACCTCGACGACGACTCCGACAATGACGGCGTGCCCGACCTCATCGAGGGTCATGACGCCGATGGGGACGGCATTGCCGATGTCAGTCCGTCGGGTACCGATGACGCGGATGGCGATGGACTAAATGATAGTTTCGATACGCTTGTGGGACCAGGCGTCGGTAATTCGACGGCCAGCAACAGCCCGTTGCAAAATAATGACGGCGTCGACAATCGCGACTGGCGCGATGCTGATGACGACAACGACGGTGTTCCGACGTCAGGTGAGGACGCTAACACCAACAGTATTTTTTCGGACGATGATGCGGATTCAGACGGCACGCCTGACTACCTCGAATCACTAATCGCCGATGCCGATGGCGATGGCTTCACGGCCCAGAACGATCCCGACGATGCGGATCCCTGTAATCCGACTACGATTGCTCCCGGCTGTACCGTGGACAGCGATGGCGATGGCCTTACGGATCCCGAAGAGGCCGCTCTCGGTACCGACATCAACAACCCGGACACGGATGGTGACGGCGTAAATGACGGTGTTGAAACCGGCGGCGACGGCACGATCGATGCGGGCGAGACCAATCCGCTGGATGCCGATTCGGACGACGACGGGTTGTCCGACGGCGCTGAAGACGTGAATGGCGACGGCATCAGGCAGGCCAACGAGACCGATCCACTTGATTCCGACACGGATGATGACGGCCTTACCGACGGCCTTGAGAGCGGTGTTACCACCCCTGTCGCAGATCCCGACGGCGCAGGTCCGGCTGTAGGCACGGATGTGGGTGCCGGCGCATTTTTCGCCGATGCCGATCCTGCAACGACGACAAACCCGCTGAATGTGGACACCGATGCAGACGGCCTCGACGACGGCGATGAAGACAGCAATGGCGATGGCCAGACACTGAATACGATAGGTGGTACCGGCACAGGTGGTTCGGGCGAGACCAGCCCGGACAATGCCGACACCGATGGCGATGGCATTAACGACGGCGACGAAGTGACCGGTACCGGGCCACTTACCGGTTTTGGTTCGACCAACCCGCTGGATACGGACACCGATGACGGTGGCACCGGGGACGGCACGGAAGCTCTTACCGATGGCACCAATCCTACTGCGGGTAATGGCGGTGACGACAGCGTAGCCGACCCCGACAATGACGGCCTGAACAACGCACAGGAAGCGACGTTGGGCACCGACCCCAATAATCCGGATACCGACGGTGACGGTATCAATGACGGTGTTGAAACAGGTGGCGACGATACGATCGATGCGGGCGACACAAATCCGCTGGATGCTGATTCAGATGACGACGGCCTGTCCGATGGAGTCGAAGACGCGAATCGTGATGGCGTCACGCAGGCTAACGAGACCGACCCGAACAATGCTGACAGCGACAACGATGGCATCGACGACGGCGTCGAAAGCGGCGTTGTTGCCGGCATCGCAGATCCCGACGGCGCGGGCCCGCTTGCAGGTACCGATCCTGCGTTCGTTGGCGATGCCGACCCGTCGACAACGACGAATCCCCTGAATGCAGACACCGATGCGGACGGCATCGACGACGGCGATGAAGACAGCAATGGCGACGGCCAGACTCTGAATACCATCGGTGGCACGGGCGGCGCGCCGGGCAGCGGCGAAACTAATCCTGGAAGAGCCGATACCGACGGCGACGGTCTTAGCGATGGCGACGAAGTCAATGCGACGGGCCCGTTATTCGGCATTGGTGCAACCGATCCGCTCGACACCGATACAGACGATGGTGGCGCACAGGATGGCGCAGAGGTCCTGACGGATGGTACTGATCCCCTGGACGGGCTTGATGACGCAATCGATTCTGATGGCGATGGCATAACTGACCCGGTCGAGGTTACGCTCGGCACCGATCCGAACGACGCCGACTCTGACAACGACGGACTCACCGACGGCCAGGAAGTCGGCGGTGACGGCGTACTCGGTGCGGGGGAAACAAATCCGCTCGACGCCGACAGCGATGACGACGGCTTGTCTGACGGTGACGAGGTTAACGGAACCGGTTTGCTTGCCACGTATTCGCCGACCGATCCGCTGAACAACGACACCGACGGCGACGGCATAAATGACGGCGTTGAGGCAGGCGTATCAACCGATGGACTGAATCCTGGCAACAGTGATGCCGCAGGTATTCCTTACGGTGGCACGGCGGCCGGTTTTGTCGGCGATGCGGATCCTGGTACGACTACGGATCCGACGAATACGGACTCGGACGGCGACGGCCTGGACGATGGTGTCGAGGACCTGAACGCAGACGGGCAGACGGTCAACACGATAGGCGACAGCACGTCATCGGGTACGGGCGAGACCGACCCGAACCTGGTTGACACTGACAGCGATGGGCTGGGCGATGGCGACGAAGTCAACGCTACCGGACCGCTGGCAGTCGTTGGCGCTACCGATCCGCTGGATGCGGATACCGACGACGGCGGCACGCAGGACGGTACAGAGGTGCTGGCGGATGGCACGAACCCGGTGTTCGGCAATGGCGGTGATGACGCCGCGGCGGACCCCGACAATGATGGCCTGAGCAATGCACAGGAAGGCATACTCGGTACGGATCCGGATGATGCCGATACCGACAATGACGGTATCGATGACGGTGCCGAGGTAGGTAACGATGGCGTCGTCAGCGTCGGTGATACCGATCCCCTCGATGCGGACAGCGATGATGACGGATTGAGCGATGGTGCCGAGATCATTGGTCAGGACGGCTTGTTGAACAACGGTGATGAAACAGATCCGCTGAACCCGGATTCCGACAATGATGGCATCAATGACGGTACCGAAGCAGGCGTAACCGCGGGCGTACCGGCAGGCAGTAGTGACGGCAATGCCACTTCGTTCGCGGGCACGGACACGGGCTCTCCCAATTTTGTGGCAGATGCCGATCCGTCAACGACAACGGACCCAACCGATCCCGATTCCGATAACGACGGTCTCGGAGACGGTGTCGAAGACGCTAATGCTGATGGCACGGTCACCAACACGATTGGCATGACAGGTACAGACGGTTCCGGCGAGACGGATCCAAACGATTCCGATACGGACGGCGACGGCCTGCGTGATGGCGACGAGGTCAACGGCACAGGCCCACTGGCCGTCGTTGGCGCGACGGATCCGCTCGACACCGATACCGATGATGGTGGCACCGAAGATGGCGTGGAAGTTCTGGCCGACGGCACAGATCCTGTACCGATCCAGGGAGACGATTCTGCGTTTGACCTCGATAACGACGGCTTAAGCAACGGACAGGAAGGCATCACTCGGTACCGACCCCGATGATCCGGATTCCGACAACGACGGCATCGACGACGGCGACGAAGTTGGCAACGATGCTGTGCTCAATCTCGGCGATACTAATCCTCTCGACGCCGATTCCGACAACGACGGACTGAGTGACGGTGACGAAGTACTCGGCGCTGATTCCTTGCCAAACTCTGGCGACGAAACGGATCCTCTGGATCCGGATTCGGATGCCGACGGGCTGAACGACGGTCTCGAGTCCGGCATTACGACGCCAGTGGCACCGGGCGCGAGTGACAGCAACGGCACGCCGTTCGCCGGTACCGATACCGGTTCACCGAATTTTGTGGCCGACAGTGATCCTGGCACGACAACGGATCCGACCGACCCCGATACCGATAACGACGGCTTGCAGGACGGCGTCGAGGACAGCAATGGTGACGGCGCGACCGGTACGGTCGTGATCGGTGGCACGGGCACGGCTGGCTCGGGTGAAACCGACCCGAACAATCGTGACAGCGATGGCGATGGCCTCAGCGACGGCAACGAGTCGGACGGCAGTGGCGTCCTCGGTGGCATCGGCGCCACGGATCCGCTCGATACCGACACCGATGATGGCGGTATCGACGATGGTACCGAGGTACTAAGCGACCTGACGAATCCGACCGCAGGTAACGGTGGCGATGATCGGATCGACACGGACGGTGATGGCGTATTCGATTTCGACGATGTGGATCCACTGGATCCCTGCTCGCCGAACTTCCCGAGTCCCACATGCCTGGACAGTGATAACGACGGCGCTGCCGATTTCGGTACACCGACGACCGTTGTCCCGGTTGAGCCCAACCCCACAGCCGACAACGATCCCTGTGTGCCGAGCAACACCGTTGCCGTTTGCGACAGCGACAATGACGGCATCACGGATGGCGACGAAATCGTCAACGGTACGGACCCGAACGATGCTGACACTGACGGTGACGGCATTCCCGACGGTACCGAGAACACTGATGCTGACAACGATGGCATCAACGACGGTCTCGATACGGATTCCGACAACGACGGCATTCCCGATGCGATCGAAGCCGGACCGATGCCCGCCATGCCGATCGACTCTGACAACGATGGCATGCCTGACTTCGTCGATACGGATTCCGATAACGACGGTATTCCGGACGGTATCGAAGGCTCCGGTGACACCGATGCTGACGGCTTCGCTGATTATCGCGATCGCGACAGCGATGATGACGGTATTCCGGACACGGTCGAAGACGATATCGCGATTGGTGTTGATAGCGACGGCGATAACATCGATGACGGCTACGACGTCGACATAACGCTCGGCAGCGACATGGACAACGATGGCGTCGATGACGCAATCGCGCCGCGTGATACCGACGGCGACGGTGATCGGGACTATCTCGATATTGATGCCGACAACGACGGCATACCGGATACGGTGGAAGCAGATCTCGATGTGCTGGCGGATGGCGATGGTGATCAGATCAACGATGTCTACGACGTCGATGTGACGCTGGGGACGGACGGCAACGGCGATGGTGTCGATGATGCCGTCAGCCCGACCAATACCGATCTGGATGCGGCGCCCGACTACCGCGACCTCGACAGTGACAATGATTCGTTGCTCGATGTTACCGAGGCGGGCGGCATTGATGCCGACGGCAATGGCATCATTGACTCGCTGGCGCTCAACGAGGGCACGCTCACGACGCCGACGGACAGTGATGTCGATGGTATTGGTGACTGGCGCGAGGTCGACAGCAACAATGACGGAGTCAACGACATCGTCGGCACGACGTTTGCGGCAGAAGATTCCGATGGTGATGGTGTTGTCGATGACATCACCGATACCGACGGTGATGGTATTGCCGATGTCGTGGATCAGCTGGATGGCTTCGGTACTGCACCTGACTCGGACCGTGATGGCATTTTTGACGACACCGAAGGCACGACCGACACGGACGGCGATGGTTTGCCGAACTTCCAGGACACGGACAGTGACAACGACGGCATTCCGGATTCCACCGAGGCCGGACCGGCTCCCAACACTCCGGTCGATACCGATGGTGACGGCATGCCGGATTACATCGATACGGACAGTGATAATGACGGTCTCGACGATGCACTTGAGGGCACCGATGACAGGGACAACGATGGCGTTCCTGACTACATCGACGTTGACGGGGTTCTCGAGACAGCCGTCTCGGGTTCGGGTAGCGTGGGATGGCTGCTGTTGCTCGCTTTGGCAACGGTCATCGTAATGCGGCGTGCAAGGACAAGCGCCGCAGCGATGGTGGTCGTTGCCGGCATGAGTCTCAATTTGGTAATGATTGACGACGCAAGTGCCGATTCATTGTGCGGACACTACACTGAACCCGGAAACGGCGAGTATTACTACGGCGGTAGCGATCCCGAACGGGATGATGCCGGTTTTGCGGCCTGCTGGTACGGCGGCCTGGGCCTCGGCTATTCGTATGTATCGCCAGACAAAGAGGCGCAGAACTTCTTCCACGATACGAGCGAGAATCACGATGCCGGTTGGCACCTGTTCATTGGCAAGCAGTTCTCACCACACTGGTTTGCCGAACTGAAGTATGCCGACCTTGGCGAGGCCGGTATCACCAATCGGAATCCCGCGATAGCTGCCCTGTATCCGAATGCAGCGATCACTTACAAGGTTCCATCGCTGATGGCCGGCTATCAGTGGCGCGTGGAAGAAGACCTCAAACCGTTCGCGAAGATCGGGCTGTCCTCCATCGGCAACAGTGCCAAAGGCGGTCCGGTGCCGTTCGAAGAGCAGACGTCGGTGCAGATCGCATTCGGTGCCGGGCTGCGCTACGACTTCGGAAGGAGCCCGTGGTTCCTGCGCGGCGACGTTGATTTTTACGATCGCGACGCCTGGTACGCGGGCGTTTCGGTGGGCCTGTTATTTGGTCCCAAGCCGGATTCCCGACCCTATGTTGCACCGCCCGCGCCAGAACCTGCGCCCGAGCCAGAACCCGCGCCGCCGCCCAAACCGATGCCCGACCCGGACACGGACGGCGATGGAGTGCTGAATGAGCGGGACCAGTGCCCGGGTACGGCGCTTGGTGTGGCGGTCGACGGTCGTGGCTGTGAGGTTCAGGCTGAAATCAGACTGCCCGATGTGCGTTTTGAAACGAACTCGGACCGTTTGCGGCCCGGCGCCGAACGCAGCCTGAACGACGCGGCAGATACGTTGATTCGCAACCCGAGTCTTCTGACCGAAGTCGCCGGTTATACCGACAGTCGGGGCGACGCGAACTACAACCGCGGTTTGTCGGAGCGACGTGCGAAAACGGTGCGCGACTACTTAATCAACCACGGCGTCGATGCGAATCAGCTGACGTGGCGCGGCTACGGCGAAAGCAATCCGATCGCCGATAACGAAACAGCAGAAGGCCGGGAACAGAACCGGCGTGTCGTGCTCCGAATCCTGGAGCGCTGATACAACACGCCGGACCGTTGCCAGTCTGAATCAGGTTGCGGAGGCTTTAGCGATCGCGCCGATCGATGCGTCCAGCATTGCGTCAAACTCGGCTTCACTTTGCTGCGCCGTAAGGCCTTCCGACAGGGCACGAGAGAAGCTTGCGACCATGCCGTTGTTGCGTGACAGGCGCTCGTTGGCTTCGTCCCGCGAATAGCCGCCCGACAGGGCAACCACGCGAACGACGTTCGGATGCGCGATGCAGTCGGCATAGAGGTTCACTTTTTCCGGCAGCGTCAGCTTCAGCATGACGAGCTCGTCTTTACCGAGGCTGTTCAGCTGTTTCATGATTTCAGCGTGCAGCAGATCTTCCGCTTTGGCCTTGTCCGGGCAGTGGATGTCAACTTCGGGCTCGATAATTGGAACAAGACCCGCGGCAACGATCTGCTTGCCGACCTCGAACTGCTGATCGACGACGGCTTTTACTCCGGCCGGGTTGGCCTGCTTGATGACCGAGCGCATCTTGGTGCCGAAAACGCCGTTGGCCTTGGCTTTCTTCAGCAGGTCCGGCAGGTCCGGCATCGGCTTCATGACCTGGGCGCCGTTTTCCTCGGCAGCCAGCCCCTTGTCGACCTTAAGAAAAGGTACGACGTTTTTTACGTTCCAGAGATAAGACGCGGTCGGCTGACCTTCGATCTCGCGATCCATCGTGTTTTCGAAGAGGATGGCGCCGAGAATACGATCACCGCCAAAAGACGGGCTCGTAATAATACGCGTTCTCATCTGGTGCACGACGTCGAACATCTCTTCGTCGTTCGACCAGGCGTCCTCGGTTACACCATAAAGGCCGAGGGCCTTGGGCGTGCTGCCGCCGCTCTGGTCCAGGGCGGCGATAAATCCGGGGGCTGTGCTAACTTTTTCCAGTTGTTTCTTATAGTTGCTCACGGTCACTCTCGATAGATTAAGGGATGGCGAAAAAACGGAGATCAGGATTGTACAGCAAGCGGGCCGCGCAATCTCATCGGCAGGCCGCCCGCAATTTCGAAAACAGGAAGTCGTTCTGGCCGAGCAAGCGTGCATACCGGCTTTCCAGCGGGCCGCCTTTCGCGCGCAGGAGTTTCCTGGCCAGTCTCTTTTCCTCGATGGGCCAGGATGAGAGCTCGGCCGCTGCCAGGATCGGTGCCAATTGACGAAACGCATATTGCTCCGATCTTGACCACGTTCCGAGGTTGCGAATGCCGAGCGCTTTTGACACGCGCTTTACGATATTGGATTCAGCTTCGGCGCGAGTGCCACCACTTGCATCGCCGAGTTCGTGAGTCGCCAACATGGATGCCGTTTCGAAACCTTCTTCATCGAAGAATTCTGTGGCGCGCGCGGCAGGCAGCGTCAGGTGCATGTCGCAGGATGCAAGGCGCCGCAGCGTGTCAATGCCACAACGATAACTTCTGTTTCGTCGCATCTTCTTGTACTCGGCCACTGCCAACTTGCGGATTGTCGGAGACACGGATCGAAACCCGAGTCGATAATAAAACCAGTAAGCACCGCTCTTGAGCGCCTCGTCGTTCTCAGCACCGAACTGAAAAGGATTTGCAATGAAACGCGTACATCCAACCAGGTGATGGTAGACGCGCATGACCTGCAACCAGAGAAATGCCGCTTCGCTGCCCCGGTATTCGTCGAAAATATTGACGCCGGTGTTTGCCTGTCGAAAAAAGATACTCGAGCCGCCGTAGCCGATAGGCACCCCGTTGGACAGAATCAGGAACCCCATCGTGCATTCCAGCGGATACCGGAAAGGTTCACGCAATCCGAATACTGCAATTGACACACCTCGGCCGACATTTGCCAGGAACACTTCGTGCGGGTTGGCGTGGTTGAAATGAAAGGTCTCGCGATGCCGCGCCGCGAGTGATGCCATCGCCACGTCTATAAGCATCCGGCCTGCACCGACGGACAGTTTCGGCATCGACGATAACGGTCGTTGTATCTCAGACTTCGTGTTTCGTCCGGCCTTGCGCAGGCCGCGAGTTCGAGCGATCACGTCTCGCACAGGAAAGACGTTTCTTGACTTCGAGAACTTCGAGTTCTGCAGGGACCAGGCGAGTGGCAAGTTGGCGGACTCATAAAGTTGCGGCAAGACAGGTAAGGACCGCAATGTGCGCAGTTGTGCGAACAGCCAATCGAAGTCCGTGCCTTCGGCTTTTGCCGCGACAATGTCCATCCACTCCTGGCTCGTAACGTCACCACTGTCGAAATAATCGGTCTCAACAGGAAGCAATAGCTGCATCAGCAGTTCATCGAGCCGGGTCGTGTCGCTGTCGACGTCTTGCCAGTCGATCGAGACCTCGCCCGGAGCATTTTTGGCAAGCCAACTGGCAACTTCAAAAGAAAACGGATAATGCACCATCGTGCCGCCGATACCCGTATCCCAGAGTCCTGTGCGAGCGGTTTTATTGAGTCGATCGACGCGTTTTTCGAACGCAAGCAGTGACTCTTCGGCTGCGTCAAACAATTCTTCCGAGTCGGGAAATGCACGAATGAAGCACAAAGTGTCGTGGTACTTCCTGAGGTCGTTTACCGAGGAAATACGAGTGGATTGAAGATGCCTGATCAGGTCCAGTTTTTCGCTGGCAGACGCCGAATCGAAACGCCGCCTGATGCTGGCAAGGTGCTTAATCTGGCTTCGGCTTGCTCCGTGTTGCTTCATCGGCAATCTTCTCTGGCCATTGTTTGTCGCGCTCATGCACAATAGTCCAATGAAACATACCGCAGCAAGGCTCGTGCGCCACGCACTGGAGAATATTGGGGCCAAATTCACGTTCGGCATTCCGGGTGTTCACAACATCGAACTGTACGACGAGCTCAAGACGTCCGAGGCGATTCTGCCGGTTCTCGTGACCCACGAAGTCGGTGCCGCATTCATGGCCGATGCCGTCAGCCGAGTCGGCGATTCGATTGGCGTGCTTGCAATCGTTCCTGCCGCCGGTATCACCCATGCGATGAGCGGTGTCGGCGAGGCCTATCTCGATGGTATTCCGATGCTGGTTATTTCCGGCGGCATTCGTACCGACATGAAGCAAAAGTTCCAGCTTCACGATGTCGATCAGCACGCGCTCATGAAGCCGCTGACCAAGGCTACGTACCGCATTGAACGTTACGAAGATGCCATCCCGACGATATACCAGGCCTACCGCATGGCGACCGAGGGTGAGCCAGGCCCGGTATTCGTCGAGCTACCGGCAAACCTGCAGTTACTCACCGGTGAGGTTGAGGACATGCCGGCGTATTCGCCGGTCGCGAAGCGCCCACCGATCAATCCCGAACAAATAAGCAAAGCGGCGGAACTGCTGTCGCGCGCGAAACAACCAGGCATTTTTGTAGGTTGGGGTGCGCGCCATGTTGCCGAGGACATTGCACGCATTGCCGAGCACCTTGCTGCGCCGGTGTCGACGACGCTTCAAGGGCTGGCCTCATTTCCTGCAAATCACCCTTTGCACACCGGCATGAGCTTCGGGCGGTCTGCTGTTCCAGCGGCGGAAAACGCGTTCAAGGATTGCGACGCCATGCTTGCTGTTGGTACGCGCTTTGCAGAGATCTGCACGGGAAGCTACGGCTCGGTGCCGCCCGAGAACCTCGTACACATAGATATCAACCCTGAAACACTGAATGTGAACTACCCGGCGAAAGTCGCTATAGCCGCTGATGCTCGCGACGCCGTGCCCGCCCTGGCGAATGCCATTTGCGACATTGGTGATCCGAGGGACAGCTCGGCAACGTGCCTGCAAATTGCCAACGACAAAGCTGTTTATCGCAAAGAATGGCGTGACCACGACAATGGTGACCGCGTCAGCCCGTCCCGCCTGTTCGATGCGCTGCGCGAGCAGCTGGACGACGACGCCATCGTGATAGCCGATGATGGTAACCACACTTTTCTTGACCGCCGAGCTGATGCCGATTAACGCCGGCGGTTCATTTTTTTCGCCGACCGACTTCAATTGCATGGGCTACTGTGTCCCCGCCACGATCGGTGCGAAACTCAGCGCACCTGGCAGACAGGTCGTGGGCATCGTCGGTGACGGCGCGTTCCTGATGACTGGCCTGGAGTCGGTCACCGCCGCTGCCAACGAACTCGGCGTCATCTGGTTCGTTTTCAATGACGGCGAACTCGCGCAGATCGCCCAGGCCCAGGAAGTTCCGTATCAGCGCAGCACCTGCACGACGATTGGCAGACTCGACTATGAAGCATTTGCCAAAGCGACGGGCTGTGCGTATGTCGGCATTCAATCAGACGACGACATTGCTGCAGGCCTGTCGTCCGCATTCAAGAGCGCTGCCGACAACAGGCCGGTTGTCGTGGATGTGCGCATCGACTATTCAAAAAAGACCCGGTTTACCCTGGGGACGCTCAAGACGAACCTGGACCGCTTCGATACACGAACCAAGGTTCGCATGATCGGGCGCGCCCTGTATCGCAAGGTATTTGGCGCGTAACCGACTGGCTATACGGTAGCGCTCCAGAGCGGTTCTCGCCGGCCGGGGCCGACTACATAGTTCGTGGTACTTGGTGTTTCACACGATAGACGTAAGGGTAGGCAACGACTCTAATATGGGCCATTGTTGGCTGACTCAGGAAAGGGGTCGGAGAAAATACCATGGCCGGATTGACCCAGAGTTACAGTTGTGGTGCATCGAGCGCCCCGATTATTTACGAGACGATTGGCAACTATTTTGAACGTGTTGCAGCGCGTTCGCCTGATACGGAGGCGCTCGTCGTCTGTCACCAGGATGTGCGCTGGACCTACGCGGAGTTCAACAAACGAATTGATGAACTGGCCCGTGGCCTGCTGCACCTCGGTATCACGACCGGAGACCGCGTCGGTATCTGGGGGCCCAATTCCAGCGAGTGGGTCGTTACACAGATGGCGACGGCCAAGATCGGCGCGATCCTGGTCAACATCAACCCGGCGTACCGGCTCTTCGAGCTCGAGTACTCACTCAACAAGTCCGGCTGCCGGGCGATCGTCAGCGCCGAGCAGTTCAAGTCCAGCAAGTACCTCGAAATGCTGTATGCGCTCGCGCCCGAGTTGAATTCGTGTGAGCCTGGACAGTTGCGGTCGGAAAAACTGCCGGAACTCGAAATCGTTATTCGTATGGGGGCAACAAGATCGCCCGGGATGCTCAACTTCCCGGATGTTTGTGCCTCGGGCGGCGAGAAGGAACGAGCTCGGCTGGCTGAGCTCAGAACCGAGCTGCGCCCTGACGATCCGATCAACATTCAGTTCACGTCCGGTACAACAGGCAGCCCGAAAGGGGCAACGCTGACGCATTGCAATATTCTGAATAATGGCTATCTCACGGGCGCCGGGATGCGGTTGTCATCGAAGGACCGCGTCTGTATCCCGGTACCTCTTTATCACTGCTTCGGCATGGTTCTGGGTAATCTTGCGGTGTTCTCACACGGTGCCACTGCCGTTTACCCGAGTGAGGTTTTCGATCCCGAATCGACGTTGCGAGCCGTGGAAAAGGAACGTTGTACGGCTTTGCACGGTGTTCCGACAATGTTTGTCACGGAACTGAGCCATCCCGATTTCGAGAAATTCGATCTATCGACGCTTCGTACGGGAGTCATGGCCGGTGCGCCGTGCCCGGTTGATGTCATGAAACGGGTGATAGCCGACATGAACATGAAACACGTTCTCATAGGATACGGGCAGACTGAGGTGAGCCCTATCAATCACCTTACGCTGCCCGAAGATCCTGTCGAAAAACGCGTTGAGACGGTTGGCAGAGCCGTGCCATGGGTAGAGATAAAACTCGTTGATCCTGATGGTCGCGTCGTGCCGATCGGTGAGAAAGGCGAGGTATGCACGCGCGGCTATTCGGTCATGCTGGGTTACTGGAATGATGAGGAACAGACCCGCGAGGCTATCGACGAGGCACGATGGATGCACTCCGGCGATATCGGCATCATGGATGACGAAGGCTACCTGAAAATTGTCGGACGGATTAAGGACATGATCATTCGCGGAGGCGAGAACGTATACCCGCGCGAGGTCGAAGAGTTCCTGTATACACATCCGAAAATCAAGGAAGTGCAGGTCTTCGGAATTCCGGATCCGAAAATGGGCGAGGAGGTCTGTGCCTGGATCCAGCTCGAGGAAGGCGAGTCACTGGCCGAGGACGACGTGAAATCGTTCTGCAAGGGTCAGATTACACATTTCAAGGTGCCAAAACATATTCGATTCGTCGATGAATACCCGATGACGGTTACGGGGAAAATTCAGAAATTCAAGATGAGCGAAGTAATGGCTCGGGAACTCTCAAACGCTGCCTGACAAAAAAAAGGGCAGTCGCGTTGTGTCGACGCGACTGCCCAAAAGAGCCTGATTGAATCAATACTTAGAGGGTGAGATTCAGACTCTTCAGAACTTCAAGCCCAAGGCACGAATCACGTCCATCGTGACGTACTTCTTGCCTGAAGAAAGGCCATTGCGTTCTGCATAGCATTGAGCGGCCTGCAGTGTGCACTGACCCATGACGCCGTCGATCTTGCACTCATTTCGGTTCGGTCCACATTTGCAGCAACCGGTCTCGTTTAGAGATGTCTGCAAGGCAGCGACGTTCTCGCGGGTCATATTGACTTCGCATAAGACCGGTCGCCATTCAGTGCGCTCGTCGCTCACCTTGTTGTTGCGTGTCAAGGTTGCGTACTCGGCCGGAATCGGGATACGACGCTCGGTAGCCGGTTTTGCCAACTTGGTCACTTCAACATCGCCATAAACGGCGGGAATGACGATTTCGCGGGTCGTCTCAGGACGAACCTGCTGGGTCACCTTCACTGTCCGGTATTCGGCGGGAATCGTGACTTCACGCGTTGTAGCGGGCGTCTTCAAAACCGTCTTCTTGACCGTCTTGTATTCGGCCGGAGCCTCAACCTTGCGTGTCGTGGCAGGCGTTACAAGCACTTGCTTCTCGATGGTCTTGTACGTAGCCGGGATCTCGACCAGGCACATCAAATCGCCGGTGTCTTCCACGCGAGTATCGATTACCTTGAAGTCGCCAAAGCGCTTGACGGCCTGCGACGCGCTTGACATAGCTGCACCACTACCCGTGCCTACGCCAGTACCACGCTTCCACTCTGTACGAGCAGGCTGATCCAGTACGCGTTCCGTAACCGTGTCGTAAACAGCAGGAACCTCGATCGTCTGAGTCGACGCAGGCTTGACCATTACCCGCTCTTCGATGCGTGTCATACACTGCGGGCACGACCGTTAGCTTCGTAATTGCGGGCTTGACCAGTACGCGTTCTTCGACGGTCTCGTACTTGGCGGGAACGACTTCGAGCTTCTTGGACGCTTCCTTGACGACAACCGTTTCCTTAACCGTCTCATAGCGAGCAGGAATGATCTCGATGCGCTCTGACGCCGGACGTTTTACAACCTTTTCAGTGCTGGTCGTGAACTTGGCCGGGATGATTACGCGTGCATAGCACTCGCCCGGCTTCGGATCCGACGGCATCGAACCCGTGTTGTCGCTGGCCATGCCCGTCGTTGACGCGCTGCTTGCGATGCGCGCCTCAGCGTTTGCGAGGTCACGATTCTTGGTAGCCAGCGAGGATTCCAGCTCGCTGATACGTCGTTGAGAGGCCTCCAGCTCGGAAGCCGTGATCGCAGTACTGCCTGCATCAACGGATGAATTATCTGCTGCCATACTTGAGCAGCCACCGGCAATAGCGGCACCCGCCACGATCGCCAGAGTTCGTGCGTAAATCTTGTTCATTTCCCTAACTCCTGAATTACACTTTTTGTGAAAGTAGGCGGAGTATAGGGGCCGAATTACGGTGTGCGTCGCACTGTAACAATCGTTAACAATGCACTTTCCTGCAGCACGGGATGCTTCAGATCACCGAAAATCAGGGACAAGTAAACAGTCAGTTGGACTTGGCGACCAGTTCGATGTGCTCTTCGATCATCTCGTAGCCGATGATGGTGTTGGAGTCGGAAGCGAACACGGGCGCACCCTGTGTCAGGCAGGTGGTGAGACTATCCGAGCTCTTCTTGAAGCACAGATCGGCGCTGGAAAAGATCGTTTGCTTGATCACCGAGCCGTCTTCGAGGCTGACCAGGAGAATGGTCTCGCGTGACGGCTCCGGCGATAGAGATATGGCTACGTTCTGGGCGACTTCCTGGGCGGGCGCGGACCTTAAGCCGCTGGTACTACAGGCGCCGAGAATAACGGCCAAAGGCAGTAGGGTTGCTGCAGGCAGGTATTTCATAACTAGCTCCACGGTCAATATCGACCCTGAGCGCGTCAGGGCCCGCCCCTGTTTTACTGCCGGTCTTTATTCGCTTCTTGCCCGCTTGAACCCAGACTAGCAGCAAGGCTGCGGCGCCAAACGTGACCGATGTCGCATAAAGCTGAACAGACCCTGAAAGTTTGTCAACAAATGTCACAGATGGTCAGGAACACTTGCTACTGACGTAGACTTTCGGCCAGTCCTAAACAAAACTCCAGAGAGATCAGAACATGTCAAAGAGTATCGAAAAGATTGAAGGAATCGGGCCAAAGACAGGTGAAGCGCTGCGCAATGCTGGTGTTCGAACGGTAGAGAGCTTGCTGAAGGCTGGCGCCGACAAGAAGTCGCGCGCAGCGCTCGCGGAGAAAACCGGTATTAGCGAGGCGCGTATATTAAAGTGTATCAACATGGCTGATCTTTTTCGGATAAACGGCGTAGCGAGCCAGTATGCGGAGCTGCTCGAATGTGCGGGTGTCGATACTGTTAAAGAACTGAAAAACCGCAACGCAGAGAACCTGGCGGCGAAAATGGAAGAAGTTAACAAAGCCAAGAATCTCGTACGCCGACCACCGTCGACCTCAATAGTCAGTGATTGGGTAGCGCAGGCCAAGAAATTGCCCGGAATAATTTCATACTGATAAGACGGCCGTTACGCTACAAGAACAGCTGCCGAAATGTAAACTACCAGCAATGGCTGTGAGGGCGAGAAGTGTGACCAACGGGAATGGAAAACCGATCGAAATTGCTGACCCGTTTGCGCGCCGGCTCATTGGAAAGTATCTCAGTAATCGCAAGGATGACATTGGCAAACTGACGCTGGCCCTTGCAGAGTCGGACTTCGAAACGATTCGGGTTACCGGTCACAACCTGTATGGCTCGGGTGCGGCTTATGGGCTCGATCAAATCTCCTGGCTCGGCGCGAATTTCGAAAAAGCAGCCGATGCCAGGAACGCCCCGGAAATCGAGCGCCTGATTGGCGAGCTGACGGACTTTCTGCACAAATTGAGGGTCAGCTGATCCGAACGGTCACGCCGGGATTTGATATAATCTTCAATAAATTCCGATGCATAGCGCGTATAGCGCTATAATACTCAAATCGCTGACGCGAAAATTCCGAATATAAAGTCGCCAGCACCCAGCACATTGCACTGTGTCCGTTTGATGCTGGATGGGAGAAAAATTGCGAGTCGCGATTCTCGAGGATGATTCCGATCAGGCGGAGTTGATAAAGCTTTGGCTGACGCACGCTGAACATACGGTCGATTGCTATGTCGATGCCGCAAGCTTTTTGCGGGCCGTCAGGCGCGACAGCTTCGATCTGTATTTGCTCGATTGGGTGCTGCCCGATTTGAGTGGTATCGAGGTTTTGCAGAAGCTGCGCATGGAAATGGGTGACTATACGTCGGTCATCATTGTGACGGCCAAAGATGAAGAAAAAAGTATCGTTCGTGGTCTCGAGGCTGGCGCCGACGATTATCTCGTGAAGCCATTGCGGCAAGCCGAATTGGTGGCGCGAGTGTCGGCGGTACAAAGACGGGCGGCTGGCAACAAGCCCGCGGAAGAAGACCTCGATGTCGAGCCCTATTCCCTGAGTTTTACGAACAAGACGGTCAGTCTGAACGGCGAGAAACTGAACCTGACTAACCGGGAGTTTGAATTGGCGTCGTTCTTTTTTCGCAATACAGGAAAAATGATGTCGCGCAATCACCTGCTCGAAGCGATTTGGGGAATCGAGAACAAATCCGTATCGACGCGAACCGTCGACACACACGTGAGCCGCTTGCGAAAGAAGCTCAAGCTGCGTGAAGAGAACGGCTGGATACTGTCGGCGATCTACCAGCACGGCTATCGGATAGAACGAGTCGACGCATAAAGGCGAGTGCAGAACGACATAGGTATGGAGAAGTAAGGTCATGGCAAAGAAGCAACCTCAAAACCAGTCCGGCTTATCGGCCGAAAATGTTGACGGCAATGTCGACAAGATTCGCGAGATCCTGTTCGGTGGGCAAATGCGCGACTACGAGCAGCGTTTTGCCGACCTCGAGAAACGACTCACGAAGAATATTGAGCAGATTTCGACGAACTTCGAAAAGCGCGTGGATCGACTTAATAACGGCGTCAAGCGCGAAGTTGAAAAGCTGGCCGAACAACTAAGGGATGAGCGCAAAGCCCGCAAAGACGAGAGCAGGCAGGGCTCGAAAGAGTTCAAGGAGCTGGCGGAACAAGTTGAATCGTGGTGCGTTGAACTCGAAGAACAGATCGGTAGCGAGACGCATGACTTGCGGGGAGTACTGCAGGAGCAGAGCGAGGAACTGTCGGGCATGATTCACGACAGCCACGAGCAGCTCAGCAAGAGCCTGGCCGTCGAGACGCGAAAACTCGGACGGGAAGACCTGGCCTCGGTACTGAGCGACGTTGCGCAGCGTCTCAAGAAGAACGCCAAGCTGCCCGACGCCTGATCCGGTGTCTGACGCAGAGCATCGATGAACGATCTCGACCAGCTAAAAGAGCTGCTGTTCGGCGCCGAGAAACAGGCCCTGGACTCGATTTCCGAACGCGTGGAGCGTCGCGAGATCCGGACGGCCGACGTTGCCGATATCCTGCCCGAGGCAATCCATCAAAGTCATCAGAAGGACGGCGAGCTGGTTGAGTCGCTGACACAGCCCGTTGGCGAGTGCTTGCAACTGGCGCTCCGCGACGAACCCGAAACCTATGCTGATGCACTGTACCCGGTCATGGGGCCGGCGATTCGCAAGTCGATCATGCATGCGCTGCGCAATTTCTCGCAGCAGATCAACGAAGCTGTAGAGCACAGCGTCAGCCCGAAAGGGATGAAATGGCGCTGGCAGGCATCGCGTGCGGGTATCCCGTATGGTGAGTATGTCCTGCAAAAGACCATGCGTTATCGGGTCGAACAGGCGTATCTGATCAGTCGGGAAAACGGCCTGCTCGTCGACCACGTGCATCACGAGTCATCGAAAATAAAAGACAGTGACGCTGTTTCCGCGATGTTCACGGCGATTCAGGATTTCGTCAAGGAGTCGTTTTCGCCGGATCGCACGGGACGACTCGAATCGGCTGACATGGGCGAGTTTACGTTATGGGCCGTGCACGGACCGCATGCACTGCTCGTGTGTGTCATACGCGGTGTGCCGCCGAAGAGCCTGCGAACCGATCTTACCGCCATTCTCGAGCGCATCCACTTTCGCTACGGTGACGCAATTCGGGATTACAAAGGAGACACGAGCACAATTCCGGATGTCGAAGTCGAGCTCGAACGTTGTCTCCAGTTTGAAGCGCGTGAGGAAAGCGGCAAAAACCGTAAGGGACCGCCTGTTCCGATCGTCATTCTGCTGCTATTGCTGGTATCTGCCGCAGTTTTTCTTGGCGTCAGAAGCTGGATGTACTCGCAGCAACAGGACAAGCTCGACGCGGCGCTCAGTGCTACGCCCGGTATTTACGTAACGGACCTCGAGCGCAGCGGCGGCGATTTTGCGGTGCGTGGTCTCAGGGATCCGCTGGCGATGGCCGTCATCGACGTTGCAGAGAGTGTTGATATCCCGGCGGATCGACTGAGTGTCTCGATGCAGCCGTTCCAGTCATTGCAGCCGGAGATAATCGCGGCGCGCGCCGCACAACTTTTCGGCCAGCCCGAACAGGTGAGTTTTGACGTATCGGGGACAACCCTGCACGTGACCGGTAGTGCTCCCTGGGCGTGGCGACAGCAGCTGCAAACTCGCTTCAGTAGTCTGGCAGGAGTTGAAGCGCTGGATTTGAGCGGCCTTGCGGTTAGTGACCAGCAACAGTTCGTCGACCGGGTCACGAGCCTGGATGAAACAAAGTTCTTTTTCCGCAGCGGTGTGCAACTTGCCGAAGGGAACGAAGATGAACTGCGCGAATATGCTGCCGAACTCCGGCAGCTCATGGAAGACGCACCGCAATTCGGCTACGCAGTTTCCGTGGTGCTCAGTGGATCGACCGACTCGAGCGGTGATGCGGCGGCAAATGCCGCGCTGGCCGATCGACGCGCGAGCTTTGCGGCCGGGCTGCTCGCGTCCGCCGGAGTTGCCGCTCGCATCGTGCGCCAGCCCGATTACGTCATTGCGGAAGGCCAGCCACGAGAGGATGTCAGTCAACGCCACGTGCAGGTTGATTTGCAGCTACGGTCGTTGCCGGAACTGCCATGACGCGTGTTACAAGCAAAGTGTGTGTCATCGGCGATTTTGCCGTCGGCAAAACCAGCGTCGTCGAGCGCTTTGTCACCAACCAGTTTTCCGAGAAATATCTGAGTACGGTTGGCGTAAAAATCGACACCAAGGAAATCGACTTTCCGGCACTGAGCATAGTGCACAAACTCGTGATCTGGGACGTTGCAGGCACCGACGAGTTTGGCCCGAAGGAGCTTGCTTATCTTCGCGGCGCCAGCGGCTTTATCTACGTTGCGGATGGTACCCGGCCTGATACCCTGACCGCGATCGAGCATCTTCACAGTCAAATTACAGAGAAATACGGAGCGGCGCCCTTCGTACTGCTGATCAACAAGCGAGACCTTATGCATGACTGGACGGTCAGCGACGAGTATCTCGATGCTCTCAGCAAGTCCTATGGCAATGTCTACCGAACCAGCGCAAAGACCGGAGACGATGTCGAACAGGCCATCACCCGACTTGCGGAGCTCATCATCGACAATGATATGCGTGGCGCATAGTGGACCTGCCTGCGCGCGTCGTCGAATACCTGCAAAACGAGTTTCTTGCGCAAGCTCGACCGTTCTGCTTTCTCATCGATCAGAACTATCGGCTGATCGAATGCTGGGGGCACAGCGAGTGGTGCGGCCTCAGGGGAATCAAACCCGGTGTGGACATGCGCGAGCCGGCGCCTTTTCTGGTGGGAATTTCTGTTACAGACTCGCAGAAGATTCGAGTTCCTGGAAATGCCGGGCCAGGCGTTGGTCAACGTGCACGTGATTCCGGATAGCGGCCAATGCTACGTCGTCTTGCTGGATGCGCGCCAGGAACATGCGTCGACACAGTCAAAGCAGCAGTCAGTAAACGAATTGCGTTTGCTGCATGCGCGTCAGCACAAGCTTATTGCCCGTCAGCGGGACCTTATCAGCGAACTCGTCGAAACCAAGTCAGAGCTGGATCATCATCGTCGCGAGGCGGAGCGAATCAGCGCGAACAAAAGTCGCTTCATTGCGATGATGTCGCACGAGTTTCGTACGCCGCTCGCATCCATTATCAATTATGCCGACCTTGCGCGTGAAGAGGGCACGAGTAGTAACGACGTCCAAAAAAGTATCGAAACGATAGCCCGATCGGCAAAGCACCTGACGTCCCTGGTTGAAGTTGTGCTGGATGATGCCAGTCTCGACGCCGGACAGGTCGAGTTGCTCGAGCACGACTTCGATCTCGTCAGCCTTCTCAACGATATGGCGGCGATGATGGCTCCAATGGCGGCCGAGAAAGGGCTGTCTTTTGTGACCTACATTGATCCCGATGTACCAAACCTCATCTATGCCGATGAGGTTCGTTTGCGTCAGATTCTCATCAATCTTCTGGGCAATGCCGTGAAATTTACGCTTGATGGCGGCGTAAAACTGACGGCAACCTACAACAACGGCCGGCTGGTCGTTACGGTCAGTGACACGGGACCGGGCATCAGTATCGAAGACCAGGAAAGGGTTTTCCAGGCATTCGAGCGCGGCAAGGATCGCGCGGAGACCGGCGCAGGCCTGGGCCTGACCATCACGCTTCGGCTGGTCCAGCTCATGCGTGGCGAAGTGTCCCTGGACTCCATGCCGGGCGAAGGCTGCACGGTGAGTGTTCATGTGCCGGTCATGGCGGCAGACGATGGCCCGACTGCGAATGTGCCGCTGTTGCCGATACCGACTGATGACACCATCGCTGCAAAGCCGCTCAGCATTCTGATCTGCGACGATGACGAAGACATGATTGCCCTGGTTGAGCATTACCTGCATCGATCCGGCTATGGGTTGATCACGAGCTCTGACAGTTCTGAGGCGATCGCGAAAACGCTCAAGTACGACCCGGACCTGGTGCTGATGGACTGCAATGTTCCCGGTGTTGGCGGCGTGGTTGCGGCCAAGGTACTCCGCGAACATGGCTATTCCAAACCGATTGTTGCGCTTACTGCCTCAAAACTCAGCGATGAGCAGAAAAGTACTTTTACGCATTTTTTTAGAAAGCCGGCGCCGATGCAGGAGCTGCTGACCGAGATCAAGCGCCTGACTCACTAACGCAAATGTGAACGATTGTTGCAGATCGTCGAAAGCCGAATTTTCCCGATAATATCCCCGACTGAATGACTAATAACTGAGGCGCAAAGCCTCGTGACTCAACAGGGGAAACATTGTGTTAGATGAATTCAAGAAATTTGCGATGCGCGGCAACGTTGTCGACATGGCGGTCGGTATCATCATTGGTGGCGCGTTCGGAAAGATCATCAGCTCTTTTGTTGCCGATGTCATCATGCCGCCCATCGGCATGTTGATGGGGAACGTCGATTTCAGCCAGCTGTTCATCAACCTGAGCGACACAGCGTACGCCACGCTCGCGGCCGCCAAAGAGGCCGGAGCGCCGACGATCAACTACGGTACGTTCCTGAACACGGTGCTCGACTTCCTGATCATCGCGTTTGCGATCTTCATGGTGATTCGCGGCATGAACAAGATGAAGAAGAAGGAAGAGGAAAAACCGGCAGAGCCGGCAAAACCCTCTGAAGAGGTTCAATTACTGACTGATATTCGCGACGCACTCAAGAATCGCGGCTAATCAGCAGGGTTGGCACGGAGAGAGAGGGGCGCTTCTGACGAAGTGCCCCTTTTTTACGTTCCGGTATCAGCATCAGATGATGTACCCTCACGCGCATGTCCAGACTCCTGTTGCTAATGGCGGCCACGGTCGCCCCGCTCATTGCTGCGGCCGGTGATAATGAAATCGAAGAGGTGCTGGTAACCGCGACACGTCGTGCCATCAGCAGCGAAGAGGTGTCTTCCGGACTGACGCTCGTTACTCGCGAGCAAATACAAGCACAAAAACTGGTAACGGATAGCCTGGCATCGAACGTCGGCGTATTCCTTCAACAGACCACGCCGGGCCAGGGCGCGGCCATCATTCGCGGGCTCAAAGGCTCGTCGATCCTGCATCTCGTCGATGGCATGCGCCTGAATAATGCAATTTTCCGAAGTGCGCCGACTCAATATTTCTCGCTGGTCCCGATCTCGGCGGTTGAAAGAGTGGAGGTGCTGCGCGGAACGCCGACGTCTCTTTATGGCAATGACGCCGTCGGTGGCGTCGTGCAGCTCGTGACGCGCGTGCCGAATTTCGAGCGTTCCGAAACGGAGCTGCGCGGCGAGGTGTTCGCCTCATTCGATACGGCAGAGTTAGGCAAGACGACGCGTGCAATGCTTGATTTCGGCAACAGTGCTTTCGCATCGTCGTTCAGCGCCGAGTATCTAAAGACAGGCAACCGTCGCACCGGCAGCGGCGAGCGCATCGGGCCGTCCGGCTATGAATCCAGGGCGGCAAGAATGATGTTTTCGGCCACGCCGGCTACCGATCGTTCCTGGCTCCTCGATGTACATTATCTTGAGCAGCCGGAAACGCCGCGCGTCGACGAGCTTGTACCCGGATTTGGCCAAACCGAACCGTCGTCGTCCGAATTCCTGTTTGCACCCAACCGTCGTGTTTTCGTGCACGGAAAGTACACGAAGACAGCCGGGGCGGGAGGACTGGACTGGAATACCGATATCGCCTGGCAACGCGTTGACGACGATCGGGTCACGCGCGACTTCGGCGCGACCGATCGGCGCCGTGAATCCAACAGCAGCGACCTCATGGGCGTGACACTCAGCGGCTCGAGAATCACTGAGGCCGGATCGTGGATTGTTGGTGCAGAGTTCTACCACGACGAAGTTCGCAGCGTTCGCGTTGAGGAAGACCTGCCGACCGGAGCGATTCAACAGGTTGCGTCGAGATTCCCTGATGGATCTACGGTCACGCAGGCCGCGCTTTACGCCAATATTGAGCACCGGGTGACCGACCGAAATAATCTGAACGGGGGAATTCGTGTCAGCAACGACGATGTCAGCCTGCCGGTGACCGCGGTATCGGCCGCAGCTGACATTAGCAGCACCGACATCAGCGGCGACTTTGGATGGATATTCGATGTGACCCGGCGCTGGCAGATTCTCGCCAACCTCGGCCTGGGTTTTCGTGCGCCGAACGTATTTGATCTTGGCACACTGGGTAATCGCCCGGGCAATCGTTTCAACATTCCCAACACGACGCTGGATTCCGAGCGCGTGTTTCAAGCAGATATCGGCGTGCGTCACCGGTCCGATCGGGTTACGTTCGACCTGATGATTTACGCATTGCGTTATGACGATCGCATCACATCGATTGGCACTGGCAATGTCACGGCCGACGGCCGGGACATCGTGCAAAGCGTCAACGCGGCGGAGTCCTCGATACGCGGGTTGGAAGCCGGCCTCGATGTGCGACTGAGCGATGAAATCAGTGCTCGTGCTGTTCTGAATTACACCTGGGGCGAACAACAGGTATCCGGCAACGCTACGGAGCCTGCGGGGCGCATTCCGCCGCTTAACGGCAGCGTCGTACTGTCTTACGATGCCGGCGGCGATTACCGGCTTGAAAGCTGGCTTCGCTTTGCCGGCAACCAGGACCGGCTTAGTGCGCGTGATGTCAGCGACGTGCGGATCGACCCGGAGGGAACTCCGGGCTGGGTGGTGATAGGTGCTCGCCTGCAGAAATCGTTTGCACAGGACTGGCTGCTTTCCGTCAGTCTCGATAACCTGCTCGACAAGCACTACCGTGTTCACGGCTCCGGGCTCGACGCGTCCGGGCGAAATCTGACTATTGGCGTGCGCCGTAGCTGGTAGCGGTGGATCTTCGGTACCGATGTATTGGTTGCGTTATTCAGGCTGAAATGGAATGAAAATCAGCCCCATAATGATAGAAGGGAAGCAATGAGTTTCTTTGAGCGTTACCTGACGGTCTGGGTTCTGTTGTGCATTGGCTTGGGCATAACGCTCGGCAAGTACGCGCCGGACGTCGCCCAGGCCCTGGATGGCATGGCGATCAGCGTGAACGGTGCGCCGGTCGTTTCCATTCCGATCGCCGTGTGCCTGTTCATGATGATGTATCCGATCATGGTGAAAATTGACTTTCACGAGGTCGTGAAAGCGGGCAAGGCTGCAAAGCCGGTTGGCCTGACGCTGTTCATCAACTGGGCCATCAAGCCTTTCACCATGTACGCGATCGCAAGCTTCTTCCTCGGAACGCTGTTCCTGAAGTTTATCGGCCCCGACGCGGTGGACCTCGTGAAGATGCCGTTGGGCAAGGAAATGCTGGTAGGCGAAGTTTACGGCGCAGGCAAGGTGGTGCTCGTTGATGGTGTGAAAATGCTGGAAGTACCGTTGTGGCGCAGCTACCTGGCCGGCTGCATCCTGCTCGGCATTGCACCCTGCACAGCCATGGTGCTGGTATGGGGCTATCTCTCGAAAGGAAACGACGGTCACACGCTCGTGATGGTGGCGATCAATTCGCTGACGATGCTGTTGTTATTCGGTTTCCTGGGCGGTTTCCTGCTGGGCGTTGGCAAGTTGCCGGTGCCGTGGCAGGCGCTGCTTCTATCCATAAGCGTGTACGTCGCGTTGCCGCTGGTCACCGGGTACGCGTCGCGCAAGTGGATAATTGCGGTAAAAGGCGAGGACTGGTTTCGCGACAAGTTCCTGCATTACCTGACGCCGGTTACGATCGCCGCGCTATTGGTGACTCTGATCTTGTTGTTTTCCTTCAAGGGCGAGACCATCGTACAGAAGCCGCTGACGATCTTGTGGATCGCCATCCCATTGTTTGTGCAAACGGTGTTCGTATTCGCACTAGGCTACGGATTGTCGAAACTTTTCGGGCTTACCTACGAGAACGCGGCACCGACGGCGATGATTGGTGCCTCGAACCATTTCGAAGTAGCCATTGCGACGGCCGCCATGCTTTACGGTCTTTCTTCGGGAGCGGCGCTTGCAACCGTCGTCGGCGTTCTGATCGAGGTGCCCCTCATGTTGATGTTGGTGCGCTTTTGCCTCGCGACGCAGGGCTGGTTTCGCCATGAAGGGCAGTAGCCAGCTTTTCGCGCTGGGTTTTCGACCCTTCTATTCGCTGGCCGCGATCTTCGCGCTTGCTTCTGTGCTGTTCTGGCTGTTGTCCTTTACTGGCACCTTTCATGTTGCCGGATACCTGCAAAGCATCTTCTGGCACAGTCATGAAATGGTGTTTGGTTTCGCCATCGCCGTGATGTCCGGATTCCTGTTCACGGCCGTGCGCAACTGGACAGGTTTGCCGACGCCAACCGGCTTCGCGCTTGCCGCATTCGCTGCGCTGTGGATCGCCGGACGTGTGTTGATCATCACGGGACCGCCGCTGCTGGCCGCGCTGGTCGATGCGGTATTCGTTCCTGCGCTCGCTGTTGCCGTTGCTTTGCCCATTATCAAAAGCCGCAATCAGCGCAACTACAAGATCGTTGCTCTTTTGTTGCTGATCGGAATCACGAACGTCACCTACCACCTGGCTACGCTCGGCTTCGTGCCAGCATGGTTGGCGAACACATCGCTTATCGCCGCACTCGACCTGATTACCATCGTATTCGCGATTGTTGCAGGACGCGTGATACCGGCATTTACAAAAAATGCGATTTCAGGGTCGGATCCGCGGCATGCGAGCTGGCTGGAAATTCTGTCATTCGGTTCACTCGTTCTTATTATCGTTTTGCAGGTCAGCAACGGCTGGGTTTCGACTCCCGTCCTGCTAACGACCACGACATTCGTTGTAGCGGCGGTCTCTCATGCCTACCGCCTGGCTTTGTGGCAGCCACACTTGACGGCAGGCAGTCCTTTGCTATGGATGATGCCGGTTGCGTATTCGTGGCTGCCGATTGTGTTTTTCCTGAGGGCTTTGGCGGAAAACTCGCTGGTCAGCCAGGGCGTGTGGATTCATGCCCTGACCATGGGCGCGATCAGCGGGCTCATGCTCGCGATGATGATGCGTAGCGCGTTGGGGCACACGGGTCGACCCCTTGTAGCCAGTGGACTGGATATGTCGGCCTTCCTCATGGTCCAGCTGGCCGCGATTATTCGTGTGACAGCCGGACTGTTTGCTGCCAGTCTTTACCCGGCGCTGGTCATTCTTTCCGGCGTCATATGGATGCTGGCGTTTAGCATCTTTTTGCTGCGCTATTTGCCGATGTTAGCTCAGCCTCGCATCGACGGACGGCCGGGCTAACTGCGAGTCCGCTGGCGTGCACGGTTTCCAAGTGCGGGGTCCAGGCTTATGATGGTGCTACAGACACCCTGACCATTGGGAGCCAGATTTGTCCGGTTCAAGGGCTACACTCAATAAGATCGTCGGCGATCGAAGCGTGCTGGATACTCAATCCGTCGCAAGCCGTGCGACCAGCTACTGGAATCCTTCGCCCATGCAGGCGAAAGCGCTGGTACTGCCCGCGACGAGCAAAGACGTCTCCGGCATCCTCCGGCACTGTAATTCTTCGGGCCAGTCGGTCATCACGCAAGGTGGCCTGACCAACTGCGTCTCAGCGGTCGAACCAAGCCTCGACGACATTGTGCTTTCAACCGAAAAAATGACGGGTGTCATCGAAATCGACAAAGTCGGCGGCACCGCGATTGTCGAGGCCGGCACCGTGTTGCAGACCGTGCAGGAAACCGTCGCAAAAGAAGGCATGTGTTTTCCGCTCGATCTCGGTGCACGCGGCAGCTGCACCATCGGTGGCAATATTGCGACGAATGCCGGCGGCATCAACGTGCTGCGTTATGGAATGATGCGCAATCTCGTGCTCGGTCTCGAGGCCGTCATGGCGGACGGTACGGTCATGACTTCAATGAACCGCATGCTGAAAAACAACGCCGGCTACGACATGAAGCAGTTGTTTATCGGTAGCGAAGGGACGCTCGGCGTCGTCACCCGTGCCGTGTTGCGGCTGTTTCCCCAGCCAGCGAGTCGTCAGGATGCGCTCGTCGCGATGACCAGCATCGAGGATGTCATTCGTTTCCTCGGCAAGCTGCAGCACGAGCTGGCCGGAAATCTGAGTGCTTTTGAGATCATGTGGGGCGCCTACTATCGAGCCGTGACGGGCGAAAACGGTCACCGCCCGCCGCTGCCGCGTGACTACCCGTTCTACGTCGTGTTCCAGGCCGAAGGCAGCGACCCTGACGTTGATGACGCACGCTTCGAGCGCGTTTTGGGCGACGCGCTGGAGGAAGGGCTGATTGCCGATGCCGTATTGCCGAAGTCGGCCACCGAGACCAGGGCGATCTGGGAGATTCGCGAGAACTTCGAGCCGGCGCTCGTCAAACCGCCGTTTTACCTGTACGACGTCAGTTTGCCGATTCGCGATATGGCTGCGTACGTTGCAAGCGTGGAAGAAAATGTCAGCAAGCGCTGGCCCGATGGAAGGTGCGTTGCGCTCGGTCACATGGCCGATGGCAACCTGCACTTCTTCGTGGCGCCGATGGAAGACGGTGACTTCCATACGGCGAGCGATGAGTGTGTTTACGGGCCGCTGCAGCAATACGGCGGCTCCGTATCAGCGGAGCATGGTATTGGCCTGGAAAAGATCAGCTGGCTGCCACACAGCAAGAGCGCGGCAGAGATTCAGCTCATGCGTACGCTGAAGAAGAGCCTGGACCCGAACAACATCCTCAACCCCGGCCGCGTGCTGGGTCCCTAACGTGGCAGAAATATTGTTGCCGGGTGCTCGAGCATTTCCCGGATGCGCTGGATCATCGCGGCTGCGTCATAGCCATCGACGAATCGATGATCGAATGACGATGACAGGTTCATCATCAGGCGGACGGCAACCTGGCCGTTAAAGACGACGGGCCGTTCGACCGCTTTGTTCACGCCGATAATGGCAACTTCGGGGCTGTTGATGACGGGCGTTGATACAATGCCGCCGAGTTTTCCAAGGCTCGTGATCGTAATGGTCGAGCCCGACAGTTCGTTCTTCTTCGCGCTGTTGTCCCGGGCCGCGACTGTGACACGCTGAATCTCGGCGGCCAGGTCATCCAGCGAACGTATTTCGGCGTGTTTTACAACCGGCACTTTGAGGCCATCCGGTGTCTGCGTTGCCACGCCCAGGTGTACTGCGTCGTGTTGCAGTAACAGGTTGCGATTCTTGTCATGCGTGACGTTGCACTGCGGGAATTCCCTCAGCGCCTTGATGAGTGCCAGCCCAAGAAACGGCAGCAGCGTCAGTCTTGCAGAAGCATCCCGTGCTTCGTTCAGGTGTTTGCGCAGTGCTTCCAGTTCCGTGATGTCGATTTCTTCGACATAGGCGAAATGCGGAATCTCGCGTTTCGCCGCAGACATGCGCTCGGCAATGATGCGTCGCAAGCCGATGATCTTGATTTCCTTGACCTGCGTTGATGGCGTTGCGGCGGCGGAGAACGGTGTGCCGGTCGCGTGGGCTTTCAGGTAGAGATCGAAATCCTTGCGCAGAATACGGCCGCCGGGGCCGGAGCCGGGAACGAGTTCAAGATCGACGCCGGCTTCTTTCGCGCGACGACGTATGGCCGGCGAGGTTACGACGCGCGACCGCTCTGTGGGTTCCTCGGCGAGTTCGGCGACGACAGCTTCGACTTTTTTTGCCGGCTGTTTCACAGGCTCCGGAGCGGCCTCCGGTGCCGGGGCAGCCGGCGCTTCAACGGCGGCCCCATCCGTGTCAATGATAACGAGCGCCGCGCCAACGGCGACGATATCGCCCGGTTCGCCCGCAAGTTTCACTACCGTGCCGCTGACCGGTGAGGAGAGTTCGACCGCGGCTTTGTCGGTCATCATGGTGCCGACCAGGTCTTCCTCGGCAATACGGTCGCCGACCTTGATGAACCACTCGCCGATCTCGGACTCAACCGTTCCCTCGCCGAGATCGGGCAGTTTAAAAATGTACTCGCTCATTCGGCCTCCATCATTCTTCGGATTCCGGCAGACAGGCGTTTAAGACCTGGAAAGTATTGCCACTCGAATGCGTGCGGGTAAGGGGTGTCCCATCCACCTACCCGTCCGATCGGTGCTTCGAGCTGATAGAAGCACTCTTTCTGCAAGGTCGCTGCGAGTTCGGCGCCATAGCCGCCGAAGCGCGTTGCTTCGTGTGCGATCATGCAGCGCCCGGTTTTCCTGACCGAATCGGCGAGAGTTTTTATGTCCAGCGGCGACATCGTGCGTACGTCGATGACCTCGCAATCGATTCCGGTTTCTTTCGCGGCAGCGATGGCGACGTGTACAAGCGTGCCGTAGGTGACGATCGTCAGCTCTTCGCCGGGGAGCACGACTTCAGCACTGCCAAGCGGCACCGTGTAATAGCCTTCAGGAACTTCGCCTTTCGGATGCGAGGCCCAGGATACGCCAGGCTTCTCGGGATCACCGTCGAACGGACCGTTGTAAATTCGTTTGGGTTCGAAGAACACGACGGGATCGTCGGACTCGATCGCGCTGATCAGCAGGCCTTTCGCGTCATAGGGATTTGACGGCATCACTGTAATGATGCCGCTGACGTGCGCAAAAAGTGCTTCGGGTGACTGCGAGTGGGTCTGGCCACCGCGAATGCCGCCGCCGGATGGCGTACGTATGGTCACCGGCGAGAAGAACTCACCGCAGGATCGATAGCGAAGCCGCGCGAGCTCGCTGACAATCTGGTCGAAGCCCGGGTAGATATAGTCAGCGAACTGGATTTCCGCAACCGGGCGCAGGCCGTTGACGCCCATGCCGATGGCGGCGGCGACAATGCCGCCCTCCGCTATCGGCGCGTCGATAACGCGATGATCGCCGTACTTCCGCTGCAAACCATCGGTGCAGCGAAATACACCGCCAAAATAGCCGACGTCTTCACCCAGCACGACGACCGTCGGGTCTTTGTCCATCATCACGTCGTGAGCCGAGCGGATGGCTTCGATCATGTTCATCTGCGCCATGACCTATTCTCCACTCAGGACTTCGAGCATGCGCCGGCGCTGCGATTCGAGATTCGCTGGCATCTCGGCGTACACATCTTCGAACATGGTCGCGGGATCGAGGAACGGCGCCTCGGTCATCGTTCCGTATTTCTGTGCTTCTTTCCACGCAACCTGAACATCGGAAACCAGCTGCTCCCACAGATTCTCGTGCTTCTCCTCTGACCAGTCGCCCTTGACGATGAGATGTTGTTTGAGGCGTTCGAGGGGATCGCCGAGCGGGAACGACTCCCACTCGTCCTTTGGCCGATACTTCGAGGGGTCATCGCTGGTAGAGTGCGCACCGCCGCGATAGGTCACAAGCTCGATCAAGGTCGGGCCTCCGCCGCGACGCGCGCGATCCGCAGCCCACAGCGTGGCGGAATAGATGGCCAGCAGGTCATTGCCGTCGACGCGAATGCCCGGGATGCCGAGACCGAGACCGCGTGCGGCAAAGGCGCGGCGCTGACCGCCGGCCGTGCCCTGAAACGTCGATATGGCCCATTGGTTGTTGACGACGTTGAGGATAACGGGGGCCTGGTAAACGGCGGCAAACGTCAGGGCGTGATGAAAATCGGCTTCCGCGGTGCTGCCATCGCCCACCCAGGATGCCGCAATGTGGTCTTCGCCTTTGATGGCCGACGCCATGGCCCAGCCGACGGCCTGCGGGAACTGCGTGGCGAGGTTGCCAGAGATAGAAAATACGTTGCCGACCTTGCTGTGATACATCACCGGCAACTGCCGGCCTTTGCACATGTCGCGCGTGTTGGACAGGCACTGACACATCATGTCGACCAGCTTGACGC
>CAWJCA010000028.1:0-5942 GCA_963841165.1 uncultured Gammaproteobacteria bacterium | reverse complement strand
GGGTTCTTCCAATAGACCAGCACACAAACCAGCGTAAGCAGCAAAAAGAGTATCGATGCCGGTGCGCGACGCCCCTTGAAGACCTTGTCGGACAACCATCCGCAGACAAGGGTGCCGGGAATTCCGGCGAATTCGTAAAGCGCGTACGCCCATCCGGAATCAGCAAACGAAAACTGCTTCACCTCACTCAGGTAAGTCGGCGCCCAGTCCAGCACGCCGTAGCGTACGAAATAGACAAAAGCGTTCGCCAGGGCGATGGTCCACAGGAGTTTGTTGTTGAGCACGTATTCGAGAAAGATGGCTCGCGCCGAGAATTCCCGCTCGTGAGTTTCGCTGTAGGCAAAATCCCTCGGGTAATCATCGCGATGTTTCTCGATATTCGGCAGACCCATCGACTGCGGCGCGTCACGGACCGTCAGGAAAATGAAAGCCGCAATCGCGATTGCGAAAAAACCGTGTACATACAGGATCGCATGCCAGTCTGCGAATATGGCCATCGCGAGAATTGCGATCGGGCCAACCATGCCACCACCAATATTGTGCGCAACGTTCCAGATGGCCATCTTGGTGCCGCGCTCATTGGTCGAGAACCAGTGCACCATGACCCGCCCGGACGGCGGCCAGCCCATGCCCTGAAACCAGCCGTTTGTTAGTAGCAGCACGAACATGAAGGTAACCGAGCTGGTGGCAAGCGGTACCGTGCCCATCACGATCATGACAAGCGCCGAACAAAGCAGCCCCAACGACATGAAGACGCGCGCGTTACTGCGGTCGGACACACTGCCCATGATGAACTTGGACAAGCCGTAGGCGATCGCCACTCCGGACAAAGCCAGGCCAAGATCTGTTTTCGAGTAGCCTTGCTCGACCAGGTAGGGCATCGCGAGCGAGAAATTCTTCCGCACCAGGTAATAGCCGGCGTAGCCGACAAAAATGCCGAGAAACACCTGCAGCCGGAGGCGTCGATAGGTCGCGTCGACCTTGTCATCCGGTAGCGGGCTGCGATGCGCTGCCGGTTTAAGAAAACCGATCACAAATTAGACTCGATGTACTCGACGGTGAGATCGGGGAAATCGGTGAATACACCATCTACGCCAATATCGTCCAGGAAAATTTCCAGCAGATCACCGTAGTCATCTGCATACGCTGGCAGCAGATCGCGGCGAAACGTGTATGGATGTACGACGAGACCCAGTTCGTGTGCGAGCTCGACCAGGTTGGTGATCTGCAGTTTTCCGGTGACTGAACCAGGCGCTACGATCAACTGCATCGACGGACCGATGCCATCGGCGTAGGAGGCGACCGACTTCATCCCCTCCGGCGTCAGCGCCGCCCGAAATTCGGGGCCCGTGCCGAGCAGCTGAACCAGCGGTACGGTCATATTCATAGCCGGAAGCAGCTCGCCACGAATGCGCTGTAATTCGCTTGCGTCGAAACACTGCAGAAAAACGCTGTCCTGCTGTTCGTCATAACCGTAGGTTTTCAGGACTTCGAGTACTGCGACCGAGATATCTTTGCCTTCACCGCGATGGAATGCCGGGCTCTTTATCTCCGGGTAAATTCCGACCGAGCGGCCCGTCGACTGGTTGAGACCCTGAATCAATTCGATCTCTTCGGCGAAAGTTGCAATTCGAAACGACGACTTCTCGAGCGGAAAACGTTGCTCGAAAACCGCGGTTTTCACGCCCTCGGACAACTTGAAGCGCTCAGTCACGGCCAGTGTTCGGAGTTCTGCCAATGTAAAGTCGATAACGTAATACCGGCCATCGGCCCTGGCCCGGTCCGGGAAAACATCCCGGACATTGGTCACCGTATCGAGATAATGATCGTGCAATACGACCACGTGATCGTCCTTACTCATGACGAGATCTTGCTCGATGAAATGCGCCCCCTGCGCGTAGGCCATCGCTTTCGCTGCGAGCGTGTGCTCGGGGAGATAGCCGCTGGCTCCGCGGTGCGCAATCACCAGCTTCTCTTGCCACAGCGCCACGCGATCTTTGCCAACCAATACCCGGTCATTGACAGTCACTACGCAACCGACGAGCAACATCGTGGCGAGTAAACCCGCAGCCCTGACTGGTTTCATTTTTTGCCCTCGCACCCCTGTTGGATGCCAGTATCTCATTTCATCCGATCAAGCCGGACTTCAGGATCGCTCGTACGTGCCCACGAGGCGGTTCATCGCAATGACGTTAGGCTCGATCTTTTCGAGCAGATCCCACATCGCAAGTCCCGGCTCGAGCTCGGGCTCGGAGTCGAGGGCGAGCAGCCAGAAGAAATAATGGTGAGGCCCGTGACCCTCGGGCGGCATAGGTCCTCCATAGCCGTTGTTGCCGAAATTGTTGAGGCCCTGGGTGTAGTCTTCGCTTCCCTCTGCCAACTCAGATACCGACGCCGGGATGCCGTAAAGCACCCAGTGCACGAAACCATAATTGCCGGGCGAGACGAGTGGCGCGTCCGGATCGTGGCAGATAAGCGCGAAGGAAGCCGTGCCGTCGGGCGCACCCGACCAGGACAGTGCCGGCGAGACATCGTCACCTTCGCCGGTATGGCGCGTGGGAATGCTTCCGCCATGATCGAAGGCGGAGCTCGTCAATTTCATATCGGATAACGCAAACCCCATGATGGCCTCTCCTCGTTCGTTGCTGCGGGACCTTATCGTCCCATACCTATCCCGGCGGGGCATAGGGAGATTCCGAGGCTCAATTTTGCAGCTGAAGGGCGTAGGCTGAAGCCTGTCAGGCACGCCTGATTCGGTCGAACGACGTGTCTGCGGAAGATAGAAGGAGAGGATCATGCCCGGGTCACGACTCAAGGAATTTCTCGACAGAGAGAACATCAAGTACGTAACCATCGCTCACTCACCGGCATTCACGGCGCAGGAAATTGCCGAGACGACGCATATCCCCGGAAAGGAAATCGCGAAGACTGTCGTCGTTAAAATCGACGGTAAGATGTCAATGGTGGTCACGCCGGCCTCCGAGCACGTCAAGCTGAATAAACTCAAGGAAGCGCTCGGCGCCGCCAAGGTCGAGCTCGCCAGCGAGAATGAATTCAAAGGTTCATTCCCGGATTGCGAGACAGGTGCCATGCCGCCGTTCGGTAACCTTTACGACATGAAGGTATTCGTCTCGCAGGCACTCAGGGAAGATGAGCAGATCGCCTTTAACGCCGGCTCGCACAGCGAACTGGTACGTCTGCCGTACACGGAATTTGAGCGCCTCGTCGAACCGATACCATTCGCCGAATAGCGGCCGCTTCGGGAAATAAATAGGGGTCTTTTACGGATCCGCGCTATATCTCGCCCATGGCCTCGGCGCCGCGCATGATCATGCGCAACTGAATAATGGCGGTCTCAACGTGCCGGTCGCGCTCATCGGGCGGCGTGTCAAGCAGCGCGATGCCCGCCGTGAACAGGATGGCGACCATCGAATCAGCCGCAGTTCGCGCGTGCCCCAGCGGTACGCCGCGTTCGCGCGCTTCCTCTTCCAGGTAGTCCGCCAGGTCACTGGACATGGTCTGCATGAGCCGCTCGGCGGCGCGTCGAAACTCCGGCTGCCGCGACATGCTCTCCTGCAGGATCATTCGCGACATCCCCTGGTTGCTGTGGAAGTACTCGAAGAGCGTCTCTACCGAGGCCCTGATCAACGACCGACCATTCGATGCCTGGTGCAGCACGTCATGGATCAGCTTGCGCATTGACTCACCGCACTGCTCGACAAGCGTCAGTCCGAGCCCTTCCATGTCGTGGAAGTGCCGGTAGAAAGAGGTCGGCGCAATGCCGGCCAGCTTGGCGACCTCGCGCAGGCTGAGCGTATCGAAACTCCGTCCCGAGGCCAGCTCGGCGGCCGCTGCATCCAGCAATTTCTGCCGCGTTTCCGCCTTTTGCTGCTGTCTTGAGGTCTTCCGGAGCGCTCTTGTCATGGTCGGATCGAGTCAATTCTTTCGCGAGGGTGTTGCATTCTAGCAGACACGTGGTACGGTTGTGCGTACAGTTGTACGCTGAAAAGAGCTCGCTATGACGACCTACAAAGCTCCCTTGCGGGACATGCGGTTTTTAATGGAAGACGTGCTGGACTACGACCGGCACTACGCTTCATTGCCGGGATGCGAAGAGGTGAACCTGGACCTCGTCAACGTGATCCTCGAGGAAGCCAGCAAGTTCTCCGAGGAGATCGTGGCTCCGTTGAATGCCGTGGGCGACCGGGAAGGCTGCCAGTTGAGCGAAGACGGCGAAGTAACGACGCCTTCCGGCTTCAAGAAGGCTTACCAGCAATACATCGAAGACGGCTGGCCGGCGCTGGACCAGCCCGGACGGTACGGCGGCCAGGACCTGCCCCTGTCCATCGGTATGCCCGTTCGGGAAATGAATGGCACGGCCAACTGGTCCTGGAGCATGTACTCGGGACTGTCGCACGGTGCGATGGAAACTATCAAGGAACACGGCACCGAAGAGCAAAAGGCGATGTTCATGGAGCCGCTGGTCAGCGGCCGCTGGACGGGAACGATGTGCCTGACAGAAGCGCATTGCGGAACCGACCTGGGCTTGTTGAAGACGAAAGCCGAGCCGGTTGCCGATGGCACGTATCGAATTACGGGCTCGAAGATCTTTATTTCCTCCGGCGAACACGACCTGGCCGAGAACATCGTGCACATCGTGCTGGCACGCCTGCCGGACTCGCCACCGGGTACCAAGGGCATCTCATTGTTCATCGTTCCGAAGTTCATTCCGAACGACGATGGCGCCATTGGGGACAGAAACGGCGTCCGCTGCGGCGCCCTGGAGGACAAGATGGGCATTCACGGCAATTCGACCTGCGTGTTGAATTTCGATGGCGCTACCGGGTACCTGATCGGCGAGATCAACAAGGGCCTGAACCACATGTTCACCTTTATGAACTTCGCCCGCCTCGGCACCGGCCTGCAGGGCCTCGCGCATTCCGAGCTGGCATTCCAGAACTCGCTGGCCTACGCCAGGGATCGCCTGCAGATGCGTTCCCTGTCGGGCCCAAAGAACCCCGGCGGACCCGCCGATCCGATCGTCGTGCATCCGGATGTGCGCCGTATGCTGCTGACGCAGAAAGCATTTGCCGAAGGCGGCCGTGCACTGATCTATTACGCCAGCGCCCAGGGCGACATCCTGACCCGGTCGAAGGACCCGGAGGCACGCAGGAATGCCAACGAAGTGCTCAATCTGCTGACGCCGATCATCAAGGCGTTTCTCACTGAAACCGGCTTCGAAAGCGCCAACCTCGGCATGCAGTGTTTCGGTGGGCACGGCTACATCAGTGAGTGGGGCGTTGAACAAAACGTTCGCGACGCAAGAATCGCCATGCTTTACGAAGGCACCACCGGCATCCAGGCACTGGACCTGCTCGGCAGGAAGGTACTCGGTTCGCGCGGCAAGGCGCTGGACCCGGTGACGAGTTTCATCCTGGATTTCTGCAAGCAAGCGCGCCGCCGCAAGGAGATCAGGCCCTACGTGAAGAAGCTGGTCAGGCTCACCCGTCAGTGGCGGTCACTCACGCGAAAGATCGGCTTTGCGGCCATGAAAAATCGGGATGCCGTGGGCGCAGCCTCGGTCGACTACATCATGTTCTCGGGTTACCTGTTACTGGGCGTAGCCTGGGCCGCCAGCGCCAGCGCGGCGTACAGGCGACTGGAACAGGGAACAAAGGAAGAGGCGTTCTATCGTTCGAAGATACAGACCGCAGAGTTCTACTTTGCCAAGATCCTGCCTCGAACGACTTCGCTGCTGCAGACGATGTTGGCAGGTCCCGAATCGCTAATGACGATCGACGAGGAACACTTCGTGTTCTGACGGCAGGCTGGATTGAACAACAAATAAAGGGTCATTCGGTGTCCGTGCGCCTTGATCGGTATGGGGTAATTGGTGACGATCCTGGTCGCGGGCCGCCCTAGTTCGTATCAGCGATATTCGC
>CAWJCA010000027.1:0-5791 GCA_963841165.1 uncultured Gammaproteobacteria bacterium | reverse complement strand
GCTCCAGGCGGTCGACGAGTTTCTGGAAACGCTGCCGATCTTCCGCGACGTCGATCGAATCCGGTGATGTACCAATGATAGGCGCGCCCGCCGCTTCGAGCGCGCGCGCCAGCTTTAGCGGCGTCTGGCCGCCATATTGCACGATTACGCCTTTGGGTTTTTCCTTATCGATAATCTCCATGACGTCCTCGAACGTCAGTGACTCGAAATACAGGCGATCCGAGGTATCGTAATCCGTCGATACGGTTTCCGGATTGCAGTTGACCATGATCGTTTCGTAGCCGATTTCCTTGAGTGCGAGCGCCGCGTGCACGCAGCAATAGTCGAACTCGATACCCTGCCCGATTCGATTCGGCCCGCCGCCGAGAATCATGATCTTGGGTCGCTCGGTTGGCTCGGCCTCGCACTCCTCCTCGTAGGTGGAATACAGGTAAGCCGTGGTCGTGGCGAACTCCGCAGCACAGGTATCGACGCGTTTGTAAACCGGTCGAATTTCCAGGTCCAGCCGTCGCTCGCGAACTTCGGTCTCTGCGACGCCCAGCAATTCAGCGATACGGGCATCAGAGAAACCCTTGCGCTTGATGGCACGCATCGTTTTCTTGTCGAGACCCGGCAAACCGGCTTCGCGAATTTCGACCTCGGTATTGACGAGGTCAGCAATTTGCACGACGAACCAGGGGTCGATACCGGTCACCTCGGCCACATCCTCGTCGGAGTAGCCGTGTCGCAGCGCATCGCCAACATAGAGCAGGCGATCCGGCCCAGGCATGCGCAGCTCCTGGCGCAGCCTGTCCCGTTCGACATCGTTCGTTATAGGACCACAGATCTCGTTCAGCCCGGTTGTTCCGGTTTCGAGTCCACGCAGCGCTTTCTGCAGGGATTCCTGGAAATTACGGCCGATGGCCATGACTTCGCCGACCGATTTCATCTGCGTCGTCAGACGGTCATTGGCGCCCGGGAACTTCTCGAACGTAAACCGCGGAATTTTTGTTACGACGTAGTCGATTGCTGGCTCAAACGAGGCCGGCGTCGTACCGCCCGTGATTTCATTCTTGAGCTCGTCAAGCGTGTAGCCAATAGCCAGCTTGGCCGCGATCTTGGCAATCGGGAAACCCGTCGCTTTTGACGCCAGCGCCGACGACCGCGAGACCCTCGGGTTCATTTCGATAATCAGGACACGCCCCGTGTCCGGACAAACAGCGAACTGCACGTTCGAACCGCCCGTATCCACGCCGATCTTGCGCAACACATCGATGGACGCGTCGCGCAGCCGCTGGTACTCCTTGTCGGTCAGAGTCTGCGCCGGCGCGACCGTAATCGAATCGCCGGTGTGCACACCCATCGGGTCGAGATTCTCGATCGAGCAGACGATGATGCAGTTGTCGTTACGATCGCGAACAACCTCCATCTCGAACTCTTTCCAGCCGATAACGGACTCTTCGAGCAATACCTCGGTTGTCGGCGACATCTCGAGCCCGTGCGTGACAATGCGCTCGAACTCTTCCCGGTTATAAGCGATTCCGCCGCCGCTGCCGCCCATAGTGAACGACGGCCGGATGATGGTCGGAAAACCCACCGTCGGCTGTTTCTCGAGCGCCTCCTCGAGCGAATGCGCGATCTCGGCTTTGGGCGACTCCAGGCCAATTTCGGCCATGGCCTTGCGAAACAGGTCGCGATCCTCGGCCATGTCGATCGCCTCACGCGAGGCAGCGATCATCTCCACGTTGTACTTCTCGAGCACGCCCTCCCGGACGAGGTCCAGAGCGCAGTTGAGCGCCGTCTGGCCACCCATTGTCGGCAGCAACGCATCCGGCCGTTCCTTGGCGATAATTCGCTCGACAGCCGCCCACTGCACCGGCTCGATGTAAACGGCATCCGCCATATCCGGATCGGTCATGATCGTCGCCGGATTCGAATTCACGAGAATGACGCGGTAACCCTCTTCCCGCAGAGCCTTGCAGGCCTGGGTACCGGAGTAGTCGAATTCACAGGCCTGGCCGATGACGATCGGTCCGGCACCGATGATCATGATGCTCTCTATGTCAGTGCGTTTGGGCATGGCATCGATCTGAACAGATAGTAATAAAGTAGATTAGGTTTATATAATAATTATTTGTTTTTCTTAATATTTTCACGTTGATAGAATCGCTTTCAAGCCGCTGCGTTTCTGCGCATCCATAAGCACCATGAAACGCTCGAACAACGGCACCAGATCGTGCGGACCCGGGCTGGCTTCGGGATGCCCCTGGAAACTAAAGGCCGGCTTGTCCTTGAGAGCAATACCCTGCAGCGTGCCGTCGAACAGCGAGCGGTGGGTCGCCTCGACGTTGTCGGGCAATGACGATTCGTCAACGGCAAAACCGTGATTCTGACTGGTGATCATGACCTTGCCGCTCGACAGTTCCTGCACCGGGTGATTGGCGCCGTGGTGGCCGAACTTCATCTTCTCGGTCCTCGCGCCGGCGGCCAGCGCCAGCAGCTGGTGGCCCAGGCAAATGCCGAATACGGGCAGCCCGTTGTCCAGAAACGACTTGATAGCGGCAATGGCATAGTCGCAAGGCTCAGGATCGCCCGGACCGTTGGACAGGAAGATGCCGTCCGGAGACAGCGCCATGGCCTCCTCGGCCGACGTGGTCGCCGGGACAACGGTCAGGCGGCAGTCGAGATCCGACAGCAGGCGCAGAATATTGCGTTTGACGCCGAAATCGTAGGCAACGACATGATATGGCGCGACGCGACGGGTCATGATGCGCGGCTTGCGGCCGAAGGTAGTTCCGTAGCACCACTGGTACGAACGCTCCGTGGTGACGAATTTCGCGAGATCCATGCCGGCAATGCCAGGAAATTTCTGCGCGTGTTTGATGGCCTTTTCCGGGGTCTGCTGGCCCGTCATGATGCAGCCCGACTGCGCGCCTTTCTCACGGATGATGCGAGTGAGTCTGCGGGTATCGATGTCGGCAATCGCGACAGCGCCGGCCTGCCTGAGGAACTCACTGAAAGTGCGTTCCGAGCGCCAGCTGCTCGTGACCATCGTGCCGTCGCGAATAATCAGCCCCGACGCGTGAATCTTCGACGACTCCATGTCGTCGCTGTTCGTGCCGGTGTTACCGATATGAGGATACGTCAGCGTGACAATCTGCCGGCAATAGGACGGATCCGTAAGAATCTCCTGGTATCCGGTCATCGCTGTATTGAATACGACTTCACCGATGGTCTGCCCATCGGCGCCGATCGAGGTACCGTGAAAAACGGTGCCATCCTGAAGTGCGAGTATCGCAGGCGTGCTCAAGCGTGACCCTCAATAGAAAAACGAAAACCAGATCACACGTGGATCAGCGTGTCTGCCGCATCTTCCCTACGGGTCGTTACGACATGCGTCTGTTTCAGATGCACAAAAGCGGAAGGACGTGGCCTCCCGCTTGCGACTTCGCTGACCGCCCAGCGATCCGGCGTAGTTTACTGAAGGCGAACTGCTCGCGCCAGAGTCAGCGGGCCTTTTTTTGAACCTAATTGACGACGTTGCTCATTTACTGAACAAGACGTCACGCATGCCGTAACGGCCCGCCGCTTGTCCGATTGCCCAGCGCGCAGCCCTGAGCGCTCCATCCGCAAACACCTGCCGGGTCGTAACGCTGTGAGCAAACGTCAGGCGCTCGGTCGGGGAGCGCATGACCACTTCGTGATCGCCAGGAACCTCGCCGCGACGTTCGACCTCGAAACGAACCGTTCCCGTTCCGTCCTCCCCCCGGGCCGCAGCAACGGCCTCGCCCAGCTTGAGCGCCGTACCCGACGGGGCATCTTTCTTGTGAATGTGATGGGTCTCGGATATTTCGATATCGAAATCCAGCCCCAGCGATGCAGCAGCTTCCCGGACGGAATGCTCAAGGACGGCTATACCGAGGCTCATATTGCGGTCGTAGACGACCGGGATTTGCGCCGAGGCCTGATCCAGCAACTCCATCTGGGCGTCGTCCAGGCCGCTGACACCACAGACCAGCGGTTTCTCGTGACGAACTGCTGCGGCGAGAACCTCGACAGTCCCCTCGGGCAAACTGAAATCGATGACGACATCGGCCGAAGCAACAACGTCGTCGAGTTTGCCGCCGCGTGTCCAGATGCCGGCTAACTCCAGGTCCGCCTGCTGCTCGATACCCGCAGCTATGGCCTGACCCATGCGGCCCGCACCGGCAATACCTATTCTCAACGCGCTGATTGGTTTCTGCCTTTAGCTGATGCGCTCGAAGAAGCGCTTCACCGTGTCCAGCCAGCCCTCGGCCCGCGGACTGTGTTTGTCGCCGCCTGTCTGCAGCGACGCTTCGAATTGCTTCAGCAGGTCCTTTTGTTCGGCCGTCAGGTGCACCGGCGTCTCCACGGCGACCTGGGCGAACAAATCGCCCTGCCGCGCATCTCGAACGGTCCTGACCCCTTTGCCGCGCAGCCGGAAAACCTTGCCCGATTGTGTGCCGGCCGGGATCTTGAGTGCAACGTTACCGTCCAGCGTCGGCAGTTCGACCTCACCACCGAGCGCTGCCGAGGCGATACTAACCGGCACCTCGCACGACAGATTGGAGCCCTCGCGCTCGAAGATCTTGTGAGGATTGACGCGGATTTCAACATACAGGTCGCCGGCTGGTCCACCGTTGCGACCTGCCTCGCCCTCGCCCGAGAGCCGGATGCGATCGCCGTCGTCTACACCAGGCGGCACCTTGACCGCCAATGTACGCGTTTTCCGGATTCGCCCACGCCCATGGCAATCGCTACAGGGATCCGCGATCGTCGTCCCCGCGCCCTTACAGGCCGGACAAGTCTGCTGTATCGAGAAAAAACCCTGCTGCATGCGAACCTGGCCAACGCCACCGCAAGTCGTACACTGAACCGGGTCGCTGCCCTTCTTGGCGCCGCTGCCGCTGCAAGTCTCGCAGGCGACCTGCGTCGGCACATCGATCTTGACGTTGTCGCCCGCAACAGCCTTCTCGAGGTCGAGCCTCAGTTCGTAACCGAGGTCGGCGCCGCGAAAAACCTGTGGACCGCCGCCGCGGCGGCCGCCACCGCCGAAAATGTCGCCGAAGACGTCGCCAAAGATGTCGCTGAATCCCTCGGCGCCGAAACCACCCGGACCACCTGGACCGCCGCGCACACCTTCGTGTCCAAAGCGGTCATAGGCCGAGCGTTTATCGGCATCCTTGAGGACTTCGTAAGCTTCCTTGGCCTCCTTGAATCGCTCATCGGAGCCGTCACCATCCGTATTGCGGTCGGGATGATGCTTCATGGCAAGGCGACGGTAGGCCTTCTTGATCTCGTCAGCTGATGCTGATTTCGAGACCCCCAATATTTCGTAGTAGTCGCGTTTCGCCATGATTCCCTATAGTTCGGGCGCCCCTTGGGGCGCCCGGACGTTTTCCTGCTTGCGTCAGCTTACTAAGATTTCGACGCTTCGTCCTTGTCGACTTCCTCGAATTCCGCATCGACAACATCGTCATCGGATGCCGACGCAGCCCCGTCGCCACCGGCATCATCGGCCGCCTGCTCCGCATAGAGCTTCTGAGCCAGACCGCCGGATGCTTCGCCCAATACGGCCATCTTCTTCTCGATGACGTCTTTGTCGTCGCTTTCCAGCGCGCTCTTGAGATCCGATACCGCGTTCTCGACAGCCTGCCGTTCCTCGGCGCTCGCCTTCTCGCCGAGTTCGCTGAGCGTCTTCTCTGCGGCATGAATCAACCCATCTGCCTCGTTGCGCATGTCCACGAGTTCGCGGAACTTCCGATCTTCTTCCGCATCGCTCTCGGCATCG
>CAWJCA010000026.1:0-157429 GCA_963841165.1 uncultured Gammaproteobacteria bacterium | reverse complement strand
TCATGCCCTTGAGCTCGAAGTCGTCGCCGACGACCAGCACTTTCTCGATCCGAAACTGGTGCAACAGTGATAGAACTTCTTCGTCGTCCGCGCCCTCGCGAACCGTCACGAGTCGATCCTGCGGCGTCATGACGGTCGATACCGGCGCGTCCAGCTGTGTCTCGAATCGCAGGTCGCGATGCGTCACGATACCGACGGTCTCGCGACCGTCAACAACCGGTACGCCGGAAATGCCCATGGCCCGCGTCAGGTCAATGACCTCGCGAATTGTCATGTTGCCCGTCACGGTGATCGGGTTGCGCACCATGCCCGACTCGAACTTCTTGACCATAAGGACCTGTCTCGCCTGCTCTTCGACGGACATGTTCTTGTGAATGACGCCCAGCCCGCCCTCCTGGGCCAGCGCAATTGCAAGCCGCGACTCGGTCACGGTATCCATCGCCGCCGACAGCAGCGGAATACTCAGCCGGATTTCCCGGGTCAGTGCCGTGCTCAGGTCCACCTCGCGCGGCAGCACCTCGGAATAACCGGGCTGCAGGAGGACGTCATCAAAAGTCAGGGCTTCCTTGGCGATTCGCATGGAGGATTCTTCGATCGGTTGTGGTTAATCGATCAATTGTACGCGCGCGCGATTTGCGCGTAAACGATGTATGGGAACGATATACTTGCAAAATGCCCGCCGAAGCCGCCATCTCCGTCAGCCAGCTCAACCGGCGCGTCAAAACGCTGCTCGAGCAGGGCATCGCCCGCCTCTGGGTCGAGGGAGAAATATCGAACCTCTCGCGGCCGGCGTCCGGGCACGTCTACTTCAGTCTCAAGGACGACAGCGCCCAGGTCAGCGCCGCCTGGTTTCGCCAGCGGCAGCGCGGTCCGGCCATCGGTTTCAAGAACGGCGACCATGTGCTCGCCTATGGCCGCGTCAGCATTTACGAGGCGCGCGGCAACTATCAGCTCATCGTCGAGCAAATGGAGCCCGCCGGTGAAGGCGTTCTGAAGCGCCGCTTCGAAGCCCTGAAAAAGAAGTTGCTGGACGAAGGCCTGTTCGACGAGGATCGAAAACAGGCCTTGCCAACGCTGCCCAATCGCATTGGCATCATCACGTCGCCAAGCGGTGCGGCCATACGCGACATTTTGAGCGTGCTTGGCCGGCGCTTTCCAGCCGTACCCGTGGTTATTTACCCGGCCGCCGTGCAGGGCGATGCCGCGCCCGGTGAGCTGATCGAAGCGCTCGCGACTGCGGTGCGCCGCGACGAATGCGACGTACTAATCATCGGCCGAGGCGGCGGATCACTGGAAGATCTGTGGGCGTTCAACGATGAACAGCTCGCCCGCGCCATCGCCGACTGTCCGCTGCCCGTCATCAGCGCCGTCGGGCACGAGGTGGATTTCACGATTGCCGACTTTGTCGCCGACGTGCGAGCACCCACGCCGTCCGGCGCCGCGGAAATCGTCGTCCCCAGCCAGCACGACTGGCAGCGTCGCATTGCAACGCTTGCCATACGCATGGGCCGAATCGGCCAGCGAGCCGTGGAAGATCGCGCCCAGCAAATGGACTGGCTCGGGCGGCGACTGCTGGCCGCCAGCCCGGCCGCGACACTACGCCGTCAGCACGACACATTGCGCGAGAACCGCGGGCGACTCGCCTCAGCCATGCGCCAGCAGCTGCTGCAAGAAAGCAATCGGCTGCAGATAATGCGCGGTCAGCTCGTGCAACTGTCGCCCGCGATTTCGGTACAACGCACGATTGGTCGTCTCGCCGAACTTCGGCAGCGGCTGGCCACGGTTACCCGCAGTATCGTGTCGACCGCCGACCATCGCGCCGCCCTGCTCGGCCGAGCGCTACATTCGGTCAGCCCGCTCGCCACTCTCGATCGGGGCTACGCGATCGTTACCGAGGCGAGCAGCAACAAAGTGCTGCTGCGTGCCCGGGATGTCGGTCGAGGTGAAGAAATCCGCGCACGCCTGTCAAAAGGCGAACTTGTTGCGACCGTCAAGAAGGTCATTGATCATGACTAGGCGATTTCTCGCATTGCTTCGCTGGGCGTTGGTGTCGTCGGTCATGCTCGCCGAAATGGCTTACGCGGTGCCGGAGCACTCGCCGTGGCCAGGCGGTATCGCAATCGTCGACGTCGGCAGCGCGGATCAGCCGCCACCGCCCGTTTCATTCCAGGACAAGCCGCTGTTGATATTGACCAGGAACGATCGCTGGCACGCCGTTGTCGGCGTCCCTCTGGATACAAAATCCGGCGGACTGTCCATACGAGTCGGCGACAACGATATTTCAATCGACATCGTGCCGCACGCGTATCGCGAGCAGCGACTGACCGTAAAGAACAAGAGTTACGTTACGCCCGACCAGGAGCAGCTTGACCGAATCGCCCGTGAACGCAGGATCATCGACGCCGCATTGGGTCGCTTTCGGATAACTACTGCCGCCGGCATAGAGCTGGAAGCGCCAGTCGACGGGCCACGAAGCTCCAGTTTCGGTTTGCGGCGCTTTTTTAACGAGCAACCGCGCTCGCCGCACAAGGGGATGGACATCGCGGCGAATGAGGGGACGCCCATCATTGCGCCACGTAGCGGTGTCATCACGGCAACGGGCGACTTCTTTTTCAATGGCAGTACCGTGATCATCGATCATGGTCAGGGATTCGTGACGCTGTACTGCCACCTGAGTGATATTGCTGTCGAGGAAGGTCAGGCGGTCAATGCCGGCGATGTGATCGGCGCGGTCGGCGCCACGGGGCGGGTTACAGGCCCGCACCTGCACTTCGGGACCTACCTCAATGGCACGGCCGTGGATCCGGCTATTCTGCTGCCACAACCGTAAGCGGCGGACAGGCATCGAAAAATTCACAAATTACGGGTCGGAACGCGTCCATTTCCACGAGAAACGAATCGTGGCCGCGAATGCAATCCAGCTCCGTCAATTGTGTGTCCCTGCAAACTTCAGAAAATCCCGCCGCCAGTTCGCGTTGCTGTGCAAGCGGAAACAGAATGTCGGTTCGTACGCCAATGACCAGCACCCGTTCGAGATTCAGGCGTTTGAACCCCGATTTCAATGAACCGCCGTACTCGGCCAGGTCAAACAGATCCGAAGCGTGTGACAGGTAGAGGTAACAGTTGGGGTCGAAAGAGCCTGTGAATTTGTTCGCGTGATTTTCGAGATACGACTCGACCGCGAACTCGGCGACAAACATGTCTTCGATGCGAGCGTGTGTCGTCGAGCGTTCACGTCCGAATCGCTGCGCCCACTCTTCGGCCGAGCGGTAGGTAATCATGCCGAGCTTGCGCGCCAGCCGCTGACCCGTAATCGGAGGTTTACCAACCTTGTAATTGCCTTTCTTCCATTTCGGGTCCGAGCGAATCATTTCCCGCTGCAGCGAACGAACGGCGATTGAGAACGGCATCGCCCGGGTCGCCGACGAAATCGACACGAACGAGCGCGTTGATTCAGGGTGGCGCACGCACAGCGCGAGACCGCTCATACCGCCCATCGAGCAGCCAACGACCGAATGCAACTGCTCGATGCCAAGATACTTGACGACCAGCCAGGTGGATTCAGCAATATCTTCCAGCGTCAGCACGGGAAAGCTCAAGCGATACGGTTCTCCCGTCTGTGGATTAGCGGACGCCGGACCCGTGGAACCAAAACAGCTGCCCAGGGAATTGACGCAAATAACGAAAAAGCGATCGGTGTCGATCGGCAGTCCGGAGCCGATCATCTCCTCCCACCAACCCGGCGTCGGGTCTTCAGCGCATGAAGCCGCATGCGCCGACGGCGACAGTCCCGTGAATATGAGGATCGCGTTGTCTTTGGCGTCGTTAAGTTCGCCCCAGGTTTCGTATGCCAGTGTCGGCGACTCGATCGAGCCCGCCCTGTGCATGCGAAACTGACCTTCAAACGTGACGCTTTTTCTTGCCGAACTCATAACGGGTTCCTTGTTGCGACCCAGTATAACGTTGCGATTACTTTTTGACGCGCTTCATCAGCCGTTTGCGACTGCGTTCCTGACGCGGGGTCAGCTTGTTACGCTTACCCTTGAACGGGTTTGCGCTCGTCTTGAACGCCAGGCGAACCGGAGTGCCTTTTAGCTTGAACACTTTGCGGAAGCGGTTTATCAGGTAGCGCCGGTAGGATTCCGGCAACTTGTCGGTCTGGTTACCGTGAATCACTATGACGGGCGGATTGCGACCGCCCTGGTGTGCGTAGCGCAGCCGAATGCGCCTGCCACGCACCATGGGCGGCGGGTGCGCCATGACGGCACTCTCCAGTTCCCGCGTGAGTTCCGTCGTCGAAAGATCACTGTTTGCGGCCCGAAAGGCGCGCTCGACCGCCGGCAACAGGTCCCCGACGGCGGTGCCGTGCAGTGCCGAGATCGTAATTCGCTCCGCGAAGTCCAGGAACGGTAGACGGCGGTCCAGCTCATCGCGGATTCGCTTGCGCTCATAGGCTGACAAGCCATCCCATTTATTGGTAACGACAACGAGCGCCCTGCCCCGTTCGAGCACGAGCCCCAGCAGGCTGACGTCCTGCTCGGTGATGCCCTCCTGTGCATCGAGCACGGCAATAACAACCTGCGCCTGCTCGATTGCCTGCAGCGCCTTGATGATGCTGAATTTTTCAATCGCCTCGTGAACCCTGGCTTTGCGACGGATGCCGGCCGTGTCGATCAGCAGATACTTGCGATCGTTTCGCTCGAAAGGCACAGCAACGCTGTCCCGTGTGGTGCCGGGCTCGTCGAAGACGACGAGTCGCTCTTCGCCCAGCAGGCGGTTCGCCAGTGTCGATTTGCCAACGTTGGGCCGCCCAATGACAGCTATGCGCAGCTCTTTGTCGTCGTCGCCAACGTCCTCGTCCGGAGTCTCTGCCTCGAAGTCGCTGAGTACGGCATCCATCAGCGCGCCGATGCGATCACCGTGGGCCGAGGAAACGGCGATGGGTTCGCCGAGACCGAGCCCATGAAATTCACCACTCGCGAGATCGGCGTCGAGACCTTCGGCCTTGTTGACCGCCAACCAGGTCTTTTTAGCGTGCTTTCGCGCAAGTTCGGCTACATGTTCATCGGCTGCCGTAAGCCCGCTGCGGCCATCGACCATGATGATCGCGACATCAGCTTCCTGCAGGGCGCGCAAAGTCTGCCCGACCATTGCCTCTTGAATGCCGACCTCACCACCGGCAACGCCACCCGTGTCGATAACCAGGTAAGGAATAGGTCCAAGTTTGCCGAAACCGTATTGGCGGTCTCGGGTCAGACCGGGATAGTCGGCAACCAGCGCATCACGCGAGCGCGTAAGACGATTGAATAATGTCGATTTTCCGACATTGGGTCGGCCGATCAGGGCGATGACGGGAAGCATGATCTTGTGCCTTCACCGCGGCCGGTCAGGATTCGTCGGCTGCGATGTCGGGAGCCTGCCGTTTCGGCCGATCCTCGACGACTTCGTAAGCGGCGATGCTGCCGGAATCGCTTTGCACATACAGACGGTTCGCGACGACCACAGGGGCGCTCGTGATTGCGGAATTACCCAGCTTGATCCGGGCAACCGCGGTGCCGTTCAAATTGCTGAAGAAATGCACATAGCCCTCGAGGTCGCCGACGGCGACCGTCGTATGAAACGGTATCGGCAGCGTTGGTTCACGGCGCAGCAGGTCGTTGTTGCGCCAGGTCTCGGTGCCGTCGCGCCGCGATAATGCGACGATCTCACCGTCCGCACTGGCCGTATAGACACTGTTCCAGTCGGCAGAAACGCCCTCATAAGAGGAAATTCCGCGGTTCCAGAGTACCTGGCCGGACTCTGACGCCACGGCGGCGAGGCGCCCCTGGTAGCCCGCCGCATAGACGTCCTGGCCAACGACTCCGATCGAGCCATCGATGTCGGACAGCCGATCAAGATCTGAACGACCTTTGGGCGGTGACAGCATGGATTCCCAGATAATGTCTCCGCTGATCAGGTTGGTAGCAACCAGGCGGCCATTGTCAAAACCGCCGATCACCGTGTTGCCAACCAGCACAGGATCCGCAGATCCGCGCATCGTCAGCGCAGGCGTCGACTGCTCTATCGCCCAGAGTTCCCGCCCGTCGTAGACCGACAATGCCCGCATGCGATTATCGATCGTCTGCAAGACGACGAACTCACCACTGATCAGCGGACGTGCGAGCGACTCGCCGTCTAATTCAACGCGCCACTGCTCCACACCGGAGCCTGAATCAAGGCTAATGGCATGACCGTCTTTGGAGACAACCACAACGCGGCCTTCGCCCACGCCGGGTCCCGCAGAGAGCGGCATGCCGACCTTGGTTCTCCAGATCTGCTTGCCACTCTGCGGATCAAATGCAGACACAACACCATCGTGGCTGGCCGCGTAAATGCGACTGCCGTCACCAACCGGCCGCAATGCGACGCGCAAAAACTCGGATTCGCCACCGACTTTCGCGCTCCACAAGCGCTTTATCTTGAGGGTCTGCTGAATGTCGACCAGCTTTTTCGGCTTTAGCTCTTCATCTTTGCTACCGAAAAGTCCACAGGATGCCAGCAGCGATGCTGCCGATATCAAAAAGACGATACGCCACGCTTTGTTCACTCAACAGCCTCGTCAACACCATTTGACTCGCTTGTTTCGACAACGTCTTCAGTTACGGGTTCAGCGGCGGGTTCGGCCGGTGGCTCTTCCGTCGGCACTTCGGGCAAGTCCAGCGCTTTCCACTGCACGAGCTGCTGATCAACCGTGCCCTGCGACAGGGGGTCCATCAGTACCCGTTGGTAAGCTGCCTGTGCGTCAGCGATACGGCCGAGCGCGTGGTATGCATCACCGAGGACTTCACCGTAGGTGGCCGCAAACGCCGGGTTGTCCTGACCTTCGAGGAGGTCGACGACCTCCTGAGGCTTGTCCTGGTACAACAGAATTCGCGCGAGACGCACGCGAGCAACTGCTTTGAGTTCGTCGCTGGCCGCGCCGGCAAGCAGCCCGGTAAGCGCGTCGGCTGCGTCCTGGTCACGATTCGTGTCCATATACAGTCGCGCCATGGCGAGTCTTGACTGCGCCGCATAAGTCGTATTCGCAAACGAAGTAGCAAGTTGATCCGCAACGATTTCCGCGTCGTCGAGATTGCCTTCCACGACATGATTCGTCAGCGTCTCATACAACGCCGATGACTCGAGCTGGGCCGCGAGCTTGCTGTTCTGGTAATAATTGAAGCCGAACAGCAGCAATGCGCCGGCGGCCACACCAACGATGACATAGCCACCGTACTCCGACCACCACGAGCGAATCTGATCAATCTGTTCTTTTTCTGAAAGTAAATCGTCCACAAGACTGCCTTTAATTTGCTGTGCGTCGGGATTCTCCGGCGCTTAGTTCAACCTGTCGTTCAGCGTTGCCGCCAGTTCGTTCAGTGCAACGCTTTCCTGCTCCTCTTTGCTGCGCAGCGGCTTGATGCCGATACGCCCTTCATCAAGTTCCCGTTCGCCCAAGATCAATGCGTACGTCGCGTTACTCTTGTCCGCGCGCTTCATTTGAGATTTGAAGCTGCCGCCGCCCAGGTTCACCTCGACTCCTATGGCGGGTATCTTGTCTCGCAATTCTTCGGCCAGCGCGAACGCCCGAGTCAGCGTGCCTTCGCCAACGGCCGCAATATAAACATCCGCGTTCTGTTGTGGCGCCTCACCGCCGCACGCCTCGAACAAAGCAACGAAACGCTCGATACCCATTGCCCATCCAATCGCCGGCGTAGGCCGGCCCCCGAGTTTCTCGACGAGGCCGTCATAACGACCACCCGAGCAAACCGCACCCTGCGATCCCAGCGCGTCAGTGACCCACTCGAACACGGTTCGCGAATAGTAGTCCAGGCCGCGCACCAGGCGTGGGTTTATCGTGTATGCCACGCCAGCCGCGTCAAGTAACGCCCTGAGCCCCGCAAAATGCTCTGTTGACGCCTCGTCGAGGTAGTCCAGCATGACCGGGGCGGCTTCAACAATGGCCTCCAAGTCCGGATTCTTGCTGTCGAGAATTCTGAGCGGGTTTTGCTCGAGGCGGCGAATACTATCCTCATCCAGCTGACTTTTCACGCCATTGAAGTACTCGACCAGCGCCGCCCGGTAGCGTAGCCGCGATTCTGGCATGCCCAGCGAGTTGATCTGCAGCTCAAGCCGGGAAATGCCGAGCCGCTGCCAGAGTCGGGCCGTCATGATAATCAGCTCCGCGTCGACGTCCGGACCCTCGTAGCCCAGCGCTTCGACGTCAAACTGGTGGAACTGCCGATAACGGCCTTTTTGCGGCTTTTCGTAGCGAAACATCGGGCCCGAGGTCCAGAGCTTCTGACGCTGATTGTGCAACAGGCCGTTGGTCATGCCAGCGCGAACGACACTCGCCGTGGCCTCCGGGCGCAGGGTCAGGCTTTCGCCATTGCGATCCAGAAACGTGTACATCTCTTTTTCAACGATGTCGGTTACCTCGCCGATCGAGCGTTGAAACAGCTCCGTGTACTCGAGCAATGGCAATCGGATTTCGGAATAGCCATAGGAGTGCACGATCTCCTGCACAACGGACTCCAGGTACCGCCAGGTTCCCGAGACCTCCGGCAGGATGTCGTTCATTCCACGAATCGCTCTGGGTTTCACGTGTCTTCAGGAGCCCGAGACAGTCAGTCGTGCCGTGTTACCGCGCCGCTCCGCGGCGGATATTGCACGTTCGACGCCGTTAACCAGAATACTGACATTGGCGGCGTTGCCAAACAGTACATTGAACGGCGCTTCACCGCTGAGTTCAACCGTACGGCCGTCAGTTCCAAGACCGAAAAACAGTCGGCGACCCTTTGCATCCGAAATCTCTGTCCAGCAATCGCCGCTGTAGGTAATCAGCATTTGCATCTGGCCGTCACCCGGTTCCGGCCCTTGCGCAGCGTCTGCATCAGGAGTTTCCGCTGTATCGACAGCCGACTGCAGCACGGCCGAATCATCATCCGTTGCCTCGACAGCTTCCTGTTCTTCCACCGGCAATGCTTCAGGTTCGGGTGCCGGCAGCGATTCCCGAGGTATCGGTTCCTGGGGCATCGATTCCTGGGGCATCGATTCCTGCAACGGCTGCTCGACGACAGCCGGCCGCGATGTGAACCACCAGTAGGCCGTTGCTACAACAATAATTACGACGATTACCGCAATCCACGGACCAGGCGACATCTCGCGGCGTGATCGCGGCCGCGTTGATATGACCGGCGGCATGGCCGACGCGCGGCACAGCTGGTAGTAGTCAGCCATGACGTCGCTTTCATCGACCTGCACCAGCTGTGCGTATTTGCGCAAGTGGCCTTTGGCAAACACGGGAGCACCGAGTACATCGAACTCATTGCGTTCGAGCGCGCGAACCTTGGGCTCGTCCAGGTGCAACTCCTTGGCGATCTCAAGGACCGAGATCTGCTGCGCGCGACGTGCTTCCGCCAGGCGCTCACCACCCAGCGGGCCCTCAGCCTCACTCGCTGATGACTCGTCGTCGGATTTGTCGATGACGTCGCTCATGCTAGCCGCTTTCCAGGACCTTTCTTGCTTCCGGTGATGTCGGGAAATCGCGCAATAACTGGTTGACGAACTCCGTACGAGCACGCTCATCACCCAGCTTCTGTTCTATCTGTGCGCCCAGGTAGAGAACGCCCGCTGTTGTCTTGCCGGCGACAACAAACCGCTGCAGGAATGCCCTCGACCCCAGGTAGTCTTCTTGCTTGAATTTCAGGAGGCACAGTTGCAACAGCGCGTCCGGGTAATTGGACTTGCGATCGAGCGCCCTGCGGAAGTAACGCTCGGCCGCCGCGAAATCGGGTTTCTGCACCATACAGACACCGGCATTCGTCAGCGTCACTTCTGCGTCGTCGTTCTCGGGATGACTGGCGGCTTTGTTGAAACTCTTTTCCGCGGCAGCAAAGTCCCGCTGATTGCAAAGAAATACGGCATAGGTGTTCTGCACGCCGAAGTTGCGTGGCTCCAAACGAACCGCCTGTTCGTAAGACTCGGTCGCCAGGCGGATATTACCGAGTGCCTCATACGTCAAGGCCAGCGTCGAGTGTGTATCAGCGCTCTTTGGATTCAATTCGAGGGACAATAACAGCCGGTCGCGCGCCAACTCATAATTGCCATTCTGGTAATAGCGTGCGCCCAGCTGATAATTCAGTTCCGCCGCGTCCCCTTCATCTTTTTCCGGAGGCGCGCGTCCCGTCGTCGTCGATATGCATGCCGTCAGCAGTAGAAAACACAGCGCCGCTGGCAGTAACCGTTTGCTCTTTTTCATGCTGATGCCATCCCTATGGTCGACTTGCGTGACTTTTTGCCAGCAATAGTTTTTTGCCCCAATGGACTGCGTACACGATCGCTGACTTTTCCGGCGAGCTGTCCGCACGCCGCGTCAATATCGTCGCCGCGCGTCTTTCGCGTCGTCGCCACGAGCCCCTGCTGCCGGAGGCGCAATTGAAAATGACGAATCGTATCGGCTGATGATCGCTTGAATTGCGTGCCCGGGAAAGGATTGAATGGAATCAGGTTTACCTTGGCCGGCTTGTCTCTCAGCAACTCAACAAGCTGATCCGCATGCGCCAGCGAGTCGTTCACGCCGCGCAGCATCACGTACTCAAACGTGATGAAACGATTTGCCTGCTTCGCTGTGTACGCCCAGCACGTCTCGAGTAACGCGGCGATCGGATGCAGCTTGTTAATGGGAACGATTTCGTCCCGCAGCTCATCGTTCGGCGCGTGCAGCGATACGGCAAGCGACACGTTGCAGTCATCGCCGAGTTTTTCTATCAGCGGCACGATACCGGAGGTGCTGAGCGTGACGCGACGTCGCGACAGGCCAAAAGCCAGGTCGGACACGAGTAATTTCAGGACCGGGACAACATTTCGGTAATTCGCGAGTGGCTCACCCATCCCCATGAAAACGACGTTTGTTACCGCAGCTTCGCCGTTTTCGCGTCGCGGCAGTTCCTGAATCGCGTGCCACACCTGGCCGATAATCTCGGCACTTGAGAGATTACGATTAAATCCCTGGGCACCCGTTGCACAGAACGCGCAATCGAGCGCACACCCGACCTGCGACGAAATGCAAAGCGTGCCACGACCGGCTTCCGGGATGAAAACGGTTTCAACTGCCTGCCCCGAACCGCTGGCGAACAGCCACTTGACCGTGCCGTCAACCGAGTCATGCCGTGACAGTACTTCAGGCAGCGCTACTTCGGCCTCTGCGTTCAGCCACTCGCGCGACGTTTTTGCAAGATCCGTCATGTCGTCGAAACAGGTGACGCCTCGCTGGTAAATCCACTGCATGAGCTGCCGCGCACGAAATGGTTTTTCGCCGTGTGCGACAAAAACCTGCTCGAGATCATCTTGTGACAATCCGAGCAGGTTCAGCTTGCTTGCGGTGGATGGCATGGTCCCGGCTCCGCTCAGCGGGTCCTCGGGCAAACGCCGTCATCGCCGAAGAAGAAAGCGATTTCAACAGCGGCCGTGTCGGCGGCATCGGAACCGTGTACAACGTTTTCCTCAATGCTCGCCGCGAAGTCCGCACGTATGGTGCCTGGGTCAGCATCGGCCGGATTGGTCGCACCCATGATTTCGCGGTTCCTGGCAATGGCGTTTTCGCCGCGCAGCGCCTGCACGACAACAGGACCCGAGGTCATGTAGCTGACCAGGTCGTTAAAGAACGGGCGTTCCTTGTGCACGGCGTAAAATCCCTGCGCCTGTTCCTTCGTCAAGTGCATCATGCGCGCGGCGACGATTTCCAGCCCGGCTTTCTCGAAACGGCTGTAGATCTCTCCGATCAGGTTCTTTTGCACGCCATCGGGCTTGATGATGGACAGCGTTTGTTCAACGGCCATGTGTTGCTTCCTTTATTGCTGTTCTTTATGGGTGGTAGTCAGCACCCGGCGATTCTGCCGGGCGAATCGATGCGAACCGTTAATACTACTACGGCACTTTCAGACGTTGAAGCTTTCGCCGCAGCCGCATTCGCCCGAAATATTGGGGTTTCGGAAACTGAAGGCCTCGTTGAGGCCGTTCTTGACGAAGTCGACCTCGGTACCGTCGATCAACTGCAGGGCTTCGGGGTCCACAACGACCTTGACGCCCTTGTCTTCGAAAACGATGTCGGAGTCGGCAATTTCGTCGGCATAGTTGATGACATAGGAATAGCCGGAACACCCGGTTTGCGTAACCCCCAGGCGCAGGCCGATACCCGAGCCGCGCAGGTCAAGGTGGGTACGGACACGATCAGCGGCCGAACGGGTAAGCGATATCGCCATTTGAGTCTCTCTTTGAATACGACAACTTCAGGGTACAGATCCGCCGCCCAAACTCCGCGCAAGCGACCGCACCGCATCTTCTAGGACAAGTATACGTCCCGTTTTCTCCACAGGTACAGACAGATCACGCATTATGTCGGCTGCCCGAAACTCGCTGAGACTCTCGCCAGGCTCGCCCTCGTATCGGGAACAGAACCGCTCGCAGGCGGCTATGACGTGGGGGCAGCCCCAGGCGCGGAACCTGAGAGACTGTATGCGCCCCTCATCCTCCGTCGCGGAGAGCCTCAGGCGAATGCCCTGCTCGTCGATATCCGCCGTGACGCCGCCGGGCAGATCGCCGGCATGCGCGGTATTGGCGAAGTAGTCCCGGACCAGCGCGTTGTAGGGATCGTCGCTCACTGGGCCGCCGCCGGTGCCAGATCCCGCAGGCGCGCTACGGCTTCCCGGTAGCGCCGGGCGGCAAACTCGACATCATCCTCGGTAGTTGGCCGACCCATGCTGAAGCGGATCGCGCTCTGTGCGAGCAGGTCGCTCCGCCCCAGCGCGCGCAATACATAGGAAGGCTCCTGGCTTTTTGAATTGCAGGCCGATCCTGTGGCCACGCAGATGGGCTCCAGTTCAAGCAACAGGCTCTCTCCCTCGACGTTCGACACGCTGACATTGAGGATGCCCGGGAAACCCGATTCGATGTCGCCGTTGACGAGCACGCCCTCGATATCCCGAATACCGGCCCAGAGGCGGCGACGCAGATTGCCCAGATGGCCGAGATCTGTTTCGATGCCCGACTGCGCGATTTCAGCCGCGAGACCCAGTCCTGCGATGAGATCGGCAGGCAGGGTCCCGGGCCGGATCCGCTGCTGTTGCCCACCGCCGAACAGTATTGGCTCAACGCGGCAACCGGGCCGGTCGGCAACATACAAGGCACCGATGCCTTTCGGACCATAGAACTTGTGCGCCGTCAACGACAGCAAGTCGACGGGCAGCGCCTGCAGATCGATCGGGATTTTGCCAACCGCTTGCGCCGCGTCGACGTGAAACAGCACGTCACGCTCTCGACAGATCGATCCAATGGCCTCGATGTCCTGCATGACGCCCGTTTCATTATTGACGTACATAACGGATGCCAGCTGCGTGTCCTCGCGCAGCGCACTCGCGAACGTTGCCGGTTCCAGGCGTCCGTCGTCATCCGGCTTGAGCCAGGTCACCTCGAATCCCTGTTTCTCGAGCATGTGAAACACATCCGTGACGGCTTTATGCTCGGTCAGCAGGGTGACGAGGTGTTTCCCGCGATGCGACCGGAACCTCGCCGCGCCGGCTATTCCCAGGTTATCGGACTCGGTCGCGCCCGAGGTCCAGATCAGGGTCTTGGGATCGACATTCAGCAGCGCCGCGAGCTGTTGCGCGGCACGCTCAATATTCGCGCGACTCACTCGCCCTGCAATGTGATTCGAAGACGGATTGGCATACCCGGACTCGCGGCATTCCTGCATGCGTTCGGCGACACGCGGGTCCACCGGAGTTGAAGCCGCGTAGTCGAGATAGATGAAGTCCTTCGTCATCAGTCGGACGGTTCCTTGCGATCGATTGCCGTGAGGATACCGCGCAGTATGTTGACCTCGTTCTTGTCGGGACGCGCACGGATAAAGAGGCGTCTCAAACGGCGCATGAGATGTCGCGGATTTTCCGGGTCCAGGAATCGAATGTCTTCGAGTACCTGCTCGAGGTGCGTATAAAAATGTTCCATTTCCTCATGCGTGGCAGGCGGCGCCTCGGTTTCAAACGCCGGGCCTGCGTGCAGCATGCTTGCGACACGAAGTTCATAGGTCAACACCTGCACGGCCATCGCGAGGTTCAATGAGCTGAATCCGGGATCTGTCGGTATCGTCAGCAGCGTTTGGCACAGATCGAGGTCATCGTTGTGCAGTCCGGTCTTTTCCGGCCCGAAAACCGCCGCTACGTTGCCCTCGCTGCATTCGCTGATCATGCGCTCCGCGCAATCACGAGGTCCCATGCTCGGCCAACTGATGGTTCGCGAGCGCGCGCTGGCGCCCGCAACGTACACACAATCCGTCAGCGCATCGGCAAGGCTCGACACGATCATTGCATTGTCGAGAATATCGGTCGCACCGGATGCTCGGGCCGTGGCGTCCTCGTGTGGAAAATATCGCGGGTTGACGAGCGCAAGATCGCTTAGCCCCATGTTTTTCATGGCACGCGCAACCGCCCCGATATTTCCGGGGTGCGTGGTTCCGACGAGGACAATGCGAATCGACATAAGCGGCGTTCTGGACGACAGGTCACTAAAAGTCCGCTATTCTAGCGCCCCGGCGGCCTGCCCTGACAGTCCCAGCGACATCAGCGGCAATGGACCTGCCCAGTTCTTTGACATTGACGGAATCGTTTCATGCATGCACTACTCAACGTAGCGGTAATGGCGGCGCGGCGCGCCGGTGGCACGCTGATCAGGAACCTGGTGAAGCTCGAGAAGCTCAAGGTTGAACAAAAAGGCCACAACGAGTACGTCAGCGAAGCGGATCGCGCGGCTGAGCGCGCCGTCATCGATGTCATCCTGAAGCATTACCCCGATCACGCCATACTCGCCGAGGAGTCGGGCGCACAGGGCAATGAAGACGCCGACACCGTCTGGATCATCGATCCGCTGGATGGCACGACCAATTACCTGCACAGATTCCCGGTGTTTGCTGTTTCCATTGGCGTGCAGGTCAATGGCCGTATGGAGCACGCCGTCGTTTACGACCCACTGCGCCAGGAGTTGTTCACGGCCACGCGCGGCAACGGCGCACAGCTCGACGATCACAAGATCCGCGTCAGTGGCCAGAAAGAGCTCGAACGTGCGCTGGTCGGCACGGGCTTTCCGTATCGCCAGGCCGACAGCGAGCTGGACCCCTACCTTCGCATGCTGGGCAAAGTCGTTCGAAACACCTCCGGCGTGCGCCGACCCGGCGCTGCGGCACTGGACCTGTGCTATGTCGCGGCCGGACGGCTCGACGCATTCTGGGAGACGGGACTCGCGCCATGGGACATGGCGGCGGGCGCGCTGATCATACGGGAAGCCGGTGGCATCGTGAGTGCACTCGATGGCGGCGAAAATTATCTCGATACGGGGCACATACTCTGCGGCACCCCCAAGATCTACCGAGATCTCGCCAAACTATGCGCCGGCGACATCAAAGCCATCCTGCAAAAGACTTAACCCACACTCCAACCACCACCATTCTGACCGCGGCGTCGATCGCCGGGGAATCTCAGCTCGCTCGGACAGCTGCTTCGCAATCTCGCTTTGTGAGACACACCGGCACTCGCCGCCGCTGCTCGATCGTGCGACGTAGGCGCGTGGGCGAGATGTTTGCCGGCGAGACATAAAGCGAGCGCAGCGAGACAGTCCGCCAGCAAGTCAAGTTGCCCATGCGTCGATCACCGCCGCCGTCAGTTGGTGAAGTTGGGTGGTGGGTTTGGGCTACGGAAGATCGTCAATGAGAGTCGGATCCTTGATCGGCTCGATCAGATCCTGCGCATTGACGTCGAGCGCCAGTGCCGTCGCACTCGCCGTATAAATCGACGAGTAGGTACCGATAATGATTCCCACGATCAGGGCAATCGAGAACGGCGCTATCGACTCGCCACCCAAGGTCAGCAGAGCGACCAGCACGAGCAAGGTTGTCAGACCCGTAATTAAGGTACGCGCGAGCATTTCATTGATCGAGATGTTCATCGCCAGTTCTGCTGACACACCGCGCAAAGAGAAAAAGTTTTCGCGAATCCGGTCAAACGCAACGACCGTATCGTTTAGCGAATAACCGATGACCGCGAGTACGGCCGCAACGACCGTGAGGTCAAAAGGCAAGCCGAAGATGGAGAAAAAGCCCACGGTAACGATCGCATCATGTGCGAGTGCGGCCACGGCGCCCGCCGAGAACTTCCACTGGAAGCGAATCATGACGTACACAAAAATCATGAGCAGGGCGATGACCATCGCCAGCGCACCACGTTCTGCAAGCTCGCTGCCCACCTGGGCGCTGACAAACTCGACGCGGCGAAGATCGATCGTTTCGCCGTTTGCTTGAAGCGTCCGCTGCAACTTCTCCCGAACTTCGCTGGCCTCATTGCCTGGCTGCGGCGGCAGGCGGACGAGGACGTCAGTGTCCCTGCCGAAACGCTGCACCTGCGCATCTGGAAACCCCTCAGCACTGAGGTTGCTGCGAATGTCGTCGAGATTTGCAGCTTGTGGATAACCCACCTCCAGCAGGACTCCGCCCGTGAAATCGATACCGAACTCCAGGCCACGCGTCGCCAGGGAAACCAGGGAAACCACTACCAGCAGTGCGGATATCGACAGTGCGATCTTGCGGCGCGTCGGGCCGAGGAAATCGATACTTGTCTTTTCTTTGATCAGTTTCATCGTTGTAATTTCCTAGACCGGAATCGATGCCAGTTTACGCCCGCCGAAAATGAGATTGACGATGGAACGCGTCCCCACGATTGCCGTGAACATTGAGGTGATGATGCCGAGCATCAGTGTGATAGCGAATCCCTTGATCGGCCCGGTACCTACGCCGAAGAGAACGATGGCAGCAATCAGCGTTGTAATGTTGGCATCGGTAATCGATGACAGTGCTTTTTCATAACCGGAGTGAATCGCGTTCTGCGGTGACGAGCCCGCCGTAATTTCTTCCCGTATTCGCTCGAATATGAGCACGTTGGCATCGACGGCCATGCCGACTGTCAAAACGATACCCGCAATACCCGGCAACGTCAGGGACGCTTGCAGGAACGACAGCATTGCAACAATAAAGATGAGGTTCGAAAAAAGCGCGATGTTAGCGATCAGCCCGAATGCCTTGTAGTAGATCGCCATGAATATGATGACGGCGAGGAAGCCGATCTTGATTGCGTTGAAGCCGCGATCGATATTGTCCTGGCCGAGGCTCGGTCCAATCGTGCGTTCATCGATCTTGTAGACAGGCGCTGCCAGCGCACCGGCACGTAACAACAGCGCGAGATCGCGTGCCTCAATCGGGGTCAGCCCCGTGATCTGGAAGCTATTCTTGAATACGCCGCGAATCGTTGCCGTATTGATCACTTCCTCGATCTTGACCGTGCGCTGCTCCTCAACCCCGTTTCGCATGACCGTTTCGCGGCGCGTTTCGATGAACACCGAAGACATGGGCTTGTTCAGGTTTTCCATCGTCGTCTGCAACATGCGCTCGCCGCCGGCAGAATCGAGTGTAATGAATACCGCCGGCTGACCTTCGCTGAATCCCGATTTCGCGTCGATGATCTGGTCGCCTGAAGCAATGACCTGGCGTTTCAGAACCTGGGCATCCTCAGTACCGCGTCCCGGGTAACGTCGTGATCCAGGCTCGTCGCCCGACTGGTCGACCATGCGGAACTCGAGCGTCGCCGTTGCCGTCAAGATCTTGTTGAGCTGATTCGGGTCCTGCACGCCCGGTAACTGTACGACGATCCGGTCAACACCCTGTCGCTGCACGAGCGGCTCGGCAACACCGAGTTGGTTAACGCGATTTCGCAACGTCGTGAGGTTTTGCTCAATCGCAAAATCCTGCCGTTCCTTGATCTGCGTCTCCGTCATGCGAACTGTCAGGGACTTGCCGTCATCCCCATCGAGGACAAGGACATCCGGATCCGCGCGCTCGACAATCGCGCGCGCCGCCTGAACGTCTTCGGCACCGGTGAGTCGAATCGTGATGACCCGGTCATTGAGGTCAACGCGGTGACGGATTCTCGCTTCGCGAAGTCGCTCGTCGAAGTCCTGCTCGTACAGCGCCATTCGGCTTTCGATCGCGGTGTTCATATCGACTTCGAGCAGGACGTAAACGCCACCGCGCAAATCCAGGCCGAGACTCATCGGGCTGAGCCCCAGGTCACGAACCCACTTCGGCAACCTGGGTGTCAGGGTCGTCGCGACATTGGCCTGGCGCGAATACTGGCTGCGCAGGCGCTCGCCCGCTGTCTCCTGGTCTTCGGTCGATTCGAACCGAATGACGGCGCGACCGTCGTGCAGATACGAGGCCTCCGGCGTGATGCCGGCGCCTTCGACGACGCGCACGAACTCTTCAAGCTTCGCCTCGTTGTATGCGCCTCCGTCGCTATCCGCAATCTGTACGGCTTCGACGCTGCCGTAGATATTGGGCACAGCAAGCAGGCAGCCCGTCAGGAAAATGACAAGAACCAGTGCGTTCAGCCACCAGGGGTATTTGTTCATAGTAGTTTGCCGTTGCCGGATCAGGCTTCGTCGTAGGTACCTTTCGGTACAACCATCGACACGCTGCTCTTCTGAATTTTTATTTCCGTGCTGTCGCTGATCTTGACAACGGCGTAATGCTCGCTGACACCGGTGATCTTGCCGAGAATGCCCCCGGCGGTGAGCACTTCATCGCCGACCGAGAGGCCGGATACGAGCTCTGTATGCGCTTTCTGCTTTTTTTGCTGCGGCCTGATCAGCAGGAAATAGAAAGCAGCGAACATCACCGCCATCATGATGAAAAAACTGGTCGAGCTGCCCTGCTGCGCGCCCTGTGCGTATGCGTTCTGAATGAAGAAATCCATTAGATATCCAAGAATTGAGATTGACGTTTTATGGGGTGTCGGGGGACTGCCCCGAAATCAAGCGCGGTATTATGGCACAAGCCGTTAACGTGGGGGCGACTTCGGAAAAGCCAAGCTGGCTGGCCTCGCCGATCTATTGCCCGTAAGCAACGCGCAGGCCGGCCACCAGGTTCGGCAGCGTCCCGGCACGGATTGCATCCCTGATTTCATTCATAACTTGTTGATAATAATGAAGATTATGAATGGTCGCGAGACGCGGTCCCAGTATCTCGCCGCATTTGACGAGGTGTCTCAGGTAGGAAAGGCTGTAATTCGCGCAGGTATAGCAGCTGCAGTCCGGGTCCGGCGGCGAGGTATCGTCGCGGTATTGCGCGTGCCGGAACTTGACGGTGCCGCGTGATGTAAATAGCTGGCCGTTCCTGGCATGGCGCGTCGGTATGACGCAATCGAACATGTCGATACCGCGCAGCACGGCCTCGGCGATATCAACGGGCGTACCGACACCCATGAGGTAACGGGGCGCAGCATCGGGCATTCGGGGCATCAGCGCATCGAGTACGGCATGGCGTTCGTCTTCCGGTTCGCCAACGGCCAGGCCCCCGACTGCGTAACCGTCGAAGCCTATTTCTGTCAGACCGTCCAGCGACTCTTGCCGCAGGGCATCGTAGATGCCGCCCTGCACGATGCCAAAAAGCGCCTCACCGCGATCGGGTTCTTCATTCTTGAGTTCATCAAACCGACGCCGGCTGCGCATCGCCCAGCGCAATGACAGTTGCATTGAGGAGAGCGCCTCACTCTCGCTCGCCGGGTACGGGGTACATTCGTCGAATATCATCGTGACATCAGCATTGAGATCGTGCTGCACCTCGATGGACTTTTCGGGCGTCAGGAAAACCTCGTCGCCGTTGACCGGCGACTGGAAACGTACGCCCTCCTCCGAGAGTTTGCGCATCGCGGCCAGCGAAAACACCTGGAACCCGCCCGAGTCGGTCAGGATCGGTTTTTGCCAGTTCATGAATTCGTGCAGCCCGCCATGCTTGCGGATGATCTCCGTGCCAGGCCGAAGCATCAGGTGAAAGGTATTGCCGAGGATTATTTGCGCGCCGTCCGCCGCAACTTCTTCGGGCGTTACGCTCTTGACTGTGCCATAGGTACCTACCGGCATGAATGCCGGTGTCTGCACCTCGCCACGACGAAACTCGAGCGTACCGCAGCGTGCCGCACCAGACTTCTCTGCGACGGTGAACTTCATGCCCGCTTGCCTGGCGTGAGAAACATCGCGTCACCGTAACTGAAGAAGCGGTATTTCTCACGCACGGCGTGACGGTAGGCAGCCAGGATGCGTTCTTTACCGGCGAAAGCGGACACCAGCATCAGCAGCGACGACTGTGGCAGATGGAAGTTCGTGATCATGGCATCAACGCTGCGAAATTCGTATCCGGGCAGAATAAACAAATCGGTCTCGCCGTTGAAAGGACAAAGCTCGCCCGATGCGGACGCCGATTCAAGTGCGCGCACCGATGTGGTACCGACCGCAATGACGCGACCACCCCTGGCCCGCGTCGCACGCACGGCGTCGCAGCACTGCTGGCTGACTTCAACCCGCTCGCTGTGCAACCTGTTTTCTTCCATGTGCTCTTCACGAAGCGACTGAAAGGTCCCCGCACCGACGTGTAGCGTTACCCATGCGTGCCCAGCGCCCGCAGCCAGAGTTTCGGCAAGCATTGCTTCGTCGAAGTGCAAACCTGCCGTTGGTGCGGCGACTGCGCCCGGGTCTTTGGCATAGACGGTCTGGTAGCGATCGATGTCTGACTCGTCGGCGTCGCGATTCAAATACGGGGGCAGCGGGACTTCGCCGTACTGATCCAGATACGGCATGACATCAACAGAAAACGTCAGAGCGAAAAACTCGCCATCCCTGCCCGTAACCTCGGCTTCGGCGTCACCGGGCAGCAGCAAGCGGCTGCCTGCTCTCGGCGACTTGCTCGCACGAATATGAGCAACGGCGGTGCGATCGCCGACTACACGCTCAATCAGTATTTCGGCGCGTCCGCCAGTTTCCTTTGTCGCGGCGAGGCGCGCCCTGATAACACGCGTGTCGTTGAAGACCAGCAAGTCCCCCGGACAGAGCAGCGTCGGCAGGTCGGAAAAGCGGCGGTCATCGATGCCATCAGCCACGACCAGCAGGCGGCTATCGCGGCGATCCGTCGGCGGATACTGCGCGATCAGCGAATCGGGAAGGTCGTAGTCGAAGTCCGAAATCAACATGGGCGCGCATGGTAGCAAAGCCATGCGCGCCCGGGTGATTTCTGCTCAGCGCTCCGTTCGCGCCGCGTGCTCTCAGGTCCGCGTCGTGGGCAGGCGGCCGAGGGGCGTGTCGATGTACCGGGCTTTCGCCGGGCGCGGCGGGAGCATGCCCATCGAACAACGCACCGCGTTGGTCTGCCGGGATCTCGATATCGAGGGTACGTTTCTTCTTGTCCCGCATGATACCGAGCTTCAACTTCTCGCCGCCCTGGTAGGAACTCAATATGCGCATCGCGTGACGTGCATCTTTGGGCTCCCGGCCATCAATACTCTGAATCACGTCACCTTCCTGAAGCTCGAAGGCATCCGATTTCGGCGCCCTGACAACCAACAGCCCGCTGGCCGTGCCGAAGTATCGGCCAAGACCTTCGTTGAGTTCGACCAGCTCCAGCTCACCGAGGCCGGTTCCCGCCCACGGAAACCCGAACTCCATCTTGAACTTTTCCATTAGCCCCGGCGCGCCGGGCGCGTTCGGCACATTGAAACGTGGGCCGCCGTCGCCTTGCCAGACAAACATGTGTCTTTCGACAGCTCGGGGTTCCACTTCGACCGAACCTACCTTGCCGTCACGAAGATACTCGACTTTCAATACATCGCCGGCTTCGACTCCCTCCATGAAGTCGAGCAGTCGCTTGTTAGCCACGTCGGCGCTGTCAGCGCTCAGTGACTCACCGTTTATCGCCGTGATCACGTCGCCGGCCCGAACACCTGCATCGCTGGCGGCGCTACCGGGTGTCACGCCCATTACGGCCACGCCCTCGACGGGACCTTGTCGCTGCTGGCCGTCAATCGCGACACCGAGCCGCGGTTTATCAGAGAACTCGAAGCGCCGTTCAATTTCGGCCATGCGCGGCAAGCGCTTGCCGGTAATCTCGGCGATCTGACGCGCCGCTTCGGCCATGCGCTCTTCGGCTTCCATCAGCCTCTGGTCCATTTCGGCTTCCCTGGCCTCGGCTTCGCGCACGCTATTCTGTTCGTCACTTTGCGCAAAAGCATAACTCGCAAACAGCAAGGCTGCCGCGGCTGGTAACACTACTTTCAACATTTTCATCGGTCGTTACTCCTGGATCAAAATGCTGCTCGTTGCGCTTGCGCATAACGCAAAGCGAGCAGCGAATTCATCAACCTGACGCGTTCGCGCCAGAAAAGCTCTTTGTCATCGGACGTCATCTGCACATCCGGGTTATTCAACTGGTAATCGATAGCCGCAATGCGGTCCTCCAGATCGGAGATCGTTGCAACCGTACTGGCTCGCATGACACGAGGTTCGTCCGGCAATGACCGCAGGTCACTTTCGAGTTGCCGCGATTGCACCATGAGCGTTTGCAAGGTTGACAGCTCGGCCGTGTTCGTCGGCAGGCTGGAAGGCACAACCGGGAATGTCTCGGCCGGCGGATTGACGAGACCGGGGAAGATCAGCGCGGCCAAAATGGCAGCGGCCGCTACGCCGGCACCGGCAAACCAGGTCGTACGCCTGCTCACCAGCGCTTTCTGCAGCAGTCCCTCGGCTTCGGCCTGCTCACGAATCCGGTTCCAGACGGCACGCGGCGGCATCGTGTCTGCAAGCCCACGGAGTCCCTGCTGCAATGCGCCATGTTCGTCGGCTGTCAAAGCGAAAATCATTTCTTCATCCTTCTGGTCACCGCTCATCTCAGTAACTCCTTGCCACAGCGCCGTCGGGCTGCGTGTTGCTGTCTGCGACTGCGAGCATCGGCCGCAGGCGCATATACGCACGCGACAACTGCGACTTCGAAAAACTTTCGGTCTTGCCCATCAGCGCTGCTATTTCCTTATGTGTAAATCCTTCAACGTCGTGCAACCAGACGACGGCGCGCGCAACGTCCGGCAGGTTCGCCAATGCCGCATCGAGATCCATCGCATCGTCGGGATGGCTCGACACGCCGTGGCTCACGGCCTGGCCTTCGGTAACGTCGTGCCAGTCGTCGCCCAGCGACTGGCCGCGTTTCGTCCAGGCCGAGCGCAGAAACATCAGCGCTTTGCTTACGGCGATGCGCCGGATCCAGGTGCCCAGCGCGGCCTCGCCGCGGAACCTGGCGATCGATCGCATGACCTCGATAAAGGTCTCCTGGACGAGGTCCTCGGCGTGTGCCGGCACTTTCGTGAACCTCAGGCAAATCGAGTAGACCGGGGTGGCAAACGCGCGATAAATAATCTCGTGCGCCCGCGCATCGCCCTGCGCTGCTCGTTTGACGATGCCCGGATCAATCTCAATGTCCGCAAACTTGCTCATACCTGGAATCTTAGATGCTCCTGCAGCGCAAAGGGTCGCACAGGCGCGCATCGGCGCATATACTGTGCGCCTTTCGAGCGGGGGCAGTGGTTGAGCGCCCGTCCAGCAAGACATGCCGGGATGGCGGAACTGGTAGACGCGCCGGATTCAAAATCCGGTTTCCGAAAGGAAGTGGGGGTTCGATTCCCCCTCCCGGCACCACAGGAATACGATGAAATACTGCTCAAGCTGCGGGGGACCCGTCAGTCGCAAGACCCCCGAAAGAGACACGCACGAACGCTGGGTCTGCGACGACTGCGGCATCGTGCATTATCAAAACCCGCTGATCGTGGTCGGCTGCGTCGCCGAACGCAATGGCAAGGTCCTGCTTTGCAAACGTTCGATTGAGCCTCGCTACGGATATTGGACGGTCCCTGCCGGGTTCATGGAGCTTGGCGAGACCATGGCCGGTGGCGCCGCGCGGGAAACCCTGGAAGAGGCCTGTGCGACCGTTGAACTCAGTCACCTGTTTGCCTCTGTCGATGTCATCGACGCCGGCCAGGTGCATATTTTCTTTTCGGGAAAACTCGTCAGCGATTACGGCGTCGGGGAGGAGAGCCTGGAGGTCGGTTTGTTCAGTGAAGATGAAATACCGTGGGACGAAATTGCCTTTCAGAGCGGCAAGTTCGCACTAAAGAAATACTTCGAAGACCGCGGCGTTAACAACGGCGTGCATTTCCACGAACTGCGGCGTTCGCGGTCCTGACAAACTATGGCTGAAGCGCGTTCTGCTGCAGGCGCAGGCTCAACTGTGCCGGCGGCAGGTAGCCGCCGATCAGCGTGCCGTCTTGCAGGACAATCGCTGGCGTACCGCTCAGACCGATGTCGCGTCCGACGCGATAGTGGTTGCTGACCATCGCTGTATCACACTGTGATGTTTCGAATTCACGGTCCAGCTTCGCTGCCGTGAGCGCCTGGTTACGATCCTTGGCACACCACACTTTTTCTGACGTGCTCCACGACTTCGATGCCGGACCATTCCGCGGGTACAGTGCGTACCGCACCTGAATACCGTTGTCCAGGTACTCATTAATCTGGCTGTGCATCTTGCGACAGTACGTGCACTCGACGTCCGTGAAGATCGTGACCGAGTACTTCACATCGGCCGGTGAGAAGAGAATCGCGTCATCGTCTTTCAGCGTGGCTATCAGGTCGCGCCGCGCGCTGTTGCGGCTTTGCTCGCTCAAGTTCACCTGCTGCTCGAGGTCAATGAGATCACCCTGCAACAGGTAGCGGCCATCGTCCGAAACATAGGCAATGATCGAGCCCTGCTGAATAGTGAACCAGCCATCGACCGGGCTGACTGTAATATTTTCCGGTTCAACGGACTCAAACATGTCCGACATCTTGGTGCGAACTTCATCGAGCGCCGCATCATCGTTGGCGGGCTGGGCGAGTGCGGCACAACAAAACATTGCTACGCCGCCGGCCAGCAATTTCGATCCAAAGCGATTATTACGAGTCATTGAAAAACATTCCTGCAGGGGCTGTTGCCGAGTAGTAGTAGTGGACCCGGATTATCGACCCCGGTTCCGCAAAGGCGCAAGTTTAGCAAACGCGCCGCCTGCCGGCGCCTTATTGTCGGCCTTTAGGGCTCAACCGCGGGGGTGGTGCTCGCCGTGCAGCTCTTTGAGCCGCTCACGCGCTACATGTGTGTAGATCTGGGTGGTGGACAGGTCGCTGTGACCCAGCAGCATTTGTACGACCCTGAGGTCTGCGCCGCGGTTCAGCAGATGCGTCGCAAACGCGTGCCGCAGACTGTGTGGCGACATTTTCTGATGCACGCCGGCTTTCTCGGCATAACGCTTGATGATGTGCCAGAACGCCTGACGTGTCATGCGATTGCCGCGGCGTGTCGGAAACAGATAGTCCGTCTGACGCTCAAGCAGTATTTCCATGCGCGGACCGGCAATGAACTCCTGCAGCCAGCGCTGCGACTCTTCGCCCAGCGGTATCAGGCGCTCACGATCGCCTTTGCCGACGATGCGTAACACGCCCTGATTGAAGTTGACCTGTGACTGGCGCAGGTTGATCAGCTCAGAGACCCGAAGGCCCGTCGCATACAATAATTCCAGCATCGCCCGGTCACGATGACCCAGCGGTTCGTCGGTATTCGGTGCGTTCAGCAAGGAGTCGACTTCGTCCTCGGACAGCGACTTGGGCAAAGAACGTCCAATTCTCGGCATCTCGATGTCTGCCGTCGGATCTGAACTCCGCATGCCTTCGCGCATGATGTAACGGAAGAAACGACGGAAGCTCGATAACTGCCGGGCCGTCGAACGGGGCTTGGCGCCACTTTCGACGCGTTTCGCGATAAAGTCGAGCAAATCGGATTTGTCCGCCATTTCGATGGACTTGTCGATCTCCGACAGCCCGCGACCCAGCGTCATCAGGTCGGCGCGGTAGGCGCCCAGGGTATTCTTGGACAGGCCGCGTTCCATCCAGATGGCATCGAGAAAACGATCGACAAGCTCTTCCGAGCGTTGCACCGTCTGTGATTCCGGCTTGCTTGTCTTGTTGCTACTGCCCATATGATCCAACTAGTTTGTCGCGCAATCCCTTGCCGCGATGCCTGTGCCTATCCCAACCCTGCCGGCAGACTGTTAGCATACGCCGTTCCGAAAGTCGGACCGTTGTATCAGTCGCGCCGGGCAGAATGACCAAAGCATTGCCAAGCGACGGATTTTCCAAGGATTCTGAGTATGCTGACGATGCACATCAGCGGGCGTGACCGCTGTCACAGATTAATGAAGGCGTTAACATAAAGTGAACTGGGTCACACGCAGCCTTTATGCTGTCTGGGGAGTCCTCGCCTGGTTGTCGTTTGCCATCGCCGCCCTGCTCGCTCTCCTGTCCGCAATTCTGGTTCCGGGCAAGGCACGTCGCCAGAAACTGGCCGGCCTGGCGTCCAGGGCCGTGTTCGTCATGCCGCGTGTCAAGGTCAACGTCATTGGCATGGACAACCTGCCGGCCGGAGACTGCATTGTCGTGGCGAATCACGCCAGTTACGTCGATGGTCCATTGCTGAAAGGATACCTGCCAGGCCGTTTCAATTTCGTGATCAAGGGCGAATTGCGGGACATTCCAATTGCTCATTTTCTGTTGCGACGCTCGGGCGCCAAATTTGTCGAACGGACCGAGCACTCTGGCAGCGCGCGTGACGCAAGGCGCATCGTCAAGGCTGCCCAGGGTGGCGAATCGCTGGCATTCTTTCCGGAAGGCACGTTTCGTAAACAACCAGGCGTCGGTCGCTTCCGGCCAGGCGCTTTCGTCGCGGCAGTCCGGGGCGCATTACCGGTTGTGCCGGTTGCGATCAGTGGTACCCGCGAGATGTTGCCTTCGGGCCGACACCTCCCCCGGCCAGTCCCGGTGACAATCCAGATCCTGCCCGCTATCGCACCCGGCGATCCGGACTTTGCCGACAACCGCACGCTCGCCGAAGCCGCCCGGCAACGAATTCTCGACGTCCTGGATGAGCCGGACCTGTTGCTGCAACCCGACGGTGCCGAGGAAGCCGCGACTAACTGATCCGTAGTATTGCGCCGCGAGAATTTTTGCAGGAAAGTACCAATCCGTCTCGCGTGACGGTCCTCTGTCCTTTGGAGATGAATAATGAGCTCTGACTCCGTAGTGATTGTCGCTGCCAAACGCACACCGCTGGGCGCTTTCCAGGGCTCGCTCTCGGATGCGCAAAGCCCGGAACTGGCAACGACGGCGATAACGGCCTGTATCGAGGAATCGGGCACAGATGTTGGCACGATCAGCGAGGTCCTCCTTGGATGTGTGCTTCCAGCGGGCCTCGGCCAGGCACCTGCCCGCCAGGCAGCCCTTGGCGGCCGGTATTCCTCTGAGTGCCGGTTGTACGACGCTGAACAAGGTCTGTGGCTCCGGCATGAAGACGACGATGCTGGCTCACGACCTGATCAAGGTCGGCAGTGCATCCGTCGTCGTGGCAGGTGGTATGGAATCGATGACGAACGCGCCCTACCTTATGCCCAAAGCCCGACGCGGCTACCGCATGGGGCACCAGGAAGTACTCGACCACATGTTCTTCGACGGACTGCAAAGTCCGTTCGACGGCAACATGATGGGCCACTTCGCGGAGGTCACCGCAAAGAAATACAACTTCAGCCGCGAGGATCAGGACAATTTCGCGATTGAATCGGTGACGAGGTCACGCAATGCTGCCTCGAGCGGCGCGTTCAAAGCAGAAATCGCACCCGTAACCATGAAGACGCGCAAGGGCGATGTCACGGTCAGCGACGACGACGGACCGGCCGCGGCAAGCATCGAGAAGATTCCGACACTGCGGCCCGCTTTTGCAAAAGACGGCACGGTCACGGCCGCGAGTTCATCGTCCATCTCGGACGGCGCGGCGGCGCTCATCCTGATGAGTGCAAGCGAAGCCAGGCGGCACGGTCTCAAACCGCTCGCTACAATCTCCGGCCATTCGGGTTTTGCCCATGCGCCCGAGTGGTTCACGACGGCCCCCATTTTTGCGATCAAAGCGTTACACGAGAAGCTCGGCTGGGATCCCGACCATGTGGATCTTTACGAAATCAATGAAGCATTTGCCTGTGTCACCATGGCGGCCATGATGGACCTCGGGCTGGATCACGCGAAGGTCAACGTCAACGGCGGCGCGTGTGCGCTGGGCCATCCCATCGGCGCCAGCGGTGCCAGAATCATCGTGACGCTGCTGCACGCACTACGTGCCCGAAAGCTAAAACGCGGCATCGCATCCTTGTGTATTGGTGGTGGCGAAGCGACCGCCATCGCTCTCGAAATCGAATAAGAAGGGGACACCGAATGCAGTTATCCAGTGCCAAAGCCGTCATTACCGGCGGCGCGTCCGGGCTCGGGCTGGCGACAGCCGAGCGCGTAATCAAGGCCGGCGGCCAGGTCGTTATTCTCGACATCAACGACGAACACGGTGAAGCTGCCGCTGCGAAACTCGGCGTGGATGCCCGGTTCGTCAATACGGACGTCTCAAGTGAAGACTCCGTCCAAGCCGCAATTAAAGCGGCGGACGATTCCATGGGCGGCATTACGTTGGCCGTAAACTGTGCCGGCATCGCGACGGCCGGTCGTACACTCGGTCGTGAGGGACCCTGGCCGTCCGAAAATTTTAACCGGGTAATCCAGGTCAACCTGGTCGGCTCCTATAACGTGACCAAGGAAGCAGCGGCTGTGATGCAGCTCAATGATCCCAACGAGAACGGCGAGCGCGGCGTCGTTATCAGCACTGCGTCGATCGCTGCATTCGAGGGCCAGATCGGCCAGGCCGCCTACTCGGCCTCCAAGGGCGGCGTCGTCGGCATGATGTTACCGCTGGCTCGCGAGTTCGCGCAGTTCGGCATTCGGGTCAATACGATCGCACCCGGCATTTTCATGACACCGATGATGGCCGGCATGCCTGAAGAGGTACAGGAATCCCTCGGCAAGCAGGTACCGTTTCCACCACGTCTCGGCCGACCCGAGGAGTATGCGGATACGGTGGCGTTTATCTACGGGAACGCAATGGTCAACGGCGAGACAATCCGGGTCGATGGCGCGATCCGCATGCAGCCGAAGTAAGCCACCAACCGACTTCCATTCGACTGCCGCCCAACTGGCAACCGACTGCGGCGTCGATCGCCGGGGAATCTCAGTCGCTCGGACAGCTGACGTTCGCAAACTCGCTTTGTGAGACACCCCGGCGCTCACCGCCGCTACCCGATCGTGCTGCCTGCGGCAAGTGGACGTGTTGTGAACGACTTGGATTACTGAGCGATGAGTCGGAGCGCTGCGCGACAAAGACTTGCGCTCTATTTCACATAATTGCGGCTGAAAACGGACCTGGGTCACAAAACAGCCGACGAAACTTCAGTTCCGCATGGGTTTTCCTAGGATTATAGGTGTATTGGCAGGTTCACCTTCACCCTCTGGGGAGAAGACCGATGCAACATCAACAAAGCTCGAATAACGCAACCGGCGCGCCATCGTGCAACTTGTCTCTGGCGGAGCTTCTGCTGCATGCGCTGGTCATTGAGCGCGAGGCGATGGACCGGTACACGGAACTCGCCAACATGATGGCGCAAATCGGCAACAAGAAAGTCTCAAGGATTTTTTCGAGAATGTCGGGCATTGAGGCGAAGCATGCCGAAATTATCGAGCAGCAGATCAAGGGCCAACAGTTACCGGTTCTGACGCCGAGCCAATATACGTGGCATGGACCCGAAGCGCCGGAGAATACCGATAGCAATCGCCTGTTCCACCTGATGACGCCTTGTCAGGCGCTGGAGCTTGCGCTCAAGAACGAAAAGCGAGCCTATGAATTCTATAACGACGTGGTCGATGACAGTACCGACGAACGCGTTCGGGAAATGGCCGCGGAATTCGCCGGCGAAGAAGAACAGCACGTTGCCTGGGTTGAAGAGTGGCTGGCAGAAGAGCAGCCCACTGGATAAAGGTTGAATTACCGGCGCATCGCTACGGCCAGAGTGAGTCGTCGTTTCTACATGTTGGCGTAATTCGGTCCGCCACCGCCTTCGGGCACATCCCAGATGATGTTCTGCGCCGGATCCTTGATCTCGCAGGTCTTGCAGTGCACGCAGTTCGTGGCATTGATCTGGAATTGCTTCTCGCCACCCACTTCCACGATTTCGTAGACGCCAGCCGGGCAATATCGCAGTGCCGGTTCGTCAAAATTCGGCAGGTTGTAGCTTATCGGCACTGATTCGTCTTTCAGTTTCAGATGCGAGGGCTGGTCCTCTTCGTGGTTGGTACTCGACAAGAATACTGACGACAGCTTGTCGAACGTGATGACACCATCGGGTTTCGGATAATCGATCGGCTTCGCATCAGATGCTTTATCCAACGACTCATGATCCGGGTCTTGGTTACGCCAGGTAAACGGCAGCTTGCCGAAAAAAATGTTCTGGTCGATAAACGCAAACGCCGCCCCCCAGAAGACGCCGAGTTTGTGCAGTCCGGGCCCGAAGTTGCGCCCCTTATGCAGCTCCTTGTGTACCCAGGATGCTTTTACACTCGCCTCGAAATCCCCAAGTTCCGACTGGCCGGCATCGCCCGAGGACAAGGCCTTGTGAACACTCTCGGCAGCAAGCATCCCTGTTTTGATAGCGGTATGCGCGCCTTTGATCTTCACACCGTTTAAGAAGCCCGCGCCGCAGCCAACCAGCATACCGCCGGGAAATGCCAGTTTCGGCAGTGACTGCAATCCGCCCTTGTTGACGGCCCGCGCACCGTAAGCCACGCGCTTGCCCCCCTCGAGATAGGTACGGATCTTCGGATGCAGTTTCCAGCGTTGAAATTCATCGAACGTCGAAAGATGCGGGTTCCTGTAATTCAAGGCGATGATCAGGCCGAGGAAGACCTTGTTGTTGGCGGCGTGGTACAGGAAGCCACCGCCCTCGGTATGGTTGTCGAGCGGCCACCCGGTCGTGTGAACCACCAGGCCTTCCTGGTGTTTGGCGGGGTCGATTTCCCAGACTTCCTTAATGCCTATGCCGTAATGCTGCGGATCCGCGTCCTTGCGCAAATCGAAGCGCGCCATGACCTGCTCGCTCAGATTGCCACGCACGCCCTCTGCGAAAATCGTGTACTTGCCCGTCAATTCGTAACCGGCCTGGTAGGAACTCTTCTTCTGGCCATCCTTGCCAATACCCATATCGCTGGTCGCGACACCTGTGACCCTGCCATCACCGTCGTAAAGTATTTCCGAGGCCGCAAAGCCCGGGAAAATGTTTACGCCCATCGCCTCAGCCTGTTCACCCAGCCACTGGCACAGCTGCCCCAGGCTGATAATGTAGTTGCCGTCATTGTGCATCGGCCTTGGCAAGAACAGACCCGGTACCCGCACCGCTTTCGATTCGCTCGTCAGGTAGTGCACGAGATCGCCGCTTACGGCTGTTTTTACCGGTGCGCCCTTTTCTTTCCAGTCAGGAAAGAGCTCGTCGAGTCCGGTTGGCTCGAACACGTTGCCAGACAAAATATGTGCCCCGATTTCGGAACCCTTTTCAACGACGACCACTGACAGGCTGTCGTCGAGTTGCAGCAAGCGGCATGCTGCGGCAAGCCCGGCAGGTCCGCCACCGACAATTACCACATCGAATTCCATCGACTCGCGTTCGTTCGCTTCCGACATTTTGTCCGCAACTCCCTTTCGTGTTATCGCGTATCTTAGCAGCCTCTATGGCGACCCATAAATGCGCAGGGTAATCTTGCAGGGCGGCCCCACCGCAGCAAATACAGGATTAAAGGTAGATTGAACATTCGCGAAGCCTATGAGGAAAGCCTGCGCCGCCATGGCCATGTCGAAGATCCGGCGCAGGCGGAAATCATTGCGCAGCTCGCGGACCTGCAGACGCGCCTGACCGAAAGCGCTCCCCGGCGCGGCGGCTGGCGCACGTTTTTCAGGCGCAAGCGTGATGCGGAAAGGCCGCCCGTGCGCGGCCTGTACCTGTGGGGCGGAGTCGGTCGGGGCAAGACTTTTCTCATGGACCTGTTCTTCGAAACCCTCTCGATCAAAGCGAAGCAACGCATGCACTTCCATCGCATGATGCACGAAGTGCATGATCGCCTTAAAGCGCTGGGCAATGTCGAGGACCCGCTCGACAAGGTAGCGGCAGATATTGCGCGCCACACTCGGGTTCTGTGCTTCGACGAGTTTTTCGTCAGCGATATCGGTGACGCGATGATACTCGGGCGCTTGCTTGATGGCCTGTTCTGTCGCGGTGTCACGCTCGTCGCGACCTCCAATTCGAGACCCGATGATCTTTACAAGGACGGCCTGCAAAGACAGCGCTTCCTGCCGGCCATCGAATTGCTGAATAGAAACACTACCGTCGTACACATGGACGGTGACATCGACTATCGCCTGAGGCTGCTGCAAAAAGCCGGAACCTATCTTTTTCCTGACAACGCTCATGCCCTCGAAAGACTTTCGTTCTTTTTCGACGAGTCGGCGTCGAGCCAAATCCGGTCAAACGAGGAACTCGACGTCTACGGCCGCAGTATTCGAGCTCACAAGTGTGCAAAGGGCATCGCGTGGTTTCGCTTCGACGAAATTTGTGATGGCCCCCGCAGCCAGGCCGATTACATCGAAATCGCGCGCTGGTACCCGTCTGTCATCGTTTCCGGTGTGCCTCAATTTGACGGGACTCTCGAAAACCAGGCGCGACGGTTTATCGCGCTGGTCGACGAATTCTACGACAGGCGAGTGAAGCTGATTCTCTCGGCAGACGCCGATGTGAAATCGTTGTACCAGGGAAATCGACTGGCATTCGAGTTCGAGCGAACTGTCAGCCGCCTGATCGAAATGCAATCCAACGAGTATCTCGCTCTGCCCCATCTCGCGTGATAAATTGGACGTCATGGACAAAGAACTGATACTCGAGGACTTCCTGCCCTACCGGCTCTCGATTCTGTCCAATACGGTGAGCACCAGAATTGCGCAGGCCTACGAGAAGCGATTTGGTTTATCGATACCGGAATGGCGCGTCATTGCCATCCTGGGTCGATTCCCGGGATTATCGGCGGTAGAGGTCGCAGAGCGCACACTCATGGACAAGGTTGCGGTCAGTCGCGCCGTGACCAAGCTTGTGAAGAACGGTCGCATCGATCGAGAGTTTGCTGACGCCGACCGGCGCCGCTCGATCCTGAATCTGTCCGAAGAAGGGCGGCGCGTACACAACGAGATCGCACCGCTTGCGCTGCAATTTGAACGCGACCTGCTGGAGGGGCTTAGCCAGGACGAGGCCGAGTCGCTCAATACAATCATGGATCGTCTGTTGGCGCGGGCACGCGTGCTGGGAAATCCCTGATCAGTCGCGGTCCTGCGCGCCGATCTCGGTGCGAACCTGCAATAGTTCAGGGAAAAATTCGATATCCAGCGCCTTTTTTAGAAACGGCACGCCCGATGAACCGCCGCTGCCCCGTTTGTGGCCAATTATCCGCTCGACCGTTTTCATGTGATGAAACCGCCAGAACTGGAAGTTGTTGCTGATATCCATCAGCGCTTCGCAGGTTTCGTAGCGCTCCCAATGCGACGCACGGTTCTCGTAGATCTCACGCAAGACATCGACGACCGCTGGATCCTCATCCCGAACCTCGCTGAAATCGCGATCGACTGCCCGCCGAGGTACCGGCATGCCCTGACGCGCAAGATGCATCAGGAACTCCTCATAGAGGCTCGGTGATTCCAGCGCGACAAGCAGTCGCGCATGCCACTCAGGCTGGTGCTCGTACACGCGCATCGAGGCCCTGTTCTTGTTGCCGAGCCTGAATTCAAGAATCCGATACTGGGCCGACTGCAGACCGGAGGCTTTACCAAAAACGTGCCGGAACTCGGCATATTCGCTCGGCGTGAGTGTATCCAGCACCTTCCATTGGTTATACAGCTGGTTCTGGATGTGCCGGACGCGCGCGAGATTCTTGACAGCCGGCGCCAGCCTGTCGTCTTGCATATGCCGTATGGCGCCGCCGATCTCATGAATCACGAGCTTGATCCAGAGCTCCGCAACCTGGTGCTGAATAATGAACAGCATTTCATCATGGTGCGGCGGGTCGCTGAGCGGCGTCTGTGCGCTCAGCAGCTGATCGAGCTGCAAATAGCCGGTGTAATCGTCATCCCGTGACAAGTCGGTAAATATGGATTGCTCAAGTTCGCGTTTTTTCATCAGGGTAGATTCGTGACCAGGTCATGGCCATTCATTGTAGGCCATTTGAGTCTCGATTCGACGCATCGCGAAGATTTGTTGCAGATGCAATTACTGTATAATGCGAGGCGCTTCTCCAGGCGATCCAGAGTCCTGCCTCAAGAAAATAAGGCGCCGTTAAACAAACCTGTCAGGCCGGCATTTCCGGCCGGAGCAATTGAAGTGACATCAAACCAAAACCGTCGGGGCGGCGACATCAGGCAAGTGATTGTCGATGCAATCATCGCATCGCCTGTCAAATCGCGCACACTAAAGAGTTCAAATCACATCAAGCGCTACCTGCGCCAGTACTTTGCCAACGTTCCTGTTGAAGATCTGCAGGGCCGCTCCGAACAGATAATGGCACGAGTGGCTCTCGACCATCTCGAATTCGCAGCCAAACGTCGCAAAGGCCAGGCGCTGACTCGAATATTCAACCCGACGGAAAAAGAGCATGGCTATGCGTCGGCGTTTACGTTTGTGGAAATGGTCAACGACGACATGCCATTTATTGTCGACTCGGTGGCAGCGGCGATCAATCGCCATAGCATGATCGTTCACATCACGGTTCACCCGATCATTTCGGTAAAGCGTGATAGCGATGGTCAAATCGTGGCCATTACAGAAGCGAACAACAAATCGGCAACCGCCGAGTCTTTTGTGCGATTCGCTATCGATCGCGAAACCGATGCGGGTGAGCTAAAACGCCTGCGACAGGAAATCAGCAAGGTTCTTACCGATGTCCGGCTGGCCGTTCGCGATTGGCGCAAAATGCGCCAGCGCATGCTCGAAACAGTGAAGCTGCTCGACAACGGTCCGAAAGGTGTTGATCCCTTGCTGCGATCTGAGAGCAAGGCGTTGCTCGAATGGATGGAGGACGAACATTTCACGTTCCTCGGTTATCGCGAGTACGCTCTCTCGAAACGCGGCAAACGCATATTCCTGAACGCGATCAAGGGGTCCGGTCTGGGCATTTTAAGCCGCGACGATCGCGGCACGAAGGGCATTGAGCTTACGGCTGAAATGCGGCGACTGACGCGTTCCCGTGACTGGCTGATCCTGACCAAGGCGAATTCACGTTCCACGATTCATCGGCCCGCGTTTCTCGATTACGTTGGCGTCAAGGTCTACGACGATAACGGCAATGCGATCGGCGAGCGCCGTTTCATCGGCCTGCTTACATCAGTGGCGTACAGTGAAAGCCCGCAGAATATCCCGCTGTTGCGGCATAAAGTTCAAAAAATATTCGAACGTGCGCATGTTAATGCGTCAGGACATCGCGGCAAGGCCCTGTTGCACATAATCAATACCTACCCTCGCGAAGAGCTGTTTCAGAGTTCGGTGCAAGACCTTGCTCGAACGACCATTGGCATTTTGAACCTGCAGGACCGCCAACGAATCAAGTTCTTCCTGCGCCGAGATACGTTCCGGCGCTTTTTCTCATGCCTTGTTTACGTGCCTCGCGAAAAATACACGACGGCGATAAGAAGACGTATCGAAGCACTGTTGCTCGAAGCCTTCGGCGGAATTTCCGTCGACTCATCGGTGCAGATTTCTGACTCCGCGCTCGCCAGAGTGCACCTGATCGTACGCACCCCCGAGGGCGAGCGCCCGCGCATCAGTATTCACCACATAGAAGAGCAGATCGCCGACCTTGTGATCACCTGGGCTGACCGGCTGCGAGACGAACTTCTCGTTCGGTTTGGTCCGGACGAGGGAACCAGGCTCTATCGTGCCTACCGCGACGTATTCCCGGCCGGTTTCCAGGAAGACACCCCGCCCGCGGAGGCGTGCTCCGATGTACAGCAAATCGACAAGATGTTGCGCGATGAAATTCCTCGCGCCGTTAGCCTGTATATTCCACCTGACTCCGCGCCGGGCCACATGCATTTCATGGTTTACAGCGGGAATGAGCCCATCGCGCTGTCGGAGGCGTTGCCGGTACTCGAGTACATGGGCGTAGACGTCTACACAGAACGACCCTATGAAGTGAACCTGAAGTCGGGCGAATGCTTCTGGATCCAGGATTTTCATCTTCGCCATGAAAGTGGTGCCGCGGTTGAGATTGAAGCTATCTCGCAACGATTTGAAGATTGCTTCCTCGCCGTGCTGGGTGGCCAGGCCGAAAATGACGGCCTGAATCGACTTGTCGTCAGCGCGGGCCTCGACTGGCGGCAAACGTCGCTGCTGCGCTGCTACGCCAAACACATTCTGCAACTGAGAGTACCGTTCAGCCAGGCGTACATGGAAGACGTGCTGGTCGCGCATGCCGGGCTCGCCGCGCTGCTCGTCCAGCAGTTCGAACTGCAATTCGACCCGGATCTTTCGAACACGAAACGTGATCGCGAATTGAAGGAAATAGGCGCGCAGGTCAAGCGTGGTGTCGCCAAGGCGCGCAACGTTGACGAAGATCGTATTCTCACGGCTTTCGCCGGTGGCATCGATGCGACTTTACGAAGCAACTATTTTCAGACTATCGGCGACACGAATACGCCGAAGTCGTATATCTCGATAAAGCTGGATCCTGCGCGTCTTCCTGAAATTCCACTGCCGCGACCGCATTTCGAGGTGTTTGTCTATTCGCCCGAGGTCGAGGGCGTGCATTTGAGGAATGGTGACATCGCTCGAGGCGGGTTGCGCTGGTCGGATCGGCGTGAAGACTTCCGCACCGAGGTTCTCGGCTTGATGAAAGCGCAGGTCGTGAAAAACACGGTAATAGTTCCCACAGGTGCCAAGGGCGGCTTCTTTCCAAAGCGCGCACCTGTCGACGATCGCGCGGCCATACAGGCAAACGGCATCCAGTGTTACAAAACCTTCATTCGCGGGCTGCTGGACCTGACCGACAACGTTGTCGATGACGTGATTGTTACACCCGCACGCATTGTGCGCCGAGATGGCGATGATCCTTATCTCGTCGTGGCCGCCGACAAGGGCACCGCCACGTTTTCAGACATTGCCAATAGTATTTCGGCCGAATACGGCTTCTGGCTCGATGACGCATTTGCCTCGGGCGGCTCGGCAGGTTATGACCACAAAGGGATGGGCATCACGGCGCGCGGAGCCTGGGAGGCCGTCAGGCGTCACTTCCATGAGCTCGGCGTAAACATCCAGAAACAGCCATTCACGGTAGCCGGAATCGGCGACATGAGCGGCGACGTGTTTGGCAATGGCATGCTGTTGTCTAAAAAGATCAAGCTGGTTGCCGCGTTCAACCACAGGCGCATATTTCTTGACCCGGATCCGGATACAGCGGCGAGTTTCCGCGAGCGAAAGCGCCTGTTTCGCAAGCCCGGTTCGACCTGGGACGATTACGACGAGTCGCTGATTTCCAAGGGCGGCGGCGTTTTCTCGCGCCAGGCGAAGACCATCCGATTGAGTAATGAAGCGCGTAAACTCCTCGATGTCAGCGAGCAGTCGATGCAACCAGACGATTTGATTCGCGCCATTCTCAAGATGCCCGTTGACCTGCTCTGGAACGGTGGTATCGGTACCTATGCGAAAGCCAGCAGCGAAGGTCATTCGGATGTTGGTGACAGAAGTAACGACTCGGTGCGGGTCGACGCCGACGAATTACGTTGCAAAGTTATCGGCGAGGGCGGCAACCTGGGGTTCACACAACGTGCCCGCGTCGAATTCAGCCAGCATGGCGGCCGCATCAATACCGATTTCATCGACAACTCCGGCGGTGTCGATTGTTCTGACCGCGAGGTCAATATCAAGATCTTGCTGAGCGATGCCGCCAAGAAGAAAGGATTGTCACGCAAGAAACGCGATGAGCTGCTTGCCTCGATGACCGACGACGTCGCAAACCTCGTGCTCAGGAACAACTACCTGCAGACACAGGCAATCAGCATGAGTGAAAGACTTTCCGTGTCTCGTATCGATGAGACCGCCCGGCTGATCGCATCGCTCGAACAAACGGGCTTGTTGAATCGCGACCTCGAGTATCTTCCCCACGAGACCGAGATCGAGGATCGCCGCAGCCGCAAGCAGGGTTTCACGCGACCAGAACTCGCCATCGTGCTCAGCTATGCAAAGATCGACCTCTATAAAGGCCTCATCGACTCCGAGGAGACGCTCGAGGATTTCCTGCAAATCGAGCCGCAGCGATATTTTCCGCCCACACTCCGGCGCCGCTATATAGACCTCATTCCCGGCCACCGTCTTAGCCGGCAAATACTTGCGACGCTAATCTCGAACGCGCTGGTCAATCGCATGGGTCCGACGTTTGTCAAGCGAGTGCAAGTCGATACGGGCGCCAAAATCGTAACGATCGCTCGAGCGTATGAAGTCGCACGGATCATTTGCCGCGCAACGCCGCTGCTGCGCACGATCGAATCCCTGGACCACAAGATTCCCGCCAGCGCTCAGCTTGCAATGATGTTCGAAGTGAGCCGGATTTTGCGTCATACCTGCTACTGGTTAATCGAACATTTCGGTGATGAATTGCAGATCGTCATGACCGTGGAACGGCTGAAGGAAGGTATGGCAAACATCTACACACGTTCGAGTACCTATCTTTCCAAGTCCAGCAGGGTACGCAATGACAATGCGCTACAAGCCTGGATCGCGATGGGCGTGCCGGAAAAACTGGCAAGTCGGATGTCGCTGCTATTGGTGACGCGTGCCGCCCTCGATATTGCTGACATCGCGGCAGAACGCAAACGGGATGTACTCGATACGGCGCGCCTTTACTCGTCGCTTAATGACGGCCTTGGCCTGCACTGGCTGCATGACTATGCCGAAGACCTCAAGGTCAGCGGCCGCTGGCAGGCCATGGCGCGCAGCAATCTTCGCGACGAGTTCTATCGAATTCGGCGAGACATCGCACTGCGACTGATGACCGCGCGGAGTAAGCAGGACCCCGAAGAGGTCGCCAACAAATGGCTAAGAGCACATGAAGAAAAGGTTGCGCGCTTTACCCATATGGTCGAAGAAATGAAACTGCGCGGTGACATCGATTTTGCTACGCTGTCGGTCGCTGCAAAAGAACTGCGCGATTTAATATCAACCTGATAGCGATTCGAATCTCGTCGCTGGTAAATCGGAGAAACAATGGCTGGCAAGCTCGTACTCTGCCGTCACGGCCAGAGTGACTGGAACAAGAAAAACCTGTTCACAGGATGGACGGACGTCGATCTCACGGAAAAAGGCATACAGGAAGCCATCGACGCAGGGCAATTGCTGTCGGAACTGGGTTTCGAATTCGATATTGCCTACACGTCCGTGCTCAAGCGCGCGATCCGCACGCTGTGGCTCATGCTCGACGAGATGGATCTTATGTGGATTCCGGTGGTACGCGACTGGCGGCTGAACGAACGCCATTACGGCGCATTGCAGGGACTCAACAAGGCAGAAACGGCAGCCAAGTATGGCGAAGACCAGGTTCATATCTGGCGCCGCAGCTATGATATTCCTCCACCGGCAATCGACGCCGATGACGAACGCCATCCGTCTTTCGACCCGCGCTATAAAGGCATCGCCAATTTACCCGGGGCGGAATCGCTGCTGCTGACCCTGGAGCGAGTGAAACCCTGCTGGACCGATGTCATCGCCGCGGACCTGAAGGCCGGGAAGAACGTCCTGATTGCGGCGCACGGCAACAGCCTGCGGGCACTGGTGAAGATGCTCGATCAAATATCTGACGAGGAAATCACCGGATTCAACATCCCGACAGGAATACCAATGGCCTACGAACTCGACGATGACTTGAAGCCCATATCGCGCGAGTTCCTGGGCGATCCGGACGCGGTTGCGAAAGCCGCCGCAGCTGTCGCAGCTCAAGGCAAGGCGCATTGACCCGAGAAAAGATCTAGGCCTGCTCGCGCGGATCCGAACGAGGTTTCTTGCTGTCAGGATCAATCAGCCGTATCAGACCTTCCTGGGCCGTAGATGCGACGAGTACGCCCGTTTCGGTAAATAACTGCCCGCGCGCAAAACCGCGCGCGCCGGACGCGTTCGGGCTGTCCATCGAGTACAGCAACCACTCGTCTATTTTGAATTCACGGTGAAACCACAGCGCGTGATCAAGGCTGGCCATTATCACGTTGCGGCGAGTAAACGAAAGACCGTGCGGCAGTGTCGCGGTGGCCAGCAACTCGAAATCCGAAACATAAGCGAGGAGGTTCTGATGCAGCGCCTGGTCCTTGGGCAGGCGGTCAACGGCGCGTATCCAGACCTGCTTCTTTGGCGGCAGTTCTCGCCGCTCGTCGAGACTCAAGGGATCGACCGGACGAAACTCGAACGGGCGCTTGTCCGTCATGAAACGACGTAATTTCATCGGAATATTCTCGAGTACATCCGCCGCAACCTCCGTCAGGTCTTTCAGACCTTCAGGCGGCGGCACATCGGGCATGCCCGCACGATGCTCGAGCCCATCTTCCGGCGCTTGAAAGGACGCCGCGAGGTTCAAAATCGGCCTGCCATGCTGAATGGCGACGACGCGTCGATTGGAAAAACTGCCGCCGTCTCTGGCCCGGTCGACATCGTAGATGATCGGCGCATCCATATCTCCACGACGCAGGAAATAGGCGTGCAGCGAGTGCGCCACCCTGCCTTCAACCGTGTGTTGCGCCGCCGACAATGCCTGGCCAACTACCTGTCCGCCAAAGACCTGGGCGCTGCCAATATCGCGGCTGTCACCACGGAAAATATTCTCCTCGATACGCTCAAGCTTGAGGAGCGCAATCAGGTCTTCGAGTACCGGGTGCATCCTGGTGTCCTGTTCTGTCAGCCGGCGTGCGTGCGGCCACCATCGACTGCGATACCTGTGCCACTTACAAAGACTGCGTCATCGCTCGCGAGAAACAGCGCAACCTTGGCGATGTCCACGGGCTCGCCCAGGCGACGCGCCGCGGAACCCCGAATGCAGTGGTCGCGCAGTGCTTTGTCCTTGCGAAATACTTCGCGGCTTTCCGGGGTCATGACGGCGCCGGGCTGAATGTAATTGACATTGATCGCGAACTCGCCCATTTCGGCGGCAAGGACCCGAGTCATGCCCGCCAGGTCCTGCTCTGCATAGGCATAAGCAGCGTCACCATTTCGCGTAAAACAACTGCGCAGAAATCCGATATTGATTATTCGGCCCTGCGGGCTTTTTTGCAGGTATGGGGATGCGGCTCGGCATACGGCCATCGTAAGTGCCGCCCTGGACCGCAACAGGCGTTCGAGCTTCTCGTCCACCTGGTCGAGAGGCTCATCCGGCTGTAAAGGCAAATCGTTAACCAGAATATCGATACCGCCGAGTTTCTTGACGGCATCCTCGATCAGGCCTGGCATACCCTCAGGGTCGACCAGCACTGCCGCCATCGACGTGATGCCCTTGACCGCAGCGTAGTGTTGCATAACACCACTGTTTTTCGTGTCGACCGCCAGTACCGCCGCGCCATGTTTGGCGAGCGTGCGAGCGATGGCCTCGCTGATACCGCCAGCCGCATTCAGTACAAGTGCTTTTAGTCCGTAGAGGCGCGGGGGACCGGCCATGTTAGTTCCTTGAATTGTTGCTCCGTTCCGGTACTAGTCCGGAAATGCATAGTCAGTGAATTGCTTGCGCAATTCAATCTTCTTGACCTTACCGGTCGCCGTGTGTGGCAATTCATCGACAAAAATCACGTCATTCGGTATCCACCAGGTGGCCACTTTGCCCTCAAAGTACTTGAGCATCTCTTCCTTGCTGACATCCTGACCTTCGGCGCGCACGACGACCAGCAGTGGGCGCTCTGTCCACTTGGGATGGGCGACACCAATCACGGCAGCTTCGGCGACGGCCGGATGACCCATGGCCGTATTCTCGAGCTCGATGGAGCTGATCCACTCACCACCGGACTTGATAACGTCCTTGGTGCGATCGGTAATTGCCATATAGCCCTGGGGGTCGATCGTTGCGACGTCGCCAGTATCGAACCAGCCGTCCTCGGTGTGTGTACCCGCGCTGCCCTCGAGCTTGAAGTAATCGCTGCAAATCCAGGGGCCGCGTACCTGCAGCGCGCCGTAGGCAACACCGTCCCAGGACAGCTCCCGGCCTTCGTCGTCGACGATACGCAGCTCGCAGCCGAAGATGCCGCGTCCGGCTTTGGTCGCGAGATCGAGTTTCTCGTCGTCAGACAGCGATTCAAGTCCGGCCTTGATCGAGTTGCAGGTACCCAGGGGACTCATTTCCGTCATTCCCCAGCCCTGGCGAATCTCGACGCCATGCTTGTCGCGAAATTCCTCGATCATCGAGCGCGGCACCGCGGCACCGCCGACGATCGAGCGCTTCAATTTGTCCAGGCGCTTGCCTGCGCTGGCGCAGTATTGCAACAGGGCCAGCCATACGGTGGGCACGCCCAGGGCGATGGTGACGTCTTCCGAATCCATGAGCTCATACAGCGCTTCGCCATCGCCCATCTTCGGCCCGGGGAAAATGATCTTCGCGCCGACCATCAGGGTCGTATACGGAATCCCCCAGGCGTTGACGTGAAACAGTGGCACCACGGGCAATACGCAATCGGTGCTCGACAGGTCCATGATGTCGGGTGCCGGCGCCGCGTAGGCATGCAGTACCGTCGAGCGGTGATCGTAGAGCACACCCTTGGGATCCCCGGTTGTGCCCGACGTATAGCAGAGCGCCGATGCCGAGCGCTCGTCGAGTTCAGGCCAGTCATAGTCGGAGGACTCCGAGCCAATCAGGGTCTCATAGCATTGGGCGTTCGGCAGCGACGTATCCGGCATGTGCGCCTCGTCCGTCATAATCACGAAGCCCTCGACGCCGCCGATTTGCGGCAGTATTTTCTCGAGCAAGGGCACGAACATCACGTCGGTGAAAATCCAGCGGTCTTCGGCGTGATTGATAATAAAAATGAGCTGCTCCGGGAACAGGCGCGGGTTAATCGTATGGCAGACATAACCTGCGCCGCTGATCGCGTAGTAGGCCTCGAGGTGACGATAATCATTCCACGCGATCGTGGCCACGCGGTCACCGTGTTCGAGGCCCAGTTTGTCGAGCGCATTCGCGAGCTGCTTCGAGCGGCCGATTGCGTCGCGAAACGTATAGCGATGACGCGGATTGTCCATCGTCACAGAGACAATTTCACGATCACCGTGGAATTTTTCTGCATGTTTCGCAATCGAGGAAATAAGCAGGGGCGTATTCATCATTAATCCGTGCATGTTCGATTCCTTTTTCGAAAGTATGGGCCGCGTCGATGCGATGACATCAGGTCGCGACGTAAATCAGAAAACCACCGAAGGTGGCCGCAAACAATGCAGACACGCGAAGCAAGCCGTCGGGCCGAGAAAGCCACCAGTCGATGAGCCTGTCGAGGCGCTCACGCCCGACGAACAAAATCATGACAGCGGCGAAGATGCTGATGGCGGCGATGATCCGCATGACCTGCGGCAAACGAAGCTCGTCAGCAACGATCCAGAATAAGGCACCAACGACCAGCCGCACGATTATGGCAGCCAGGAAGCGCGTCTGACTCGTCATGAATTTGAATAGCGTACGAAATCGGTCCGGTGCCAAAAGGCCGACCATGCCGATCAAAACGCCAAAAACCCCAATCCCCGCAACGATGATCCGCATAACAGAATCCTGACTTAATCCGCCCGGCTATTCGTCGAAAAAATACATGCCGAGCGTTTCGGCGACGCAGGCTGGTTTGCGCACGCCATCCATTTCCAGCCTGACTTCCGAGGTCAGAAGCAGCGCGCCCGCCCTGCGCCGTGCCTGCAATACCTTGGCCCGGGCTCGCAAGCGAGCGCCCACCGGTACGGGCGCGTAAAACCGGACCTTGTTCAGGCCGAAGTTAATTGCACGTGCGAGATTTTTGACTTCGACAAAATTGCCGGTCAGCGCAGGAATCAGCGCGATCGTGAGATAGCCGTGCGATATGGTTTTGCCGTCGGGCATTTCCTTGGCCGCCCGCTCGGTATCCACATGAATCCACTGATAGTCGCCGGTCGCCTCGGCAAACTGATCAATGCGATGCTGATCGATGACGACCCAGTCGGACAGTCCGACTTCCTCGCCCTCGAGCTTCTTGGCATCTTCAATGGATTCAATGAGTCGCAATCACTACGTCCTGTCCCCGAACCAACGGCTAGTGATACCTGATACATAAGCAATCTGCAATGGCGGCGGCTTTGCGAGCCATGACTCAGCGCTGTCCATGCTCGGCACACCGTTCGCAATTAACCCAACCAGAATCGCCGTCGACGTAGTGTTCCTTTTTCCATATCGGTAATCGCACCTTGAGCTCATCGATTATGTAGCGGCAGGCCTTGAACGCCTCGTCCCTGTGTGCGGACGCAACGCCGACCCAGACGGCCATATCACCGATTTCGAGCAGGCCCGTTCGATGCACGCAGCGCGCTTCGAGGTAGGGAAAACGCTGCTGCGCGTCTGCGAGCACTTTCTTGCCCTCGGCGATCACCAGCGGCTCGTAAGCCTCGTACTCCAGTCGCTGAACTGGCCGACCGTCGTTCTCGTTCCGGACCCACCCTTCAAAACTGCAGAAACCGCCTGCACCCGCATTGCACAGGGCACGCTTGAGCTCTTCTGCGTCGATTGCAGCAGACGTCACTTCGATCATGCTAGCCGCCCGCAACCGGCGGAAACAGCAATACCGTGTCGCCATCATTGACCGGCGATGACCAGTCCGCCATCTCGTCATTGATCGCCACCTTGCAGTGGCCGTTCGGTTCTTTTGAGCCATGCCTAAGACGGGTCTGCTCAAACACGTCTTTTGCCGTTGCCACATTCAGGCTCAGCGTTTCCTCGCCGAGTCCGGCATGCTCTCTGAACATCGCAAAGTAGCGCACGGTAATCGTTTTTGCGGGCTGATTCATGAGGCCGCCCCGAGGACACTGTCCTCCAGGTCTTCGGGCGTATTCACATTATGAAGAGAATGCGGGACGGGTTGTTCGAGCAACAGTGTATCGGAACGAATCAGCATTTTTCGCGGGCAGTGGATGCCTTCGGCAACAAACCCTCGCACGATGTCCGCGCTACCCGCGGCGTAGACGGCGCAGAGCGGTTCGGGCAGGCCATCATGGCTGCTTCGATAAGCAGAAAACGGCTGATCCGGCGAGCGATGCTCGAGCAGGTGAGAAACGGTCGACGCATCAATGTTCGGCAAGTCGCAAGCGACAACCAGCCAGTCGACCTCAGGGTACTCGTCCATTGCCGAGAGGATTCCGGCGACCGGGCCCATGTCCTGATAACGGTCGACGATCTGATCGAACCGGCTACGCTCGGTCTCGCTTTGCTGATCGGCTCGCGTTGAAACGAATACGCGATCGACCATCGGCTCGACAATACTCACGATGTAAGCGAGCTGCGACTGCTCGCCACGCCTGAGCCTGGCCTTGTCCTGCCCCATACGTCGACTTTCGCCACCCGCCAAAACCAGCCCGAACAGAGGACCTGATGACTTGGGACTAGCCACGTTCAAAATCCTGTTTGCCGCCGGACTTCGCCATCAATCGGGTCTCGCTGATAACGATGTCATGCGACATCGCCTTGAGCATGTCGTAGATCGTCAGCGCGGCAACGCTGGCACCGGTGAGCGCCTCCATCTCAACACCGGTCTTGTAGACCACCTTGCAGCGACAATCGATAACCGCGTTGTCACCGTCCATCGCTATCGTAATCTTGCAGTCATCCAGTCCAACCGGATGACAGAATGGAATGAGTTCATGTGTCTTCTTCGCCGCCATAACGCCTGCAATGATCGCAGTCGCAAATACCGGTCCCTTTTTTGTACCGATCTCATCGCCCGAAATATGCTGCACGATGTCGGGCGGCAAGCGCACGATGGCCTGCGCATGTGCCTCACGAACAGTCTCTTTCTTGTTACTGACATCGACCATCGTCGGTCGATTATCCGCATCGATATGACTGAGTTTGCTCAAGCTATCCCCCGATTCGGTACATTTCGACTTTGCGTTGCATGTGTGCTTCGGCAAGCTCAGGGCTGCGAAGTTCACTGTAGCGGTCGGCCCGCTGCAACCAGATGCGAGACAGGATATCGGTCAGCTCTTCTTCGTCCGCGCCGTTTCTCAGCGACTCGCGCAGATCGGTACCATGGCTCGCGAAAAGGCAGGTATAGAGCACCCCGTCCGCCGACAGACGCGCCCGACTGCAGCCGCCACAAAAGGGTTCGGTCACTGACGAAATGAATCCGATCTCGCCCTGGCCGTCCACGTACTCGTAGCGGCGCGCAACCTCGCCTGGGTAATTCTGATGGATCCGGCGAAGCGGCCAACGTTTGACGACCTCGTCAAGTAATTGCCGGGATGGCACAACCTGTTCCATTCGCCAGCCGTTTCGATTGCCTACGTCCATGTACTCGATCAACCTGACGATATGACCGCTACCGCGGAAATGGTCCAGCAGATCCATCACCGTGTGGTCATTCATGCCACGCTCCACCACGACGTTGATCTTGATCGGTGAGAGTCCGGCACGTTCTGCGGCATCGAGCCCGGCAAGCACCTTGTGCAGATCTCCGCGCCCGCCGCTCATCACCCTGAACACGTCTTCGTCGAGGCTATCGAGGCTGATGGTCACACGGTGCAAACCGGCCTCGGCCAGTTTCTCCGCCATGGGCGCAAGCAGCATGCCATTCGTCGTCAGCGCAAGGTCGTCGATTCCCGGCAATCTCGCCAGGCCCGTAACGAGATCGGCCAGGTTCTTATCCAGTAATGGCTCGCCGCCCGTGAGACGAATCTTGCTGACGCCGAGCCCGACCGCGACCCCTGCCACCCTGAGTATCTCCTCGTACGTCAGTCGCTGCTGTTTGCGCAGAAATTCGTAGTCGGCATGAAACTCCGCCTCCGGCATGCAGTAGGGACAGCGAAAATTGCACTGATCGAGCAAGGAAATGCGCAAATCATGCAACGGCCGGCCGAGCGCGTCCTTGGTCTCGGCGCGGGCCGTGACCGGTATTTCACCGAGCGTCAGTTTCGAACTCATCGGACCATTCTGCCCTAAGTTGCCAGTGTTACAAACCACAACAGACGAAGCCCCTGAGGTTTGCTAAGCTGCGGCGCTCGCCACAAGGGGATAGTTCAATATGCACGTTAATTTCAGCCCGGAGGAACTCGCATTTCAGGAAGAAGTACGAGCTTTTTTCCGCGACGAATACCCCGAAGACATCCGCCAGAAGCGGGACAAGGGGATGGAACTCGAGCCCGAAGATCAGATTCGCTGGCAGCAACTGCTGCACAAGAAAGGCTGGGCCGGCATTAACTGGCCCGTGGAGTACGGCGGCACGGGTTGGACACCGGTTCAGAAGTACATTTATGCCACCGAGGAAGCCAATGCCAATGCACCGTTGGTCATTCCGTTCGGCCTGAGCATGGTCGGCCCCGTTATCTACACGTTCGGTAATGACGAACAAAAGCAGCGCTTCCTGCCAGACATACTTGCGAGCAAAGTGTGGTGGTGCCAGGGCTATTCCGAACCCGGTTCAGGATCCGATCTCGCCTCTCTCAAGACCCGCGCCGACCTCGTCGGCGACCATTTCGTCGTAAACGGCACCAAGACCTGGACGACACTCGGCCAACATGCGGACTGGATTTTCTGCCTCGTAAGAACGAACACTGACGTCGCACGGCGGCAGGAAGGCATCAGCTTCATCCTGATCGACATGAAGTCGCCCGGTGTTTCGGTTAAGCCGATTATCCTCCTGGATGGCGTTCATGAGGTCAACGAGATCCATTTCGAGAATGTCGAGGTGCCCGTTGAAAATCTCGTCGGTGAAGAGGGCAAGGGCTGGACCTACGGCAAAGTGTTGCTGCAGCACGAGCGCGCGAACATCGCCGGCGTCGCACGTTCGAGGTATCGCCTGCGGCGGCTGCGAAAACAAGTCGAAACTTCCGTAAGAGGCGCTGCTCCGTTGATCGGTGACAAGAACTTCATGCGCAGGCTGGCCGCTGTCGAAGTCGAACTCAAAGCACTTGAGTACACCGAGTTGCGGACCCTGGCCGCTGTTTCATCCGGCAAGGCACCCGGCCCTGAATCTTCGATCCTGAAAGTCAAAGGCACCGAAATTCAACAGGCCATAGACATGCTGTACGTGCAGGCAGCCGGTTACTACGCGCTTCCGTATGTGCCCGAGCAGTACAAGCCCGACTTCGCCGACCAGTACGTTGGCGAAGAAGCGGAAACTCAGTCTTCGCTGCGATACTTCAACTTCCGCAAGGCGTCGATTTATGGCGGCTCCAACGAAATACAAAAGAACATAATCGCCAAGCACGTGCTTGGACTTTGAGGAAGGACAATGGATTTCTCACTCAATGAAGTACAGGAGATGCTGGCTGACAGCATCGACAAGTTCATCGACAATGAGTATGCGTTTGATACTCGCCAGAAATATGCCGCCAGCGACGCAGGATTCAGTGCGGATGTCTGGAGTACGTTCGCTGAGCTGGGCTGGACGGCTGTGCCGTTTGCCGAAGACGACGGCGGTTTCAATGGTGACCAGATCGATATCATGGTCATGATGCAACGCTTCGGTCGCGGACTCCTGGTCGAGCCCTATCTCGCCAACATTGTGCTTGCCGGCGGCATCCTCAAGCGCGTCGGCAACGCTGCGCAGAAGCAAAAATGGTTGCAGCCGATCATGGCTGGCGAGTTGCAGGCATCGCTGGCGTTTACAGAACCTCAGGCCCGTTACGACATCGCCAATATTGCAACGACGGCCTCCGCGGACGGTACTGAGTGGATACTCAACGGCCAGAAAGGAGTCGTTTTCAATGGTGGGACTTCAGATCTGATTATCGTGCCCGCAAGGACCTCCGGCAAACAGAACGACAGAGAGCGGAATCACGCTGTTTGCGGTGCCGACCGATACGGCCGGCATGTCGCTAAATGCCTACCACACCGTCGACGGCCTGCGTGCAGCCGAACTGACTCTGAAGGACGTTCGCGTCAGCGGCGACGCCGTGCTTGGCGGCACAGGCGACGGCTTCGCAGCGCTGGATGAGACCATCGACGACGCGACGCTGGCCATTTGTGCCGAGGCCGTCGGTATCATGCAGGTTCTCAAGGACAAGACGGTCGAGTATTCCAAGAGCCGTTCGCAGTTTGGTGTCCCGATCGGCAGTTTCCAGGCTTTGCAGCACCGCATGGTCGATATGCTGACGGCCTGCGAGCAGGCGCAATCGCTGTTGCTGTGGGCGACCATGACCGTTGCAGAAGGCGGCGCCGAAGCCAAGCGAGCTGTCAGTTCGATCAAGTACCTTATCGGCACGAGCGGTCAGACGCTCGGCGAAGAGGCTGTGCAACTGCACGGTGGAATGGGCGTCACGTGGGATCTCGACGTCGCGCATTACTTCAAGCGCCTGACTGCCATCGGCCAGCTATTCGGCAACGCGGACTGGCATCTCGACAAGCTGGCTGCCTGACAAGCCATCGGGCAACGCACGGTGTTTCCACAGGTTGTCGTCGACTTCTACTCCGCCAACCAGGAGCTACTCTGGCTTACGACCTTGTTTGCCGACCTCGGCTTCACGGTTTTGCTGTATCGACTGTTTGGTAAGGCCGGCCTTCAGGTTGCCATCGCCGTGGCAATCATCCTGGCCAATCTTCAGGGCCCCAAGCTGACCGTCATATTCGGGCTGCAAACCAGCCTTGGCGTCATCTTCTACTCAAGCATTTTCTTTGCGACGGACCTGCTCAGCGAAATCTACGGCAAGGCCGCAGCGAACAAAGCTGTTCGCATGGGATTTGTCGTCAGCGTTATCGTATTGGTCATGATGAGCCTGGCGCTGCTTTACGTACCGAGCGACAGGCCGGAGACGGCCGAGTTCTCAGCATCGATCCACAACGCGTTTGCGACGATCGTCAACTTCACGCCGCGATTCATTTTCGGATCGCTGCTCGCGTACTACATCAGCCAGCACTTCGATGTCTGGGCATTCCACAAGATCAAGTCGGTGACAGGTGAACGCTGGCTGTGGCTGCGCAACAACCTCTCCACTATGAGTTCCCAGGTGGTCGACACCGTGATTTACTCGCTTGTTACATGGTGGGGTATCGTCGACCTCGAGACAGCACTCGCCCTTGGCGCCGCGAAGTACCTATTCAAGGTGGTCATTGCTATGATTGATACCGTATTCATCTACTGGGCAAGGCACACATTCAGAATGGCTAACCCGTCTCCGCAACCGGCCGAGTGAACAAGTGATCCCGTCGGGCGTCATCACGATCACCACCGATTTCGGCCACAAAGGTCCGTTCGCCGGCGTTATGAAAGGCGTCATCCTGAGCCGCTTTCCCGAAGCCCGGATTGTCGACCTGGCTCACGACATCCCTGCACAATGGCCGCCTGAAGCAGGCTTTTGGGTCAGCCGATCCTATTCCTGGTTTCCCGCCGGCACGGTACACATGGCTATCGTCGATCCCGGTGTCGGAACCGAACGGGACATTCTCCTCGTCGAAGCGGATGGCCACATCTTCATCGCACCCGATAACGGCCTCCTGGGGCCGTTACTCGACGTCGCGGAATCGCCGCGCGTCTTCAGGCTGCTCCCGGACAAGACCAAGACGCTGAAGCTGCTGACGCCCAGCGCGACATTCCACGGCCGCGATATTTTCGCGCCGATTGCGGCTGAAATTGCTGCCGGCCGCGTTGCGGTTAACGACATTGGCGAGCCGGTCAGTGACTGGGCACCAGGCTGGCTCGACGAACCCGAATCGACGGCAGGCAAAATCAGCGGCGTGATCGTTACGATCGATGCGTTCGGCAACCTCATCAGCAATATTGACGCAAGCCTCATAGAGGATTTCAGAGAACCTGTTGCCAACATCGCAGGTCATCAGATTGCCCTGTTGCAAACCTACGGACGCGCCAACCCCGGCGACCTGCTGGCACTCGTGAATTCGTTCGGTGTCATCGAAGTTGCGAAGGCGGAAGGCAGCGCCGCAGAAGGACTGGGCTCAGCCCGCGGCGCCCCGCTCGTTGTAAGAGACGGCTATACGACCTGATTCTGCTGCTGCATCGCCTGCTTCTCGAGCTTGGCCCAGGAATCGCGCAGCGTGACGATGCGGTTGATGACTCGCGCGGCTGCAGAATCTTCTTGTTCATCCGTACAGAAGTAGCCAAGGCGCTCGAATTGCACGGCCTGCCCGGCCGATAATTCCGCCAATGCCGGTTCGAGTTTGCCGTCCACTGTTTCGAGCGACTTGGGATTGAGTACGCCGTGAATATCGTTGACTGCGTTTGGATTCGCATCGTTGAACAAGCGGTCATAAAGGCGCACGCTCGCATCGATGGCGTGCTCGCACGAAACCCAGTGGATCGTGCCTTTGACCTTGCGATCGCTGCTGCCCGTGCCACTGCGCGTATCAGGGTCATAGCTGCAGCGCAGCTCGACAATGTCGCCAGCCGTGTTCTTGACTACCTCATCGCAACGGATAATGTATCCAAAGCGCAGGCGCACCTCGCCACCCGGTTTCAGTCGGAAAAACTTACGCGGCGCCTCTTCCATGAAGTCATCCTGCTCGATCCAGAGTTCCCTCGAGAAAGGCATTTCCCGCGTACCGAGCTCCGGTCGACCCGGGTGATTCATCGCCTCCATGGTCTCTACCGTGTTCTCCGGATAATTTGTCAACACGACCTTGAGCGGGCGTAATACGGCCATGCGCCGCTCCGCCTGCTCCCCGAGCGTTTCCCGAATACAGTTTTCCATGACACCCATTTCAATGAGCTTGTCTTTCTTGGTCACGCCGGCCCGCGTGACGAACTCGCGCAACGCCGCCACCGGGTAGCCACGTCGTCGCATTCCGGCAATCGTCGGCATCCTCGGGTCATCCCAGCCGGACACGATACCCTCGTCGACCAGCGTGTTGAGCTTTCGTTTGCTGGTTACGGCATACGCAAGATTCAAGCGTGAAAATTCGATTTGCCGTGGGCGGTGTTCGGGTTTGAGCTGGTCCAGGAACCAGTCGTACAGTGGCCGGTGATCTTCGAACTCGAGTGTGCAAAGCGAATGTGTGATGTGTTCGTAAGCATCCGAGAGTCCATGAGCAAAATCGTACATTGGATAAATACACCACTCGTCGCCGGCGTTCTGGTGCGGAATATGACGAATTCTGTACAACGCCGGATCGCGCATGTTCATGTTGGGCGAACTCATGTCGATCCTGGCGCGCAATACGTGCTCGCCGTCACCGAATTCACCGGCGCGCATGCGCCGGAAAAGATCCAGGTTTTCCTCCACGCTGCGATCGCGATAAGGACTGTTCCTGCCCGCTTCGGTCAGCGTGCCGCGGTACTCCCGGATTTCCTCCGCGCTGAGGCTATCAACATACGCGCAGCCCATTTCGATGAGGCGGCAGGCCGACTCGTAGAGTTGTCCAAAGTAGTCTGATGCATGTGTGAGCCGATCCTCCCAGTCAAATCCCAGCCAGTGCACGTCGCGCTTGATCGCGTCGACATACTCCTTGCTTTCCTTTCCCGGATTGGTGTCATCCAGGCGCAGAAAGGTCCGCCCGCCTGTTTCGGCGGCGACACCGAAATTCAGGCAAATGGACATGACATGGCCGATATGCAGGTACCCGTTAGGCTCCGGCGGAAAGCGCGTTACGATTTCGGAATGCTTTCCCGATTCCAGATCGTCATGAATGATCTGGCGGATAAAGTCCCGTGTCTCTGTTTCGCTCATCGATATTGTTCTTGCTGGTCTCTGAAGAGGCGGTATTGTACGCGAACCGCTCCAATTCGCGTACAATACCGCGCCGTGCCGGCTGGCACAGCCATACTCAATTAATCACAGTCCGGATCATGCCGAAAATTACCTTACCTGACGGCTCCGAGCGGCTTTACGAAGCCGCGACAAACGGTGCCGAAATTGCAGCGGCCATTGGCAAGAGCCTGGCGCGCGACGCCGTTGCCGTACGCGTGGACGGGGCCCTTTGGGACCTTGGCCGCGAGATAGATGACAATGCAGTGGTCGAGATCCTGACGCGGGATTCCGATGAAGGCCTCGAATTGCTGCGTCACGACGCGGCCCATGTCCTCGCTGAAGCTGTCAAAGAACTGTGGCCTGACACCCAGGTGACAATCGGACCGGCAATCGACAACGGCTTTTACTACGACTTTGCCCGCGCTGAGGCATTTACTGAAAATGACCTCGAAACGATCGAAGCGCGCATGAAAGACATCGTCGACCGTGATGAGCCCATCAAACGCGAAGTCTGGGAACGCGACAAAGCGGCGGCGTTCTTCCGTGGCATAGGCGAAGCTTATAAAGCAGAAATCATCGAGAGTATTCCCTCTGATGAAGACCTGACGCTATATCGGCAAGGCGAATTTATTGACCTCTGCCGCGGCCCACACCTGCCGTCAACCGGCAAGCTCGGCAAGGCGTTCAAACTGACGCATGTCTCCGGCGCCTACTGGCGAGGTGATTCCAACAACGAAATGCTGCAGCGCATCTATGGCACCGCCTGGTCGAACGAAAAACAGTTGCGACGGTATCTGCACATGCTTGAGGAGGCCGAGAAACGCGATCATCGTCGGCTGGGTCGCATCATGGACCTGTTTCATTTCCAGGAAGAAGCGCCGGGCGCCGTGTTCTGGCACCCGAAAGGCTGGAACCTGTTTCAGAGTCTTATCAATTTCATGCGCGAACAACAAAACGCTGCGGGATACCAGGAAATCAATACGCCCGAGATCATGTCCAGATCGCTGTGGGAAGCGTCCGGTCACTGGGACACGTTTGGAGACAGCATGTTCACGACCGAAACGGTCGACGGCAGGCAGTTCGCGATCAAGCCGATGAACTGCCCTGGCCATGTACAGGTTTTCAAACAGGGCATCACGAGTTACAGGGACCTGCCGTTCCGGCTCGCCGAGTTCGGCAAGTGCCATCGTTACGAGCCATCAGGCGCATTGCACGGCATGATGCGAGTACGTGCCTTCACGCAAGACGATGCACATATTTTCTGCACGCCCGAGCAAATCACCGAGGAATCGATCGCCGTGTGCGACCTGATTCTCGGCATCTATCGCGACTTCGGTTTCGATGACATCCGAATCAAGTTCGCGGATCGGCCCGAGGTCCGGGTCGGTGAAGACGCCGTATGGGACCAGGCCGAAGCAGCACTGGTCAAAGCGCTGGAAGTGGCAGGCCTCGACTACACACACAACCCTGGTGAGGGCGCTTTTTACGGACCCAAACTCGAATTTGTCCTGCGCGATGCTATCGGCCGCGACTGGCAATGCGGGACTCTGCAGGTCGACCTGAACATGCCCGGACGTCTCGGCGCAACCTATATTGGCGAAGACGGCAACAAGCACCTGCCGGTGATGCTGCATCGCGCAATATTCGGCTCGCTCGAACGCTTCATGGGCATACTCATAGAACACCACGCGGGCAACCTGCCGCTGTGGCTCGCGCCGGTTCAAGTCAAGGTCCTGACGATCACCTCAGACGCCGACGACTACGCCGAGGAAATCGCGGCGCTGCTGCGTGCGAATGGACTGCGGGTCGAAACGGATCTGCGCAACGAGAAAATTTCCTACAAGGTCCGCGAACACAGTGTCGCGAAGGTCCCGGTGCAGTTCGCGGTGGGCCAGCGGGAGCTCGAAAACCGGACGGTGGCGATTCGCCGCCTGGGTTCGAAAAAGCAAGCCGTGCTGGGGCTCGACGAGGCGCTTTCGGCCCTCCAGAATGAGATCGAAACCCGCGCCTGACCTGCAAACGTGACGCGTCCTTCAGTATCATTGTGCGGCATGTCACAGATTCGAAATTCTGTCGCCGCGTACCGACAAAATCAGGGCAAGCCGGGGATATACTACGCTGACGCAAAAGACTGCACGCGATTCGACATAAAACCCTAGAGGAAACGAAGTGCCACTGGACGAATTCAAAACCCAGGTTCTGCTACTGCATAGCGAGCAAAGTACCCTCGACAATCTCAGTTCGGGGTTCACAGACAGCTATACGGTGCATTGTGCGACCAGCGGCAGCGAAGCTCTGAACACACTCGTTGAAACCCCGATAAACGTCATTGTCTCGGCCCAGGAACTTCCCGGTATGAGCGGTCTTGAGGCCCTCCGCGAAGCAAAGAAGCGCTCACCGCAAACGATCGGCATTCTCCTGGCCGGAAATTCCGACGCCGGACTGGAAGCGCTGGTCGGCGACAAAGAAGTATTCCAGGTCGTCCGCGGAAACGTCACGGGCGAGACAATTCTCCAGCTCGTCGACGACGCGACGCAGCAGATGCGCCTGATGGCATTGGCGGAATCAGCCAACGACACAGCCGCCGATGTCGACGACACGAGCGGCGAACACATCGTCATGGAGACATCGGAAAACGGTTCCACAATTATCAGCGATGGCACCGGGCGCATGCGGGCCCTGGATCCCTCCAAAGTGTCAGCGGCTGCGTCGGTTGGTTCGCGGGCCATCGACCTGCTGGTTCTGACTCAAGACAAGGAGTTCCTCGCCACGATCAAGGATTCGTCGCGTGGCATGCACACGGTTCACTACGCCAATACACTCGCTGAAGCTGTTGAGACCATTCGCAAGTTCAAAGTCGGCGTCGCTATTGTTGATGCCGCCATGGTTGGTGAGAGAATTGAACAGCTGACCGAACACCTGCGCAAGGGTTCGGCGCGACTCGTGTCGATCGTTGCGGGCCGCCGTGACGACGGCGAAATGCTCATGGACCTCATCAATCGCGGCAAAGTCTATCGCTTCCTGCTGAAACCGGTATCGCCGGGTCGCGCGAGACTGGCCGTCGAAGCGTCCGTCAAGTACCACCTGGAAGCCCCGGAAGCAGCGTTCGAAATGAAGAGCAAGTCAGCGACGCCGGCACCGGCAGCAAGGCCCCAGGCAAAAACAACACCGGAACCGAAGCCCGAAGCCCGGCCCAAGCCCAAGGCGCCGCCCGCAACGAAGACACCACCGGCCGCATCGCAGTCAGGTGCTGCAGCGGATCCGCCGATGGGAAAATCGCCAGGCCCGGGCGACGAGTCACCAGTCCAGGACGGCCTCGCGGATGCGTTTGGTGACGACGATTCGAGCTTCACGCAAACGGTAACCGGCCTGATCAGCAATATCAGCAAGAAATTCTCGGCAGACGAAGATTCCGGAAAGCCGGACGATAAAGCCGCTTCTCCCAAAACTGCATCAGCGGCAGCCGCATCGGGCGGGTCTTTATTGCAGAACCCGAAGATGCTCGGTATTGGCGCTGCGGCGGTTGTCGTGATTGCCGCGACGATATTCTGGTTCACCGGTGGCCCTGATGATGCCGTTACCCAGGATGAACCCATTGCAAGTGCGCCTGCCACGACGGAGACGGAGGCGGTTATCGAGCCTCCCGCAGACGATGAAGTCGACGTCGATGCGCTCGTTACGGAGGCGCTCGCCCTGGCCGAGACCGCATTGCTCGAATCTCGTCTCGACGATGCGAGCGACCAGCTGCAGCGCGTCAGCTCGGCGGACCCGGAGAATGCACGTTTGCCGTTCCTTACAGCACAACTGTCACAATTGCGGCTGCGCGCGGTACTGACCGATGCGCGCACGGCGATTCGCGAAACACGATTCGAGGATGCCGAAGGTTGGCTCGCGGGCGCACGTTTACTCGATATTGCGGACGCGACAGAGATCGATGCTGTAGCAAACGAACTTGAAACGGCTCGCGGCGAACAGCGGGCTGAAGATGTACTGGCGATGGCCAATGCTCGTCTTGAGGACGGCAACCTGATCAGTCCGCCGAACGACAACGCTCGCTATTATTATGAGCTGGCGCTGTCGAATGACGCCGAAAATACGACGGCACGCCAGGGACTGACTATTGTCGCCAGCAAGCTCGCCGTCCAGGCTCGCTCAGAAATAGATAATGACAACCTGGATTCGGCCGAGGAACTGCTTGGCGCCGCGAACGCAATCGATCCCGCCAACAGCGAGCTTGCTGGCGCGGTAGATGCCCTCTCGGACAAGCGTGCAGCCATCCTGGAAGAACGTCGGCAAGCCGTGGAAAGACGCCGTGCGGAAGAGCAGCAACGCGCTGAAGCTGCCCGAGTAGCGGCAGAGAAGGAAGCTGCCGAAGCAGCGAAAGTCGCGGCAGAGAAGAAGGCGGCTGAAGAACGCGCCGCCGAGCAGTCGGCGCAGGCTGCCGTTCCGCTACCCGAGAAGGCTGCCGCTCAGCTGCCGTCGGAAGAAGGGACACCAGCTGTCTCTGACAGCGATACGACGACAGTCGGCGAACCATCGGCGGCAGTGGCGACTGACGATGCCGCGAGCGACCAACCGGTCGTCGAAGCAGCGGTACAAACACAGAATCAACCGGTCGCCAAAGCGGCGGTACAAACACAGAAACAGCCGGTCGCCGCCCCATCGAATACGAACGCCAGCGCAGCACTGGCAACGGTTAGCTCGTTGAAGCGACTCAAATACGTTGCTCCCAAGTACCCGCGAGCCGCACAGAGACGCAACCTGTCCGGCTGGGTGGACGTCGTATTTACGGTCGGCACTGACGGAACGGTCAAAGACATTAACGTTCGCAATTCCGAGCCTGGCGACACTTTCGTTAATGCCGCGACAAAGGCGGTTGAGAAATGGGAGTTCGAACCCGCTATCGAAGACGGGTTGATCATCGAAAAACGCGTCGGCGTACGCATGATGTTTGCACTCGAATAAGTCCAAAGACCAGCCAAATTCTCCAAATGTGCACTATAGGTTCTTTCCGAAGTGGATTGAGTCTAAGAATCCCGTTACTCTTGATCGGACTCTCTCATTGGCAAGAACAGTGTCGAATGAAACCGATAAGAGGGCCGACGGGCCTGAGCGCAAGCAACAACATCGCAGCGTTGTAACGCAGCATAAACTGCTTGATGCCGCCATAGAGGCCTTCTCGGAGAACGGCTTCAAAGGCACTTCGACGCGCGACATCGCCGAGCGCGCCGGCGTCCATCATCCGTTGATAACCTACCACTTCAAGAATAAGGATCAGCTGTGGCGCGCTGCCGCGGACAGGGTCTTTCGCGATTTCAGGGCTTCACTCGCCAGTTCGCTTGAGAATAACAATGACGACTGCCCGAAGAAACGCATGGCGTCGATGATTCGCGCTTACATCGACTACGCCAGGCAGGCAGCCCGCCCTGCACAAAGTCATGGTTCAGGAAGCCAGTATGCCGAGCCCGCGCCTGGACTGGTTGGTCGATACTCACCTCAAGCCGTTTTTCGAAGCGTCGTTTGTCGTGATCGAAGACCTGCAAGAGCTGGGCGTTGCGCCGGCCGGAAACCCGAAACTGCTATTCAACATGATCCGCCTTTGCTCGGGCGGCATGCTGGCGCTGGGCAACGAACTCAAAGGGTCCAGCGGAATTGATATCGAATCGCTTGAAACGCTGGACGAACTCGCGGAGATGATTGTCAACGTGTTCCTGCCGGGTGAGGTCCGCTCGATCGCCTGATCAAAAGCGGTCCTTCAATCTGAAATACAGCATGCCAAGCGCGAGCGCCGGATTGGCGAACCACTTGCCGCCCGGCAGTCGCCAGTGCCTGACTTTCGAAAACACATCAAATTGTTCCGAATCTCCTGCCACGACATCGGCAAGAATCTTGCCTGCGAGATGGGTCGGCGCGACACCGTGGCCTGAATACCCTTGCGCGTAATACGTGTTGTTCTCGATCCGGCCCAGCTGCGGCACGCGGTTGATACTGATGGCGATGTTGCCACCCCACTCGTAGTCGATACGCTTGTCCGCGAGCTGCGGAAACACTTTTAACATGTTCGGTCGAAGTGAGGCCGTGATGCTTCGCGGGACTCGACCCGAATAATTACACATGCCGCCAAATAACAGTCTCTTATCAGCTGACAGTCGAAAATAATCGAGTGCGGCGCGTTGATCACAACACGCCATGTCAAAGGGCAGCAGTTCCTCAGCCAGCTCGCGGGGTCAGCGGCTCCGTCGCAATAACGTAGCTTCCTGCCGGAATGACAGCGCCCGACAATTTTGGTTCGGTTGTTCCGAGGTAGGCGTTGCCAGCCAGCAATATTTTCCTGGCCCGTACGGTGCCGGTCGCCGTTTCAACCTGCGGCGCGGCGCCATTGTGGATGCGTATTACCGGGGAGCGTTCGAAAATCCTGGCACCGAGGCCCTCGGCCGCAAGCGCTTCGCCAATACAGAGGTTCAGCGGATGCAGATGACCGTTACCCTGATTCACGAGTCCGCCCAGGTAGCGGTCCGAGCCGATGTACTCGCGCATCTCTTTTTTTCTTACAAGCCGAACTTCGTGCGGATACGCGGCCTTGATTTTGGCCTCGACCGTTCTTTCGAAGTCGCGCATGTCGCGGTCGCTGAGCGCCAGGTCGAGATAGCCGAATTTCAGATCGCAGTCGATCGAGTATTTCTCGATGCGATCAACGACTATATCGCGGCACTCGAGCCCCATCTCGTAAGCAATTTTGGCAGCGCCGGCTCCCAGGTGCTTCTCGATTTTGTCTTCCTCGACAAAACCGTCGATGAGCTGGCCGCCGTTGCGGCCCGACGCACCCCAGCCGATACGATTGGCTTCGAGCAGCACAACGTCGTAGCCACGCTCGGCGAGATGCAACATCGCCGATACCCCTGTAAAACCACCGCCGACAATCACGACGTCGCAGCGGTCCTCACCGTCGAGGCGCGCAAAATTCGTGGCAGCGTTGGCCGTCGCCGCGTAGTAGGACCTGGTGTGTTCCCTGCTGTCACTCACGAAACGGGGGTTTCACCGGGACGGGCGGCAGGCGTAAAGATACAGCATCTCCATCGCGAGGTGGCTTGCAGCAAGCGCCGTGATTTCGCCCACATCGTAGGCCGGGGCGACTTCGACCACGTCCATGCCGACGATATTGATGCCCTTCAGGCCGCGCAGGATCGACATGGCCTGATGACTGGTCAACCCGCCACAGACCGGGGTGCCGGTACCCGGTGCGAAACTCGGGTCGAGACAATCGATATCGAACGTCACATACACTGGCCGTTCGCCGAGGTGCTTTCGTGTCGCTTCGATGACAGCGTCGATGCCGTGTTCGTGGACCCAGGGCGCGTCGATGACGTTGAAGCCCAGCGTGTCGGGGTTGGTCGTACGCAGACCGATCTGAACGGATGTTGCCGGATCGACAATCCCGTATTTCACTGCCCAGTAAAACATCGTGCCGTGATCGATACGATCGTTCTCATCCGCCCAGGTATCGCTATGAGCATCGAAATGCAGCAGCGATAGCGGCGCAGTAAATTTTCGCGCGTGCGCCTTCAGCAGCGGGTATGCGACGAAGTGGTCCCCGCCCAGCGTCAGCAGTCCGGGGCCTTCATTAATGATGTTCCAGGCATGCGCCTCGATTTGGTCCGGCACGTTCTCGGGTCGCCCGAAGTCGAAATAGCAGTCGCCGACATCTGCAACGGCGAGTTTGTCGAACGGATCGAACTCCATGCCATAAGGTCTTTCCCACGCCATGATCGACGATGCGCTGCGAATGGCGCGCGGACCAAAACGGGCACCGGGCCTGTTGGTCGTTGCGGTGTCGAGCGGAATACCCGTGACGGCCACGTCAACGCCCGTGAGGTCCTTCGTATACTTGCGGCGCATGAATGACGTTATGCCCGCGAAAGTAGGTTCAGGCGTTGTGCCATACAAACTGTCGCGAGTAATGGCGAAATCGCTGTCGTGCTTGTCCACGGCCTATCTCCTTATCGTCCTTTCAGGCGGACAGGGCCTTTTGCAAACGATCCAGTGTCACGATGGTCTTGTCGATAAGCTCATCCGCTTCGGCATGCGAGAGTATGAAAGGCGGAGCGCAAATGATCGTATCGCCGACTGCTCGCATGCATACGCCGTCCTCGATCAGAAAATCACGGAAAGCCGCACCGGCGCCCTGCTTCTCTTCGAACCGTTCGATGGGGTCTTTGCTTCTGACGATCTCGAATGCGCCCATCAGACCGACCATACGCGTATCGCCGACGAGAGCATGTTCGCCCAGTGCACGCCATTTTTTCTGCAGATACGGCCCTATATCGGTCCTGATGCGTTCGACGAGGTTCTCGCGCTGTATCAGCTTGATATTGGCGATCGCGACGGCGCAGGCGACAGGGTGTCCCGAGTAGGTATAGCCATGAAAAAACTCACCGCCTTTTTCGATCAAGACGTCGGCAACGCGGTCGCTTACAAACACGCCACCTAACGGCAGGTAGCCCGAGGTCACGCCCTTGGCAAATGTCATGAAATCCGGTCGTGTGCCGAAATAGTCGGCGCCAAACCACTCGCCGAGTCGTCCGAAGCCGGTGATCACTTCATCCGAAATCAACAGGATTCCGTATTCGTCACAGATACGCTGGACTTCCGGCCAGTAGCTGTCCGGTGGAACGATGACACCGCCCGCGCCCTGAATCGGCTCGCCGATGAATGCGGCAACCTTGTCCGCTCCCACTTCGTTTATTTTGTCTTCGATCGCCCGGGCCGCGGCAAGCCCAAATTCGTCCGGCGACAAACTCCGATCGCTGCCAAACCAGTAAGGCTGATCAACGTGCACGATTCCGGGGATTGGCAGCCCGCTTTGCCGGTGCATCGGCTTCATGCCGCCGAGACTCGCGGCCGCAACCGTTGAGCCATGATAGGCATTGTGGCGACTGATTATCGTGTGCCGCTCGGGCTGGCCCATGAGGTCCCAATAGGTCCGAACCATCCGCACAATCGTGTCATTCGACTCCGAGCCGGACCCGGCGAAAAACACGCGCTTGAACTGAGATGGGCTGATCTCCTGGAGCAGCGATGCCAGTTCGATGGACGGCGGATGAGCACACTGAAAAAAATTGTTGTAGTACGGCAGTTCTTTCAGCTGCTCCGTTGCAGCGTCGACCAGCTCCTGGCGGCCATAGCCGGCATTGACGCACCAGAGTCCTGACATACCGTCAAGAATCTTGCTGCCATCTGCATCATAAATGTACACGCCTTCGGCCCGGGTAATAATTCTCGATCGCTTTTTGTGCAGGCTCTTGTGATCCGTGAACGGATGCAGATGATGATCTTTGTCGAGTTCCTGCCAGGCCTCGCGGGACCGTTTTTCAATCGCTGCCATTACTCACCTCGAATTAGCGCATGATCGGTCATACATTGAACATCAGGATCTCGCGCTCATACGGCGTAATGATTTCCTGAAATTCCCTGTTCTCGTCGTCTTTCAACGCCGTATACAGGGTTACGAACTCGTCACCGAGCATGCTTCGCATCGCATTGCTGCCACGCATTGCCTCGATGGCCGAATAGATATGCCGGTGCAGCTCGAATTCCCTGCCGTAAGCACTTCCTTCAATCGCCTCGGTCGGCTTCAGTCCTTCCACCATGCCGAGATAACCGCAGGCCAGCGAGGCGGCTATCACGAGGTAGGGATTCACGTCAGAGCCTGCGAGCCGATTCTCGACACGCCGCGCCTCGGGCTCTGAGTCCGGAACGCGTAGGCCCACGGTGCGATTATCCACCGCCCACGCGAGATTGACGGGCGATGAGTCCGGGTTCAGGAATCGCCGGTATGAATTGACATACGGCGCGAAGATCAGCATCGCCTCGGGCATATAGCGCTGCAGGCCACCGAGAAACCCGTAGAAAAGCTCGCTGGCCTTACCGTCAGGTTTCGAAAAGATATTATTGCCCTGCTTGTCGACGACACTCTGGTGGATATGCAACGCACTGCCCGCATCCTCAGCCATCGGCTTCGCCAGAAAAGTTGCGTGCATCTCATGCTCAATGGCCGCTTCTCGAATCGTGCGTTTGAAGAGAAACGCCTGGTCCGCGTTCTCGAGCGCATTGCCATGCAGGAAATTAATCTCGAACTGCGCGGGCCCCATTTCCTGTGACAGGGTGTCGATGCGTATGCCCTGTGCTTCGCAGTATGCATACACGTCATTAATGAACGGATCGAAATCGTTCATCGTGTCGATGCTGTAGGGCTGACGAGCGCCCTCGGTCCAGCCCAGGCGGCCCTCGGGCGGTTCAGCTTCTTCCTTCGGATCGGAATGCGGACTAAGCAGGTAGAATTCGACTTCCGGCGCGACGACAGGTATCCACCCTCGCGCCTCGTATTTGGCAAGGACATTACGCAAGACGTTACGCGGAGACTGTGCAACAGCCGACCCGTCGCGGTGATAGCAGTCAACGAATACCGACGCGGCGGGGTCTGATGCCCACGGCACCGGCCGCATCGTCGTAGGGTCCGGCACGAGGAGCATATCCCGATCCTCGACGTTGTTGGCATCAGCGATGTAGTCGCCCGAAATCGTTTGCGAGAATATTGCTTCGGGCATTTTCATTTCACCCGAACCGAACTTGTCGGCGGGCACCACCTTGCCGCGTGCCGAACCCGCCATGTCCGGCACGAACGCCTCGACGTCTTCGATTTTGCGTTCCGTTAACCACTGTTGAAATACTTCGTTACTACTCACGTTACACCTGTCGTCGGCTCGCGCGCACTCTGCACGCGTCGCCAAACGCCTTGAAAATTGCCCTCGAAAAATCGTTTTCCATGGCCCGCCATTCGGGATGCCACTGTACGGCCAGTGCGAAACCCGGACCCTCATCGACACGAAATGCTTCGATTAACCCATCGTCGGCAACGGCTTCGATACTGACACCGGGTGCGAGCTTCGCCACGCCCTGCGCGTGCAGGGAATTGACCATGACAGTATCCGATCCTGCCAGTTCACGCAGCAGGCCACCGTCTGCCAGGTTGACCGGGTGCGAGGGGCCGTACTGCTTGTCGAGGGGATCATCTTTGTTTTCAAGATGATTGTGATAGCCCTCCACTTCATGAATTTTCTGATGCAGCGTCCCACCGAGTGCGACGTTGAGCTCCTGAAAACCGCGGCACACGGCCAGCAGCGGCACGCCGGTCTCGAGGGCTCGATTGGCAAGCGGCAACGTCACCGCATCGCGATGCGGGTCGTGCAGCGTTCCTTCCTCGCTCGGCGAGCCATTATAGTGATGCGGCTCCACGTTGGAGTAACTGCCCGTAAGAAAGATGCCGTCGAACTGCTGCAATAGCGCGTCAATATCGACGTCGCCGGGCATGACCGGAGTAATCAGCGGCAGCGCCTCCGAACCTTTTATGAGCGCGTCGAGGTATTTCTCCCCCACCATATGAAACGGGTGGGGATCTACGATTCGCCGGTCTGCCGGCACGCCTACCAATGGTTTTGGGTACATAAACTGCGCTTACGCCTTACCGGCACTCTGCCGGAGATACTAACATCTCGCCCACACTCAAAAGCCCGGCCGCAGGCGCTCCGCGGCCTTGCAAAGCGTCTTGCCAAGACTCGCCCTGCGCCCTTCTGAAAAGCGCTGGGTCGGCCCACAAATCGACAGGGCGCCGAGCACCTGCCCCGCGCCACCACGAATAACGGCGCCGACACCAGAAAATCCGTCCTCAAGCTCATCGACAGTTTCAGCAAACCCGCGCCGGCGGATTTCCTCGAGCTGTTCACGCAATTGATCACGCTCTGTGATCGTCCGCGGCGTCAGCGACACGAGCTGCCCCGCGAGTCGGTCCGCCGCCTGCTCATCGAAAGCGATCAGCGCTTTGCCTGTCGACGTCGCATGGATCGGCCAACGTGTGCCCACGTTGCCGGCGGCTCCGACGAAATGCCTGCCAGTCACTTCGTCGAGGATCAGCATTGTGTCGTCAATGGGCACCTCGAGCGTCGCGGTCTCCCCTGTTTCCTCGGCCAGGCGATTGAGCAATGGCCTGGCCCGAATCCTGAGATCGTTGCTCGACAGCGCTTGTGCACCCAGCGCCATCAGTGCCGGCCCGAGGCGATAAGCACCGTTCGCAGGGTTCCTGTCCAACATCGATTCACTGTGCAGCGCCTGCAACAAGCGATGCGTCGTGGTCTTGTTGAGGCCGGAGCGCTTGCTTACCTCGGCAAGCTGCAGCTCTGGAAGATCGGGCGTGAACAACTTCAGAAGCCTGAGTGCGCGCAGGGCCGCCTGGGCGCCCTGCGGCGGAGTCTTGTCACTCGTCGCGAATTCCATATTGTGCCTCTGAGTTTCACATTATGATAACAGCTCCCCGGTTGCGGCGCATCGCGAAATCGTCGATGCTCAAAAGCCCGGTATTACGAGGTTTTGGGTATCCCGATGGCAAAATCGACCGTGAGCAAACTTCGCGCGGAACTGCGCAGCTGTCAGCAGAAGCACGGGCAGTTCCAGGCCATGGAGCTGCTGATTCCGGATCTCAACGGCATTCTGAAGGGCAAGCGCATACGCCGGGATGACTTCGCGAAGGTCATCAAGGACGGATTCTTTTTCTGCGGCGGCGCCACGTTGCTGACCGCGCTCGGCGAAACTGTCCCCGGCATTCCCTTCGGCGAGGACGACGGTGATCCGGACGTATTGGCAGAACTCGTCCCTGGCAGCATTGCACCGGTCCCCTGGTCAGAGCGACCGATGGGCCAGGCGCTGTTCCGTCTGTACGAGGAACCTGGCGTGCCGATGTTCTCGGACCCGCGGGCCGTACTCGAACGGGCCATGCAGCCGCTCCGGAAAATGGGACTCAAAATGGTCATGGCCACCGAGCTCGAATTCTATCTGCTGGACGCAAAAACCGATCGCCCGACCGTCGCGCTGCCGCATGTGCCCGGCGTTGGGCGCCTGCAGCCAGGCGCGCAGGTCTATCACCCGGACGACCTTTGGGAAATCGAGCATTTTCTGAACGACGTTTACGATTACTGCGACGCGCAGAACATCCCGGCAGATTCTGCAATCTCCGAGTACTCGCAGGGCCAGTTCGAGATCAACTTGCAGCATATCGATGATCCGGTGCGCGCTTGCGACCATGCCGTGTTACTGAAGCGAGCCGTAAAAGCCGCAGCGCGCAAACACGGTTTTGTCGCGTGTTTCATGGCGAAGCCGTTTGAAGAGGATGCGGGCAGCGGCCTGCACATTCACATGAGCCTCGTGGACCGCAAGGGCGCCAACTATTTCTCGCAACAAAAGGACAGCCTCGCGAGCCCGCCCTTTTCAGCCAGGCTGCGTCACTCGGTCGGAGGTCTCTTGAAGACGATGCCCGAAGTGACAGCCATCTGTGCGCCCAACGCCAACTCCTATCGTCGCCTGCGGCCTGACATGTTTGCGCCGGTCGAGTGCAACTGGGGTGTCAACCACCGTGTCGTCGCAATACGAATTCCCCAATCGGACGCAGACAACCTGAGATTTGAGCATCGGACGGCGGGCGCCGACGCCAATCCGTATCTCGTCACTGCGGCTGTCGTTGCCGGCGTGCACTATGGACTAAAGAACAAATGCGACCCCGGCAAGCTGATCGAGCAGGGCACGCATATTGAACCCAAGCTGACTATCCCGCACCGCTGGGATGCGGCGATCGACAAGTTCGAACGCAGCAAGATACTCCCAGAGTATCTCGGCAAAGACTACTGCAAGTATTTTGCGATGAACCGGCGTGAGGAAAGCCGGCAGTTTCACAACACGGTCAGCCAGCTCGATTTCGACTGGTATCTTCGCTCCGTCTGAGACTAAGCCAGGTAATGCCCGCTAGGGCAGCACTGCCTTGAAGATGAAGAAGAACACTATGGCGAGGAATGCGCCAGCCGGAATCGTGACAACCCAGGACACGAAAATCCGCACAACTACACGCAGGTCGATGGCTTCGATTCCACGCGCCATGCCTACGCCGAGCACAGCACCAACGAGCGTGTGCGTCGTGGAGATTGGCATGCCGGTACCCGACGCAACGACGATGGTCGTTGCCGCTGCCAGTTCGGCCGCGAAGCCGCGGCTGGGAGTCAGCTGCGTAATCTTCTCGCCCACGGTGGCAATGACATGCCGTCCGAATGTCGCGAGCCCGATGACAATGCCGGCACCGCCGAGCATCAGCACACATATCGGTAGTGCCGACTTGGCAGCGATTGCGCCCGTGGTCGCAATACCGATTACCGCGGCCAATGGGCCAATTGCGTTGGCGACATCGTTAGAGCCATGCGCAAATGCCATGCCGCATGCCGTAACGATCATAAGCACGCCGAATACGCGCTCAACCGTGGCAAAATGGTCTTTCTTCTCCGCCTTTTTGTCCGGTTCAATCCTCCTGATAAAGAACGCCCCGATCAGCGCCACGCCGATGGCAACCGCTGTTGCGAGCAGATAACTGTCAACGATTGCGATGTCCAGGCCGACGTGTTTGAGACCCTTCAGGATTGTGACCAGGGTAATCGTGAAAGCCGCGAGAAAAATGTAGACGGGAACATAACGCTTGGCTTTGGCCAGCGGATCGTCCTGGCTGAGAATCAGCTTTTGCACGCTACGGTAAATCAGGTAGGCGATGAAGCCGGCCGTCAACGGTGATACCACCCAGCTCATAACGATGGTGCCGACTTTCGCCCATTTCACGGCATCCACGCCGATGCCGACCGCCGCAAACCCTACGATCGCACCGACAATCGAGTGCGTCGTCGATACCGGCCAGCCATTCTTCGATGCGATTAGCAGCCAGGTTCCTGCCGCGAGCAATGCGGCCAGCATGCCGTAGACGAGAAGCTCGGGCGTACCCGCGAGCATCTCAGCATCGACTATGCCTTTGCGAATGGTGCTCGTTACTGCGCCGCCGGCAAGGACCGCACCCGTGAATTCGAAAATGGCGGCAACCAGTATCGCCTGCTTGATGGTCAGGGCTTTGGAGCCAACCGACGTCGCCATCGCGTTGGCTACGTCGTTCGCGCCGATGCCCCAGGCCATGAACAGGCCGAATGCCGCTGCAAGGCCGATATAGATCAGTTGGTGTTCCATCATTCGCCTTTGGGGAGTATTACCCTGCCCCTCGATTTCTAGTGATTTATTTTTCTAATGAGCGAGTAGTAACTCGAGCCGGCGGCCGACGCGTTCAGCCATGTCGGCAATTTCACCCGTCAACGAAATAACTTCGTACAGGAACATCGCGTCGATCGGATCCAGCGTCTTTTCGATCTCGAATAGCGCGCCGCGAAGAACAGTCTGTTGTTCGTCTGTATGCGTTTCAATCTGATCCAGTTTTTCGATCATGTCGGCGACGAGTGTGACTTCGGCGCCCCTGAAACCTGCCGTAAACAGCTCGTCCAGTTCGCGGACGCTTTTGCGAGCCTGTTTCGCCGCGTCGATGTTGCGATCAACGAACTCGACAAACTTTTCGGCAATAGCCTCCGGTATTTGCATCCTGCGGCCAATGATCACGCCCGAGACGTCTTTGGCACGATTAGCGATTTTGTCCTGCACGAGCAGCAGCTCCAGCAAATCCTCGCGCGGAACCGGCATGAAAAGACTTTTCGGCATATTCAGCCGAATCTCTTTCTTGAGATCATCGGCTTCGTGTTCGAGCGCTTCGATTTCGGCGCGGGACTCGAGGGCCTTGTCCCAGTCGTTTGCGATGACGGCCACGAAAAGGGGCCTGAGCTGTTTGGCGCAGCGAAACGCAATTTCGATGTGCTTTTCGAGCGGCATTACCGGCGAGGAGCCGAAAATATTAGCCAGCATATTGGCCATCTGGACGTTACCTCCTGAAATCGCGCGACGCTGCGCGAGGCGCAATCCTAGCACAGCGTTTGCGAGCGAATCATGCGCATCAAAGATGCTAAACTTCGCAGCCCTCTCACCACGAGTCAATCCGTAGAATCACGACATGACATACTGGTTAATCAAGTCAGAACCCGACGCTTACAGCATCGACGACCTCGAGCGAGATGGCCGCGAGATGTGGGACGGCATTCGCAACTACCAGGCGCGCAACATGATGCGCGACGACATGAAAGTCGATGATCAGGTCTTCTTCTATCACTCAAACTGCAAGGAGCCCGGCATCGTAGGCATCGCAAGGGTCGCCAGCAAGCCTTATCCGGACCCGACGCAGTTCGACAAGAAATCGAAGTATTTCGATCCGAAAAGCGATAAAGACAATCCCCGCTGGTGCCTCGTCGATGTCGAATTCGTTCGCAAAACAAAACGAAATCTGACGCTAAGCGAACTCAAAGCGACGAAAAGCCTCGACGACATGATCCTGACTCGCAAAGGCAATCGCCTGTCGATCATGCCCGTCAGCAAGAAACACTGGACCAAGATCTTAAGTCTTGAATAAGTCACGCACAGCCATCGCCGTGCTATTGATAATCGTCGCGGCGCTCTGGATTCTGACACCGGCGAAGCTGCAGCCGGCAGTCGAACAGCTGGTCCTGCCGGATGACCTCGATGCATGGCTGCAACAGACGGAACGACAGGCTTCTGATCGCTTCGGCCTCGTGCCCGGGACCGAAAAACGCATCACCTGGGTTGGCGAGCAAGAACAAACGCCCTACTCGGTGCTTTACCTGCACGGCTTTTCGGCGACGCGCCAGGAAACCGCGCCGTTGGCCGAGATCGTGGCGACCATGCTGGGCGCCAACCTGTACGAAACGCGCCTGACCGGTCACGGGCGCGAGCGCGAACCGCTCACGGGCGTTCGCGCCGAAGACTGGCTGCAAGACGCCATTGAAGCGCTTACGATCGCGGCCAGGCTCGGCGAACGCGTCATCGTTATCGGCACTTCAACCGGCGCAACGCTCGCCGCCGCGATGCTGGGCCATCCCGCAATGGACGCGGTCGATACGCTGGTTATGATCTCGCCGAATTTCGCACCACGCGACACAAATGCGCTCTGGCTGACACGACCGGCGGGGCCACTTCTTGCCAAAGTGCTCGTCGGTGACACGCGTAGCTGGGAGCCACATAACGAGCAGCAGGGGCGCTACTGGTCGACGAGCTATCCGACGACGTCCGCGATAGAAATGATGCGTCTCGTGGGCCTCGCAAATCGCCATCTGCCGGCCGACATCAAACAACGGCTCCTGATGTTCTATTCGTCCAAGGATGCTGTCATCGCGCCGGCAGCCGCGCTATCGGTCTTTCAGCAGACCGGCGCGCCGCAAAAAGCCGCGGTAGAAATCAACGACGTCGGCGACCCCAGCCACCATGTTCTCGCCGGGGACGTCCTGTCCGGCCCTACTACGCAACAGATCGCAGACGACATCGTCGAGTTTATTTTGCGCCCATCGCTTTGAGTTTCTCCTGCACGGGCGCCGCGCCGCCGAGCGCGAGCATGATAATCAGGTCGCCCGGGCCGGCCCAATCAACGGCGTGCATGAAGGACTCCATTTCGGTTTCGAAGTGCGTTATCTGTGACGGATCGGCGCCCAATCTCAACAACTCGTCCCTGATGATGCCGTAGACTTCATCGTGCTCGCGCCCGCGATGGTACGAGGCAAGCTCCGACACCACGACGCGATCAAGTCCGATCGCCCAGGCGTCGCGGGCAAGTTCACGAATCAGCTCATCCGTGCGATCACCGGCCTGCCCGAAGCAGAGCACCCTGCGCGTCGCCGGGATCACACTTGCCATGTCGAAAAGCGCCGACATCGCGGCCGGGTTGTGTGCAAAATCGACGAGGATTTTGCAGCCATCGAGATCGTAGATATTGCAACGACCCGGGTTTTCGTCCTGCACCATGGTCGTCAGTCCGCTCCGTATGTCGGCGAGAGATACCCCCAGGCACCAGCTAAGCGCCGCCGCGGCCAACGCGTTGGCAACGTTGTGTCGCGCTGCTCCGCCAAGCGCGATCGGAATTTCGTGACTGCGACAGATCAGCTCCCGGGCATCGCCGTCGAGTTTCACGAGCTCCTGGCCGTCAAGCACGAACGCGAGTCCGCCATTGGCGACGTGTTCTGCGATTTTTTCATGGCTGGCGTCAAGGCTGAACCACACGAGCTCGCCCGCGTAGTCCCGGGACCTGGCGCACAGCAACGCGTCTTCAGCATTCAGGATCAGTCGCCCCGAATCCTCTACGGCGCGACTCACAATCCACTTGATGGCCAGCAGCTCGTCGAGATTCCGCGAACCGAAATCGCCGAGGTGATCCTCGCTGATGTTGGTGATCAGGGCCGCGTCCGCACGCTCGACACCGAGCCCGCGACGTAACAACCCGCCGCGCGCCGTTTCGAGTATTGCGACGTCGACGTTTTGTTCGCGCAAGACTGCGCGTGCACCGCCTGGTCCCGACCAGTCACCGCGATCGAGTACATCTTCATTGACGGCAATCCAGTCGGTTGAACTCAAGCCTACGTTTTGCCCCGCGGCTCGCAGAATGTGCGTCGCGAAGCGAACCGTCGTCGTTTTGCCGTTGGTGCCGGTCACTATCCCGATCGGTACGTCGTGAAATCTGTCCCAGTCGAGTGAATCCGGAATCTCCGTGACCGGCCAGGTTTGAGATCCGCGGCCGAGACCGACAGAGACGTAGTCGTCATCCCAAAGCAGGGTCTTGCCATGGGCAGCGGCCTCGTCGACGAGCCACATCAGCTCTTCGTTAGCTTCTTCCGCGGCCGATGCCTGAATTGCTTTCACGGCCTCGTCAAAATCCGGCTCGTCCTCGGCGACGCCGAGATCGAACGCGCTCGCGGCCCAGGCCCATTCATTGATTTCCGACGCGGCATACAGCGCATCGATCGACGCCGAAAATGCCAGGCTTACGCCGCCCAGCAGCTGCCGTGATGAGAATTTTGCCGACGGCCAGTCGAGCGCCTCGAGCATGCTCGCGACATGGTCGGCCCAAACGGGAACGAGTCTTTCCGCTTCGTCCGGCGTGCAGCTGACATCCAGGATCGAACCCGGCCCGTCGAACATCAGGCTGGGTCCGGTCAGTCTGCGGGCATCGAGAAACTCCATGACGCATGCGAACTAATCAAACAGGACACTAATCGCCTTCTTCCCTGGCGATGCGCACGCCGCGCTCGTCGCTGATGATCTCGAGATCGTCGCCGAATTCAAAATCGTCCGTGTCGGGAAGCTCGATAGCCGCCGCCGGTTTCTTGGTCGGATCGACCACCCGTGCGCCTGAATTGAAGTAAATGATCTGCTTCCAGGCACGCGTCGTATTGTCGCCCAGGATCAGGACCAGGTCGCCGCTGACGGCCAGTTCAAGGGCACGCGTTGTCGCTTCCTGCTCGTCCGGAACAACCTCGATCTGGTCGGCTGATATGCCCGATTCCAGCAGCTTGTTCTTGAGCATGACGGCAACTTCGTCGGGACCGCGTCCACGGCGATTGTCGTCGCAGCGGCAGATAAAGTGATCGAAATGACCGGCTGCGATTTCAGCAATATCCCTGATGTCTTCGTCGCGCCGATCGCCGGGCGCCGCCAAAACGACAATGCGTCGCCCGTCAACATCAAGGCGATCGACCAGCTCACACATGGCCCTGACGGCAGCCGGATTGTGCGCGTAGTCGAGGATGACGCGGAAAGGATGCTCGTCGTAGATGTTCATGCGGCCCGGAGCCTGGAAGAACGTCGAATCAAACGTCCTGAGGCCCTGGCGAATATCTTCGAGACTAATATTCATATTGTAAGCAAGTGCCGCCGCGAACATGGCGTTCTGCACATTGTGCAATGCACGTCCCTCGATTGTTGCCGGTATCAGGTGCGTCCAGACCAGCGGGGTGTGCGTTTCGTTGTCGTAGATCGTGATCAGGTGCCCGTTCATGCCCTTTTCGAGAACGAACGCCTGGCCTCCGGCCTGTATGTGCCGTTTTACCAGCGGGTGCGACGGATTCATCGTGACGTAGCTGAGCTTCGTGGCTTCGGTGTAGTCGGCCATCTGCAGGCACAGCGGGTCGTCCGCATTCAACACGGCGGCGTCGGTTGCGATTTCGATCGGTACGCGTTTGACCTCGGCCAGGTCCTCGAGCGTATCCATACCGCGCAACCCCAGGTGATCCGCCGACACATTGAGACAGGCCGAAACATTGCATTCCTGGAACCCAAGGCCGCTCCTGAGCATGCCGCCACGCGCCGTTTCCATGACCGCCGCGTCCACGGAAGGATCGCGCAAGATCATCTGCGCAGAAACGGGCCCCGTCATGTCACCGGGCACGCTGAGCTTGCCGTCGATGTACACGCCGTCTGTCGATGTCAGGCCGACGGTACGACCGGACATTTTGAGAATATGCGCCAGCATGCGCGCAGTCGTCGTCTTGCCATTCGTGCCCGTTACGGCGGCGATCGCAATTCTGCTCGGTTTGTCGGGTGGGAACAGCATGTCGATGACCGGGCCGGCAACGTCGCGCGGCGTTCCTTCACTCGGCGCAACGTGCATGCGAAATCCAGGACCGGCATTCACCTCGCAAATACCGCCGCCGGCCTGCCGATAGGATTCCGTTATGTCCCTGGTCAGGAAATCGACGCCGCCGATGTCGAGGTCGATGGCGCGGATCGCCCGAATCGCCATCTCGCGGTTATCGGGATGAATGACGTCGGTGACATCAATAGCGGTTCCACCGGTCGAGAGATTCGCCGTCGACCGCAGGTAAACGATTTCGCCTTTCGCGGGTACCGTGTCCTTGTCGTAGCCGAGTTTCGCCAGCAGTCGTTCTGCCTGGTGGTCGAACTCCAGGCGCGTCAACACTTTCTCGTGACCAACACCGCGACGCGGATCCTCGTTTACAATAGCAACGAGACGCTCAATCGTCGTCTCTCCGTCACCAACTACATGACCCGGCACGCGTTTGGCCGCGGCAACCAGTTTGCCGTTAACGACGAGCAGGCGATGATCGAATCCTTCGATGTAGCTTTCGACGATGATCGTATCGCCATGCTCGCTCGCCTTCGCAAAACCTGTCTCAACCTCTGGAGCCGTGCGCAGGTTGATCGAAACGCCACGACCATGATTGCCTGACAGCGGCTTTACTACGACCGGGTAGCCGATTTTCTCGGCGGCACGAACCGCATCCTGAGCGGTGCGCACGAGTACCTGCGCCGGCACCGGCAAACCGAGATCACGCAAGATCCCGTTGGTCTCTTCTTTGTCCGACGCGAGTTCTACAGCAATATTGCTCGTGCGCCCGGTCGTTGTCGCCTGAATTCTCTGCTGGTATCGCCCCTGGCCAAACTGCACGAGGCTGTATCCGTTCAGACGCAACCACGGAATATTGCGCGCCTCGGCCGCGCTAACCAGCGATCCCGTACTCGGCCCGAATTCGCGACGCTGCGCGAAGCGGATAAATCGATCCCGCGCTGCGGCAAATTCCCAGTCGGCCGGTGGTGCTTCCGCCGGCTTGATGTCTGCCGGCAACAGGCTGTGCAGGAGATCCAGCGCAAGTTTGCTGGCTTCACGTCCAACGGTGGCGTCCTTGTACTGGAACACCATGTTGTAAAAACCGGGCCTGCCGTCTATCGAGCGGGTGCGCCCAAACGTGACATCCGATCCAGCGACGTTTTGCAGCTCCAGCGCCACATGCTCCATCACGTGACCCAACCAGGTGCCTTCGTCTTCGTTCAGGCGGCGAATGAAACCACCGGGCTCGCGATAGGAGCAGCCGTGGTCCTGCAGACCCGGCAAGTATGCCAGCAGCGGACCCAGAAATTCGTCACCCAACCTGGCGGTCGGCCAGTGTTCCAGCTCACCGAGATCCAGAATGTGTCGGATGACCGGGAAGCGGGCGAACATGTTCGGCCCGACAAATACATTGGTGCTTTCAATCTTCATAAGGTGCGCCTGTTCTTATTAGCGTTATACGGCGTGTGCTTCGCGTGTGGCGATGTCGAATCGTCCGCCTGCAACCAGTACGTGCAATACGACACCAATCAGGCTGACGGGGTCACCACGGCGGGCCTGGTCCATGGACGAATAGGTAAGGTGTGTCGGATCGATGATCGTAATTCCGCCGCTGCCGACGACTTCGAGCTCATCGCCCGGACGAATAAAGGCAGCCGTATCTTCATCCAGTCCAATACCAACCGCAAAAGGATTGTACGCCAATGCGGTAAGGAGGCGACCGAGCCGGTCGCGCTCGCGAAAATGCTGGTCGATGATGAACGCATTGGTGAGGCCCAGTCCGGGCGCCATTGTCACCATGTCCGGCCTCGGCGTGGACCCTTCCATGCCGCCTGCGATCATATGCTCGGGCATGAAAGCCGCGCCGGCCGAGGTGCCGGCGACGTGCATGCCGTCGGCATTGCGGCGGCGAATCAGCTGAGCAACGGCCGTTCCGCCCAGCGTCGTCGACAAGCGCAGCTGGTTGCCACCGGTCATGAACACGCCGTCACATTTTTCGATGTACTGCACATCGCTGCCCGACTGGCAGTCCTCGCGCGTAATAAACGGCAGGACCTGCGCATGTTTGACGCCGATCTGGCGAAACAGTTTTTCGTAGTTGCGCCCCGTGTCTTCCAGTTCCGACGCCGTGGGAATTATGCCGATGCGCGATTCCTTGCCGCCACAAAGGTTGACGAACCGATCGAGAATCTCGGGGTTGTTCAGTTTTTCTTCTGCGCCGCCTATCGGAATGATAAAGCCGCGATTGCTACCATTGCTGCCGTTTGCAGGACTCATTCAATTAAAAACCCGTGTGTTTGGCGCACCCCGATTGTTAGCTGCCATAATGGCTGTTCGACAGGGTGCTGCCGATGCGCGGAAAGGCCGGCCATTTTACACAAGATTGACGGAATTCCCGCGTATCTTGCGGCAAAATACCGGGCCCGGACCGGCTGCAAGCCACGATCGCCCAAAACCTGAGGACAGACTTCTTGAAAGACCGCAAATTACCGCTTGGCCAGGAATCCGGCTATCCGGACAAGTACGCACCGGAACTGCTGTGCCCGATTCCGCGAGCGGACAGTCGCAATTCGCTCGGCATCGCCGGCACCTTGCCGTTCCAGGGCGTGGACATCTGGAATGCCTGGGAACTGACCTGGCTCGGCGAAGGCGATCTGCCGGCCGTCGCGACGGCCGAGATCACCGTGCCCGCCGACTCGCCCTGCATTGTCGAGTCGAAATCCCTGAAGCTCTACCTGAATTCGTTTTCGATGAGCCGTTTCTCATCGTCGATTGAGGTCGCCGCGACCGTCGCCAGTGACCTGGGTGCCTGCGTTGGAGGTCGCGTCAGGGTGAAGGTAAAGCCGGTTGCCAGTACGGAAGCTCGCCCCGTTTCGAGACTTGCCGGTGACTGCCTGGACTCGATGTCCGTCACCTGCACCGACTGGGAGGTTAATGCGGGCCTGCTGCGGGCGGAAAGCAACGCGGTCGTCGACGAAGACCTGCATACTCACTTGCTCAGAAGCCTCTGCCCGGTTACGTCTCAGCCGGACACCGGAAGCCTGCAGATCAGCTACCGTGGACCAAAGATCGACCGGGCATCTCTGTTGCGTTACATCGTGTCGTACCGCCAGCACAATGATTTTCACGAGGCCTGCGTCGAGAGAATGTTCGTTGACCTGGTGTCACGTTGCGCGCCCGTAAACCTGAGTATTCACGCCCGCTATCAGCGACGCGGCGGCATCGACATCAATCCGTATCGCAGCAATACCGACGAACGGCCCCTGAATCTGCGTCTCTGGCGCCAGTAGAGCCAGCCCGGATCAGTCGGAGCCAATATCCTCGGGCGTCAGCTCATGACCCCAGTCCTGCTTGGCGCTCAGGTAACGGCGGTTCTTGTCGCCGACGCCCGTGACATGTTTTACGCGCGTGATACCCGTCAAACCCATTTGCTCGAGATCATGCACTTTCTTGGGGTTGTTGGTCAGCAGGCGAAACGGCCGATCCTTCACGAAAAACTTGAGCAGCGCGCCCGCATCGCTGAAGTCCCTTGAATCATCAGGCAGGCCGAGCGAACGATTGGCCTCGTAGGTATCCTCGCCCGCATCCTGCAACAGATAGGTCGCGGCTTTTGCCCAGAGCCCTATGCCACGGCCTTCATGCCCCGACATGTAGATCATCATGCCGCCCTGTTCATCCTGCTGTATGCGCTCGAGCGCAACCTGCAGCTGCGGGCCGCATTCACAGCGTTGCGATCCGAAGACGTCGCCCGTCAGGCAACTCGAATGAACGCGCACCAGGGGGTTCGTCCAGTGGGCCGGATCGCCGATGATCAACACGCTGTTAACGGCCATCGATGACGCCAGCGTGGCGAACAAAGCCTGGCCGTGCTGGGCTCGCAGTTCGTCGGCAATCTCTTCGATCTTGCCGAGTTCGGTCCTGCGGACGCAGGCATACCAGTCGACGTCAATTTCCCGGTCAGCCAACTTCAGTGGCATCGGAATTGGCCCGAGTACGCTGATACCGCCACCACTGGCGGGCACATGATCGGCGGGAACCAGCTCACCGTCACGGTCAATCTGGAACAATTTCCCCTGCGCCAGGAGACGTTTGCGCACGGTGGGATCGATGTAGGTAAACATAGGGCGCGATTATGCGGGAATTGCGAGGCAATGCGCCATTGGAGCTTGCTGACCGGCGGGTCATTAACTATACTTACTGACCCAACGGTCATTAAGGAAGCCGCGTGGCTGAACCCCGCTATCAGCGCCGCAAAGAAGACCGGCCGCAGGAAATCAGCGAAGCCGCGTTCGAGGTATTTGCCGCGAAAGGATATGCCGCGGCGCGCGTCGACGAAGTCGCGAAGCGCGCCGGCGTCAGCAAGGGCTTGCTGTATCTCTACTTCAAGACCAAGGAGGAACTCTTCAAGGCCGTCATCAAGAGCGTGGTCACGCGACGTGTCGACGCGCTGCTGCTCGCCGTGGAAGAAACAGACCTGTCGTCCGAAGAGTTCTTTCGCGGCCCGTTACTCGAATTCATGAAACAGATTCCGCGATCCCCGGTCGCCGTCGTCATCCGCCTGCTCATTGCCGAGGGTCAGCGACACCCGGATCTCGTTGACTACTACTGGGACAACGTCGTTTCCAAAGGACTCACGGCGATTTCACGCTTTGTCGAGCGCGGCGTCGAACGCGGCGAGTTTCGTGGTACGGCGGTTACAGAGCTCCCTCAGATCGTACTCGCGCCAATGATGCTGTCCATGATCTGGCGAATACTGTTTGAGCAGCGCGAACTCGATACCGACACATTAATGGATACCCATATTGAAATGATTCTCGCTTATATCAAAGCGTGAACGGAGCACAGCTAATGAATCAACAATTAATATCCGGGCTCGCGGCATGCGCATTGCTAGGCGCATGCAGTGCGCCTGACGAAAGCAATCGTGTTGTCGGTGAACTCGCATCCGATCGCATTGAAATAAGCGCTGAGTCGAACGAGCCGATTGTCGAAATTGTGGTCTCAGAAGGGCAGGCAGTGACTGCCGGGCAAGTTCTCATTCGCCAGGACAGTGCACGCGCTGCCGCCCGCCTGGCCGAAGCCGAGGCGGCGCTGGCACAGCAACAGGCGCGCCTCGATGAACTCGTGCGAGGTCCGCGGCGTGAACAAATAGCAGCAGCTCGTGCCAGCGTCGAAGGTGCGACGCAGGAACTCACGTACCGGGACAGCGAGCTCTCACGTGTCCGCGAAGTGCACAAGAAGGGTCTCGCATCGTCCGAATTGCTCGACGCTACGAAAGCAGCACTGGACGCCGCGAAAGCTAACCACAAACTGGCACTCGCACAGCTCGAAGAACGCCTTGCCGGCACCACGATTGAAGAACTCCAGCAGGCAGAACAGGCCGTGAAACAGGCGACTGCACGCCGGGATAGTACGATCGTGGATCTTGATCGACACACCCTAACGTCGCCTGTCGAAGGCATAGCCGACAGTCGCCTGTTCGAAATCGGCGAAAGACCGGGCCAGGGTCAACCCGTCATAGTGATCTTAAGCGGCAAGCAGCCGTATGCGCGCGTCTATGTGCCGGAGAGTATTCGAGTCCGGATTTCTGCCGGCAGCAAAGCACTGCTGTTCGTGGACGGATTGACTGCTCCGATTGACGGACGCGTGCGCTGGATATCCAGCGAGGCGGCATTTACGCCCTACTTTGCGCTCACTGAGCGCGATCGCGGCCGGCTAAGCTATGTTGCGAAAGTCGACATCAGCGAAGATCGTGAACGGCTGCCTGACGGTGTCCCCGTTGAAGTGGAATTTCTTATCGACAGTGGCAGCTGATGCATTCTGAGTTTGCCATTGAAGCGCGCGGCCTTACCAAGGAGTTTGGCGAACTGCGCGCCGTCAGCTCGCTGGACCTCAAGGTGCCGCGAGGAGAAATCTACGGCTTTCTCGGGCCCAACGGATCCGGAAAGTCCACGACGATCCGCATGCTGTGCGGGCTACTGACGCCGACCGAAGGCACGCGCAACCGTTCTCGACACCGACGTGCCGGGAAACTCGAAAGATCTCAAGCCGAAGATCGGTTACATGACTCAGAGATTCTCGCTGTTCGGTGACATGACTGTTTTCGAAAACCTGCAGTTCATCGCAGAAATTTACTCCTACCCGGTTGGCGATCGTGCAACTCGCATCGACGAGCTCCTCGATCGCTACGACCTCGCTGATAAGCGAAAACAGCTTGCCGGGACGATGAGCGGCGGCGAGCGGCAGAGGCTCGCCCTTGCCTGCGCTGTTCTACATCACCCCGAGCTGCTGCTGCTGGACGAGCCGACCAGTGCCGTCGATCCGCAAAGCCGCCGCGACTTCTGGGAGAACCTGTTCCGCCTGGCCGGCGGCGGCACGACAATTCTCGTATCAACTCATTACATGGACGAAGCCGAGCGCTGCCATCGCCTCGCGATCCTCGACCACGGCGTCAAAGTGGCAGACGGCACGCCGCAGGAACTGCAGAATCGCACCGGCATGCATATTGTCGAAGTGGTTGCCGACGACCCTTACGCCGCACAGTCCGCGATTCACGACCTCCAGGCCGTCGCCAGCGTTACTCAACTGGGCATTCGACTGCGTGTTCTCATCCCCGAATCCCAAGACCGGCCGAGGGAGCTGGTTGAACACGCGCTCGCCGCCAGGAACATCAAAGCGACGACCAGTCTCACAACGGCGACGCTCGAAGATGTATTTGTTGCGGTCACGATGAAGCCGCGGAGATCAGCATGAAGTCCCTCTATCGCATTATGGCTATCGTCAAGAAGGAGGTCCGGCAATTGCGTCGAGACCGGCTGACCTTTGGCATGATCGTGGGTTTGCCCGTGATCCAGATGTTGCTGTTCGGCTACGCGATCAATACCGATGTCAGAAACCTGCGGACTGCCGTCAGCAACCAGGCCGGCACGCACCTTTCAAAACAGTTCGTTGCCGAACTCGGGCAAACGCAGGTCGTCGATATCATTGAGTTTGTCGATACGGTGGACGACCTGGAAACTCTGCTACGTGGTGGCAAGATATCCATCGGCGTAGTAATTCCGCACGATTTCGATCGACGCGTCAGCGATCGTTCCCGCGCCGCGGTACAGCTGTTAGTCGACGGCACCGACCCGACGATGCTCGGCGTTGCCAATCAGCTGCGAACGATGCCGATTGGCTTCGATTCGGCTCGCAGTACACCGGATCTGTCGCAGATTCTCGAGGTTCGTCCGTTCTACAACCCCGAACGCCGCTCGCCCGTGAATATTATCCCGGGACTGATGGGCGTGATCCTGACAATGACAATGATATTGTTCACGGCCGTAGCAATCGTCCGGGAACGAGAGCGCGGCAACCTGGAACTGCTGATCAACACGCCCCTGAGTTCGACCGAGCTCATGGTGGGCAAAGTGATTCCGTACATCGTCATCGGCATGCTGCAGCTCGCCCTGATACTCGCCGTTGGGCGACTGCTGTTCGATGTACCTGTGCTTGGCAGTGTTGTCGACCTCTACCTGGCGGCCACGGCGTTCGTTGCCGCCAACCTCGCGCTTGGGCTGCTGATTTCCACGGCTGCCACGACGCAATTCCAGGCTATGCAGATGATGGTGTTCGTGCTGCTGCCGTCGATCCTGCTATCCGGCTTCATGTTTCCGTTCGATGGTATGCCGATATTCGCGCAGTACATCGGCGAGGTATTACCCAATACGCACTTCATCCGCCTGACGCGGGGAATCATGTTGCGAGACGCCGCGCTCGCCGAGCTGCTGCCCGACCTGTTCTACCTCATCGGCTTCACGCTGGTCGCGATGTTCATAGCCGCAATGCGATTCTCCAAGCGGCTTGACTGAGGATCGTGCCCTGCCAAAACCGTCGAAATTCACGCGAATTTCGGCGAGAGACTCGCAAATCGGCGCTCTTTCTGGTCCAATCAGCGCCCATGGCACCGCAAACCGAACAATCTCCCACCGTTTTTATCGTCGATGATGACGCCGCGATCCGTTTTGCCATGCAGGCGCTCATGGATTCCGTCAATCTGAACCACGAGATATTCGCCTCAGGCGACGAGTTTCTCGAGAAAATGACGGATCAACGGCCGGGCTGCCTGGTCCTCGACATCCGCATGCCGGGCCTCGGTGGCCTTGAACTTCAGGAAGAACTGATCAAACGCGGCAATACGCTGCCGATCATCTTCATAACGGGTCATGGCGATGTGCCAATGGCAGTCGAAGCGATGCAAAAAGGCGCTGTCGATTTTATCCAGAAGCCATTTCGCGATCAGGAACTACTGGACCGGATTCGCGATGCCCTGGCGACCGACGAGGAACGTCGCGAAGCGCAGCAGCATCATGCCGAAGTTGCGGGCCGGCTGGACCGCTTGACCAACCGTGAGCGTGAGGTCTTTGACCTCGTGGTTACAGGCAAGCCCAACAAAGTCATCGCCTACGAACTGGGTGTCAGTCAGCGCACGGTGGAGATTCATCGCGCGCGGGTTATGGAGAAGATGCAGGCAAGATCACTCGCTGATCTCGTCAAGATGCACATGACGGCCTGATGTTACTGGCGCGCGCGGCGCTTCTCATCAAACTTCGCGCAATCGATACACTCATCCGCATAGGGATAGGCCTTTAGGCGCCCCGGCTCGATCGGCTGTCCACACCCGGTGCAGATACCAAAATCGCCCGCATCCAGGCGCCGCAACGCCGCGGAGATCTTTGCAATTTCTGCGCGTGCTTCATTGCCCAGCGCGTCGACGACCTCGTTGTCTTCAAGCTCCTTCGCGCGCTCTTTGGAGTCGGCCTCGTAGCCGCGACGAAGATTCGCCGATATGCGCTCGAGACGCGCCGTCAGCTCCTGCTTCTTTTGCTCGAGCTCTGTTCGCAACGCCTCGTGTGATGCGGCCGACATGCTGACCTCCTCCCGTCGATTGTGTGTCCATCTAATCGTAAAGCAAGCCATTTCGAAATGAGTAAAACCACTTACGACGAAATAAGTAGTAACCGAGACAGGCTAGGCATGTCGCCGTATGGAAAGCCGGATCGCCCCGCGTATGCTCATGAGGAAGCTTAAGTAGACCCTTCGAATTACTTGTCAGGTGTGAAATGAAAGAAATATCCAAAATCCTCGCAGTCGTCGATCCGACGACCGGGGATCAGCCGGCGTTACGCCGCGCTGCCTGGCTGGCAAAGAAAAACGGTGCAGAACTCGAACTACTCGTTTGTTATTACAATGAGTACCTGAGTGGCGACCGCTTGTTCGATTCTCCGTCGCTCGAAAAAGCGCGTGACGAAGTAATCCAGAGCCATGAGAAGCACCTCGAAAAACTGGCCGAACCGCTGCGAGCGGACGGCATCGTCGTGAAGACTACAGCTCTCTGGGATCACCCCCTGTATGAAGGCGTCGTGAGGCGCGCCGTCGAAAGCAAGGCCGACCTTATCGTCAAGGATACGCATCACCACTCTGCAGTAGCGAGAGTGTTACTGACAAACACAGACTGGAACCTGATTCGCACCTGCCCTCTGCCGCTATGGCTGGTCAAGCCAAAGGACTTTGCCGAGCCGCCGGTTTTCGTTGCAGCAATAGACCCGATGCATCAGCACGACAAACCTGCTGCGCTGGATGACGAGATCCTGCATGTCAGCAAGGCGCTGTCCGACAAGGTCGGTGGCGAATTACATGCATTCCATTCCTATGATCCGCGCATCGCTGTCGCGACCGCTACAGCGAATGCTTACATCCCGGTATCCCTGCCCTTCGATGAGATCGAAAAGCAGATGCATGAAGATCACCAGAAGCGGTTCAAGGAAATCACCGAATTTCACAAAGTCGAGGATGGCAGAGCACATCTTGTCGCCGGATTGACACATGAAGAGCTACCGATAATCGCAGACGAGCTGAAAGCGGATGTCGTCGTTATGGGTGCCGTCGCCAGGAATCGCTGGAAACGCCTGTTCATCGGTGCAACGGCGGAACGGACCCTCGAGCACCTGCCCTGCGATCTGTTGATCATCAAGCCTGACTGGTTCAAGACCCCGGTCGATCTCGACAGTCACGAAGCCGCCTGATTCCTACCAGGATCCGAGTAGCCGGAGCTCATAAGCTCCGGCGCGGCACCGGTGGTTCCCGCTTTCTGTTGCGTACTAGTAGTTGGCCGTGAACATGATCCAGAACTTGTTGGTATCCGGATAGCTCGCGTTGTCGCCCGAGAAGAACGCCCCTTTGAAAAGAACGCTGTAGTTCTTACCCAGGCCGCGGCCGACAGAAGCGTCGATCTCAGTGCCGTAGTCGCCGCCGCCCGTCTCCGCAGAAAAGTCGTGATAGACCCCCGTGAAGCTCCAGGGGCCCATTTTGTACTTTACCGTGGCAAACAGGTCGTCAATCCCGCCGTCGGGTGTCGCGAGAAACTGGTCGGCCCAGCCCTGGAACGCATGCAGCGTCGCGAGCGGAGTGCGGAACATCATGCCGGGCTGGCTGCCGCCGCCCAGCGACTCATAGCCCAGGCCTATTGAAAGATCATTGGCAAGTGCCAGTGTTCCGTCCAACCGAGCGTACTGCGCGTCATAGCTAACCGGGTTGTTAGCGGTATCGGACTGGGTCGCGAATTCAGCCGTCAAAGCAACCTTGTTCTCTCCCGTCTTGAAACTGCCGGTGAGACGCGCGCCTGCCGTACCGGTTGAGAATCCGGCAACGTCCTGATTATCAATGTAGTAGTAGTACGGCGTCAGCGACCAGGCATCATTCAGCGCAATTTTTGCATTCAGCAAATGAGCATCAACGTTGTTTTTTCCGGCCGGCACGCGCTCACCGAAAATGCGGCGTACATAAGCAATGTAGCTGTACTGCAGATTCGTCCTGTCTATTGCTTTGCTGGAAACCGTAAAGCCGTCGTAGGTCTGCTCGTTTTGGCGCCAGCCGACGCCACCAACGAAACGCTGGTTATCCAGCAGGATGCGCTGGCGACCAAAACGTAACATCGTTGCATCGCTTGCCTGGTAGTCAAAATAAAGCTGGTTCAGGTCCGACCCTTTGGGATCAACAACGGCAGGATACTGTGCCTTGCCAGGACTCGTACCGGCGCCACTGTCGAAGTCACTCAGCACATGGAACACATAGTCATATTCCGCGAAGCCGGACCAGCCCTGCCAACGGCCAGTCCGGTAGTTGAGACGCAATCGAGCCGTCGCTGCATTTGCATCCTCGGCAACATTGTCCGGATCGACATGCTCATAGCGAGCCCGAACGTTGACACCGACCTTGCCCGATGTGAGCGCCGTGCCAAGGTCATTGTTGTCGTCTGCCAGCACATTGTTTGCCGATAACACCAGCGAACAAGCCGCCGACAAGAGTAAGACCCGATTGCGTTTCATTTTCTTCGTCCCTGTTCCATTCCTGCAGGAAGCTGCGACTAATAGATATCGTGCAGCGTGTTGTAGACGTTGAACTTGCCGGTCGGCGTCACGATATCCGGTCCCTTGATGACGGCTTTCAACTTACGCGTCTTGTCGTCGACAACAACGATCGCAGATTCCTGTTCCTTGCCACTCCAGACCGAGAACCAGACTTCATCACCTGCCTTGTTGTATTCGGGTTGTACGACACGCTTCGGTCCTTCGCCCAGGTCCGCCCACTCAGCGATCGGCAGGGTTACGAAACCCGCATCGAGCTTGTCGATGTCGAACACGGCAATGCTCTGGCTGAATGCTTCATCCGGATTCAGCGGTGCATCAACCCAGAGGTTCCTCGAGTTCGGGTGCGATTTGACGAATAACGAACCGCCGCCCATGCCATCGATGACACGGACGTTCTTCCAGGCGTTCTTCGGGTGTCCTACAGGATCGGTACCGAGGAACGACAGGTTGGCATTACCCAGTGCACTCGTTACCCAAACCGGCCCGAATTTCGGATCATCGATGTTCGCGCCGCGCCCCGGATGCGGTGTCTTGGTCACATCGATGAGGGCGACCAGCTTGCGCTCCTTGGAATCGACAACCGCAACCTTGTCCGACTGGTTGGCCGCCGTCAGGAAGTAGCGCTTGGTGCGATCCCAGCCGCCGTCATGCAGGAACTTCGCGGCGCCGATGTCGGTTACGGCCAGATCATCGATGTTGCTGTAGTCCACCAGCAATATGTGGCCCGTTTCCTTAACGTTGACGATGAAGTCCGGATGTTCGTGTGATGCCACGATGGCAGCAACGCGAGGTTCCGGATGATATTCCTGCGTGTCGACGGTCATGCCGCGCGTCGAGACGATTTTCAGCGGCTCGAGCGTATCGCCGTTCATAATCACGTATTGCGGCGGCCAGTAAGCGCCGGCTATCGCGTACTTGTCCTCGTAACCTTTGTACTTCGACGTCTCGACAGAACGCGCTTCGAGACCAACCTTGATTTCGGCAACGATTTGCGGCGGGTTCATCCACAGGTCGATCATGTCGACCTTGGCGTCACGACCGATCGTGAACATGTACCGGCCGGATGCCGACGGACGCGAAATGTGCACCGCGTACCCGGTCGGCACAATGCTGACGACTTCTTTCGTATCGCCGTCGATGATCGCGACTTTGCCGGCGTCACGCAGAGTCACCGCAAAGAAGTTCTCGATGTTGCGCTTGTGCTGCGGGCTTTTCGGCCGATCTTCCGGCTTGACCATCAGTTTCCAGCTGGCCTGCATCTGCGGCATGCCGAATTCAGGCGGTGCCGGCGGCTCCTGCTGCAGGAAACGCGCCATGATATCGATCTGTTCCGGCGTCATCTCACCCGAGGTACCCCAGTTCGGCATGCCGGCCGGCGAACCGTAGGTGATCAGCGCTTTCAGGTACTCAGTTCCTTTGTCTTTCGTAATGTCGGGCGTCAGCGGTTTGCCCGTCGCGCCTTTTCGAAGCACACCGTGGCAACCGGCGCAGCGCTCGAAGTAGAGTTTGGTCGCGGTGCCGAACTCGGCCTCGCTCAACACCGGACCGCCGGCTGCCATGATCTGGCGCGTATCTTCACCGGAGATCGCGGACGGCGCACCCTGGTACTTGAGCTCACCTTCGGTAGCACCCTGGTGACGCTCGCCGGCGGCTCGATCACCCTTGCCCAGCTCTGCACGCAGCGCCGCAACTTCAGCGGCGCTGACGGCAGCACCGTCATTGCCCCAGGATTTGAACACGTAGGTCAGTGCCGCGGCGAGATCCTCGTCAGGCAAGTGACCCATGCTCGGCATGACGCCGTTGTAATCAACGCCGTTGACCGTGATCGGTCCTGACAGCCCGAACAGCGCCGCCGTCATGACTTTTTTGCGATCGCCTTTCAGGTAATCGGACCCGGCCAGCGGAGGAAACGCACCGGTCAGGCCCTTGCCGTTCGGCTGATGGCAAGCGGCGCAGTTCGCGTTGTATACGCGTTCGCCTTTTGCCATCAATTCATCGACGGTTGCGACAGCGGCCTCAGCCGTGTGCACGGCCGTATCGCCGGCGGCTTTTGCTGAATCGTCAGGCGCGTCCTTCGAGCAAGCGCCGAGCGACAGCGCCAGCACAGGCACGGCCAATAGCAGGCTCAGTTTCTCAAGTTTCATGACATGCACTCCTTAAGTGTTGTCTTGACAAGCATTTACCAGACCACGTTCAGGCTTACTGACGCGCTGCGTCCGGCCTGGGCGAGGTAAGGAAGAACAGGATCGTTGGGCGACAGACTGCGTACATCGGACCAGTTCCAGTAAGTACGGTCTGTCAGGTTATGCAGCCCGGCTCGCACAACGGCGCGTGCGCCTATTGCCTGAGTCAGGTACAGATCGAAAACAGCGTGACCGGCAGGCTTGAACACTTCGCCTCTTGTTTCGTCGCGTCGGTCATAGGCATCGGTAAACGTGCCTTTGAGTCGCAGCTGCCGCGTTTCGTCGGCGGAGTACCAGCTGAATCCCGCTGTGGCCTGCGCGGGTCCGACCGAATTGAGTGCCTGGCCGTTATCCTTGTTATTGCCGCGCGCATAGTACGCAGCGCCATCAAAGCCGAAGGACTCGTTCTCGCCGAAGCGGCTCGTCCAGCCCGCCTCGATACCTTCGATTTCAGTTGCCGATATATTCTGCGACTGGAACAACGTGAAGCCACTGACAGGATCCAGACCGAGATTAATCTTGGATTCTATGAAATCGTCGTAATCCGTGCGAAATACTGAAAGGCGTGCCGACGCGCGAATGCCGTGCCAACGCAACCCGACATCGAACCCGTCCGACGATTCCGATTTGAGATCCGGATTCGGAATTGCCCGGTAAGCAAAAAACGGCATGTCCAGGCTGATGTTTGCATCGGAATACGGCGGTGCACGAAATCCATGCGAGTACTGCGCATAGACATCGATGCCCGGCGTCACGCTATAGATAACACCCAGTTTGGGTGACAGCTCGGATTCGTCGATGCTGACAATCTCGTAGCTCGGATAATCCTCGAGGTAGATCGCATCAGGTCGCGGCGACAAATCGAATCGGTCAGCCCGGATTGCGGCAACGATCGTCCAGTCACCGACGCTGATCGTGTCTTCAACAAACGCTGCTGTCTCCGTCGTTCTGCTGACCGGGAAATCGCGTAGCGGAAAAACTTCCCCCAAAAGGACATTGGTCTGCGAGCCCGTCGCCAGGTCGGTCGACAATCCGTCCCGATATTCCTCGGTATGGCGATCGCGGTACTCGAGCCCGAAGCCCAGGCGATGTGACACGACCTCGCCTGCGAAATTCTTCCACAGGTTCAGCTCGACGCCGCGTATCTCCTGGTCATACGAGAAAAAGCGGTCAATCGAGACCGGCGTCTGCGCTGCGGCGCGCTCATCCAGCGTGTACTGTTGAATATCGGCCGTTTCGTAAAACGCCCGCACGATACCGGCATCGATCCAGCTTTCAGGCGATCCGAATTCATAGGCGAGGCTAACGACATCCATTTCATAAGAGTCATCGCCTTCCAGCGCGGTCGTCGACCGATAGCGTCCTGCGCCAAGCACGGAATTCAGGTCTGACAGGGTATGCGAGTCCTGGTGAATAACGCTGGCTCGCCAGGTTCGGCCCCAGGGATCGTCAGCAACGAACTTGATGAGCGCCGTCTGCCGGTCCTGGTCTTTCGTGTCGATACCCTCGGTACCTGCAGCGGAGTCCAGCTGCTCGCCATCGCGCCAGCTGAAGCCTGCCATCAGCCCCAGCGAGCGATCTCCTAACGCGAACATCGCCTGTGCGTGCCGACTCTGATCCGCATCCCGCCAGGTGCCCAGAAAATCGCCGCCGATGCCTTTGTCGCTGACGAGGTCGCCCGGGTCGGGCGTGCGCACAGCAACGACGCCGCCTATTGCTGAACTGCCGTATAGGGCGGACGCCGGGCCATGCAGGACTTCGATACTCTGAACGAGGCCGGCGTCGATGAAGTCGCGCGTCGCGTTCGAGAAACTGCCCGTATCGAACTGGTCCGTTAGCGGCACGCCGTCAACGAGAATCGCCACACGATTGCCACCGATGCCGCGGATGTTGATGCCTTCGGTGCCAAAGCGCGTCCCGGCAGCCTCGTAATCGACACCCGGGACGTAGCGAAACACGTCGCTGAGCGAAGTCGCCAGCTCGTTGTTTAGATCGGCCCTGGTCAGCACCGTGACGTTGGCCGCGATCTCGCGGATCGAACGCTCGTCCTTGTTGGCAACAACGACGACCTGGTCCAGCAATGCATCGTTTTCGTGCCCGTTACCGGGCGCCTGCTGGGCGTGCGCGGCCGTTGCCACGCACAGGAAGAGGCCTGCAGCCGACGCGGCAGCAAGCCTCTCAGAACGACGAGAATACAAGCCGCATTAATGTAGTTTCCGAAAATCGGTTATTTACCCATTCGCACTCTGACAGAGCCACCGGACAAGGCCATAGGTACGTACCCTTATATCGCTCCAGTTTACACGCGATATTTCTGTGACATGATTGCGACGCCATGAGCTACCTGTTCCTCAAGAATATTCACACGCTGCTCGCGCTGCTGACCATTAGCGGATTCGTCCTTCGAGGCTACTGGATGATGACAGACTCCGGCAGATTGCAGCAGCGCACGACCCGCATCGCGCCTCACATCCTGGACACGGTCTTCCTGGCGTCCGGAATCGCGATGCTGGTGCTGCTGTCGCTGAATCCCTTGTCGCAAAGCTGGCTGCTGGCCAAGTTCGCCGGTTTGATCGCTTACATACTGCTCGGATCGGTCGCCATTCGTCGCGGACCGACACAACAAGTGAGGGTACTTGCCTTCGTGGGCGCACTCTCCGCGTTCGCCTATGTCGTGGGCGTCGCCTTGTCGAAATCGCCGGCGAGCTGGTTAGCCTGCCTTTCCTAGTCCTGCGGGACCTGGCCCGTGCGTATCGCATGCCGCGCAGCGGACAGCAGCCTGTTGGTATCGATCGGCTTGCTCATGAGCGTGCAGTTGTCGAGCAGTCGCGCATCCTTGACGACCTTGGACGTGTCGCCACTGACAATAAATGCCGGTATCTCGACATCATAGAATTCACGAATGGCACTGACGGCCTCCGCGCCGGTCGATCCGTCGAGCAGGTGAAAATCGGAGATCAGCAGCAGCGGTACCTCGTCCAGGTGCGGCAGTAAAGCGCTGGCCTCGGTTGCAGACGCCGCCGTGGCAACGTGAAACCCCTCCCCTTCCAGCAACAGACCCCAGGCATTCGCGACGCTAACATCGTCCTCGATCAGGATAACCAGGCCGGTCGACGTCGGTTCCCTGCTGCTCGTGACGGAGACTTCCTCGTCGCTCGTGCTTACTTGGCCATCGACCGTGGGAATCGTGACACTGAAGCACGATCCCTTGCCGAGCTCGGAAACCACGTCGATGTCCACTTTCAGCAGGTCCGCGAGTCGCTTCACGATAGCGAGCCCCAGGCCAAACCCTTCCTTGCTAGCGCCCGGCGCCTTGCACTGGTGAAACTCCCTGAAAATCTCGTCAAGCTGGTCTGCATCGATACCGATGCCGGTATCGGCGACTTCGATGCGGCAGAAACCGTCGCCGTCAACGCAGCCGAGCGTTACGCTGCCCTTGCTGGTGTAGCGGATCGCGTTCGACATGAAGTTCTGGATGATTTCGGCGAGCAGATTCGGGTCGCTGCAGACGAATCGATCACTGGCTGACGATGAAAACTCCAGTTCGTGATGCTGCGCCTGGCGAGCGAATTCGTCGGACAGTCGATCGATGAGACGGCGTATCGGAAATTCCTCGAGTTCCGGCGAAACGGCTCCCGCGTCCAGGCGGCTGATGTCGAGCAGCGAATTGAGGAGATTCGTCATTGCCGTCAACGAGTGCTGCTGATAATCAATCATCTCCAGGGCCCGCTCGTCCTTGATCGTGCGCCTGAGCGCGCCGTTCAAGAGGCTCAGCGCCTGTACGGGCTGCCGAAGATCGTGGCTTGCTGCAGCGAGAAACGCGCTGTTCGCTTTGTTGGCGCGCTCGGCTTCCTGACGAGCCGCAATGATATCGTCCTCCATGCGTTTGCGTTCCGTGACGTCACGGATAACACTCGACACGAAGCGCCCGCCGGCCGCGTTAACCGGGCTGAGGCTGATCTCGACAGGAAACTCGCTGCCGTCCTTGCGCCGGGCGACGAGGTTCATCCCCTCTCCCATGGGCCGCAGCTTCGGGTCGGCTATGAACGAATTTCGGTGCGAGATATGCTGTTTTCGCAGTCGCTCGGGCAACAGGGTCTCTATCGTGCGCCCCAGTATCTCGTTTCGCGCGTAGCCAAACATGTACTCAACCTGCGCATTCACAATCGCGATCTTGCCCTGCTCATCGATGATGATCATGGCGTCAGGAGCCGATTCGAGCAGGTTTCGGAAGTAAGCCTCGGAATCGTCAACACTGCTCACGGGTCGAATCGTGCTTGTAACGACCAGGCCATCGTCTGTTTCGATCGGGTTCAGGCCGATTTCGGCCCGAAACGTGCTGCCATCCTTACGGCGGCCAAAAATCTCCAGTCCCGATACCATCGGTCGCGCCCTGGGAGCCTTGTGGTAGGAGTCGCGCAGATGATGATGTCTGCCGCGTTGCTCTTTGGGTATCAGCGCCTCGATTGGCTCGCCGATGAGCGCATCGGAGTCATACCCGAACAGATCTTCGGCGCTTTTATTCGCGACCCGGATTTTGCCATCCTGATCCGAGATGATCGTCGCGTCCGCGGATGCGTTGAGTATTTCGCTGACAATATCGGCAGGCAGCGGGATTTTTTTCATGGATTTCTTCGGCAAAGTGTCGGGTCCCGATTATAGGCCGTCAAACTGGACATTTGTTGCGCCACGAGTGCCATACGTATCGTCCCCTATACGAACGATCAGGGTGTGTTGATAGCCTGCTGCACCTGTACGAGGCTATACTGGCGCGCTTAATAAACAAGAGCCGCGCCTGCCAACGGCCAGAATCGCCGTTTAGGTACCTCGCAGCCACACAAATCAATAGCACACAGGGGTCCTTCCGTTGGACACAGCAGCGTCTTACAACGACAAAGTAGTGCGTCAGTTTTCGATCATGGTCGTCGTCTGGGGCATCGTCGGTATGCTTGTCGGCATCATCATCGCGGCACAACTGATCTGGCCACAGCTCAATTTCGATCTGCCCTTCCTGACCTACAGCCGCCTGCGGCCACTGCACACCAATGCCGTGATATTCGCATTTGGCGGTTCCGCGTTGTTTGCAACGGCGTACTACGTTGTGCAGCGCACCTGCCACGTGCGGCTCGCATTCGACAAGCTGGCCGCATTCACGTTTTGGGGCTGGCAGCTGATCATCGTGCTGGCGGCTATCACCTTGCCACTCGGCATCACCCAGTCGAAGGAGTACGCCGAACTCGAATGGCCGATCGACCTGCTGATTGCCGTGGTCTGGGTGGCATACGCGATCGTATTCTTTGGCACCATCGCCAAGCGGCGCGTCAAACACATCTACGTGGCCAACTGGTTCTACGGCGCGTTTATCATCACGGTCGCCGTCCTGCATATCTTCAACAACCTCGCCGTGCCCGTATCACTAACCAAGTCCTACAGCATCTATACGGGTGTCGTGGATGGCATGATGCAATGGTGGTATGGCCACAACGCCGTGGGCTTCTTCCTGACGGCCGGCTTCCTCGGCATGATGTACTACTTCGTGCCCAAACAGGCGGGCCGCCCGGTTTATTCGTACCGTTTGTCGGTCGTGCACTTCTGGTCACTGATTGCCATTTACATGTGGGCCGGGCCGCATCACCTGCACTACACGTCACTGCCCGACTGGGCGCAGACACTGGGCATGGTGTTCTCGATCATTCTGCTGGCGCCGTCCTGGGGCGGCATGATCAACGGCATCATGACCCTGTCGGGCGCGTGGCATAAGCTGCGTTCCGACCCCATCCTGAAGTTCATGATCGTGGCGCTGTCTTTCTATGGCATGTCGACATTTGAAGGCCCGATGATGTCGATCAAAACGGTCAACGCGCTGTCGCACTACACGAACTGGACGATTGGCCACGTGCATTCTGGCGCATTGGGATGGGTCGCGATGATGACTATCGGTTCGATCTATTCGCTGCTGCCGCGCCTCTACAATCGCGAGAGCATGTACAGCACGCGACTAATCGATGTGCATTTCTGGACATCGACAATCGGCGTCGTGCTGTACGCCGTATCGATGTGGATTGCCGGCGTTACCGAGGGCCTGATGTGGCGCGCCGTGAATGACGACGGCACGCTGACCTATTCCTTCGTTGAGTCTCTCAAAGCCGTTGAACCTTATCACTACATGCGACTACTCGGCGGCCTGGTGTTCTTCTCCGGCATGATCATCATGGCTTACAACGTCTGGAAGACCGTAAGCGATAAGAAACCGGTGCCCGTCGCGGTACTCGAACCGGCGTAACAGGAGAGCCCGCAATGCGCCACGAGAAGATTGAAAAAAGCCTGAACCTGATGATCGTGCTGATCGTCGTTGCGATCAGTATCGGTGGCCTGATCGAGATCATCCCATTGATGTTCAGTTCCGACGCCACCGAACCCGCCGAGAACATCGAGCCTTACAGCCCGTTGCGCCTGGCTGGTCGCGACATATACGTCCGCGAAGGCTGCTACAACTGCCACTCGCAGATGATCCGGCCTTTTCGCAGTGAGACGGAACGCTACGGTCCGTTTACGACAGCCGGCGAAACCGTGTATGACCGGCCGTTCCAGTTCGGTTCCAAACGGACCGGTCCCGACCTTGCCCGCGTGGGCGGTCGTTACAGCGATGAATGGCAGCGTCTGCATCTGACAGACCCGCGTGCGCTGGTGCCGGAATCAAATATGCCAGGTTACCCGTGGCTACTCGAGAATACCGTCGACCCGGACCTGATCACCACCAAGTTGAAAGCGCTCAAGTTCCTTGGTGACCCCTATACCGACGAACAAATTGCCGGTGCTGCAGCGGCCGTGGAAGGACGTTCCGAGATGGACGCCCTTGTTGCTTATTTGCAGGAACTCGGCACCAACCGCCGAGATCGCCGGTAAGCGCCGATGGATATTAACGACCTGCGCGGCATACTCACAGCCGTCATATTCTTTGCCTTCATCGGTATTTGGGTATGGGCCTGGAGCAGCCGGCGCAAGAAAGACTTCGAGGCTTCCGCGGCTTTGCCGTTGGAAGAGGACAACCGCATAACGAATAACGAGCGGGAGAACATCTGATGCCTGCATTCTGGCACTGGTTCGTTGCTGCTGGCACGATACTTTTCGTCATCTGGTGTGCCTGGCTAATTAGCTGGTCTGCAAAACAAGGTCCGCAAAACGTTGCGGACGACGGATGTGGTCGGCCACAAGTGGGACGGCGATCATCGAGGAGTGGAACAACCCGGCACCGAAATGGTGGCTATACCTGTACTTCATGACCATCGCGTGGGCCGTTGGGCTACATGATCGCCTACCCCGGTCTCGGCAGCTGGGGCGGTGCCCTGGGCTGGTCACAGCAAGGCCAGTACGAAGCCGAGATGCAGGACGCGGCAAGCCGCTACGAACCAATCTATGAGAAGTTTGCCGCCATGGACTTCGAGGAGCTGTCCCGGAACGCGGATGCAAATCAGCTCGGCAAAAGTCTCTATGCAAGCTACTGCACAACATGCCATGGCTCGGACGCTCGCGGCGCGACCGGGTACCCGAACCTGACCGACAACGACTGGCTGTGGGGTAACAGTGAAGCGGCGCTGACCGCGACGCTGAAGAACGGCCGCGGCGGCGTGATGCCCGTGCTTGCGCCCGCATTGGGTGGCGATACCGGTATCGACAATATGGTCAAATACGTCCAGAGCCTTAGCGGCATCGTAGAAGCGGACGCCGCTGCCATGAGCGCGCAACCGATGTTCCTCGCTTTGTGCAGTGCCTGCCACAACGCTGACGGTACGGGCAACCAGGTTTTCGGTGCACCGAACCTGAGCGATGACATTTGGCTTTACGGTTCGTCGGACGATGCAATACGCACGACCATAGTCCAGGGCCGTAACGGCATAATGCCCGCTCACGGTGACTTGCTCGGCGATAACCGCACCAAGATCCTTGCCGCGTACATCTACAGCTTGTCGAATTAGAGTCCTGCCACGAATGATCGACGAAGAGTACCGTGGCGCGAAACAATGGAGCCGTGATAAGCAAGCGGTCTTCACGGTCATCTGGATTTCATTTCTGAGTGCCGCTATCGCTACCATGGTGTTCTTCGCTGTTTTCGATCCTGTCGAACTCAGCGGGTATTTCGACGAAGAACGCGACATCAGTCGCGACGCCGGTTATGCGATCGGCTTTTTCTTTTTCTGGGTGCTGTGCGCTTTTTGCTCCGGCGTCACGGCTTTTCTCGTACGCACGGCCCCCAAACGTGACGCCAAACACCGACGGCAATGAGCAATTCACAAAGCGCCTCTATGTACGAGAGCGCGAAAAAAATCTACCCGCGCGAAATCGGTGGGCGCTTCGACAAGCTCAGCAAACTTGCGACCATTAGTTTGCTCGGCCTCTTTTACGCCGTGCCCTGGTTACTCTGGGACGGACGCCAGGCTGTGCTGTTTGATTTGCCCGAGCGCAAATTCTACCTGCTCGGACTGACGCTCTGGCCGCAGGACTTCCCCTACCTCGCGGTACTCCTGATCATCGCGGCATTGTCGCTGTTTTTCTTCACGGCACTGGCCGGCCGCCTTTGGTGCGGTTTCGCCTGTCCCCAGACCGTCTGGACAGAAGCTTTCATCTGGATGGAACAATTGACCGAGGGCACGCGTTCGCAGCGCATGAAGCTCGACAAGGCTCCGTGGTCATTGACCAAGTTCCGCAAGAAAACATCGAAGCAATTTCTCTGGATTACGTTCTCAATGTGGACCGGGTTTACGTTCGTCGCTTATTTCACGCCGATCCGGGAGCTTGGCGCCGATATCCTCGCGTTCGAGGTCGGCGGTTGGACCTTGTTCTGGGGCCTGTTCTACGGCTTCGCAACTTATGGCAACGCGGGCTACATGCGCGAACAGGTTTGCAAATACATGTGTCCCTATGCGCGTTTCCAGAGCGCGATGTTCGACAAAGACACATTGATCATTTCCTACGACGAGCAGCGTGGCGAGCCGCGCGGTAGCCGCAGTCGCTCCGTCGACCCCAAAGAAGCCGGGCTCGGCGACTGCATTGACTGTCAGCTCTGCGTGCAGGTATGTCCAACCGGTATCGATATCCGCGAAGGATTGCAGTACGAGTGTATTGCCTGCGCCGCGTGTATCGACGCCTGCGATTCCATCATGGACAAGATGAAATATCCGCGCGGCCTGGTTCGCTACACCACGGAACACAACCTGCACAACGACAAGACCCGGGTACTGCGACCGCGGATGTTCATTTACGGGACGCTGCTTGTGATCCTCAGCGGCGCATTGGTCACCTCGATGGCGATGCGCAAGCCGGTCATACTCGACGTCATCAGGGACAGAAATACGCTGTACCGCGAATTGCCGAACGATCTCATCGAGAACATCTACACGATCAAGATCATCAACCAGAGCGACGGCGCACGCCGCTTCGCACTCAGCGTCAGTGGCATAGACGGCATCACGCTCGATGGTGTTCAGGACGAACTACTGGTCGATGGCGGTGGCGTTCTGTCATTACCGGTTCGTGCCAGGGCACATCGCGACAATGCCTATGGCGTCAGCGAAATCGAGTTCATCATAGAGGCCGTAGATGACGCGTCGCTGGTAATGGGCGAAGATAGCCGCTTCATTGGTCCCACGCCCTGAAGTCAACGATGATTCGCGAAGACACGCAACCCTGGTACCGGCAGTTCTGGCCGTGGTTCATTATCGCTCTGCCCGCTTCCGCGGTCGTTGCGGGCCTGACGACCGTCTGGATATCCATGCAGACGACCGACTCGCTCGTTGTTGCCTCTGACGACGGCATGCAGATCGTTGCAGAACGCCGCGTCAATGCGGAGCAACTCGCCACGGAACTGAATCTCGCGGCACTGATTGAAGTGAATCTCGATACCGGTGCTGTACAGGCCGCAATGCGGTCCGGCGATTTCGAGTCTGTGCCTGCGGCCCTCGAACTCGAACTTTCACACCCGGCGTTTGCCGATCGCGATCAACTTATTACGCTGCACCGCGCGCTGCCCGATGCGGCCGGTAACCCGGTCTGGTCCGGTCATTTTGTCAACATCCCGGGCGGACGGTGGTACGTGACATTGAAGTCGGGCGACGACTGGCGTCTTGCAGGTGTTTGGCAGGGCGAATCCCGCATGACACTGCGGCCCGCCGAAACACGCCGTGACGACGGGCGCTAGAGGACAGGACACCGGCACCTGCTTTCACTGCGCGCTGCCCGTTCCCGCTGACTGCAATCTCATAGTCGATATCGAGGGCGACCAGCGCCCGGTGTGTTGCCCGGGCTGCAAAGCGGTCGCGGAACTCATTCGCGACTCAGGCATGAGCCGCTACTACAGCCTGCGCGACGCGCCCGATCCGGGCGTCGGTCGCCCGCCCGCAGAGGCCGCCGAGTGGCAGGTATTCGACAGCGAAGACATGCTGGCCGCGTTCGCCGATCAAAGCCGTGATCATGCCGAAACCACAATCTATGTCGGCGGCATGTACTGCGCCGCTTGCAGCTGGCTGATCGAGACGACGCTCAGGAAACTGCCGGGTATCGAGTCGGTTGACGTCAGCCCGGTTACACATCGCCTGCGAGTGCGCTGGCGCCTGGCCGACGCGCGTTTCTCCGGCATCCTGGCAGCACTGGCTCAGCTCGGTTACCAACCGCAGCCGCTGGCGCCAGAAAACGCGACCCGTCCGGAACTCATCGAACAACGCATGGCGCTGAAGCGCCTGTTGGTAGCCTCACTCGGCATGATGCAGGTCATGATGTTCGCTGTCGGTCTCTATGCCGGCGAATTTCAGGGCATCGATCGCGAAATGCAGCGCTTCCTGCGCCTCGTCAGTTTCGTGGTCACGACGCCTGTCGTGTTTTATTCCGCTCGCCCCTTCTTTGCCGCCGCGTGGCGCGGGGTAGTGGCGAAAAAGCCCGGCATGGACCTGCCCGTATCGATAGCGGTTGGCAGCGCTTATGCCGCATCGGTTTACGCCACGTTTACGAACGGCGAGGCGGTCTGGTTCGATTCGGTAACGATGTTCGTCTTTTTCCTGACGCTCGGACGCTTTCTCGAAATGCGGGCACGGCACCGGTCCATCGACCGCAGCGCAGCGCTATCCGCAAAGCTTCCGAATACAGCTACGCGCATCGATGGAGACGACCTATCCGTTGTGCCCGTCAGCCAGCTGATCGCCGGCGACTGCGTGATGATACGCGCCGGTGACGCCATACCGGCGGACGGCATTATCGAAAGCGGAAGCACGAGCGTCGATGAGGCTCTGCTGACAGGCGAAGCCCGGCCGCAGCTCAAATCCACGGGTGATCTCATCGCCGCGGGCAGCGTCAATCTCGATGGACTGATCGAGATGCGGGTAACGAGGACTGGCGGCGACACAACGCTTGGAACAATCAGCCGACTCAGTGAACGCGCCCGTTACACACGACCGGCGTTCGTTACAATCGCCGACCGCGTTGCCAGCTACATCGTCATCGCATTGCTGGGCGTTGCAACCATCGTCGCCGCTTACTGGTATTTCGTGGCGCCGGAGCGCGCGTTCGTCATCACCTTGTCGGTGCTCGTCGTCACCTGTCCCTGCGCCCTGGCGCTGGCGACGCCGGCTGCTTTTGCCGCGGCCGGCAGTCGCCTGTCGCAACTGCGCCTGCTGGTGACCAATGGCAACGCCATTGAAGCGCTGTCTCGCGCCACGACCGTCATGTTCGACAAGACTGGCACGCTGACGCGCGGATTGCCGGAAATCACGTCAGTGATCGTGCTCGATCCGTCCATGACCGAGTACGACTGTCGCCTCATCGCCGCAGCGCTCGAGACGGCGTCTCTGCATCCGCTCGCGAAAGCTTTTTCAATGAGCGCATCGCTGCCAAAAGTGTCAAGGCAACACGTGGAGGTCGGCCAGGGCGTCAGCGGGACAATCGATGGACGTCAATGGCGCATCGGGAGTGCGCAGTATGTGGGTAGCGGCGCTGCCAACGAGGGCGATTCGGCAAACACGACCGCGACAAATGTATTCCTCGCTGTCGATGGCAACCTCGTTGCCTGGTTCGACGTTGAAGACGAGCTCCGGCCCGATGTCGCCACGACACTGGCAGCCCTCGATCGCCTGGGGCTCAGAACGGCGCTCGTCAGCGGCGACAACAGGAATGCGGTCGAAGATTTGGCGACGCGGCTTGGCATCAGGGATTTCTATTTCGAGTGCACGCCACAGCGAAAACTGGAGATCATCGAAGCGGCGCAACGTAATGGCGAGCGTGTCGTGATGGTCGGTGACGGCATCAACGATGCACCCGTTCTTGCAGGTGCCGACACCTCTATCGCGCCTGCGCACGGCGCGCTGCTCGCACAGACCAGTGCCGATGTCATCATGCTGGGAGACTCACTGCTGCCGGTGACCACCGCCATTCGAATGTCGGGCAAGACCCTGCGTATCGTGCGCCAGAACCTTGCGTGGGCAATCGTATACAATGCGTTGGCGCTGCCGCTGGCCGCGGCCGGACTCGTACCGCCCTGGCTTGCCGCGATTGGCATGAGCGCCAGCTCACTCATAGTCGTTCTCAACGCCCTGCGTCTCAGTCGATTTAATTAGAGACGTCCAATGTCCATCCTCTACGTCCTGATTCCGCTCGCACTGCTGCTGCTGGGTGGCGCCGTGTGGGCGTTTTTCTGGGCTGTCGGCAGCGGCCAGTTTGACGATCTGGATACGCCGGCCGTACGCATCGTCATGGACGACGACAAGAAACCGGACGACGGCGGCTCTTCATGACCGAGGCTTTACCCCTGCTTGCGGCGGCGTTCGTCACGGGCCTGTTGGGCAGCGCGCATTGCTTCGGCATGTGCGCCGGCATATCGGGCCTGTTCGCGGTCAACGCAAGCGTGGCATCACTGAAATCACAGATTCCCATGGCCATTGCCTACAACGCAGGACGCGTCCTGAGCTACGCGTTTCTCGGCATTGCGGTTGCGATACTGGGCCAGAGCATCGTCGTGGCCATTCCGGAAATCGCGGCGCCCGTGCGCCTCGCCAGTGGGCTGCTCATTGTCATCGTCGGCCTGCAGGTCGCGTTCAACTGGCGCTTTTTGGCGCCGGTCGAGAAAGCCGGAGCGAAAATCTGGCAGCGTATCGCGCCGGCTGCCAAAGGCTTGCTGCCCGTCACCAGCATTCCGAAAGCGCTTGGCCTTGGATTGCTGTGGGGCTGGTTGCCCTGCGGGCTGGTTTACAGCGTGCTGCTGCTCGCGGCCACCACGGCCAACGCTGTTAACGGCGGCCTGGTCATGCTGGCGTTCGGCCTCGGCACCAGCCCGGCGATGATCATGACGGGCCTTAGTGCGTCGAAACTCTCTCAGTTCATGAGCCGCAAGCGACTGGGAGCGGGACTGTTGATCATTTTGATTGGGCTATTGACACTCGCGATGCCGGTCATGAAATTCTCTGCCAGCCCCGATGACAGAACCCACGGTCAGCATTCAATGTGAACGTTCGGCTTCGAGCCGCCGTTCCAGCCAGTCCAGCGATGATTCGGCATACAGCACGCAGCCGAGATTGTTAATGAACGGGTTGCCCTGATCACGCCGCTCGAGCTTGGCGTCCATGCCGAAGAAAAACGGGTGCGGCACCAGCAAGATATCGCAGTCCAGGTCCGCGATGATCCCGGCGCTGGCGATGAGTTTGTCGGCGACGCCGCTGTCCGTGAAACGGAATCCTTCGGCCGACACGGCGCTCAGGCTGTCGGCATAGACCACGTCATAGCACTTTCCAAGTGCGCAGGATTGCCACGTCCACGTGATGCTCCCTGGCGTATGTCCGGGCGTATAGACGGCTTTGACGTCCAGCGATCCGACGGAAACGACGCCGCCATCCTCGACAGCGACGACCTCTCGCACGGGCGGGAAGTGACCCTCGTCGGAACCTGCAATGTACTGCGGATCGTCGTCGGCAAGGACGCCCACGGCTAGCGGACCGCTGCCGGCGATGCTCGTGAATACATTGGCGCCACTCAGACGCTGCAGGGCAGAAATTCCGCCGGCGTGATCGTAGTGCACATGCGACACAAGAATCGCCTTGATGTCGCGGGTATCGAATCCGAGATCGCGGATGTTCGCGGCAATCAACGCTGCCGATTGCGGCAGTCCGCCGTCGATCAGGATCAGCCCGTCATCGGTTTCGATGAGTATCGACGACAGGCCGTCCGTGCCGACGTACCAGGTGTTGCCGTGAACCCTGAACGGATCCTGCGGCTGATTCCAGCTGTCGCACGGATCGCAGACGATTGCCGCATCAGGCTCCAGCGCGCGTTGTCCGCAGGCTGACAGCAACAGCGCCGCGAAGACCACGCCGTGTCGGAAACTTGTCATATCAATGCCCTGTAAAACAAACGTAAGGAGACAATCAGGAGAAACGCGCCGAAAAGCACACTGAGACGTTTTTGCGAAAGACCGTGAGCGATTTTCGCGCCAATCGGCGCGGCCAGTACCGTGGCCGGCGCGATGCAGACGAAGCCGATCAGGCTGACATAGCCGAGGTTGCCGGGCGGTATGCGGACGTCGCCCCAGCCCGCAACGATAAAGCCGACTGTCGCCGGCAGGCTGATGACCAGCCCGAACAAGGCGGCCGTGCCAACCGCACGGTGTATCGGCTCATTGAACAGTGTCAGCGTCATGACTGAAAACGTCCCGCCGCCGATGCCCATCATGCTGGAAAAACAACCAATCGCGGTCGGTATCACGGGTACCCAGGGCGCGCGCGGTACGCCATCGGTCAGGTTGCGCGTCTCGGACAGGAACACCATTTTTATCGCAACCAGCAAAGCAAGCGTCGCAAAGACCATGGCCAGGACCCGGCTGTGTACCTGGGACGCAATCCAGGCGCCGAGCAATGCGCCGACCAAAACGTATATGGCCCAGCGTTTTACGACCTCGACGTCGACCGATTTTCGTTGATGATGCGCACGTGCCGAGGAAATCGATGTCGGAATGATCGTCGCGAGCGAGGTTGCAACGGCGACGTGCATGCGAATTGCCGCATCCACACCGAGAAAACCCAACGCCGCCTCGAGCACGGGCACGATGACAATACCGCCGCCGATGCCGAACAGGCCCGCCAGAACGCCGGCGAAACACCCGGTGACCAGCATCGTCAGGCCGAGCATGAGCCACTGTTCCATCCGGCCCGGCTATCCGTCAGGCGCCAAGCGCCGCGGCGTGATGCCTGAGGTGGTCCTCGATAAACGTCGAGATGAAGTAATAGCCGTGGTCATAACCTTCGTGTACCCGCAATTCGACCGACAGGCCGCTCTCGGCCGAAGCGGCTGCGAACAACTCGGGTTTGAGCTGTTCGGCGAGGTAGGGATCGTCGGCGCCCTGGTCAATGAGAATTTTTCCGAAAACGGATGCATCACTGATGTTGCGCGCTACTTCACAAGCGTCGTAAAAATGCCAGGTCGAGGTATCGCTGCCGAGATAATGCCCGAGCGCTTTCCGGCCCCACGGGCTGTGTAGTGTCGTGCTTATCGGCGCAAACGCCGACAGCGATCGATACTGGCCCGGGTTTCGAAGGCCGATCGTCAGCGCCCCGTGGCCACCCATCGAGTGCCCGGTCAGACCATGGCGCTCAGGGTCGCCCGGAAAATTATCGAAAACCGCGCCGGGCAGCTCTTTGGTCACGTAGTCATACATATGATAGTGACGCGACCAGGGCTCTTCTGTCGCATTCAGGTAGAACCCAGCCGCCAGGCCAAAATCATAATCGCCATCGGGGTCGTCGGGAACGCCGTCACCGCGCGGGCTCGTGTCCGGGGAAACCAGCATCAGGCCCAACTGCGCTGCCACGCGTTGCGCTCCGCTTTTCACCATGAAGTTTTCTTCGGTGCAGGTCAGGCCCGACAAGAACGTCAGAACCGGGACCTTGCCATTCGCGGCTTGCGGCGGCACGAAAACCGAAAACTGCATGTCGCAGTGGTTGGATGCCGATGCGTGCCGGTAAAAGCCGATGCGGCCACCGAAACACCCCGTTTCGCTCAAGGTCTGGATCGTCATGGAGACCGATTATGGCCTAACGCTTCTGGAATACCAGCGTTGCGTTGGTACCGCCAAAACCGAAACTGTTGGACATCGCGGTCTTGATACCGGCGTTGTCCACGCACGTCGTCACGAGCGGCGTGCCGTCGATAACAGGGTCGGGATCGTTGACGTTGATCGACGGCGCTATGAAGTCGTTTTCCAGCATGAGCAGACAGTGAATGGCCTCCTGCGCACCGGTCGCTCCCAGGGAGTGTCCACACATCGATTTCGTGGAGCCGAATCGCGGCATAGCGTCACCAAACATGGTCTGCATGGCGTCAACCTCTTTTACGTCTCCGACAGGCGTGCTTGTACCATGCGTGTTGATGTAATCGATCGGCCCATCGACCGTCGAGCGCGCTAGGTCCATGCACCGCAACGCACCTTCACCGGACGGCGCGACCATGTCATAGCCATCTGACGTCGCGCCGTAGCCCACGAGTTCCGCGTAGATTTTTGCACCCCGGGCTTTGGCGTGCTCCAGCTCTTCCACAACCACCATGCCCGCGCCGGCCGCGATCACGAATCCGTCGCGCGTTGCATCGTAGGGGCGCGATGCGCTCGCCGGGTCGTCGTTGTACTTCGACGAAAGTGCTCCCATCGCGTCAAACAAGCAGGCCAGTGACCAGTGCTCTTCCTCGCCGCCACCTGCGAATACCAGGTCCTGCTTGCCGAGCTGAATCTGCTCGGCCGCCGCGCCGATGCAATGCGCGCTGGTCGCGCAGGCCGACGTAATGGAGTAGTTGACACCCTGAATTTTGAACGGCGTTGCCAGGCAGGCGGATACCGAACTGCCCATGGTGCGCGGCACGCGGTACGGACCAACTTTGCGAACACCGCGGGCGCGAAGTATGTCGGCGCTCTCCACGATATTGTTGCTGGACGCGCCACCCGATGCCGCGATCAGCCCCGTACCGTACGTTGGAAATGTCGGATTCCTCAAGACCCGCGTCGTCGATCGACTGCTGCATCGCGATGTAGGCATACGCGGCAGCATCGCCCATGAAACGACGAACCTTGCGATCGATATGCTCGGCAATGTCGATGTGACAACTGCCCGAGATCTGGCTGCGCAGACCCATTTCCTTGTAGCTCTCATTGGCAACGATGCCCGAGCGTCCATTGCGCAATGAGTCAATAATGTCTGCCTTGGAATTGCCGATACACGAAACCGCACCGAGCCCGGTAATTACTACACGCCGCATAGAGAGATCCTAGAAATCTTCGGTTGATGTGAACAGGCCGACCCGCAGGTCTTCGGCCGTATAAATCTCGCGGCCGTCGACGGAAACGGAACCATCGGCGATCGCCATGTTGAGCCTGCGCGAGATGACGCGCTTGATATCGATCTGAAAAGTGACCAGCTTCGCCGTCGGCAGGATTTGCCCCGTGAATTTTACTTTGCCGACGCCGAGCGCACGGCCGCGGCCCTGGAGACCCTGCCAGACCAGGTGGAACCCGACGAGCTGCCACAGCGCATCGAGCCCGAGGCAACCGGGCATGACCGGGTCACCCTCGAAATGACATTGGAAAAACCACAGGTCCGGTTTGATATCGAGCTCAGCCCGGATCTCGCCCTTGCCATACTTGCCGCCGTCATCATTGATCAAGGCGATACGATCGATCATGAGCATGTTCGGCAGCGGCAGCCTGCCGTTGGTTGGCCCGAACAGCTCGCCATGGCCGCTTTTCAGCAGTTCTTCATAGTTGTAGGAATTCTGCCGTGATGGCGTTTTTTCTGCAGTGGAACTGTCAGTCATACGCCCTCCGGCGCTTTTTTTTATTGTAACCCCTTATTTTACTCCTACCGGACATGCTCGAGTTTTGAAATTGCGCCATTTGGGGCCCTGCGAGACCCTAGGACTTGTCGTAATCGAGCACGATCGCATCGCTCCGTGGCCGCGACTGGCAGGCCAGGACAAAGCCCGCTTCGAGTTCCCACGGCTCGAGACCGTAGTTGGTCTCCATGTCGACTTTGCCTTCGCGCAAATGCGTTCGACAGGTCGCGCAAACTCCGCCCTTGCAGGAGTAGGGTAATTCGAGTCCGTTCTCGGCTGCCGCGTCGACGATGCTCTCGCCCTGGCGCGGCATGTCGAAAGACTTTTTGTGGCCGTCCATGATGACCGTGACCACGGCCAGGTCTTTCGAGACTTCCAATTCCGTTGGCGCCGTGCGGACCTTGGCGCGCGGCGCTCCGAAACGCTCCGCGTGCACTGCGTCAGGCGCCATTCCCAGGCCGATCAAGGATTCGGTCACTGTCGTAATCATGGAATCCGGTCCGCACACGTAGGCTTCGTCCGGGCTATCGCCGGTGCAAAAACGCGCATACAGTTCTGCAACTTTGTCGGTGTCGATGCGTCCGGCGGCAATGCCGAATTCCTGCTCTTCCTGGCTGAAGACGAAATGCAGTTGCAGCCGATCCGGAAAGCGGTTCTTTAGCGCATACAAATCTTCGATGAACATCGTCGTGGCCTGCTGACGATTACCGTAAAACAGCGCAAAACGACTGCCGGGCTCGCTGAGCAAAACCGATTTCGCGATCGACAATATCGGCGTAATGCCGCTGCCTGCGGCAAACCCCAGGTAAAACTTGCTGTTGCCCTTGTCGAGATTGACGTGGAACTGGCCGTTCGGCGGCATCACGTCAAGTTCATCACCGACACTCAGTTCGCTCGCTGCGAATTCCGAAAATTGCCCGCCGGGTTGCACACGAATTCCGATCTCAATCGGCCAATGCCCCTGTTCAGAGCAAATACTGTAAGTGCGCCGCAAGCGTTTGCCGTCACGTTCGATTTGAATCGGCAGGTGCTGTCCGGGCAGAAATTCGAACGCCGGCTGCAGATCCGCGGGGACATCGAGCGCGATGCGTACCGAGTCCCGCGTTTCCTGTTGCTTCGCGGCGACCTTGAGAGAATGAAATTGCCTCATTCCGATACGCTCATATGCACTTGAAATACTCGAACGGTTCGAGGCAGTCCGCGCAGCGATACGAAGCTTTGCACGCGGTCGAACCGAATTCACTGACCAGATCGGTGTTTTCCGATTCGCAGCGCGGACAGGGAATGCGGCGCTGGCCCTGCAGCAATGCGCGTTTGCTGCCGCCCCGCTCCGGCGGTGCGATGCCGTACTCGCGCAGTTTTTCGCGACCGGCATCGCTGATCCAGTCAGTCGTCCACGGCGGCGAAAGAACGCGTTTTACAGTCACATTGGCGATGCCACGGTCTTCCAGCGCTGCGATCACACTGGACTCGATGACCTCGGTCGCGGGGCAACCCGAGTACGTCGGCGCCAGCGAAACCACAACGCCGGTACCACATTCCACGTCGCGCACGATCCCCAGGTCCATAATCGTCAGAACCGGAATCTCGGGGTCGGGCACGTCAGCCAGCCACTCGAGTATCGTGTCACGACTGACGGCAGGCTCTACCACGTCGCACCCGGATAAGTGCGTGGCAGGCTTTGCATCTCGGCGACCAGGTAACCGAAGAACTCGGTGTGTTTGCCCTGCTTGCCGCCGCTTGCCATGTGCTGTTCCTGCGGAATGGAAAGCGTGGCCTCCTCGACCATCGCGCTGACATCTTTCTGCCACTCGACGGCGATTTCGCCAAGGTCCGGCCCGTCAAATGAAGTAAGCACGGCTTCGTCGAGCGCATCGGCCGCAAACATCTCGCCCGTGTAGCGCCACAACTCATCAAGTGACTGCTGCGCCTTCCGGTGACTCTCATCGGTGCCATCACCGAGCCTCACCAGCCAGTGAGCGCAGTGCCGCAGATGGTAGCGCACCTCTTTCTCCGCGCGCGCCGCGATTTCCGCGAGGCGCTTGTCGCTGCAACGCGTCAATGCTTCGAGCAACGACAGGTAGTACACATCGAACAGCACCTGCCGAACGATCGTGTCGCCGAAATGCCCGTTGGGCTGCTCGACCAGCAGCAGGTTCCGGAATTCGTGCTCTGGCCTGAAATACGCGAAATCGTCTTCGCTCCGCCCTGCTCCTTCGAGCTCACCGGCGTAGCTGTAGAACATGCGCGCCTGGCCAATGTAGTCGAGCGCAAAATTGGCGTTCGCGAGTTCTTCCTCGAGTTCAGGGTACGCCGCGACAAGCTCAAGCATGCGCTGCCCGAGTACCAGGGCATTGTCGCCGAGCCTCAGGACATACGCGGTCAGGGTCTTTTCGGGTGTCACAGGTTCTCAACCCCATCGGGAATTTCGTAAAACGTCGGGTGACGGTAAATCTTGTCCTCGGCCGGCTCGAAAAACGCGGCCGTTTCGGCCGGATCGGAGGCGACGATTCGATCGGAGCGCACGACCCAGAGACTCACGCCTTCATTGCGCCGCGTGTAGGTATCGCGAGCGTGATCGAGCGCCATCTGGTCATCGGCCGCATGCACGCTGCCGGCATGCCGGTGGCTGAGTCCTCCGCGAGTGCGGATAAAAACTTCGTAAAGTGGCCAAACCTGTTCTGACATGATCTTTTCCTCAGGCCGCTGCCTGCGCCGCCCGTTTGTCAGCATAGGCCCGCGCTGCTTCGCGAACCCAGGCACCGTCCTCGTGAGCTTTGCGGCGCTTCGCCATGCGCTGGGAATTGCATGGCCCGTTCCCGGCAACGACATCGAAAAACTCCTGCCAGTCGATTTCCGAGAACTCGTAGTGGCTCGTTTCTTCGTTGAACGCCAATTTGTCGTCGGGAACTTTGAGACCGAGGAAGTCCGCTTGTCGCACGGTAATGTCGACGAACTTCTGACGCAGTTCATCGTTACTGAATCGTTTGATCTTCCAGGCCATAGACTGCGCAGAGTGTGTGGAGTTGGAATCGTTGGGACCGAACATCATCAGCGACGGCCACCAGAAGCGGTTCAATGCATCCTGCGCCATTGCCTTTTGCTCTTCAGTGCCGCGACACAGCGTCAGCATTATTTCGAAACCCTGACGCTGGTGAAAACTCTCTTCCTTGCAGACGCGGACCATGGCGCGTGCGTAAGGACCGTAAGAACAACGGCACAGCGGGATCTGGTTCATGATGGCCGCGCCGTCAACCAGCCAGCCGATGGCGCCGATATCGGCCCAGCTCAGCGTGGGGTAATTGAAGATGCTCGAGTATTTCGCTTTGCCCGACAATAAATCAGCCACCATCTGGTCGCGCGATACGCCCAGCGTTTCGGCCGCGCTGTACAGGTAAAGGCCGTGCCCGGCTTCGTCCTGGACCTTGGCCAGCAGGATGGCCTTGCGTTTCAGCGACGGCGCCCGGGTCAGCCAGTTGCCCTCGGGCTGCATACCGATAATCTCGGAATGCGCGTGCTGCGAGATCTGCCGGACAAGCGTGCGTCGATACGCCTCCGGCATCCAGTCCTTGGCTTCGATTTTTTCTTCGGCGTCAATACGCGCCTGAAATGCCGCGAGCTGCTCGGCCGTTTCCTGATCCTTGCTCCCGGGTTCGTTTTTTCCTGCCTGATCCAGGCCCTGCGTGTACATCGAATTTACTCCTGACAGATCCGTAACAATGTGACACGGTTTTTTCTATTTTTCAATGTCATCTGTATCATTTTAGTCGTCAAGCACCGGCTCATCTCGGCTGACGCTGCGCCCGTGAAACAGCGCAACCGCCTGGCCATCCTGGTTGTCGACTCTTACCGTGTAATAGCCGCTTCTGCGTCCGCGATAGTCCTCCGTGGCGTGGGCGAGCAGCGCGTCGCCGAGCATGGCCGGCCGCAGGAACTCGATGCTGGCGGATCCCGCGACAGTCACCCGGTTGTAGGCATTGCAGGCAAAAGCGAATGCGCTGTCGGCCAACGCGAACAGCAACCCGCCATGGCAGACGTCGAAGCCATTGACCATGTCTTCGCGAACCAGCATGCGCGCTGTCGCAGAACCGGCTTCCCGGATATCAATTTCCATTCCCAACGCTTTCGATGCACTGTCACTCGCCCACATCTTCTCGGCGCATCGCTTTGCCATCGCCAACTCATTCATGGACTGCATACTCCGTGTCTGTCGACGGTACGAGGCCGCCGAATCGCTGCAAAAAAGAAGGGCCTGCGGGCGGCAAGGGACCGTCCGCCGTTTCGATGGTGTCGTCGAGGTAGGCATCCGCACCCGTGTATACCCTGCGATACAGGTTGCGACACAGCTGGTATGCCGCAGCGCCGTGCCAGTTCGCCGGCAACAGCTCAGCCGGCAGCCAGGGGTCACGCAACAGGACTTTGCGGTATTCCTGGATTAACAGGGTTCTCACAATAAATGCCGACTTTTCCGACAGTTGCGACAGCTTTGATTTCCCGGAGAGCGCCCTGATCAGGGGCCGGAAGCCCTGCACGAACGCCTGGTAGCGCGCATCGATATCGTCGAGACTCCAGCAACTACGTGTGAGTTCGCGCATGGCCGCCTCGCTCTTGATTGTGGTTCCGCGCATGACAACCAGCTCGTCCGCGACGCCGAGGCGACGAATTGTCACATCCAGTTCAGCCAAATCGGGCAATGGATGCGCCAGCACATTGGCCGACAACGGTCCGAAACCCAGCCAGCCGCATTCCTTGCGCACCTGTTCCCTCGTTTCGGTATCGAGTGTCGACAGCAGCACCAGGCACCACTCACCATCCCAGTCGCTCGCGGGCGTTCCATAAATCCGGTGAGTGGCCTGTTCGAAACGTCCACGCCCCTGATCGGTAAGGCTGTAGTAAGAGCGGCGTCCGATCTGATCCGACTGGAGCCAACCGTCTTTGGCGAGCCGGAACACCGACGTGCGAACCAGGCGCTCACTTACACCGAAGTCCGCCATGACCTTGATCAGGCTACCCAACCATACCGTCCCGCCACGCGGCGCGATGGCGTCACCGAACACCGTAGTAATCAGGGAACCTGATCGCAAAGTCGGACGCGAACGGAATTCGTTGACCAGGTTTAGACAGGCGGCTTCGGCGCTCATGAGGCTTCACTTGCTTTCGGTCTGCCCGACCGTACAATCCGATACAGAATAATTCAAATTCTCATTTGAATTGTATCCTTCTTATGGCAGGAGACCGACGATGAAGCTCGGCAACCTCGTGAAAGATCAATGGGTCGAAGGTGACGGCGACGGGACCGTACTCACCAGCGCGGTCAGCGGTGAACCAGTTGCCGCGATCACGAGTAACGGCCTCGATTTTGCCGGGATGCTCGAGTATGCGCGGACTGTCGGCGGCGGGAATTTGCGGCGCTATACGTTTCATGAACGCGGCGAAATGCTGAAAGCGCTCGCGCAATACCTCATGGAACACAAGAAGGAGTTCTATCGTTTGTCGACCGAGACTGGCGCCACGAAAGGCGACAGCTGGGTAGACATCGACGGTGGCATTTCGACCTTGTTCGTGTTTTCCAGCAAGGGACGACGCGAGATGCCGAACGACCACGTCTATCTCGACGGTCCGCCCGAGTACCTTTCCCGCAACGGCACGTTCGTCGCCCAGCACATCTTCACACCGAAGCTCGGTGCCGCCATACACATCAACGCGTTCAACTTTCCGTGTTGGGGTATGCTCGAAAAGCTGGCGCCGACGCTACTCGCGGGTGTTCCGGCCATCGTAAAACCCGCCTCCAGCACCGCCTACCTGACGGAACTCATGGTGAAGCGAATCCTCGCCTCGGGAATTCTGCCGCCCGGGGCGTTGCAGCTGGTTTGTGGGCAGGTAGGCGACCTGTTCGATCACCTTGGTTGCCAGGATACGATCGCATTCACGGGATCGAAAGCAACGGCCGAATTCCTGCAACAGCATCCACGCGTGATCAGCGAGTCCGTCGCCTTCACGGCGGAAACCGATTCGCTGAATTCCTCCATTCTGGGTCCCGATGCCATCCCGGGAACGCCCGAATTTGATTTGTACATCAAGGAAGTCACACGCGAGATGACGAGCAAAGCCGGTCAGAAATGCACGGCAATCCGACGCATCATCGCGCCGTCGACAATCGCCGGCGAACTGGTCGAGGCGCTGGCAACGGCCTTGAGTAAAGTCCGCATCGGCAATCCCGCAAGCAAGGACGTGGACATGGGCGCACTTGCGAGCCAGGGTCAGCGCAATGAGGTGCGTGATCGCGTCAACGAACTTTCTCACGTCGCCGAAATCGTTTACGGCGGTGATGAATCGTTTGACCTTATCGATGCTGATATAAGCAAGGGAGCATTCTTCATGCCGACCCTGCTGCACTGTCAGAAACCCTTGTCGTCGGCCGCCGTACACTCGGTGGAAGCATTTGGCCCCGTCAGTACGATTCTTCCTTACCAAAATATCGACGAGGCCATCGAGTTGTCGCGCCTCGGAGAAGGCAGCCTGGTTGGCTCTGTCATCACGAACGACAATTCAGTCGCACGAGACCTGGTGCTGGGAACCGCCGCGTATCATGGCCGCATGGTGGTCATTAATCGGCATTGCGCAGCCGAATCGACAGGCCATGGCTCGCCGTTGCCGCACCTGGTCCACGGCGGGCCGGGCCGCGCCGGTGGCGGCGAGGAAATGGGTGGGGTGCGCGGTGTCCTGCACTACATGCAGCGAACGGCGGTCCAGGGATCCCCACAGACCCTGACCGCCATTGGCAACCGGTGGATCAAGGGTGCCGATCAAAAACAATCCAGGCGCCATCCATTCCGCAAGACCTTCGAGCAACTCAAGATTGGCGACACGCTGATCACCGATAGCCGCGAAGTCTCACTCGATGATATTCAGCACTTTGCCGAATTCACGGGCGATACGTTTTACGCCCACACCGACGAGGAAGCCGCTGCAAAAAACCCGTTCTTCGACGGCCGCGTAGCGCACGGCTACCTTATTGTGTCGTTTGCCGCGGGCCTGTTCGTCGATCCCGACTTCGGCCCGGTTCTCGCCAACTACGGCGTCGATGAACTGCGCTTCGCCAAACCCGTCAATTATGGCGACACGCTGAAGGTCCGCCTGGCCTGTAAACAGAAAACCCTGCGCGCCGGGACCGGCTATGGCGAGGTGCGATGGGATACCGAGGTAACCAACCAGGACAACGACGTCGTCGCGCAATACGATGTCCTGACGATGGTCGCCACCGACGAGCATTGGGCATCAGTGCAATAGCCTGGCCGCTTTGAATTTCTTAAAGCCGAAACGGCAGTGCCGTATCGGCTTTAATTTCTTTCAGAACGATGTTCGAACGAACTTGCGATACACCCGGCAGTTTGAAGATGAAGTCATCGAGAAATGTGTTGTAAGCGTCGATGTCCTCGACAACAACCCGCAGATGAAAGTCGGCCTCGCCGCTCGTCGCGAAGCACTCCAGGATTTCGGGATGCCTGAGGACCTCGCGAATAAACCGGTCGACGTTTTCCCGTTCGTGACGCGCCAGCGACACGTGCACGACTGACGACAATCCGAAACCCGCTTTGCGCCCATTCACGATCACGGCATAGCGATCGATGATGCCGGTCTCCTCGAGGCTCTTGACCCGGCGCCAGCAGGCCGAACTCGACATGCCGACGCGTTCGCCAAGTTCCTGCATGGTCAGGCGACCGTCGCGCTGCAGTTCGTCGAGGATGCGGCGGTCCTTTATCTCCAGCATGATTATTCGCTCTTGTTCGCAATTCTTAAATATTTTACCGTTTTTTCTAATTTTTCGATATATTTTGCCTGATTTTGTCCGAATTCCGGGATGATTGGCATCGTCTCGCGGTCCAAATCTGCGACACTGTGCGCTTCAGTTCTCACACATCGACACGCCCATGTCAGAAGCTGCCGCAAGCCAGTCGCATTACCCGCTCGACAACTACGAACTCGCCGATCGCTACCGGCGCGAATCAGGCCGAGTATTGCTGACAGGCACCCAGGCGCTGGTTCGCATCGCGTTAATGCAGCGCACACTCGACAAAGCGAGCGGCCTGAATACGGCCGGCTTCGTCAGCGGCTACCGCGGCTCACCGCTCGGCATGGTTGACCAGGAATTATGGCGCGCGAAGCGTTTCCTCGAAGAAAACCAGATCGAGTTCCTGCCGGCCGTCAACGAAGACCTTGCCGCCACGGCAATCCTGGGCACACAGCAGGTAGAAACGGACTCGGGGCGTACCGTCGACGGCGTATTTGGCATCTGGTATGGCAAAGGTCCCGGCGTCGACCGCGCCGGCGATGCGCTGAAACATGGCAACGCCTACGGAAGCTCGCCGCACGGCGGTGTACTCGTTGTCGCGGGCGATGATCACGGTTGCATATCGTCGTCGATGCCGCACCAGTCCGACGTCGCGTTCCTGACCTACATGATGCCGAACCTGAACCCCGCAAACGTGGCTGAGTATCTCGAGTTCGGTCTTTATGGCATCGCGCTGTCGCGTTACTCGGGAATGTGGGTCGGTTTCAAAGCGATCTCTGAGACCGTCGAATCGGCAATGTCGATCGAGCTGCCGCCCTACCCGCAGTTCGAGACACCGACAGATTTCACGCCACCCGCGACCGGCCTGCACTATCGCTGGCCCGATTTTCCGGGTCCGCAGATCGAAGAACGCCTGGAAGCAAAAAAAGCCGCGACGCTGGCTTTTGCCGCTGCCAACCCGATCGATCGCAAGATATTCAACGTGCCGGACGCACGCTTCGGCATCGTAACGACCGGCAAAGGCCACCTCGATCTCATGGAAGCGCTGCGGATACTCGGCGTCGATGAAAAGGAAGCCCGACGCATTGGGATCGATGTTTACAAGGTCGGGATGGTGTGGCCGCTCGAGCCACACGGCGCGCTCGACTTCGTGCAACGTAAACACGAAGTACTCGTAGTTGAAGAAAAGCGCGGCATTATCGAAAGCCAGTTCAAGGAGCACTTTTACGACTACCCGGGACGCAAGCCGGAACGCATGGTCGGGAAAGCCGACGAAAACGGCGAGCCGCTCGTGCCCTGGGTCGGCGAACTGTCGCCTGTGCAGCTCGCACCGATCGTAGCGAGCCGACTGGACCGCGTGTTTGGCGGCAAGCGTTTCAGCGAACGTGCCCAACAACTGCAGCGGCAAACCGGGGCAGTCATCGAGATCGGCGGTGCCAAGCGCATGCCCTATTTTTGTTCCGGTTGCCCGCACAATACCTCGACCAAGGTCCCGGAAGGCTCCAGGGCACTGGCGGGAATCGGCTGTCATTTCATGGCGAGCTGGATGCAGCGCGACACCGACGGCCTGATCCAGATGGGCGGCGAAGGCGTGAACTGGATTCCGCGTTCCAGGTTCAACGGTGGCCAGCATGTTTTCCAGAACCTGGGCGACGGCACGTTCTACCATTCGGGCTCTCTTGCGATTCGCCAGGCCGTCGCCGCAGCCGCGAATATCACCTACAAAATCCTCTACAACGACGCCGTTGCGATGACGGGCGGTCAACCCGTCGACGGGCCGATTTCCGTCGAGTCGATCGCGCACTCGGTGCGCTCCGAGGGTGTGCAACGCATCGCGCTGATTTCGGACGAACCTGAGTTGTTCAAAGCCGGCGATTTTCCGTCAGGCGTTACGATCTCCCATCGCAGAGACATGGATGCCGTGCAACGCGAACTTCGTGAGATCCCGGGTGTCACCGTCCTTATCTATGCACAAACCTGTGCGACCGAAAAACGGCGACGGCGCAAACGCGGCAAGCTGGCTGAGCCGAAGAAATTTGTCCTTATCAATGACCTGGTTTGCGAAGGCTGCGGAGATTGCTCGATAGAGTCCAACTGCCTGTCAGTCGTTCCCAAAGAAACACCGTTCGGCCGCAAGCGGCAGATCGATCAGGACAGTTGCAACAAGGATTACTCCTGCCTCAACGGATTCTGTCCGAGCTTTGTCACCGTGCAAGGCGACGTCATGCGCCAGGCCAGGCGCATGGCCGACGACACGCAGTACGAGGCTCTCTCATCCGCGCTGCCTGCGCCACGAATTCCGGCCATCGATGCCTGCTACGACCTGCTCGTTACGGGCGTCGGCGGCACCGGTGTGATTACGGTTGGCGCATTGATCACGATGGCCGCCCACCTCGAAGGTAAAGGCGCCTCGGAACTCGATTTCATGGGGTTCGCACAGAAATTCGGCACGGTACTGAGCTACCTTCGCATCGCCAGCGAACCCGCCGAAATCCACCAGGTACGAATCGAGCCTGCGCACGCCGACGCGCTGATCGGCTGCGACATCGTTGTCAGCTCTTCGCCTAAAGCATCGATCACGTACAGGCACAACCATACCCGGGCATTGGTGAACACCGCCGAAATGCTGACCGGCGACTTCATTCGAAACCGTGATGCAAGCTTACGCGGCAGCGACCGTGTCGCTGCGATTGCGGCGGCGGTCGGAGCCGACAATCTCACAACGATCGACGCCAATCGGCTCGCTAACAAACTCATGGGCGATACGATTTACGCAAACGTGCTTCTGCTCGGCTGCGCCTGGCAGACGGGCCTCGTTCCGGTCTCGCTCGAAGCTCTGCATCGTGCGATCGAACTGAACGGCGTCAAGATCGAAGCTAACAAGCAGGCTTTCACCTGGGGGCGCATCGCCGCGGTGAATCTGCAGGCGATAAATACCATAGTTGATGCTGGCGAAAGCCAGCTTGCGGAGACGCTCGATGGAATGATCGCGCGGCGCCGGGAATTCCTGGTCGATTACCAGGATGAGAAGTTGGCGCAGCGCTTTGTAGACTTGGTCGAGAAAACCCGCGCGGCTGAATCGACAGTCTCCGGCAGTAACGAACTCACTGAGGCCGTCGCCAGGAGCTACTTCAAGTTGCTCAGTTACAAGGACGAGTATGAAGTCGCGCGACTGCATACCCGCGCGGCATTCCTCGACTCGATACGGAGAGATTTCGGCGACAAAGCGAAACTGCGCTTCCACCTCGCGCCGCCGATTCTGAACGCAGGTGTCGATGCCCGCGGACGGCCGCGTAAAAAAGAATTCGGCGCCTGGATGCTGCCTGTCTTCCGTGTGCTGGCAACGATGCGTCGCCTGCGCGGCACGGCATTCGATCTCTTCGGCAAGACTGAGGAGCGGCGTATGGAGCGCGCTTTGATTGCCGAATTCGAGACGCTGTTGAACGAAGTGCTTCCGGTCCTGGCTGCCGATACGCTTGCAGACGCGAGCAGCCTGATTCGGCGTTACCTGGATATCCGCGGCTTCGGACCCGTGAAAGAGGCGTCGGTCCGCGAGGCGCGCGCGCGGATCGAAACGGAACGACGCAACCTGCTTAACCCAAATCAGAAAGCCGCCTAAGCTATTCCTGCTGCAGCCCATCGCGCAATAAAAAGCCGGCGGTAACCGCTACCGCCGGCATGTTGCCTGGGGCTCTGTCGCTTGTGCTTACCGGCCGCCGCGCCTCGTTTGACGACGATCAATGCGCCGGTCCGCACGATTTCCGCGATGATCGAGGCGACGGTCTACCCGTTTGCCCTTGCGATCCAGCTTGCGGTCAATGCGGTCGCCTTTGCGGTCCAGCTTGCGGTCAACGCGGTCGCCTTTGCGGTCCAGGCGTTCCGACAAACGGTCCCGCCCGGCGGCGGCCGCCCGGTCAGATTTTCGGTCGAGCCGCGCATCGATCCGATCGCCTTTGTTATCCAGGCGTTGGTCTATCCGATCGCCCTTCTTGTCAAGACGGTCCTCAATGCGATCGCCACGATTGTCCAGGCGCTCTTCGACCCTGTCGCCCGTGTCAGCGAATGCGGTTCCGTAAAACAACGCCAGCACCGCTATCGAATAAATCAGTTTTCTCGAATCCATGATAAGTCTCCTCGTTTCCATACAATTAGTCGCTGTTCAGTACTAAGAACGGGCGGCGAGGAAATCGGTTGACCGGAGACCCGGATCAGTTACGGCTTATTGTCAAATCCAGGGAAGATGGATAGGTGGGGTCAAAGAGCAGGGTCTGACGACGATTCCGGATTCGAATGACCGAAAGCCGTCGTCAGCCCCTCGTGCGTCTTCAGGTCTGATCGTTCAGGCTCGCACCTGATGCACAGGCGGCAACGCTCTTCATGCCGTTGTTGCAGCCGGATTGAGATGAATAGCTCTGGCTTGTGCCGACAACCTGGCCATTCGATGAGGTCAGATTGAAGCGGAACTTGCCGGACGGCGTTGTCTTCTTGACGAAGCGATCCGGATTCTGTGAGTTTTTCTTGACCGACTCGACGCCGTTCAGGCAACTCGCTTTACCGCTGTAGCCTTCACTGCTGAGGATGTTCTGGCCGTTCGCCGCTTTGAGACGAAAGCGATATTCACCCGCCTTGTCTTTGTACACTTCAAACTTACCTGGCATTGCTGTCTCCTTCAGGTTGTCATGCTTCGATTATTTACCAAACGCTTAATATTATTTCACAATAAAGGTGACTTTCATCGTCACACGATAGGCCTCAACTTCACCTTTCTTGACGACGACCTTCTGTTCCTTGACCCAGGCGCCTTCAATATTCTTTACGGTCTCGCTCATCTTGCGAATTCCGACGCGAACAGCGTCTTCAAAGCTCTTTGACGACGATGCTGTGATTTCCGATGTCTTTGCAACACTCATTGCTTGGTCTCCTTCTTGTTTGTGGATGTCGTTATATCACTGTTCAATCCCGAACTCATGGTCAAATCCACTATTATCGGAGACCGGGATCCTGCCCGGCCGGGATTCCGGGCAAATCACCGTTTTTGACGAATATCCAATCCTTGCACATAGGCAGTGTCCAGATGATAGAATCGCCGCACAGTGCGGGGGCAGTGACTTTGGCTCCCCCGTGCTTGTCTATTCGGTGATCGCATGCCGGAACCCGACTGGTCGTCGTGTACGGCGATTTAGGGATTAAACCTACGGAGCTAACTGTTATGAGAATTTTCACCTGCGTTGTCGCAGCGACATTTATTGCTTTTCTTGGCACCGGCGACGCTCTCGCGGATGCCGAGGCCGGGCAAGGCTATTTTTCGATCATGGGTTCCTATATCGATGACGACAAGGACCGCGGCGTCGAAGACGATATCAACGGTGGCCAGCTTGGCTTCGGTTATGCAATCAACGACGCGTTCAATATCGAGGCGATTTTTTCGGCCGCCTGGCCCGATGGCGATACGGCGGCGGGCCTGACCAGGAGCATCTCGGCATTGGCATCGATCTGCAGCGCGTATTCCGTCGCGGCTGAACGCTTTAGCCCGTACCTGCATGCCGGGATTGGTTACATTGACGTCGATTCGGAGAGCACGGGACATGACGACGGCGGCATGTATTCTGCCGGCGCGGGCTTTCTGCTCGACCTGTTCGATTCGAACCTCGCCCTCCGCGGCGAGTGGCGGCATCGCATGGAGACAGCGTCCATTCAGAACCGGAACGACGACCTTTTCAGCCTCGGTTTTCAGATTCCCGTTTGGCGAGGGCACACCGAAATTCGTCGACTCCGACGGTGATGGCGTTGCGGATGGCATGGACCGTTGCCCGAACACGCCGGCAGGCACCCGCGTTGACGCTTACGGCTGCGAACTCGACAGCGATGGCGATGGCGTCAAAGACTCCAAAGACAAGTGCCCGGGTACGCCCAAAGGCGTGTCCGTCAATGCCAGTGGCTGCCCGATGGACAGCGACGGCGACGGCGTAAGCGATGACAAGGACAAGTGTCCGAACACGTTCAAGGGCGCCAAGGTCGGTCCGGACGGTTGCGAACTCGATGGCGATAAAGACGGCGTAGTCGATCGCCTCGACGAATGCCCGAACAGCGCTCCGGGTGTCCAGGTCGATATCAAGGGCTGCGAGATCAAGGCCGTTATCAGGCTGCCAGGCGTGAACTTCGAGACCAACTCGGACCGTCTGCTGCCAGGTGCCACGAGTGTCCTCAACGACGCAGTCGCGACGTTGAAGAAGAACCCGACGATTACTGTCGAAGTTGCCGGGCACACCGACAGTGACGGTGCCGCCGAGTACAACGAAGGCCTGTCATCCCGTCGCGCCCAAACCGTACACGACTACCTCGCGACTAACGGCATCGCGGAAGATCGCATGTCGGTGCGTGGTTACGGTGAGTCTCAGCCGATCGCGGACAATACGACGCGTGCCGGCAAGGCGCAGAATCGCCGTGTTGTGTTGCGCATCATAGAACGGTAAGCTGAAAAGGCAGCGTTGTGGCCAGCCTGGCCGCAGCGCTGCGAATAAAAAACGCGTACAGCTTCCGCTGTACGCGTTTTTTTTGGCCAGCCAGATCGGACTCCGGTCAATGATGCCGCATGAGCACCGGCATCCGTGCCTTGCGAATGAGGTACTCCGTCATGCCGCCGAAGATCTTTTCCCGCCAGCGATTGCGACTGTAAGCACCCGCGATCAGCAGGTCCGCGCCGGCCTCTTTATAGCTCGCGAGCAGTTCCGCCTCGACATCGCGCCCACGGGTTTTGACGCGTTCTGACCTGATACCCCAGTGGGCCAGGTACGCTGCCAGCTGTGCCGACTTCGGTCCGATATGATCTTCCGGCCCACAGCTAACGATCGTGACTTTCTCGGCCCGCTCGAGCAGGGGCAATGCGGCCTTAACCGCTATCGCCGCTTCGCTACTCTGGTTCCAGGCGATACAGACGTTTTTGCCCAGCGTCTTGCGCCCGCTCGTCGGCAAGATCAGCACCGGGCACCGCGATTCGAGCAGCGCGGCAGTCATGAACATGTCAGCAATGCCGCCACGTTTAGCCGGCCGCGAAACCACGATGAGGTCGGAAACCGGTCCGACGATACTCAAGACAATGCCGGGTGACCCAACACGCTCAGACCACAGTGCGCCGGGAGTGACCCGCGCCCGTCGTATAAAATCGTAGCCGTTATGGTCAGCGATCTGCCCGTACAACTTCTTGGCGTTTTTCGAAGCCGTTTTCGTACTTCTTCTGCGCCAGGCAGCATCCGCGAACGCCATCGACAGCGACACTTCGGCATGGCGGTGCGGGCGAATATGGCAGCCACTCACCGACGCGCCTACGTGCTTACCTAGGGCGAATGCGGCTCTAAGCGCATTCGCACATTCGGGTCGATCAGCAACAGGTACCAGGATAACGCGCATCTCAATGGCCTCCTTGGGTTTGGGATTCGCCGCAACTGCCCAAGACCATAGTCGAGAATCTAACAAAAGACCATTGCTGCTTACCACTATTGGTTTCGAATTTGCCGGCACCGCGGAACAGTTTCCGGCAGCGAGCATCGTGTGCATGTGATAACTTATCCGGCGTCCGCATGCTGCTCCAATGAGTGCTCCAATGCCACTATTCAAACGAACGCTGAGCGAGTTCCTGTTTCGCCGTTTCATGCTCAAACACTATGCGTCCAACCTGCTGGTCGACATGAATCTCGAGGCCAAGAAAAGCACGCTCGAATACATCAAAGCCAGGATGGTCGACGCCCCTTATTTTGAAAAGCACCCGGAACTCGTGCGCTACGCGTTGAGTCGCATCGAGACGAAGGGCCTGAACCTTGAATTCGGGGTTGGCCGCGGCAAGTCCATGCGCTGGATTGCTCCCAAAGTCGACGGCAAAGTGCACGGCTTCGATTCTTTCGAAGGCATTCAGGAACACTGGAACGGCAATCCGATCGGCTCTTTCGCACAGAAACAGATGCCCAAGGTGCCCGAGAACGTCGAGTTTCACGTCGGCTACTTCGACGCGACGCTGCCCGGCTTCCTCGAAAAGCATCCGGACCCAGTCGCCTTTCTGCACGTCGATTGTGACCTGTACTCGTCGACCGTGACGATTTTCGAAGCGCTGGGTAATCGTCTGCAGCCAGGCGCCATCGTGCTGTTTGACGAGTACTACAACTTCCATCGCTGGCAACAGCATGAGTTCCGCGCGTTTCAGGAATTCGTGGCCCGGGAAGGCGTGAAATACGAGTACATTGCGTTCTCGGTCACGGGCCAACAGGTAGCGGTCCGCATTCTCGAGAACACGGCCTACTCCGGGTAATCGAGATGACGGATGTCGAGCAAAACAAAGTCAGCCGCGATGAAATGCCGTTCGTGGCACCCTGCAAAAAACTTTCGCCCTGGGCTCCCTTTCGCTGGTTGAAGCTCGGCATCTCGGACCTGTTGAAAGCGCCTCAGCAAAGCCTTGCCTATGGCCTTGTCGTGGCCCTGATGATCGGCTTCGTGTGCCTGCTCGCATGGTTCCGCGGCAGCCAGTGGATCATGTTTGCCATGCTCGGCGGTTTTGTTTTCCTGGCACCACTGACGTGCATCGGTCTGTACGCGATCAGCGCACAGCTCGAGCGCGGCCAGGAACCATTGATGACGCGCAGCCTACGCGCTGCGCTGCAGCGGCATTTTGGCAACGAGATGATATTCGCACTCGCGTTACTCGTGATTTTCCTGGTGTGGGCGCGGGCCGCCGTCATGGTTACCGTGTTCTTCCCGACGGATGGCGAAGCAACGCTTGGGGAATTGCTAACTTACCTGGGCTTTGGCTCGATGATTGGCGCCGTATTCGCTGCCATCACGTTCTCTGCAAGCGCGTTTTCCCTGCCGATGATCATGCATCGCGATGTAGACAGCATCACGGCCATAGTGACGTCGATCAATGCCGTATTGCGCAACAAGCGCGCCATGATCGTCTGGCTGACGATCGTCGTGGTTTCGTTGTTGATCGGGGTGCTGACGGCATTCGTCGGGCTCATCGCGATTGTGCCGGTTATTGGCTACGCGGCGTGGCACGGCTATCTCGAGACCATTGACGCCGATCAGTTCCCGCGGCACCCGGACGGCATCACGTCAACGCCCAGGCATGAACCAGGCGCCTAGGACGACAGCTCCAGCACGCAGTAGGCAGCACCAAGCAGCCCCGGCTGGTCATACGTGATCAACCGCGTTGGAATGCGCTCCATGAACGAACGGTGCCTGCCTTTGCTCTCGAAGCCGCTGCGAAACCGGCTGTCTTCCAGAATTTCGGGGTAGCGTTTCGCGATGCCGCCGGCGATGTACACGCCGTCTACGGCGCCCAGCGTCAGGGCCAGGTCGCCCGCCACCTGGCCCAGCAGTTCGAAAAACACGTCGACCGCCTCGGCCGCGAGCTTGATCGGTACCGCGAGCCTCGAATATGTCCTTGGCTGACAGCCGGGGTCCGGTCTTACCGCGAATCGCCTCGAGCGCCTCATAGATATTCCCGAGGCCGGAACCTGCGATGAGTCGCTCGGCCGACACGCGCTCAAATTTTTCGCGAAGGACGTCCAGAATTTCTGTCTGCAGCCGGTTTTCAGGCGCGAAGCCCACATGTCCGCCTTCGCCCGTAATGGCTACCAGCGCGTCTCCACGACGACACAGCCCGGCGACTCCAAGGCCCGTCCCAGGGCCAAGAATGGCGACATCAAAACGTTCTGCAGGTAATGACCAGTGCTCATGAGGTCCGATGGTTCGAACCTCGTTCTCGGTTAACAACGGAATTGAATGAGCGATCGCGGTGAAGTCATTGAGCAGGCGCACGGCCTCGATGCCGAAGTCAGCCCGGGTTTCGGCGGCCGAGATATCCCAGTGATTGTTCGTGATTTTGACGGTGTCGTTGACGATGGGACCGGCCGCGGCAAGGCAGACGGCATCGGGCGCTCCGGCTTTCGTCGCCGCAAGATAATGGCTGATGGCATCATCGGCAGACGCGAAGTCGGCGCACTGAAGTTCGAGGACGTCGTGAAAGCCGGGTCTGTCCGGCGTCGCCAATGCAAAACGCGCATTGGTCCCGCCAATGTCACCTATTAACAGGCAGCGGTCTTTCATTCCTTATCATCCATCAGCGACCATGTCTCGCGTCGAGCGACAGTGCCGACATGCTCTCACACGCCGAGACGTGCCGCATCTGTAGCCAGTCGGTGGATGCCGTCGAAGTCGCGTTTTTTCTGTAAAGAGGATGGCGTGATCCAGGAGCCACCGATGCACAGGACATTACTCAAAGCCAGGTAGTGCGCGACGTTGTCAGGTGTTATTCCGCCCGTCGGCATGAAGCTCACCTCGGGCAGTGGCGCCCCAACGGACTTGAGATAAGCGTAACCACCGGCCAGCTGCGCCGGAAAAAATTTCTGCAGACGGTAGCCGCGTTCATAAAGACCGATCATCTCCGACGGCGTCACGGCACCCGGAACGAATGGCATGCCCAGGTCTTCAGCTTTTGCCAGCAGTGCGTCAGACGCACCCGGACTGACGGCAAACCGTCGCCCCGGCATCCTGCACCTCTGTGAACTGCTCTGGTCGACGAATGCTCCCGGCCCCGACGATCATCTCGGGGACGGCCCTGGCAATGGCGGCAATCGCAGCCAGGGCGTCGTCCGTCCGCAAGGTCACTTCGATTACCGAAAGACCCGCATCAATCAGCGTTTCTGCGAGCGGGACCGCGATATCGACATCATCGACGACGACCACGGGTACCACGCGATGGCCGCGCAAGAGTTCAGTGGCGTCCATGCTCAACGTTCTCCGAACAGGGTGGCGCCTTGTTCCGCGCCGGTCGCCCGCTCCCTGAATGCCGCGAACAGTTCACGGCCCATGCCGCTTCTGCAAGGCAGTGCCCGGGTCCGGCACTTCACGTGCGGCAAAGTCATCATCTCCGTTCAGGCTAAGGACGCCCTTTTCGGCGTCGATGCGAATCAGGTCACCGTCGCGTATTTTCGCGATTGGACCGCCGGCGACCGCTTCGGGCGTTACCTGGATCGCCGACAACACTTTGCCGGACGCCCCGGACATTCGGCCGTCCGTGACCAGTGCGACCTTGAAGCCACGATTCTGCAACACGCCGAGATAAGGCGTCAGCTTGTGGAGCTCCGGCATGCCGTTGGCACGCGGCCCCTGTTGAGACAGAACCGCGACAAAATCGCGCTCGAGTTCATCGTTGTTGAACGCATCGACGAACGCCTGCTGCGAATGAAAGACACGTGCGGGCGCCGTAATGGAATGATGCGCAGGGTCGACAGCCGAAATCTTGACCACGGCCCTGCCGAGATTGCCGGTTACCAACTGCAGGCCGCCGTGCGAACTGAACGGGTTGGAACAGGGGCGCAATATGTCGATGTCGAGCGATTCGGGTTGCACATCCTGCCAATCCAGCTTGTCGTTCTTCACCTTCGGTTCGCGACAGAAATTGCGCAGTCCCGGCCCGAGAATCGTATTGACATCTTCATGCAACAGCCCGTTATCCAGCATGTCGGTAATCAGGAATCCGAGGCCACCTGCCGCGTGGAAATGATTGACGTCCGCCGAGCCGTTCGGGTAGACGCGCGACAGCTGTGGCACGGCAGCCGAAAGATCCGAGAAGTCCTGCCAGTCGATCTGGATGCCGGCGGCGGCGGCGATAGCAACAAGATGGATCGTATGGTTGGTCGAACCGCCGGTCGCCATCAGACCGACGATGCCGTTGACGATCGCTTTCTCATCGAGCAGATCCGCCAGTGGCAAGTAATTGTCGCCGAGATGTGTGGCTTCGAGTACCGTGCCAACGGCGTCTTGCGTCAGCAGCTCGCGCAGCTCGGTGCCCGGATTAACGAACGATCCCCCGGGCAGCTGCAGGCCCATGAATTCCATGAGCATCTGGTTGCTGTTGGCCGTGCCGTAAAATGTACACGTGCCAGGCGCATGATAAGCCGCCGATTCGGCTTCGAGCAGTTCGTCACGCCCTATCTTTCCGGCCGCATACTCTTCGCGAATGCGGGCTTTCTCCTTGTTGCCGAGCCCGGAGACCATTGGACCCGCGGGCACGAACACAACCGGCAAATGCCCGAATGACAAAGCGCCGATCAGGAGGCCCGGGATGATCTTGTCGCATATGCCGAGACACAAAACGGCATCGAACATGTTGTGCGATAGCGCGACAGCCGTCGACAGAGCAATTACGTCACGGCTGAACAGCGACAAATCCATGCTGTCCGTACCTTGCGTGACACCATCACACATCGCGGGCACGCCACCAGCAACCTGGGCAACTGCGCCGCGCTCTGCTGCTGCCTTTCTAATGATCGCCGGATAGTTTTCGAAAGGCTGGTGCGCACTCAGCATGTCGTTGTAAGCCGTAACGATGCCAATGTTCGGCACGACGGTTCCCTTGAGTGCCTGCTTCTCCGTAGTGCCACAAGCCGCAAAACCATGGGCGAGATTGCTGCAGGCAAGCCCGCCCCGGACCGGGCCATCGCTCGCCGCTGCGTGCATGCGCGCGAGGTAGTTACCACGCGACTGCGCGCTGCGCTTCGCGATGCGATCGGTAACGCTCTCGATAATCGGGTTCACTTTTTCTTGACCTCCATTACGGCGCCCAGAACAGCCTGACGGGCGCGCGCTTTTGTCGTAACAGGCGCGACAAGGGATAGCCGTTTGTCGACGCTTTTGCCTGCTTGTAAACATCCAGCTTTTCGTCACCGAAGAACAACAAAGCAACTTCGTCGCTGCGTGAAATTCCGGCCAGCGTCATGCTGATGCGGGGATGTGGGCTCGCAGCCGTCGTAATCGGCATATACAGGCGGCTACTTTCGACGTCGAGTCCGGATTTCAGCTGCTCGGCGTCGGGAAACAGCGAAGCAAAATGGCCGTCAGTGCCGATGCCGATCAACGAACACGAAAACGGCAGCACCGGCAAAGGATCCTGCAACTCATCGCAGCGCTCTTCGGGCGAAACCCCTGCGGCGTAAACCGGCAGGAACTGTGCTGCCGCCGCCGGACCAGACAACAGGGTTTCGCGCACCAGTTTTTCGTTGCTGTCCTCGTGGTCAGGCGGAACCCAGCGCTCATCGCTGAGGAGCACGTGCACGCGCGGCCAGTCCAGCGGCGCTTTCGCAAGAGCGGCCATGCACTGCTGCGGCGACGTACCACCGCTGACAACGATCGAGGCATCACCGTTGTGATCCAGCCTTTTCGCTAGCAAGCTCGGCCATGCGATTAGCAGCCGCTGTCGAAGCCTCGAGCCTCGTTTCAAAATAGTGTTCGGTCATATCTTGTCGTCCGAGTACCAGGCACGATCATCACGATCGAGCAATAATGAGGAGGCCGGCGGGCCCCAGGAGCCCGCGACATACGATTCAACTTTCTGTTTCGACGTCTCCCAGCCCTCGATAATGCCGTCTATCCAGTTCCATGCGGCTTCAACTTCGTCGCGGCGCATGAACAGCGCCGGATTGCCGCGCAATACCTCCATCAGGAGGCGCTCATAGGCATCGGGATAACCAACACCAAAGGTCTCGGCAAAACTCAGGTCCAGTGAAACAGGCCGCAGGTTGAAACCACCGGGACCTGGCTCTTTAGCCATGACCGATAGCTGCACACCTTCGTCGGGCTGCAGGCGGATTCTCAGCAGGTTCGGGGATACGTTGTACTTCTGTTCCGGAAAAATCGAGTGCGGCACGTCCTGAAACTGCACGACGATCTCGGAATGCTTTCCGCTGAGCCGTTTTCCGGTGCGCAGATAAAACGGCACGTTTGACCATCGCCAGTTCTCAATCTCGAGCTTCAGCGCAACGAAGGTCTCCGTCGTGCTGGAATCACCACCGAGTTCTTCGATATATCCGGATACGGTATTGTTGCTGATCGCACCCGCCGTGTATTGACCGCGCACGGAATTGGCGCGAACCTCATCGGCCGACATCGGTTTAAGCGCGCGCAGCACCTTGATTTTCTCATCACGAACAGCATCGTGATGAAGACTCGATGGCGGCTCCATCGCAAACAGACAAACGAGCTGCAGAATATGGTTTTGCACCATGTCCCGCAGCGCGCCGACGCGGTCATAGAATTCGATGCGGCCACCGACGCCGAGATCTTCGGCAACGGTTATTTGCACATGGTCGATAGCACCACGGCGCCACAGTGGCTCAAACAAGGAATTCGCAAACCGCAGGGCGAGCAGGTTCTGTACCGTCTCTTTGCCGAGGTAATGATCGATACGATAAATCTGATTCTCGGAAAAACATTCGCCGACGGCGTCATTGATCGCGAGGGCCGACGCGTAATCGCGGCCCACCGGCTTCTCGAGAACGATGCGGCTGTTTGCTGTGATCAGACCATTCGTTTTCAAACCGGCCGCGATCGGGCCAAATAGACTCGGCGCGGTCGCAAGGTAGGTCACGCGAACACGGTCTTCGTGAGCGGCCAACAGCTTGCTCAATCGACCCCAACTCTCGTGCGCGAACGCGTCAGCCTGCACATAGTGAATGCGCTGTTTGAAGGACTTCCAATGCGCCGCATCGAACTCCCCCTTGGGGAGGCCTTTCCGCAGCGACTTTTCGACCATTGCCAGGTATTTGTCCCGCGTCAGCGCACCACGACTGGCGGCGATAATGCGGCTGTCGGCGGTAACCTGACCGTCGCGGTCACGGTGATACAGCGCTGGCAACAGCTTGCGCATCGCCAGGTCACCGGTACCACCGAAAATTATCAGGTCGAACGTGTCGACCGGGATGAGCTGAGCCATCAGACTTCCTCTGGGAATTTCTGAAAGTTTACTACGTTTTTACCACTTTCAAGCTTTTCTTAATGCTTTCTGGCAATTATTGCTGTAATTTTACTACATGCTGGCCACAATAACCAAGGCGCTGCCCCGTTTGAGCCCGTCCGAGCGACGTGTAGGCCAATGGATCCTCGAGCACCCGAAAGAGACTGCCAACATAACACTTGCGCGGCTGGCCAAAGAGTGCGAGACGAGCGAACCCACCGTGGTGCGCTTTTGCCGCCACGTCGGGCTGGGTGGCTTTCGCGAACTCGCGATCCGGTTAACCGAGGCGCTGAGTAGCCCTGCCACCTACGTGCACCGCGACGTCAGCCCGGACGACTCAAGCTCGGACGCGGTCATCAAAGTCATGGACGCCTCAATTCAGTCGCTCATCGAAATGCGTTCGCAGCTTTCGTCGATGCCGATAGATGAGGCAGTGATCGCCATGAAGTCGGCGCGGCAAATTGCATTCGCCGGGCTTGGCGCGTCGGGTCATGTTGCCAGCGACGCTTGTCACAAGTTTTTTCGACTGGGCATACCGTGCTCGTCCCTGAGCGACATACCGATGATCCTGCAATTTGCCTCCATCACGCAGCCCGATGACGTGCTCGTACTGCTATCCCATACCGGGCGCTGGCAGGATTTCGCTCGGGCCGCGAAGCTTGCAAAAAACCGCGGCGCGACCGTCATCGCGCTAACGAATCCGGACTCCGACGTCGCCCGGGAAGCGGGCTTGTTGTTCCCTTGCCCGGTGATCGAAGACACGAGCGTGTATACGCCGATGAGCTCCAGGCTGGCGCAACTCGCACTGCTCGATGCCATTCATGTTGCACTCGCGCTCGCGCAAGGCGATACGGCCAGCGAAAACCTGCGTCGCAGCAAGGACGCCCTGAATATCGAATTTTCCTGATTTCTCAGTAACTTGTGCGATAGCCTCCACCTTCGCTTGGCAGTGCGTTTTTCGGCAAAACACGGTTGTCATGATGTTCGCTTTCGGTTTCCCGCGATTCAGTCGCCAACGGTTTGTGATACAAGAGAGCTAGTAACGGGGGGCGTTTACTCGAATCGACACGATGAAAGTCGAAAATCCTACATCGCGCGACATTGCCGACCTTGCCGGCGTATCCCAGGCAACGGTCTCACGTGCCCTGCGCAACTCACCACTGGTCCGTGAAGAAACTCGTACGCGAATTCAGCAGATAGCCCGCGATCTCAACTATTTCGTGAACCGCAACGCGGCCGGACTGCGCACCCATCAGAGTAATACGATCGCGTTATTGATATTCGACGACACCGATAACACGGACGACGCGCATACGAGAATGAACCTGTTTTTCCTGTCGATGCTCGACAACATCACGCGATCGGCGGCGAGGCTAGGCTACGACGTCCTCGTTTCCTTGCAGCAGTTAACCGACGACTGGCACGTCGAATACCAGGCGAGTCATCGTGCGGACGGACTGATCCTGCTCGGCTATGGCGACTACGCCGAATATGGCGAGAAACTCGCCGCACTGATGGCCGCGAACACCCGTTTCATCATCTGGGGCCCCCCCGTCAAAGACCTGCCCGGCCACTCTTTCGGCTGTGATAACGAGCACGGCGGGTATCAGGCTACCAGGCATCTCATCGGTCTTGGTCGAAAACGTATTGCGTACATTGGCCACAAGGCCCGTCGCAGCCCTGAACACGCTGCGCGTTATGCGGGTTACGCGAAGGCACTGCGCGAGACCGGAATGGATCGTAACGACAAGTTAAGAGAGCCTGCCGACAATTCAGAGATTCAAGGCTATAACGCGGTCCGGCGGCTTCTTGACAAGGGTGAGTCATTTGACGCGATATTTGCTGTCACGGATCTCATCGCGATCGGCGCGATGCGCGCACTGCAAGAAGCTGGCCTGCACGTTCCGGACGACGTGAGTGTTGTTGGATTCGACGACATGCCGCTCGCAGAATACGTGACGCCTGGACTCACCACCGTGCAGCAGAACGCTCGAATGGCGGGCGATGGTCTCGTCGAAGGCATTGTCAACCTTATTCAGGGCAAGCCCGTAACGTCGAAGTTCATGGCACCAAAGCTGATTGTGCGGGAGTCCTGCGGCGCCGCGACAGATCCGGCCCGCTAGCCGGACAAATTATCGAATGTAGACCCGGTAACCCCAGGGTGCGAGCGTCAGTTCAGACCTTGCATCGAATTCGACTTCGTCACCCGAAAAAAACTCGCGATAGGCATCGTGATGCAGCTCCCCGGTGAACGTTACCGTTTGCGGTTCTGCTGAGAAGTTGATTACGGCGAACACTTTGTCGTTTTCGTTCCTTCTCACAAAGCTCAGTACCTTGTCGGGCACCGAGTTCCATGTGCGAACCATGCGACCACCCCATTTACCGTTCCAAAGCGCCGTGTTCTTCTTCTTCAATGCGAAGAGCTTCGTATAGAGCTCACCGATTGGATGTTCGCGCCACTCGATCGGGTCCTTTTCGAAAAACTCGAGGCGTTTCGGATTGCCGGCTTCCTGTCCGTTGTAAATCAATGGAAAGCCTTCGCTAACGACAGACAGTACGATCGCAGCCTCGAGCCCGTCGCCGAACGCCTCGAACTGGGTCGCCTCCCATGCATTGACGTCGTGATTGCTGATATAGGTCATGCGATAGGCGTCGCGAGGGTACGCCTTTTCGTTCCAGGAGTAATACACGAACAGCGGACCGAGACCCGCCTTGCCCTGCACGATATTGTGCACGGCGCTGTACCAGGACCACGCATACGTCATGTCGAAGGCCCGCGCGTGATGATCACGCGACTCCCACTCAGCCAGCATGAAGACGGGTTTGATGGCGTCGAGTTCTTTGCGTACGTTGTCCCAGAAATCGAGAGGCACGAATCCGGCCGTATCGCAGCGATAACCGTCGATGTCTGCTTCCCTCACCCAGAACTTGAGCGCGTCAGTCATGTACTCGCGCAACTCGGGTTTGCTGTAGTCAAGGTCGATGATGTCCGACCAGTCCCACCACGGCGTCGGCCGGAAGTCACCTTTGTAATCCCGCGCGTACCAATCGGGATGTTCGAACCGCATCGGGTTGTCCCATGCCGTGTGATTAGCCACCCAGTCGATGATGACGTACAGGCCGAGCGAGTGGGCCGCATCGACAAAGTGTTTGAAATCATCGAGCGTGCCGAATTCGGGATTTACGCCGAAATAGTCTCTGACCGAGTACGGACTGCCGAGTGTTCCCTTGCGATTTTCTTCGCCGATCGGGTGGATCGGCATCATCCAGAGTATGTCGACGCCCAACTGCTTGAGGCGTGGCAGGTGTGCCTCGGCTGCCGCGAATGTGCCCTCGGCCGTGAATTGCCGGGTGTTGATCTGATAGATCGTCGCATTCTTCGACCAGTCGGGGTGCGTAAGTTTTATGTACGGCTGCGGCGTATATGGGCTGGCCGCCGCTTGCGCCGGTGGCTGCTTATCGCAGGCGATCGCTGCGACCATGAGCAAGCCTGCCAGTAACGTCATTTTTATCAACTTGAGCATCGCCAGCCCCCTCTGTGATGTCTGAAATTCATTCCGGCCAGCAGTCATTGCGCCATACTATTTCCGATTCTGCCGACTCTGCAGTCGATGCAGCTCGGCAGCCAACGCCGAATTATTGACCGGCGCATCGAACAGCAACACGCGAACGCCATGTGCATCGACAGCGGCAACGATTTCCGGGGAATCTTCGTTCGTATCGAATAACTGGCCGCTGTCCGCGTCACGCCAGGATCCCTGGCTCAGCCATGTCGATACTCGGAATTGCGAGACCGCATCGCCTTTGTTCAGCAACACCAGCGCAGTCTGGTTGACACCGTCCTTCTGATAAACGCGGTAAAACGCGGCCGTGTCGTCGCCGAACTCCAGGTTGACCTGCAATCCACGTTGCAGCGCGACCGAGTTTTTGCGAATAGCGGCGATTCGCGCAAGCGCATCGCGCACCGGGTGTGATTTCGCAATTTCGATATTGTCCTGCCCGAAGTAGTCACGGTTGCCGGCATGCTGATCAGCGCCCGCCCGAAATCCGATTTCAGAGCCGTAATACACAACCGGAATGCCGCGGCTCGTAAACAACCAGTTATTGGCATCGATAAAACCATTGTCGTCAGCGTCCATGCGCGGCATGTCGTGGTTGTCGTAGAACGTCATCAGGTCGTAAGGATTCTGATAGGGGCCGCCGTCAAGATGCAGATAGCCCTGTAACCCGGCATACGAGCCATCGTGCTTGCCGAACACGCCGACCATCGCCTCCCTGCCCGGGAAGTCGAGCACGCTGATACCGCCATTCTCGGGATAGGTGTATTCGGCCAGAAACGCCGCGTCGTAGGACCAGGCCTCGGCGAACATGAAAAAGCCCGGGCGCTGCTGGCGAATGCGCTCAGCAAAGGCTTTCCAGAACGCGTGCGGCATGTGCTTGATCGTGTCGATACGAATGGCCGACGCGCCCTGGTCGATCCACTTCGAATACGCCGCGACGAAATAATCCAGGACCGCCGGATTATCGAAGTTCATGTCCGACAATTCGGCGAGGTCAGGCTCGTTTCGGTAAAACGCGTGCAACGGATTGTCGGCATCGAGCTCGCTCGGGATGCAGGTTGCCGTGATCGGCAACCAGCTCGCCGTCGGCATCGTAGATTTCACCGAACTTGGGTTGGTCGTGCGTCATCGAAAACGACGGCGAACCGTGGTTGCAGACGATATCGAGCACCGTCTTGATGCCGTGGTCTGCCAGCAATCGCCGCGTAAGATCGGCATAGTCGAGACCGGGCGACGGCAGGTGCTCGTCCAGTTCGAAAAAATTGACGCCCCAGTAGCCGTGATAGCCGGTCTTGCCCTTGTCGTTGGAGCCGCCCTCACCCGGCAATGCGCCACCGGTAAAAGCTTCGTCCGGATTGTCGACGATCGGCGTCAGCCACACCGCGGTGAATCCCATGTCGGCGATATAGTCGGCATTGTCGAGAACACCTCGAAAATCTCCGCCCAGGTATCCGATGTTCGCTGGCGGCGAACCGGTCAAGCGTATTGGCCGATCGAATGTACCGAGTTCCACGCCTCCCTGGTCGGGATAATTATTGTCGGGATCCCCGTCAACGAATCGATCGGTGACGATGAAATACACGGCCTCCGATGCGAACGGTTCGAGCGTCCCGTAATAGTCTTCCGTGGAGGCCACTCCGTTCGCAACATTTGCAGTGGCACATCCAAGCAGAAACAGCGCGGCGAAAGCCGCCGACAGAACGACTCTGCGACTTCATCGTGGCTCGGCTTCCTTGTCGACCAGTAACGTCGCGGCACCGGCGACGATCATCAGGACACCGCCAATCACCAGGCCGAAGATGGTCTGCAGATCGAAGAATTCGCGCAAAACGAGCCCAAGCACGCTGGCAGCCACAAGCTGCGGAATGACGATGAAGAAATTGAAGATGCCCATGTAGATGCCCATCTTGTGCGACGGCAGGTTGCTCGACAGCAGCGCATAAGGCAGTGACAGAATCGATGCCCAGGCAATACCGACGCCAATCATCGGGACGATCAGCATCTGTGGATCTTTGATGAAATAGAAGCTGATCAGCCCGATGCCGCCGAGCGACAGGTTGATCAGGTGCGTTAACCGGCAACCCAGCCGGTTCGCAAGAAACGGTATCGAAATCGCCGCGAGTGCCGCGAACCCGTTGTAAGCGGCAAAAAGGACGCCGTTCCAGTCGGCCCCGTTATTGTAGGCGGCCGATGTCACGTCCGTCGTGCCAAAATGATGGCTGGTAACAGCGGCCGTCCCATAAATCCACATCGCAAACAGGGCGAACCAGGAGAAGAACTGCACGACAGCCAGCTGCTTCATGACTCTCGGCATGTGAAACAGGTCGTGCATGATCTCGTACATGCCGTTTTCGGTATGACCGCCGTTCTGCAACAGGCTGGTGATGACCTGCAGCACGCCAAACACCGTGAAACCACCCGCAAGAACATAGAGCTGCTTGTCCAGTCCGTTCGCTGTGATCCAGGCCCATCCGGCAATGCCGATTACTGCCCAGACGATGCCGCCGTTGCGGTACTTACTCGCAGCGCGCAGCGTCGTAATGTCTGCGACGTGCTCCGGCGGCCGCGCCGCGTCGAACGCTTTGAGTTCTTCCGGCGAATATTCCTTCGTGCGCAACACTGTCCAAAGTACAGCCAGGAAGAACACGGCGCCGCCGAAGTAAAACGACCACTTGACCGAATCCGGAACCACGCCTGGCGCTGCGGTGTTACTGATATCGAACCAGTTCGTCATCATCCAGGGCAGCGCCGATGCCACAATGGCGCCGACGCCAATAAAGAAGGTCTGCATCGCGAAGCCGCCGGTGCGCTGCTTTTCGGGCAACATGTCACCGACAAACGCGCGAAACGGCTCCATCGAGATATTGATGCTCGCATCCATGATCCAGAGCATGCCGGCTGCGACCCAGAGCACGGGCGAATTCGGCATGACGAACAGCGCGAGTGAAGCGAGTATCGCGCCAACCAGGAAATACGGACGGCGGCGGCCGAGACGGTTCCAGGTGCGGTCGCTCATGTAACCGATAATCGGCTGCACGATCAGGCCCGTCAGCGGCGCGGCCACCCAGAGGATCGGTATATCATCAATCTCGGCGCCAAGCGTCTGGAAAATCCGGCTGACATTGGCATTCTGCAATGCAAACCCGAATTGAATGCCAAGGAATCCGAAACACATGTTCCAGATCTGCCAGAAACTTAAATTAGGCTTTTGTTCCATTATTCTGTTGCCTTTCTAGTTGTTATTGGGCATTGGCGGCATTGTAGCAATTCGATGATTTCACAAGGTCTGTTTGCAAACGTATTCATCCCCGCAAAACCCGCTAAATGACTATATTTACAGGAATAATCAAGGGGGCGACATGACAAGACTTGCATTCATCGCGGCCAGCTGTTGCTTGCTACTGGGCTTTACCGATTCAGCCCTGTCAGCCAGCGCCGACGGCATCGAACGAGTGGAACCGCCATTCTGGTGGCAGGGCTTCAAGAACAGCGAATTGCAATTGCTGGTTCATGGCGAAAACATCAGCGCGTTGTCAGTCGACGTCGACTACGCGGGCGTCGAAGTCGCACGTGTGGAACACGGCGATAGCCCCAACTACCTATTCGTCTACCTCGAGATCGATCCGTCTGCAGAATCCGGGCGGTTTTGAAATCGAGTTTCGCGGCGACGGCCGCTCCCTGTCGTACAGCTACGAATTACGCAACAAGAATCCGGACGCGACTCACACAAAGGGGTTCACGTCTGCAGACGTCGTTTACCTGATCACACCGGATCGCTTTGCAAATGGAGACGAATCGAACGACTCGATCGATGGTTACGACGACAAACTGAACCGTGAAGACGATTATGGCCGTCACGGTGGCGATATCGGCGGCGTTTTGCAGCATCTCGATTACATCTCGGACATGGGGTTCACACAGATCTGGCTCAACCCGATTCTCGAGAATGCCGTTTCCCGGGCGTCCTATCACGGCTACTCCACAACGGATTATTACAAAGTCGACCCGCGCTTCGGCAGTAATGAAAGTTACCGCGAGTTCGTCGCGGCCGCCCGCGACAAGGGTATCGGCGTAATCCAGGACATGATCGTCAATCATGCCGGTAGCGGACACTGGTGGAGTGACGACCTGCCAACGTCGGACTGGTACAACCTGCCGAATAGCAAGACCGTTACGTCTCACGCGCGCACGACCAACCAGGATCCTTACGCCTCGGCTTTTGACAAGGCGGCGCATGCCGACGGCTGGTTCGTGGAGACGATGCCCGATCTAAATCAAAAGAACCCGCTACTGGCCGACTACCTCATCCAGAATGCGATATGGTGGATCGAATACGTCGGGCTCTCCGGGATTCGCCAGGACACGTACCCGTACCCCGACAAACATTTCATGAGCGAATGGACGCGCCGCATCATGGACGAGTACCCGCACTTCAATATCGTCGGCGAGGAATGGAGCCCGAGCCCGGCGATCACGTCCTACTGGCAACGCGGCAAGAATAACCACGACGGCTACGAATCGTCACTGCCGAGCGTTATGGATTTCCCCCTGCAGATCGTGATGAAGCAATCACTGACCGATCCGGAAAAGCCCTGGGGCAGTGTCTGGACCCCGGTCTACGAGATGCTCGGGCATGACTTCCTGTACCCCGATCCGTTCAACCTGATGATTTTCCCGGACAATCACGACATGAGTCGCATCTACACGCAGCTCGGGGAGGACTATGAACGCTTTCGTATGGCAATGGTTTTCTATCTCACGATGCGCGGCATTCCGCAGATCTTTTATGGCACCGAGATCCTGATGTCGCACCCGGGTACCGAGAGTCACGGTGCGTTGCGCATGGACTTCCCTGGCGGATGGGACGACGATAACAAGAACGCATTCACCGGCGAGGGCCTCAGCGACCTGCAACGTGAGGCACAGGCGTTTGTCAGGAAGTTGCTGAACTGGCGCAAGGACAAAACAGTCATTCACGACGGCAAGCTGATGCAATTCACACCGGTCAGGAACGTCTATGCGTATTTCCGCTACGATGACGACGAGACGATCATGGTGATTTTCAACCGCGGCGAGGACGCCCAAACTATCGAGACGGCCCGATTCGCCGAGCGCATCGGCGGCGCCCGCAGCGCCGTCGACGTTATTACCGGCCAGTCCTACGATATCAGCGAGGCGCTCGAACTGCAGCCACGCTCAGTTCTGCTACTTGAAGTCACCCGCTAAGGGGAGCTCGTCTTGATTCAACGATTCCTGATTGTCGCCGCATTGCTCGCAGCGACTTCTGCCTTCGCTGACTTTGGCCAGTACCAGAGCCACTCGCATCGGACGGTCAGTCACTAATTATTGTCAGCGACCTCGGGCAACTCCGAGTTACGCCTTTGGACGACGCCGCATTCGAGGTCCATTACGTCGAGGACGGCGTAAAACAACTGCCATCGTTCGCGATAGCGGCGACGTATCGTCCGATGTCGTCAGCGCTATCAGCGAAACAGAGTCCTCGCTCGCATTCATGATTGACGGACTGACGGCACTCATTGAGAAATCTCCAGTTCGAGTTTCGTTCATGAAAGACGGCGAAGTCCTGGTTGCCGAAGAGCATGGTTACTTCGCATACGACACTGTGCGCGGCTTCCGCTTTCAGTTGGACGATGACGAGAAAATCCTCGGCGGCGGCCAACGTGTCATGGGCATGGATCGGCGTGGCAAGCGGATGCCACTGTATAACAAGGCATCCTATGGCTACGAGACTGATACGGATCAGATGTACTACGGGCTGCCGGCGATCCTGTCATCAGACAAGTACACAATCGTTTTCGACAACACGGCGAGTGGCTGGCTCGATATCGGTCATACAGAAGAAGATATTCTCAAGTTCGAGGCTGTGGGCGGGCGCACGGCGTATCTCGTGATTGCCGGGGACAGCTACCCTGCCCTGGTCGAAAACTACGTCGAGGTCACGGGCAAGCAACCGCTGCCCCCACGCTGGGCTTTCGGCAACTACGCGTCCCGATTCGGATACCACACCGAGAAAGAAACTCGCGACGTCGTCAAGCGTTTCAAAAAAGCCGATATCCCGCTCGACGCGATTATTCTCGACATCTACTGGTTCGGCCCCGACATCAAGGGCCACATGGGCAAGCTCGACTGGGACCGCGATGCGTGGCCGACACCCGAGCAGATGATCAGCGATTTCGCCGAACAGGGCGTCAAGACGATTGCGATCACAGAGCCATTCATACTCAGCACCTCTGAGAAATGGCAGAGTGCGGTCGATAACGAGGCGCTCGCCAAGACGCCTGTTGGCGAGCCGCGGCGTTTCGACTTCTATTTTGGCAATACCGGCCTGGTCGATGTGTTCAACGAGACGGCACAGAAATGGTTCTGGGAGCCCTATGAAATGCTGTTCGAGCAGGGAACTGCGGCTACCTGGGGCGACCTTGGTGAACCCGAGGTGCATCCCGGCGACGCGCTGCACTGGCTGAGCGACGCCGGAATTCAAGCAACCGGCGATGAGATTCACAACGCGTACGGCCATGCCTGGGCGCAGATGGTCTACGAGCGCCAGGTCGAGAAGTACCCGGACATGCGTTCCCTGATCCTGATGCGTTCAGGATTTGCGGGCTCGCAGCGTTACGGCATGGTGCCATGGACCGGTGACGTCAATCGCAGCTGGGGCGGCCTCAAGCCGCAGATTGAACTGAGCCTGCAAATGAGTATGTTCGGCCTCGCCTATAACCATTCAGACCTTGGCGGTTTCGCCGGCGGCGAGGAGTTCGATAAAGAGCTTTACATTCGCTGGCTGCAATACGGCGTCTTCCAGCCTGTCTACCGTCCACACGCACAGGAACATATCCCGGCAGAGCCCGTGTTTCATGATCGTGAGACGCGCAACATTGTTCGCGACTACATCAAGCTTCGCTATCGTTTACTGCCGTACAACTACACGCTCGCATTTGAGAACAGCACGTCGGGCATGCCGCTGATGCGACCGCTGTTCTTCGAGGATGAAAACGACTTGGGATTGATTGACGAGAAAGACGCCTATCTCTGGGGCAACGCGTTCCTCGTCGCACCGGTCATGGATCCTGGCGTCGAGACCGTGAACGTTGACCTGCCTGCCGGCGCCTGGTTCGACTTCTGGAACGGCAAGCGTTACGACGGCGCACAAAACGTCGACATTCCTGTGACACTCGAAACGATTCCCGTGCTCGTCCGTGCCGGTTCGTTTATTCCGATGATCGATGACATTGAAACCACGCAGGACTATTCGAGCGAGAATCTCACCTTACATTACTACGCCGACGCATCGGTTTCCGACGCCGAAGGCCAGATGTACGACGATGACGGAAAAAGCCGAACGAGTCTCGAGGATGGCGCTTATGAACTACTGGAGTTCTCGGCGCGGCAACACGGGAATTCGTTGACCATCGATCTCGATCGCACCGGTGGCGACTACGCCGGGCGCCCGGACAATCGTACGATTACGCTGGTCGTGCACAACTGGCTTTCGGATGTCAGTTCATTGAGATTTGGCGAGCGCGATATTCCCTTGCGACGCAAGATGCCGAAGAGTGGCGACGCCGCTGTTTACGACAGCAAGTACGCAATACTCACGGTGCGCGTCGAATGGAATCACGAACCCGTCAGATTCGCCATCAACGAGGAACGGCCGATGGGCAAAGCCGTCGTGTACCAGGTGTTCACGCGCCTGTTCGGCAACAAGGTCACCAGGAACAAGCCCTGGGGCACCATCGAAGAAAACGGTGTCGGCAAGTTCAGCGACTTTGACGACAAAGCACTTGAAGGAATCAGAGAACTGGGCACGACGCATATCTGGTACACGGGCGTACCGCACCATGCCGTCATTCGTGACTACACCCGTTTTGGCATAAGTAACGATGATCCCGACGTTGTAAAAGGCCGTGCCGGATCACCGTATGCCGTAAAAGACTATTACAACGTCAACCCGGATCTTGCAGATAAGCCGGCCAGGCGTCTTGAAGAGTTCGAGGCGTTAATCAAACGCACGCACGACAACGGCATGAAGGTGATCATCGATATCGTGCCCAATCACGTTGCGCGGGGCTACGCGTCAAAAAGCAGGCCCAAAGGCGTATCGGACTTTGGCGCCGACGATGACACGTCTGTCGAATGGGCCCGGGACAACAACTTCTATTACGTCCCGGGTCAGGACTTCGAGGTTCCGGTCTCGCCCGACGCATACAGCCCGTTAGGTGGTGACGAACACCCGCTCGCCGACGGTAAATTTCCTGAATCGCCGGCCAAGTGGACCGGCAATGGCTCGCGCGCACCACAGCCACGCTTCGACGACTGGTTCGAGACGGTCAAAATAAACTACGGCGTGCGACCGGACGGCAGCTACGCATTCGATCGCTTGCCCGATGCTGCGCGTGAGTGGTCCATCGAGAAACACGCGGCGTTCTGGGCGAACAGAGACGTGCCGGACAGCTGGGACAAGTTCCGCAAGATCGCCCTTTACTGGCTTGACAAAGGTGTCGACGGTTTTCGCTACGACATGGCCGAAATGGTGCCGGTCGAATTCTGGAGCTACCTGAACTCAGCCATCAAATCAGTGAATAGTGAAGCGTTTTTACTCGCAGAGGTTTATACGCCGCCGCTCTATCGGGATTACCTCGAGCTCGGCCGCATGGATTACCTCTACGACAAAGTCGGGTTTTACGACACGCTCAAATCGATTATGCAGGGCAAGGCATCTACGGATACGTTGGCCCCGGTGCATGCAGAGGTCCTCGACATCGAGGAACACATGCTGCACTTCCTGGAGAACCACGATGAGCAACGTATCGCGAGCCCGGAATTTGCCGGCGACGCGAACAAGGGTCGTCCGGCCATGGTGGTTTCGGCATTGATCAGCCGCTCACCGACGATGCTGTATTTCGGCCAGGACGTCGGTGAGCCTGGGGATGGCGACGCGGGCTTCGGCGACCCCACACGCACAACGATTTTCGACTACTGGGGAGTGCCGTCTCATCAGCGCTGGATGAACGACGGTGCCTTCGATGGCGGCCAGCTCGACAAGGAAGAAAAGGACCTGCGGGACTTCTACCGCCGCCTGATGTCATTCAGCGCCTCGAGCGCCGCGTTAAACGGAGACTACGCCGAGATCCACAGCTACAACCGCACCGAGGACAACGACGCCTACAATGACAAGGTGTTCTCTTTCGTGCGTTGGAAAGATAACGAGCGCCTGGTCGTGCTCAGCAATTTCGACGCGGTCAGAGCTTTCGATCTCGAAGTTCGGATTCCCGCCATCATCATTTCATCATGGCGACTCAGCGACGGGCGCTACATGCTCGACGAGCAGTTATACCGGCGCAACCATGCGCAGCTGATTGTCGATAAGGGGCAAGGCACGCTGCGAATCACGCTGCAGCCGCTGGATTCTGCCGTACTCAAGCTCGGTGCGCCCAATATCTCAGGGTTGTCCGGAGAAAACTACCGCTGATCGCGCCGGAACATCCAGCACAAGGTTGCCACCACCGTCGGCAATCAACTGGCCTGTTACCCCGAATACGGCATCGAATGTGGCATTTGCCAATGCGGTTGCCGCAACGACCTGGCGCATTGATGAATCGTAGTTAATTGCGATAACCGCAGTTGCTCCTGGCTCTGATCGCGTGACCAGCAAAACAGGCTCACCACCGCTCGACTGCACGTCCAGGGTACCGTTCGCCACGAGTGGATAAGACCGGCGAAGCTGGTACAGGCTGCGGTAGTACTCGAGCAAAGAATCCGAAGCGCCCTCCTCGTTCTGCACGTTATTCGTCGATACATTGGCCGACAACTCTCGAAACGGCGTGACCGCAGAGAACCCTGCATTGTTCGGGTCGCTCGTCCAGCTCATCGGCGTCCGCAGGGCGTGGTCTCCCGACAGGCCCGCCGCATTCGCCATGCCGATCTCTTCACCGTAGTAGGTAAACGGCGTCTGCGCCGCAAGCAGGTAGCTTGCGGCCGCGAGTTTGTAGTCTCCGACATCACCATTCAGCTGGTTCCACGGCCGATCGCCGGCAAAGCTGTCGTGATTCGAGAGAATCAGCGGCATGCGGTCCGTGTTGGCCAGATTGAGCTGGTTTACGAACGTGCTGTCTACAACGTTGTTGCGCGCAGAATTCAGAATCGCCCCCGGCGTCTGGAACGCGAATGCGCGACCGCATGAAGCATTGTCGGCGTAAGTGACAGGATTCGACGGCGACTCGCAGACCAGGAAACGCTTGTTGTAGCCACCAACAATAGCCTGTGCCTCGCCCAGCAAAAGGTGATTCTCGGCCTGGTCTTCCCAGTTTGCCGCGCCGTTCTCGAACAGCACGCCGACTGCATCGAAACGGAATCCGTCCACGCCCTTGTTGAGCCAGAAACGCAGGTTGTTTTTGTGGTACTCAACCACGTCTGCGTTGCGCAAATTGAAGTCGGGCATCAGCGTGGAAAATATTCCGTAGTACCAGCCGTTGCCGTTGTTGCGCCATGGATCGCCGGCGAAGGTATTCCAGCCCTGCGGCTTCACGTCCTCCCACACGAACCAGTCACGTTTGTCGTTAATCGCTGTTGTCGACGCGTCGAGAAACAACGGGTTCGTGCTGGCCGCATGATTCATCACGTAGTCGATGATGATGGCAATGCCGCGTGCGTGCGCTTCATCGAGCAAGGTCTCGAAATCGGCCATCGTGCCGTAATCGCTCTCGATCGCACGATAATCCTGCACCGCGTAACCGTGATCATTGTCGGCGCTTTCAGTGACCGGCATCAGCCAGACACCGGTGATGCCGAGCGACTGCAGGTAGTCGAGCCGCGAAATCAGCCCCTGCAGGTCGCCGATGCCATCACCGTCGGAGTCCTGGTAGCCGCGCACGTAGATCTCGATAAAACTGGCCGAATCGGCCCATGTCGCCGGCCAGGCCCGAGTCGACGTCGTTAACAACGACCGTTGACAGGTCGAGACCGGCGGACTTGTTACCAAGGGCATTCAACGCCGCAAGCGCAGCGGACTCCGTTAGAGAACGGTGTGCCAATATTGCCATTCAACGACGCGACTTCGTCCTGCACGATCCAGACGTTCGTGCCGAAGGTCTGTGGCACGATACTGAGGTCGTAGATCGGGCTCTTGAGATCACCGTTGTGCGCAATGAAATTGAGGTCCTGCGACTCATTGGAGACCGGGATCTCGAATACCGCCGCGCCATTCTCGATACGATCCGGCATGCGAGGCGATGACCATTGCGTTGCAACATTGGCCGCAATCGCGTTGCCCCAGAGATGCAGCCCCCAACCGTCGTACGAAGGATCGACCCGCAGATAGTAAATCGTAACCGTCGTGACGGGATTCGGTGGCGGCGGCGGCGCCGAACCACCGCCCCCGCCGCAAGCTTGGAGCAGCGTAACCAGGCAAAGCAGGAAGACTATTCGGTGTGCGCGCATTCCGTTTCCAGTTCGATCATCGCTTCGGCAAACGCGGTGCCCAAACGTACGAAACCTTGCGTGTCGTAGTGCCAGCCGTCGTCCAGGTAGCCCAGCTCATCGGTGACCGTGACGTAAGCCGCGCAAGGATCTTCTCGAACAAAATCCGCCTGCGCATTCTGCACGGTGCCGATGTAATCCATCACCGTGCCGTCGTCCGCCATCCCCGAGTCCGTGATCTTTCCGATGACCAGCGGCAGATCGTCGACGCGCAACGCGGCCCGGAGCAGGCCCATTAGTCGCTCGATATTGGCGCGGTATTCGTCGGCAGCCGCCTGGCTGTCGTACGCGTCTGCCTCGCCTTGCATCCAGACTATCCCGGACGGAATCAGGCGATCGGCGATACCGTCGCCATCGATATCGGTGTTGGCAAACGCGTTGCGCAATGTTTTCAGAAAGTGGTCGTACTGATTGTTGCCATCGCCATCCGAGAAATCCGGGTGCCAGTTGCCGTAACCGACGCCGTCCGCCAGCCCCGAACCACCGAGTGCGTACTTGATGATGGCAATTTTCGAGCCGGGCGAGTGTGCTGCCATTGTCTGGCCAAATAACAGCTCGGGCCCGAATCGGTCTGACAGCTGATTGGTCTCGCCATTCGATTTGAAGCCGGTACCAAACCCGGGCTGCAGCGGCCGCCATATACCAACGCCGCCATGCATTTCGTTGTCGAGCGCCATCTGTCCCGTAAAGATCATGACATCCCCGGACGTGGCCGCCGCTGCGTCGGACAACTCGACGACATATCCAAAGCCCTCCATGTTTGACTGCCCACCCAGGTAGTACAACTTGTACGCCGTCTGTTGCGGCTCGATCGTCACGCAACCGACCTGCATCACAACGAATCCGGCCAGCAATAGGTGTTTAATGAATGTTTTCATCGGATGCCTGCCTGTGGAACCAATCGTCGCGTGAAACGGCGGTCGGTTCATAAGTGAAGAAATCGAAGTCAGCATAGTTCTGCGTCGGCGCTCCTTTCGATGTTGCATAGAGACCGAGGTAGACGCCGGTGTAGTTGTAGCCGTCGATGACGGCTGGCGACAACGCGGTCACATCGACCTTACTTGCCAGAGAGCTCCACGATTCACCATCCGCCGAAAACTGAAAGTCGTACCTCAAATAGTCGCCTGTGATTTTCAAGAACACAGCGTCGCCTTCGAACGGCGCGGCGGCAAGTTGCCTGGATTCGCCGTGCAGCGACTGCATCAATCGGATCACGTTGCCGTCGTTTCCGGTGCCCATCGTCAACAGAAAGGCCGAACGATCATTTTGAATTGCAATCAGACCGGCTTCTTCCTGCGCGGCCGGATCGAACACCATCCTGGTCGCGACATCGAACTCAAAATGCCGCTGGCGAATCCCGACGAAGCTGTATTGTTGGCGTTCAGTAATTGCACCGGGCTGAAGGCCGATACGCAGCGATCCGGGGTTCTCCTGAAGATCAAAGAACGGTTTCTCAGGAGCGCGTCTGAAATTCCACTCCGGACTCAGCGCCGCAGTGTCGAACGAATCCGCAAAACCGCCGTCATCCTGCAGCGTCGAACCGCCGAAAGGTAACGGGTACTGCAGCTCCACCTTGCCGGTCGCCGGACTGAAGACCGGGAACGTCAGCTTCTCTTCCTTCCAGGTATAAGGCTCCGTTTCCCAGGTGACGGGTAACAAGAACGTCTCCCGACCCAGGATGCCGTGAATGCCGTCGACCAGTCGCCAACCCAATGCGACCGCATACCAGCGGCCGTCCTCGAGTTCCACGAGGTCGGCATGGCCCACGCCCGTGATCGGGTAGTCATAGCTAAGCTGGCGGTGGCTCAGGACCGGGTTTCTCGGGTTGTTTTGGTACGGGCCAGTAATCTCTTCACTGATCGCAACCGCGAGCGCGTGCTCATAAGCCGTGCCACCTTCCGAAATCATCAGGTAGTAATAGCCGTCTTTCTTGTAGATATGCGGACCTTCGGCCCAGACGCCGCCACAACATCCACGCCAGAGGTAGTGCCGCTCACCGACCAGCGACATCGCATCAATGTCGACTTCCTGCAGCCAGATTTCAGCCTGGCCGGGAAACTCGGGATCGGCCGGGATGTGGTTGCCGACATACCAGGCGCGGCCATCGTCATCGAAAAACAGCGACGGGTCGATGCCGGGTGCACCCTCAAGTACCTCTGGTGCTGACCAGGGTCCGCGTGGGTCCGTTGCAGTAACAATGAAATTCACCATGCTTCCATCGACGTTGTTCGTCGTGATGATGTAGAACGTGCCATCGTGATAGCGAATCGTTGATGCATGAATACCGTCGCTCGACTTTATACGACCGAGTTCAATCTGCTCGGGATCATTCAGCGCGTAGCTGATCAGCTCCCAGTTCACGAGGTCTTTGCTTTGATAGATCGGGATACCGGGGAAGTACTCGAAGGTCGAGTTGACCAAGTAGAAATCGTCCTCGACGCGCACGATGGACGGGTCCGGCGCGAACCCTGGGATAATCGGGTTGCTGAATTCCCCGCGTGTCGAACCGACCGGCAGCGACTCGCCACCACAACCAGCGGATAGGAAGGCTAGAACCAGCGCGGCCGGGCCCAACAACAACCTGTGTACAGCGTGGTGCACCATGGTCGGACGCTATGCGCTTATGGTAGCGCCGTCAACACGATGCAATCGTATTCATGTGAGGTCGCCGAATGGACACAGGTGTCGTGCACAATTAGGCTGGGGGAGATGGCAAAACCGAAACACATTTTAATCGTCGGTGGCGGAACTGCAGGCTGGATGGCCGCCAATCTCATGGCCCAACGATGGCTGGTCCAGGGCATCAACATATCTTTGGTCGAGTCATCGGACATCGGCATCATCGGCGTCGGTGAAGGTTCGACGCCACAATTGAAAGCGTTTATGGACAAGATCGGCGCAGAAGAAGCCGACTGGATGCCGCAGTGTAATGCCACCTACAAAGTAGGCATCAGCTTCCAAAATTGGTCAACAAAGCCTGGTTTCGACAGCTATTTTCATCCTTTTCCTGCACAGCCCGACAGGGAGAACTATCGAGCATTTGTCCACCACTGCTATTTGCGCAGACAGGGTTTCGATATCGACGCGCATCCGAATCGGTTTTTCCTGCCTGCGTATCTCGCCGCCAACCAGCTCGGACCGAACCCCAACCACAATTTCCCGTTCGAGGTTCTTTACGGCTACCACTTCGACTCGCAATTGCTCGGCCAGTATTTGCGCGACACGGCCGTGAAGCGCGGTGTCAGACACATTCAAGGGAAAGTGAATGAAGTCCTGCAAGACGAGCAAGGCAATATCACGGCCGTGCAACTGCAAGATGATGAGTTACTCGATGCGGACTTGTTCGTCGACAGTACGGGTTTCCGAAGCCTGTTGCTGCAGCAGACTCTTAAAGTCCCTTTCATCAGTTTTGGCGCGAACCTTTTCAATGACGCGGCCGTAGTGGTGCCGACACCGCAAGGGGATGAATACAACTCGCAGACGATATCAACGGCAATGAAATACGGCTGGGCCTGGGACATTCCGCTGACCAATCGTGTAGGCAACGGCTACGTTTACAGTTCCGCGTTTTGTTCGGCTGATGATGCTGAAAAAGAGCTTCGGAAAAAAACGGGCACGCTCGACTGTGACGTCGCGGCACGGCATTTGAAGATGAATGTCGGTCAGGTCGACAAGCACTGGCATCGCAACTGCATCGCGGTCGGATTATCGCAGGGTTTTATAGAACCACTGGAAGCGACTGCATTACACATTGTTCAGGAAACTGTTGAAGCCTTTATGTCCAATTTCGAAGAAGGTGGCTACACGACAAGACATCAGGAGCGCTTCAACAGGGTCGTAAGCCGCAGATTCGAGGGTGTTCGAGATTATATCGTCTGCCATTACCGTGCGAATTCTCGTGACGACACCGAATACTGGCGTGCCAATGCCGCTAACGAGAATCTCTCCATTTCGCTGAAGAACCTGCTGAGAACCTGGCTGGACAAAGGCGACTTGAGCGAGGAGATTCAACGACAGGATATATCGCGCTACTACAACACGATCTCCTGGCACTGCCTGCTAGCAGGCTACGGCCTCTTTCCCGATCGGACGGCTTTGCAAGGCATTGGCGATGACAAGAGAGCATATGACCTGTCGAAGATCGATGATTTCATTCAGCGTTGTGCATTGAATTTCGAAAAACACTCGACGCAGCTCAGCCTTTCAGGCGGCACGGGTTCCCGGGCACCGCAAAGTTCTTAGTTAGCTTTGCAGTGTCGCTCAATAAAATCGTCGTGCGGCGGTACGGAGGCCGTTGTCCGATCGATAATGGCCTTTACATTGTCAAGCAACTCGTCAAGTTGTTTCTTTGAAAGCGCGTCCACAATCGGATGGTAGTCGTCAGGCGTCAATCCTTGCCCGATCATGACCTGTTGCCAGGCGACTTCGGTGAACAGCTCGTCCTGCTCGCGAAAAACCTTGCCAGTATCCCGGAACAAATCCATCCTGCGTGACAACGATTCCGGGATTTCCATTCGCTGACATTCGCGCCAGAACTGGCTGTCATCACGTTCATTGAGATAGTAATGAAGAATGATGAAGTCACGGATGTACTCGATGTCGATGATCGACTGGCGATTGTATTCGTCGATTTCCGACTGATTGATGCCCCCATGCGGAAAGAACTTTATCAACCGTATCGCGGCCGCCTGGATCAAGTGAATACTGGTCGACTCAAGTGGTTCCAGGAACCCGCTCGAAAGGCCGATCGATACGCAATTTCGATTCCAATGTTGCGTCCGCCTGCCAGTACGAAACCTAAGGTGCCTGGGCTCAGCCAGGGGCTTGCCGTCCAGATTGTCCAGCAGCAGCTCCGCGGCTGCGTCATCTGACAAGTACTTGCTGCAATAGACGAGACCGTTACCGATCCGGTGCTGCAGAGGAATACGCCACTGCCAACCGGCATCGTGCGCGATGGATCTCGTATAGGGAAGAATGGGTTTGACGGATTCACAAGGTACAGCCACGGCACGATCGCACGGCAGCCAGTGAGTCCAGTCGACATAGCCGGTATTGAGGGTCTGCTCGATCAGTAGGCCACGAAAACCGGAGCAATCGACGAACAGTTCCCCCGCTACTTCCGTGCCATCTTCGAGCCGAACCGATTCGATAAAGCCGGACTCCGCATCAAGCTTCGTATCGACGATCCTGCCCTCGGTGCGTTCGACGCCTAGCGCTTCACTGAATTTGCGGAGGTACGCCGCATACAGGCTGGCGTCAAAATGATACGCATAAATCAAGCCAGTCAGGTTGCCTTCCTTTATCTGGTCGAGCTTCGCAAATCTGTTCTGCTTGGCAACCTGGTAGTTAAGGGAGTAATCCCACAAGGTGTCTTCCCTGCCCTCCTGCACACCTCGGTTCCAGAAATGGTGAAAGCTGCAGAATGGGAAGTCCTTGCCGATATCGCCGAAGGCGTGCATGTAGCAGTCGCCTTTCTTCTTCCAGTTCTCGAACTCGATACCGAGCTTCATCGTGCCGCGGGTCTCCCTGAGAAACTCGTACTCGTCGAGTCCCAGGGCCCGATTCAGGGCCAGGATTGGTGGGATAGTCGCTTCGCCGACACCCACGATACCGATCTGTTCCGATTCGACGAGCTTGACCTTGATGGCGTTACCAAGAATCTTGATCAGCAAGGCGGCCGTAATCCACCCTGCGGTACCTCCGCCAACGATGACAACGGTATCGACCTTGCGATTCAATGCGTCTCTCCGAGAACCCGATCAGTTGATAAAGAAAAACCCCTGCAAATATACCATCTGCAGGGGTTGGTCTCTGCGCACGTTAACGCTTACTCAAAGCGATAGCTGGCTCCGAGCAGGAAGTTCCTGCCATAGTCCTGGAAGTCGCGGATTTGCCGCGGGTCATCGTTCTGGAACGTCACGAACGGCTCATTCGACAGATTCTGACCTTGCAGCATGACGGTCAGGGGTTGCAGCCATTCAACCGAGGAGCCCTCGAATCTGTAGCTGATCTGGGCATCCCAGATTTCGGTCGACTTCACGCTGACCAGCTCGCGCGAGAAGCTGATCGCGGAAACCTCGCCAAGGAAGTCCTCGCGAATACTGCCGCTGACGCGCGCTTCGAATCCGGCCCGCTCATAGTACAACGTGACGTTATAGACCTCTTCAGACAGACCGGGCACCTTGATCTCGTTGCCGCTGATATTGATGCTGCTGTCGAGGAACGTCGCACTGCCAACGACGCCAAATCCTTCAAGCGAACTGGACAGCCCGCCAAAGTCGTAAGCGCCCGACAGCTCAAAGCCCGAAATGTCGCCGCCGCTACTATTCTGCCAGTACGTGACAAAGCCGATGGGGTTCACGACCGGCGGCGCGCCCGGCGGAGGAGTAAGTCCGGAGAAGTCGAACGGCTCTTCGAGCTGCACCTGCCAATCCTGAAGGTCCTTAAAGAAATAGGCTGCACCCACGTAGCCGTCGTCGCTGAAATAGTACTCGTACGTCAGGTCAAATTGGGTCGACTGCTGTGGTCTCAGCGCCGGGTTCGCACCGTTGGCCCGCCAGTTAACGCCGTCCGTAGGCGCCGAATTGAAGTCGATACCGAAGCTCGCATTCATGCGATCCATGCGCGACCTCGACTGCGTCTTGGCCGCTCCGAAGCGGATCAGCTGTTCATCGGTCAGGTGGACAATCAGGTTCAGGCTCGGAAGCACGTCGGAGTAGTCGTCGCCACCCGAGACCGGCTGGGGCACGACCAGACCATTGGTGTCAAAGAAGGTCGCGTAGCCGTATCCCGTCTGGTCGGTCTGAACGTACTGCAGTCCGAAGTTACCGCTGACGTCCTTGCCGCCAACAGCGGTATCGAATTCGGCCATCGCGTAAGCGATCGTCACCTGCTCGTCGATCGTCCAGCTGTTCTGCCAGCGGCTCGCCTGGGTCAACCGCTCAGACACCTCGTTGTAGTTGCCGTCCTGCCAGAACGCGAACGAGTCGTAGGCGACCGAGTTGCCCATACCGATGAAGTCGAGCGAAACGTCTCCCACCATGTATTGCGACGGGACAGACGCAGTACTCGGATAGGAAGGCAGCGTCAGGAACAGGCCGTCATCAAACTTCTTTTTCTCACGCTCCGCGAAGTAGACGCCGAACTCGACGCCCGAGAAAATGCCGTATTCCAGACTTGCTTCAGCCGAGAGCTTGGCGGTGTTGAGCTTGTCTTTGATGATCGGCGTATTGATGAATCCGTCCTGGGCATCGCCTGGCACCGTGTTGTTGTTGCCCCAGCCCTGGGAGCCGCCGAGAGCGACCAGCGACGTGTCACTGTAGTCGAGCTCTGGCGTAAACCTTGCGCCCAAGTTTGAACCCTGCATCGTGTAGGCGATGTTGTCCAATGTCGTAGTATTGTCGCTGGAACGACCTGTCGCGGTAGAGTAGCTCTCGAGGCTCCAGATGTTGCGTTCCACCTCACCCGTGCTCGCATCAAATGCAAGCGTCCATACATCGCTAAGATCGTAGGCAACGTTGACGCCGAACGATGTCAACTCGGCATCGCGTCGCTCGAAGTCGTTGCGGATCTGGGGCCTGCGATTGTTGAATACGCCGTCGAGGACGAGACCGTTCGACGTGGTGCCAACCGTCGTATCGCCCGCCCAGCCGCCCGGGATCTCAATACCACGCAGAATCTTCTCGTCGGAAAAGTCGATGTACAAAGCATCGGCCGTAATCGACAGGACGTCGGTGGGCTCAAACGTCAGGACACCCATAACCGTGTCACGATCCAGCGTCGAGGAGCGCACAAATGGCTTCGCGCCACCGAGTTCGAGATCGCCGGCTCCGGTTGTCGGGAAACCCCAGGAGTTCCAACGCTCTTCCTGGTTAGGTGATTCCATTGTCGCGAATGCAAGGGCAATGCCAACAGTATCGTCAGCGAACTGGTCGATATAGGAGAACGTTGCGCGGTAACCCGAATCGTCACCGTCGGGATTCAGCTTGTCGTGACCGTTCTGCTCAACCTGAGCATTGACCTGCAACACACGGTCGTAATCCAGCGGCTTGACCGTGTGCAGGTTGATCGTGCCGGCAATACCCTGGTTCATCAGAGACGCATCCGGGGTCTTGTAGACAGTCACACCCGACATGATCTCCGACGGGTACAGATCGAATTCGATGCCGCGGTTGTCGCCGATCGAGACCTGCTCGCGACCGTTGAGCGTCGCGGTACTGAAGTCTTCGCCGAGACCACGAATAGAGATCGAACTCTGGCGGCCGTCCAGGCGCTGGCCGGCAAGGCCCGGCAGACGCGATATCGCCTCGGCAATACTCGAATCCGGCAGCTTGCCAATGTCTTCAGCGGAAATAGCCTCAACGACAGACGTCGAAGTACGTTTGGTGTTGATCGAGTCGATCAGACTTGCGCGAAACGAACCGTAAGTTACGATTTCCTCGATCACGTCGTCATCGGCGTCCTGCGCATACGCAGACATTGGCATGGCGATCACGCCAGGCAGCGCCGCTGCAACCGCAAGCGACAGCGCCGTACGGCGGATGTTCAAAGTCAGGTTATTGGTTTCGTCTGATACAGACTGCGCACTTCGGCGTTTCTTGGACATTCGGTTTCCCCCGGGAAGGTCTTATTCTGTTGATACAACTATTTCCGCATTCTAGAAAGCGAGCCAGACATCCACAATGCAATGCATACGTATTCATTGCCTGAATACGTATGCATTGCATTGCGGTCAGGCTGCTCGCTGATTAGTTTGCCCGCTAAATAATATGAATTCACAAAACCTGCTAATGACGAGTAACGCTGAGCCTCATACCTTGCCGGATAAGCGGCAGGCAGGCGTGTGCCTGCATATCGCGTCCTTACCCGGCCCCTACGGCATTGGCGAGATCGGCGCCGAGGCGCGGGCATTCGTCGACAAAATGCGCGATATGCAGCTGGGTGTCTGGCAATTCTTGCCTACGGGACCAACGGCTTACGGCGATTCGCCCTACCAGCCTCTGTCAACATTCGCCGGCAACGAGATGCTTATCAGTATCGGCGATCTGCATCGAAACGGGTCTGCTTGCGGAACATGAGGTCGAAGAACTGACTGCGCTGCCGACGCATTTCGTGGACTACGGTGCGCTTATTCCGGTGAAAAATCGGCTGCTCGACATCGCGGCGCAGAGGTTCCCGTCCAAAGCCAGCGATGAAATCCAGGCCCGGTGCGCCGCGTTCATTGCGGCAAACGACACTGCCTGGCTGCACGACTACGCCGTTTTTCGCATTCTCAAAACCCGACACGGTGAGCGACCCTGGCCCGAATGGAAGCCGGAATACGTGCGCCGCGACGAAAAAGCGCTGCGCGAACTCGAGACCGGTGAGGCCGCGAAGATCGAGACGATCAAGATCATTCAGTTCCTTTTTCACGACCAGTGGCAGCGTTTCCGCGATTACGCGCACGCCAGCGGCATCACATTGTTCGGCGACATGCCGATCTGCATCGCGCTCGACAGCTCGGATGCCTGGGCCAACCGCGACATCCTGTGCCTCGACGAAGACGGCCAACCGGACTACGTCGCCGGCGTTCCGCCCGACTACTTCAGCGAAGACGGGCAACTCTGGGGCAACCCACTCTACGACTGGAATATGCATGCGGCCGACGGCTACCGCTGGTGGGTCGATCGCCTGCGAGCCTCGGCAAAACTCGCTGATATAGTCCGAATTGACCATTTTCGGGGATTTGAGGCCTACTGGTCGGTCCCGGCGGACTCGGCTACGGCGCGCGTCGGTGCCTGGGAACCGGGTCCGGGTGATGCAATTTTCGATGCGATGAAAGCGGCGCTCGGCACATCTGCCGATCGTGGCCGAGGATCTGGGCGTAATTACACCGGAAGTCGAAGGCTTGCGCGATCGGCACCACATTCCGGGCATGCGTGTGCTGCAATTCGACGTGTGCGACGACGGCTTCAAGCTGTCAGACGTCGGCGCGAAACAGCGTCTGTTACACGGGCACGCACGACAACGACACAACCATAGGCTGGTTTCATGGCAGCCCGAACGACATTCGCAGCGCCGAGGAAATCGAGCGCGCACAAAAAGCTGTCCTCGAAATCACAGGCGGCACACCTGAGACCATTCACAGCGATCTGATCAAAGCCGCTTTCTCGACAGATGCACAGCTCGCTATCGCGCCGATGCAGGACTATCTCGGCCTGGGATCTGACGCTCGCCTGAATATACCCGGAACGTCTGGCGGCAATTGGCGTTGGCGTGTACTTGACACACAATTGACGCCAGAAGTTTGCGACAATGTGGCCGACATGGTGCGGGCATCGGGTCGCGGATTCACTCATTGAGGCAACTCATTGGCTGAAAACGTATCCGGAGCCTGCCGTGATACACACAGCCTGGAAGGACGAGTTGCAAGATGAATGACGTAAAACTCAAGGAAGAAGCAAGATTTGTCAGTCGCCTGACCCGCGAGACGCTGGCCCTGATTCTCGCTGGCGGGCAAGGCTCGCGGTTGCATGACCTGACGACCTGGCGCGCCAAGCCAGGCCTCCATTTCGGCGGCAAGTTCCGCATCATCGATTTCCCGCTGTCGAACTGCATCAACTCGGGCATCCGGCGCATTGGCGTATTGACCCAGTACAAGGCGCATTCGCTGATCCGGCATCTGTTGAACGGCTGGTCCTGGTTCCAGGCGGGCGGAGGATCGCGAGAATTCGTCGAAATCCTGCCCGCTTCGCAGCGAGTCGGTGGTGAGTGGTACCGCGGCACCGCGGACGCCGTCTACCAGAACCTCGACATCATTCGCACACACGATCCACGCTTCGTGCTGATCCTGGCCGGCGATCACATTTACAAGATGGACTACGGCCCGTTTCTCGCCTTTCACGTAGAGAGAATCGCGGACATGTCGATCTGCTGCTTTGAGATGCCGCTTGCCGAGGCCGCCGGCGAATTCGGTGTCATGACGGTCAACGAAGAGGGCCGCATCATCGCGTTTCGACGAAAAGCCCGAGAAACCGAACCCGATTCCCGGCAAGCCCGACCTTTGTCTTGCGTCAATGGGCAACTATGTTTTCAACACGGAGTTTCTCTACGAACAGGTCATCAAGGATGCCGACACACCGGGCACGCAGCACGACTTCGGTCGCAACCTCATTCCGTCGATCATTGACGATTACAAAGTTTATGCCTACCCATTGCACGACCCGGAATCCGGCAAGCAAGCGTACTGGCGCGACGTCGGTACCCTCGATGCATTCTGGGAAGCCAACATGGAGCTCGTTTCGGTAACACCGCAGCTGAACCTCTACGACAAAGTCTGGCCGATATGGACGCACCAGGAGCAGGTGCCGCCTGCCAAGTTCGTATTCGATGAGCCGGACAGGCGCGGTGAAGCGATCCAGTCGATGGTCTCGGGCGGCTGCGTCGTATCCGGCTCGACCGTGCGGGGTTCTCTGCTGTTTACGAATTGCTATGTGCACCCCTACAGCACCGTAACCGATTCTGTTGTCCTGCCCGACGTGGTAATCGGCGAGCGATGCACGATCAATCGAGCGATCATCGATAAGGGGACCAAGATCCCGGCTGGTACGGAAATCGGGGTGAACCACGACGCCGACAGGGAGCGCGGATTCCGCGTTACGGACAGCGGCCTGACCCTGGTTACACCTGACATGCTCGGACAGCAGCTGCACTTCACGCGTTAGGAAAGCGATTATCGACAACCGAAACGTCATCTTCCTGGCGTCAGAGAATGGCGCCCTGCGCGGCGGAAAAGTCGGCGGTGTCGGCGACGTCGTTCGTGACCTGCCGCTCGCACTGGCGGCGGCAGGCTGGCAGGCATCGGTTGCCACGCCCTCTTACGGCTCGCTGCAAAAGCTGCACGGCGCGGCTCGCCTCGCAACTATCGATGTCGACTTTCGCGGCGGTGCGCACCCTGTCGATATCTGGGAGATCCCGGACGATGACAGCGGCGTGCAGAACATCGTCTTCGATCATGCCTTGTTCGCACAATACGGCAGTGGGCGCATCTACCATCAAGATGAAGCGGCTCGTCCTTTTGCAAGCGATGCGAACACCTTCGCTTTTTTCTGCGCGGCGGCCGCACAGTGGATAAGCGCAAGCGAAAGTCGGCCCGATGTTGTGCACCTGCACGACTGGCATGCGGCTTTCTACCTGTTGCTTGCAAACTATGCAGAGCAATTCGCAGGCCTTCGCGACATTCGCACGGTATTTACGATTCACAACCTCTCTTACCAGGGCACGCGTCCGTTTCGGGGTGATGAATCGTCGCTCGAGGCCTGGTATCCGCACCTGCGTCCGGATTTCGGAAAGATCGTCGATCCTCGCTATGCCGACTGCGTGAACCCCATGGCGAGCGCTATCCGCCTCGCGGACCGCGTGAGCACGGTATCGCCGACTTACGCGGGCGAAATCTGTAGGCCGAGCAATCCTGAGACCGGCTTCATCGGCGGCGAAGGACTGGAAGCCGAACTGACCCGGGTACGTGATGACGGTCGCCTATACGGCATACTCAACGGTTGCTATTACGACCAGCCGATCGGTCGCCGCCCGGGCTGGCAGCGCTTGCTCGGCATGATCGAGACACAGCTTCAGACCTGGCAAGAGGAACAGCCGTCGAACGAGGCACACGAGCTGGCACTTCAGCGTTTGACCTCAATGCCGAAACGACGGCCGAGTCACCTGATGACAAGCATCGGCAGGCTCGTCGAACAAAAAGCGACCTTGCTGTTACACCAATTCGACGACGGCAGCACGCCGCTGGGACGCATTGCCGAAGCCGTCGGCAAAAAAGGCGTGATCCTGGTGCTTGGAAGCGGCGATCCGCATCTCGAAGCACGTATGCTGGAAGTGGCGAGACAGGCACCCAATCTCGTTTTTCTGCAAGGATATTCCGAAGACCTGGCCGCACCGCTATACAGAGGCGGCGATCTTTTCCTGATGCCGTCGAGTTTCGAACCCTGTGGCATCAGCCAGATGCTCGCAATGCGCGGCGCGCAGCCCTGCGTCGTTCACGGTGTCGGCGGCCTCAAAGACACGGTCGAAGACGGCGTTACCGGGTTCGTTTTCGATGGCCACAGCCCGGACGAACAGGCCAGGGAATTCGTCAGCACGACAGCGCGTGCGCTGGACATCCGATCCGGCGACCCAATTACATGGCAGAATGTCTGCCAGGCCGCGGCAGCTTGCCGGTTCGACTGGACCGCGGCAGCTGAAACTACCATCGAAACGCTATATGGCGAGGGCAATGACCGCTAAAGCAGACAGGAACAGTGAATTCGAGGCGCTCGTCGCCGGCCGTCACAACAACCCGTTCGGCGTGCTCGGGCCGCAGACCGAAGCTGAGGGACGGGTTGTACGCACGCTGCAACCGCATGCGGCCAAGGTAGAGCTGATCGATGCCGCAGGCGCGCCCATTGCCAACATGAAAAAAATTCACGCCGGCGGCCTTTTCGAGGCGCCTTTGCCGCCTCGCAAACGACATTATGCCCTGCGCATAACGGACGGCTCAGGTCTGTCCTATGTCATCGAAGACCCCTATCGTTTTCCGTCCGCTCTGGGCGAAATGGATCTGTACTTTTTGGGCGAAGGATCGGACCGCTACATCTACAGGAAGCTCGGCGCGCATCTGCGACAGCTGCAGGGCATAGCCGGCACGCGTTTCGCCGTCTGGGCGCCGAACGCATCACGGGTCAGCGTCATTGGTGATTTCAACGGCTGGGACGGACGGCAGCATGTCATGCGTCTGCACCCGGGCAATGGCATCTGGGAAATCTTCATACCGGCCGTCGGCAACGGCGCATTGTACAAATACGAAATTCAGGACAGGGACGGAAAACTGCTGCCGCTCAAGGGCGATCCATACGCGAGCTACCATGAGCCGCCACCCGGAAACGCGTCGGTCGTTTTTGACAGCGATTACGACTGGCAGGACGGCGACTGGATGCAACGCCTTACCGTTGAACCGAATCTCGGCAAACCCATCAGCATTTACGAAGTACACCTCGGTTCATGGCGCCGCAAAGATGACGGCAGCTACCTGTCGTACCGGAATTTTGCCGACGAACTCGTGAACTACGTTGTGGACATGGGATTCACCCACATCGAGCTGATGCCCGTAACCGAACACCCGTTCGACGGTTCCTGGGGCTATCAGCCGATCGGTTTGTTCGCGCCGACCCAGCGTTTCGGAGCCCCGGATGACTTTCGCTATTTCGTCGATCGCTGCCACGCCAACAACATCGGCGTCATCATGGACTGGGTGCCGGCGCACTTCCCGAATGACGATCATGGCCTGCGCCGCTTTGACGGCTCCGCGCTTTATGAGCACGAAGACCCGCGCAAAGGCGCACACGCGGACTGGGGTACGTTGATCTTCAACTATGGCCGGCGCGAGGTCATGAACTACCTGCTCGGCAGCGCGCTTTACTGGATCAGCGAGTTTCACATCGACGGTCTGCGCGTCGACGCCGTCGCTTCGATGCTTTATCTCGACTACTCGCGCGAAGAAGGCGAGTGGCTGCCGAACGAACATGGTGGAAATGAAAACCTCGAGGCTGTTGCGTTCCTGCGCCGACTCAACACGGAGGTTCATGCACATTGCGCCACGTCATTCGCGGAGGAATCCACTGCATGGCCAGGCGTATCAAAACCGGTTCATGCGGGCGGCCTCGGCTTCACTTACAAATGGAACATGGGCTGGATGAACGACACCTTGTCGTACATGTCCGAAGACCCGATTCATCGCAAATACCATCACGACAAAATGACCTTCGGTCTCGTCTACGCGTTCAACGAGAACTTCGTCCTGCCGCTCTCACACGACGAAGTCGTACACGGCAAGCGTTCGATTCTGGGACGCATGCCGGGAGACGACTGGCAGCAGTTCGCGAACCTGCGGGCCTACTACACGACGATGTTCGCCCACCCGGGCAAGAAACTGCTGTTCATGGGCAACGAGATCGCGCAGCGCCACGAATGGAATCACGATCAGTCGCTTGACTGGCACCTGCTGCAATACGCCCCGCACCAGGGCGTGCAAAAACTGGTGCGCGACCTGAATCGCCTGTACAAGGACACCCCGGCGCTGCACGAGA
>CAWJCA010000025.1:0-72774 GCA_963841165.1 uncultured Gammaproteobacteria bacterium | reverse complement strand
ATGTCGCTTTGGTGAAAGGTGACCTCGACGCTGTAGATGCGCCGCTGGTTCGTGTGCACCTGCAGGATACGCTCGGCGACGTAATCGGCGTAAAAAGCCGTTCGCTGGGCTGGCCGCTGCACAACGCGATCGAGCGCATCGCGAAAGAGGAGACCGGTGTCGTCGTGATGCTGCGTGACCAGGAATCGTCGCGCGACTTCATGGAATCGGTGGAGACCCTGGGTCAACTTCGCGACGAGCTGGACAAGCGCCGCAGCGGCGACATGGTATTGCGCACCTACGGGGTGGGTGCACAGATTCTTCGCGACCTCGGACTCAGCAAAATCCGTGTATTATCAGCGCCTAAACATATGTACGCGATCTCGGGCTTCGACCTCGAGATCATGGAGTACGTCTCGGAGTAGCGGCACGCCATGGACAGGATCAAGACAACAGAGGGTGACCTCATTGTTCGCGATGGCCGATTCGCAATCGTGGCGTCGCGGTTCAACGATTTTATCGTCGAGTCACTTATCAAGGGATCACTTCGTTGCTTGCGGCAGCACGGTGCGGCCGATGCCGATATCGAGATTATTCGTGTTCCCGGGGCATTCGAAATGCCGATTGCCGTGGAGAAGGTCGCGGCCGCTCGTCGTGTCGATGGCATCATTGCCCTCGGTGCCGTGATCCGTGGCGGCACACCGCATTTCGATTACGTCGCGAGTGAATGTGTCAAAGGCATCACGGCTGTGGGTCAAAAGCATGGCATACCGATCGGTCAGGGCGTATTAACGGTCAATACCATCGAGCAGGCGATAGAGCGTGCCGGTACGAAAGCTGGCAACAAAGGTGAAGAAGCTACGCTTGCCGTCATCGAGATGGTCAACCTGCTGCGGAAGATTGACTAAGTCATGCACGCTGATTGGCCGGAAAAACATACGCGTCGTATCGACTGATACCTTGAAGGTTAGTGATTAATGAGTAAAGCCAGTTCAAAAGGAACAGGCGCGCGGACCCGTGCACGCGAGCTGCTGGTGCAGGCACTCTATCAAAAACAGATAGCCGGGCATTCCTGTTCCGAGCTGCTGTCTCAATTCCACGAGCAGGTCGCATACGAGCGCGTCGATCAGGAATTTTTCGATGAACAGCTGGCTGCGATCTGCAAGGCTCAGGACGAGCTCGAGAAGACCGTAGACAGCCTCATCGACCGGCCCTTGGATCAACTCGATCCCGTGGAGCGGGGTATCCTGCTGATCGGCGCGTACGAACTCGAATCACGCATCGATATCCCGTACAAGGTCGTTATCAACGAATGTGTGAACCTGGCCAGGCGCTTCGGCTCTGTCGACGGACACAAGTACGTGAATGCTTGCCTGGACGTCGCGGCGAAAACCCTGCGTGAAAACGAGGTACAAGCAAACGCCGGTGGATGAGTTCGAGCTGATAGAACGCTTTTTCAATCGCCAGGCTTCAACGCCGGGCGTAGTGGTCGGAATCGGTGATGACGGCGCGGTGCTGCAGCCCGAACCCGGCCTCGAACAGATCCAGGTTATCGATACGCTCGTTGAGGGCGTGCACTTTCCGGCCGACGCAAATGCAGAAGATATTGGTTTCCGCGTCGTGGCCGTCAATCTTTCGGACATTGCTGCGATGGGTGCTCGCCCGCGCTGGATGACGCTGGCGCTCTCGACGCCGCCAAAAGATGCGCAGTGGCTGGCTGCCTTCGCCAGCGGTCTGTTCGAAGCAGCCGGGGAGTTCGACGTTGCCCTGGTTGGTGGCGATACGACCGGTGGTGACGTTGTCGTTGCAACCGTGCACGTCACGGGAGAGGTAGAGGCGGGCACGGCTCTGTTGCGAAGTGGCGCAAAGGTCGGTGACACAATATTCGTAACAGGTACGATTGGTGATGCCGCTGCGGGCCTCGAACTCCTCGGTCGCGGCGAACGCGACAGCGTCCTGAGCAATCGCTTCCTGCGCCCGAGAGCGCGTATCGAGACGGGCCGCCTGCTCGTTGGCCGTGCAAGCGCCGCCATCGATGTGTCCGATGGCCTGGTTGGCGACTTGAAAAAGCTGTTGAATGCGAGCGGTGTCGGCGGTGAGATCGATATGGATCGCGTGCCAATGTCCGATGCCATCAAAGCGCGCTTCGATGAGTCGAGTCGAACTCGCTTGGCTCTGAACGGGGGCGATGATTACGAGCTTTGCTTTACGGCCAGGCCGGATGCCGTCGAAGGCATTGCCGATATCACGGCAATCGGCAAAATAAGGCGCGAGCCGGGGCTCGCCTGCCGCCAGAACGGCGTTATTGTGGAATGGGACGACAGCGGTTACCGTCACTTCCAGTGAACAAGCCACCAGAAGACATGGAAAACAGGCTCACGCGCACGGTCCTGACGGATCCGGTGCATTTCCTGGCGTTTGGCTTCGGTACGGGACTTGCTCCATTTGCGCCGGGCACCGTCGGCTCGATTCCGGGTGTTTTGCTGTTCTGGCTGACGCTCGATTTAGGACTTTATGTTCAATTGAGCGTTGCGGCAGCGCTTGTCGCCTCGGGCATCTGGTTATGCGGCGAAAGCGCACGGCGCATAGGCGTTCATGATCATGGCGGCATCGTTTGGGACGAGATTGCCGGCATGTACATCACGCTCCTGGCGGCCCCGCTATCGCTTGCCGGATGGGCGCTCGCGTTCGTGCTTTTTCGGCTATTTGATATTGTCAAACCGTGGCCGATTCGCGACCTGGATCACAGACTGGGCGGGGGCGTCGGAATTATGCTGGACGACCTCGTAGCCGCTCTGTATGCCGCAGTATTACTGGGTTTGTACAGGTGGCTCATGATCTAACCAGTTGAGACAACATGGCTCGCACTGCAAGCGAAATAGAGCGCCCGGCTGACGTTCCCGACAAGATCGGTAAATACGTCATCATCAACAAGATCGGCAAAGGCAGTACGGGTACCGTCTACCTGTCTCACGATCCCTATTATCGTCGCGACGTCGCGATCAAAGTCTACAACATCGAAGAAGACCCGAACGCCGAGCGCGCAAAGGTCTCCCGCAAGATGTTTTTCAACGAAGCGCACATGGTCGGGATGTTGCAGCATCCGAATATCATGCCGATCTTCGATGCGGGCGAAGAAGACGGCAGCTACTACGTGGTCACCGAACACATTCAGGGTGCTCGCACTCTCGCCGCGTACTGTCGTCCCGATAATCTGCTGCGCGTCGACGACGTCGTAGAGATCATTTACAAATGCGCCAAAGCGCTACACTACGCACACGGCCGTGGCGTTATTCACCGTGATATCAAGCCCAGTAACGTCATGCTAACGATCGACAACGATGTGCGCATCATCGACTTCGGCATCGCTATCGTCAGTGACTCCGAAGTGTCGCGCATCGAGGGTATAGCAGGTTCGCCGAGTTACATGTCGCCCGAGCAAGTGCAGTCGGAAGAGCTGACGCCGCGCTCAGACCTGTATTCTCTCGGCGCCGTCATGTACGAACTGCTGACGGGCTTTCGTCCGTTCCGTGCCGACAACCTGTCGAAGCTTCTGCACCAGATTGTGTACGCGACACCGCCGCCGATTCATACCTATCGCAACGACTTGCCTGAGGAGCTCGAGCATGTCGTCATGACGACGATGCAGAAAGACCCGGACAAGCGGCTGCTTACGGGTAACGCGATGTCGGCGGAGCTTACGCGCGTTTACAAGGATCTGCGTCAAAAGTACGACAGCCTCGATAACCAGGAACATTTCGACCTGTTGCGTACGCTCACGTTCTTCCACGAGTTTTCCCACGCTGAAATCTGGGAAGTGCTACGTGCCTCCGATTGGCACGAATACAAAGACGGCGAAGACATCGTGCGCGAAGGCGAAGTCGATGATCGTTTTTACATTATTGTTGCCGGCGCCGTGGCAGTACAGGCGAACGGCAACAACATTGGCACATTGTCGAACGGTGATTGTTTCGGCGAGACCAGCTACGTCAGTGGCGCCAAGCGCCAGGCGTCCATCAGGGCCGAGGGACAGGTCACGATCCTGCGCGTGAGTTCATCGCTGATGGAGCAGGTGTCGTCGGCGTGTCAGCTGCGCTTCAACAAGGTCTTCCTGCGCGCACTCATCACTCGCTTGCAGGGTAGCGGCGGCGCCAATACCTGATCAGCCGGTTCACCGGCACAAATCCTCATATCCTGCCAGCCCGGCAGGCCAAGTCACGCTTGGGCCAGTCCCATTGAGTGATCCTCGGCCATTTTGTGTCTACACTGGGCCGACAATAAGACAGGGGAACCTCACATGACCAAGCGTATTGCTTTTCTTTTGGCAATTCTTCTTGCGTTGCCTGCGTCCGCAAGCGACCTCAACGAGGCCGTAGGAAAGGACTACGACGGCCACCTCGCGAAGCTGTTTGATCACTTCCATCGCAACCCTGAGCTTTCGACGGTCGAATTCAAGACCGCGAAACGCATGGCGGACGAACTTCGGGCGGCCGGATTCGAGGTCACCGAAAACGTCGGTGGCACGGGTGTTGTCGCGATGATGGAGAACGGACCCGGCCCGCTGGTCATGATGCGAGCCGATATGGATGGCTTGCCCGTGGAGGAGAAATCCGGTCTCGACAATGCGTCACGCGCGACGCAAACGGACCCTATCACCGGCAACACCGTTTTCACGATGCATGCCTGTGGCCACGACGTGCACATAACCAGCCTCGTCGGCACGGCACGCCAGATGGCAGCCAGAAAGGACGAATGGCGTGGCACGCTGATGCTTATCGTGCAACCCGCCGAGGAGCGCGTGCTCGGCGCACGTGCGATGAAAGACGACGACATCTGGGGCCGATTCGGCAAACCCGATTACGCACTGGCTTTCCACGTGTCGTCGAGCAATGTGGCGGGCACTATCAACGTCTCCGAGGGCAGTCCTTACGCCGGTGCCGATACGGTCGATATCATCATTCACGGCGTGGGCGCGCATGGCGCCAGCCCGCACCGCGGCAAGGACCCGATCGTGCTGGGCAGCCAGATTGTACTGGCATTGCAAACGCTGGTTTCGCGCGAGCTGTCGCCACGGGATCCTGGCGTCGTGACGGTCGGCTCATTTCATTCGGGCACCAAACACAACATCATTTCCGATGAAGCTCATCTGCAGCTGACGGTTAGAAATACCAACGAGGAGACGCGCGCGATCCTGCTCAACGGCATCAAGCGCATCGCGGAAAACATGGGACGTGTTGCGGGTCTGCCGGAGGATCGCTTGCCTGAAGTGATCATATCCGAGGAAAGCGTCCCGCCGACGGACAATAACGCTGAGCTTACGAGGCGGTTGAAAGTCGCATGGACGGACGCAATGGGTGACGGTGCCGTGGTCGATATTCCGACCAAGGGCATGGGGGCTGAGGACTTTCCATTCTTTACCGATGACCCGGAGATACCCAGTGTCTATTGGGCGATCGGCGGAACGCCGCAGAAAGACTTCGACACTGAGATGGCAGGGGGTCCGCCCGTACCGAGCCACCATTCACCGTTGTTCAAGATTGCGCCGGAGCCCGCCGTAAAGGCCGGCGTGGAATCGACTGTGGTGGCTTTGATGGCGCTACTGCAGGAGTGATTCTTTAGGAGCGCCTCCCCATTCGAGGACAATGCGGGAGTGCGCGAATCAATCGTCGTCGACGAGGAAGTCGTCGAGGTCTTCGTTGCCCGCATTCTGCAACAGGATTTCGACCTTCTGTTCGGCTTCCTTGAGCGCCGTCTGGCAGCCGCGCGTGAGTTTGATGCCGTCTTCAAACTTCTTCATCGCTTTTTCGAGCGGCAGGTCACCGGATTCGAGTTCCTCGACCAGCTCTTCGAGGTCCGCCAGGGATTTCTCGAGATTGAATTTCTTTGCAGAACTCATGGCATTTTTCCGATTCACGTTGCGCCGTTACGCTACAGGCAGGCATCTGCATCGTCAATCCTCATCGTTGCCGCACCGCCGTCTAGCCCGGGTTTTCCACGGTTGACAGGAATAGGGGCGAGGCTTAGAGTAAACGGCTATTAGACTCGTTCTAATTAATGGTCAATTCAATTGAGAGGGTACTAACGTGTCACTAAAAGGCAGCAAGACAGAAAACAATCTCAAAGAGGCATTCGCCGGCGAATCCCAGGCGAACCGTCGTTATCTTTATTTCGCAGCGAAAGCGGATGTCGAAGGCTACAACGATGTTGCCGCTGTATTCCGTTCAACCGCCGAAGGTGAAACGGGCCATGCGCACGGTCACCTCGAGTACCTCGAAGAAGTGGGTGATCCGGCAACCGGTCTGCCGATCGGCGCAACCTCGGCCAACCTGGCCGCCGCTATCGCCGGCGAAACTCATGAGTACACCGATATGTACCCCGGCATGGCCAAGACAGCGCGCGACGAAGACTTCGACGAGATTGCAGACTGGTTCGAGACGCTCGCCAAAGCGGAACGTTCGCATGCGAATCGATTCCAGAAAGCGCTCGACACGCTCGACGATTAGTAGTTTTTGGGAATTCCGGGCCGCGAGGCCCGGAATTTCTACACATCAAGGGATTCGATGAGCAAACCTGACGGCAGACGCGAGGGTAGCCTCGAGGCGCCGACTCGGCACCCCCTGGACTGGAAGTCCGGCGAGTTCTACGACGAAGAGCCGCTGTTTGCAGAGCTCGAGCGTGTTTTCGATATCTGTCACGGCTGTCGCCGCTGCTTCAACCTGTGCAATTCATTTCCAACGCTGTTCGATGCGGTCGATGAGTCCGATACGATGGAAGTCGATGGCGTACCGAAGAAAGTTTACTGGGACGTTGTCGATCACTGTTACCTCTGTGACATGTGTTACATGACGAAATGCCCGTACGTTCCGCCGCACGAATGGAATGTCGACTTTCCGCACCTGATGCTGCGTGCCAAAGCAGTGCGATTCAAGAAAGAGGGTGCCTCGCTGCGCGACAAGGTCCTCAGTGCGACTGACACGGTCGGGAAACTCGCGGGCATCCCCGTAATCGTCAATGCGGTTAATGCGACCAACCGCAGCAAGACGGGCCGCAAGCTGATCGAAAAAACGCTGGGCGTGCATCGCGACGCGCCCGTGCCCGACTATCATTCGAACACGGCCAGGAAGCGACTGAAGCGACTAAGAAATGGTGGCGATGTCGTCGCCGAAGCCACGGCAACTACGCGCGGCAAAGTCGTGCTCTATACAACGTGCTATGGCAACCGGAATCACCCGGCGATCGACGAGGACCTCGTGGCCGTATTCGAGCACAACGGAATCGCGATGGCGCTGGCCGAAAAAGAGGCCTGCTGCGGCATGCCCAAGCTGGAACTCGGTGACCTCGAAGCCGTTGCCAGGGCCAAGGAAATCAATATTCCGGTACTCGCGGCCATGGTCGACGCAGGCTGGGACATAGTGACACCGATTCCGTCGTGCACGTTGATGTTCAAGCAGGAGCTGCCGCTCATGTTTCCGGAGGACGCGGATGTCGCGAAGGTCCGTGACGCCATGTTTGATCCGTTCGAGTACCTGATGCTGCGCCACAAGGACGGCAAGCTCAAAACGGAGTTCAAAAAGTCCCTGGGGAAAGTGACCTACCAGGTACCGTGCCACCTGCGCGTGCAAAATATCGGCCTGAAAACGCGTGACATGCTGCAGCTGGTTCCCGATACGACGGTCGAAGCGATCGAGAGATGTTCGGGACATGACGGAACTTATGCCGTCAAAAAGGAATTCCATGAGATCTCAAAGAAAATCGCGAGGCCGGTTGTGAGCAAGCTCAAACGTGCCGAGGCCGACCATTTCGTAAGCGACTGCCCGATGGCGGCGGAACAGATCGTTCAGGACCTCGATGATCACGAGGCGAACAACCCGATGAGCCTGTTACGCACAGCGTATGGAATATGATCAGAGGTTCCAAAGATGCAAAAACTGACACGTGACAATCTAATCAGCCTAGAGAAATATGCCGAGGAAAGACCGGCCTTTCGGCAGAAGGTCATTTCGCACAAGCGCAATCGCCGTCTCGACCTCGGTACCAACGCAGCACTGTATTTCGAAGATTTCCTGACCATGCAGTACCAGGTACAGGAGATGCTCCGCATCGAGCGCATCTTTGAAGCCGAAGGCATCAACGAAGAGCTAAACGCATACAATCCCTTGATTCCCGATGGTTCGAACTGGAAAGCGACATTCATGATCGAATTTCCCGAAGTCGAAGAGCGTCGTGCGATGTTGTCGCAACTTCGAGGCATCGAAAACCGGGTTTATGTACAGGTTGCCGATTTTGATCGCGTTTTGGCAATCGCGGACGAAGATCTGGAACGAAGCGATGATGAGAAGACGTCCGCCGTGCATTTTCTGCGTTTCGAGATGCCTGCGGAACAGGTTGCAGCGCTTAAAGGCGGCGCGTCGCTGGTTGCCGGCATCGATCATGAGAACTATCGCATGGAAGTCAGTCCGGTTGCTGGCAACATCCGTCAATCGCTGATTGCCGATTTTGACTGAGAGTTCGACTGATATTCTTTGCCGTTGCCCGATTATTACGGGTGCACCGGCTATTCATTCAGGCTAGAATTCCGCCGGGCACCTTTCTGGCAATCTGATCACTGGCCATCTGATTGATGAGTAAACGATACGACGCTGCGGACATTGAAGTCCTTAGCGGACTCGAACCTGTTCGGCGTCGGCCGGGCATGTACACCGACACCACGCGGCCAAACCACCTGGCCCACGAGGTCATTGACAACAGTATCGACGAAGCGCTTGCAGGCTACTGCAAGAAACTCGAAGTCACGATTTACAAGGACGGCTCACTCGAAGTCACCGACGACGGTCGCGGCATGCCCGTCGACAAGCACCCCAAGGAAAAGATTCCGGGCGTCGAACTGATCCTCACGCGACTGCATGCGGGCGGAAAATTCTCGAACGAAACTTATCAGTACTCGGGCGGCCTGCACGGCGTCGGCGTGTCCGTTGTGAACGCGCTATCGAAGAATCTCGAGGTGTGGATTCGTCGGGGTGGCAAGGAATACAACATGAGCTTCGCCGGTGGCAAGAAGCGCGGCAAGCTCGAGGTGGTGGGCACGGTCGGCAAGGCGAATACGGGCACCACGCTGCGATTCTGGCCCGATCCAAAGTACTTCGATTCGGCAAAATTCTCCGTCGGGCGCCTCAAGCATGCGCTGCGCGCGAAGGCCGTTCTGTGTCCTGGCATCACGGTGCGCCTGAAGATCGAGAAACCCAAAGAAAAGTTCGAATGGTGTTACTCGGGCGGCCTGGAGGAGTACTTGCTCGAGGAAATTGGCGGCGGAGAGACGCTGCCGGCAGAGCCGTTCTCGGGCAGCCTGACGGGCAACAATGAGGCCGTCGACTGGGCTCTCGTGTGGACGACTGACGGTGGCGCCAGCGTCACAGAAAGCTATGTCAACCTGGTTCCGACACCGCAGGGCGGAACGCACGTCAATGGCCTGCGGACGGGCCTGACGAACGCGCTACGGGAGTTTTGTGATTTCAGAAACCTGCTGCCACGAGGCGTGGCGATTGCCCCGGAAGACGTCTGGGACGGGCTTAGTTTTATATTAAGTGCCAAGCTCGAAGACCCGCAGTTCTCGGGGCAGACCAAGGAGCGCCTGTCGTCACGCGAATCGGCCGCGTTTGTCGCCGGTGTGATCAAGGACAATTTCTCGCTGTGGCTGAATCAGCATCCCGAAACCGGCGATCAGATAGCGCTGCTTGCAATCGGCAAGGCGCAGAAGCGCCTCAAGTCGGCGAAGAAAGTCGTTCGCAAAAAAATCGTCTCCGGTCCGGCGCTCCCGGGCAAGCTCGCAGACTGTACCTCCCAGGAGCCTGAGCTGTGCGAGATCTTCCTCGTTGAGGGCGATTCCGCGGGCGGCTCGGCCAAGCAGGCGCGCGATCGTAATACCCAGGCTATCATGCCGCTACGCGGCAAGATCCTGAACACCTGGGAGGTCGACTCCGCCGAGATTCTGGCGTCCCAGGAAGTGCACGACATTTCGGTCGCACTCGGCGTCGATCCGGGTGACAACAGCCTTGACGGACTTCGCTACCACAAGGTCTGCATACTGGCAGACGCAGACTCCGACGGCTTGCACATCGCGACGCTGCTCTGCGCCTTGTTCTTGCGACACTTCCGGGAGCTGGTGATGGCCGGTCACGTTTATGTCGCGATGCCACCGTTATATCGCGTCGATGTTGGCAAAGAAGTCTATTACGCGCTGGACGAAGGTGAGCGCAAGGGCATTCTCGATCGCATAGAAGCGGAGAAGAAACGTGGCAAGGTCTCCGTCACGCGCTTCAAGGGCCTGGGCGAGATGAATCCTGCACAGCTCAGAGAAACCACGATGAATCGCGATACGCGCAGGCTCGTGCAACTCACCGTCAGCGCCAAAGACAAAGCCGAACAGCTCATGGACATGCTGCTCGCCAAGAAACGTGCGAAAGACCGTCGCAAATGGCTTGAAACCAAGGGCGACCTGGCTCAGGTATTAGGGGTCCCTAACATGCAAAACAGTCTTAACCTCGAGGGCGTGGAACGACAGGCGCTGAAGGACTACACCGAGAAGGCCTACCTCGACTACTCGATGTACGTGATTCTCGACCGCGCGTTGCCGCAAATCGGTGATGGCCTGAAACCGGTGCAGCGTCGCATCATTTACGCGATGAGTGAGCTCGGCCTTTCGGCCAGCTCCAAGCCGAAGAAATCGGCGCGCACGGTGGGTGATGTGATTGGCAAATTTCACCCACACGGAGACTCCGCCTGTTACGAAGCCATGGTATTGATGGCGCAGGACTTTTCGTATCGCTATACCGTGATTGACGGGCAGGGAAACTGGGGATCGACCGACGATCCCAAGTCGTTTGCGGCCATGCGTTACACCGAATCCCGATTGACGCCGTACGCCAAGAGCCTGCTGCAGGAGCTTGGCCAGGGAACGGTCGACTGGGTGCCGAACTTCGATGGCACGATGAACGAACCCGTGGTTCTTCCGGCGCGCCTGCCCAACCTGCTGCTCAACGGTACAACCGGCATCGCGGTCGGTATGTCGACCGATGTCCCGCCGCACAATCTCAACGAGGTGGCCAGCGCCCTCGTGCACTTGCTCGACAATCCGAAAGCCACCATCAAGCAACTCATGAAACACATCAAGGCGCCTGACTATCCGACCGGCGGGGAACTCGTCTCGTCCCGCGACGAAATCCTGGACATGTACATGACCGGTAGCGGCACGCTGCGCTTGCGCGCATCTTACAAAATCGAGAATGGCGACATTATCATCAACGCGCTGCCGCACCAGATTTCCGGCAGCAAAATCCTTGAGCAGATCGCGGCGCAAATGCGCAACAAGAAGTTGCCACAGGTTGACGACCTCAGAGATGAGTCGGATCACGAAGACCCGACACGCCTTGTAATCAGCAAGAAGCGTGGCGTCGATGTCGAACAGCTGATGTCGCATTTGTTCTCGACGACATCGCTCGAGCGCACGGCGCGCGTCAACATGAACATCATCGGACTGAACGGCAAGCCGCGGCTGTTCAATTTGCTCGAGCTGCTGAAAGAGTGGCTCACGTTTCGCAAGGACACGGTAAAGAAACGCCTGGGCTACCGCCTGCAGATCGTCAATGATCGCCTGCACGTACTCGACGGACTGCTGGTCGCGTACCTGAACATCGACGAAGTGATTGCAATTATTCGCAAAGAGGACGAACCAAAGCCGGTTCTCATGAAGCGCTTCAAGCTCAGTGATATCCAGGCAGAAGCTATCCTCAACCTGCGCTTGCGAAATCTCGCCAAGCTCGAGGAAATGAAGATCCGCGGCGAGCAGGACGAGCTCGGGGAAGAGCGCGATGTGTTGGACAAGACGTTAAAAAGTGCCGCACGTCTGAAGACGCTCATCAAGAAGGAGATTCTCGCGGATGCGGAAGCCTACGGCGATGAGCGTCGGACCGAAATCGTCGAGCGCGAAGCCGCACAGGCGCTTGACGAAACGGAGCTGGTCGTGAGCGAACCGGTAACCGTCGTGTTGTCACAGGCCGGCTATGCACGCGCCGCCAAAGGGCATGAGATCGATCCAACGACGCTCAGTTACCGTTCCGGTGACAACTATCTCGCGGCCGCGCAGGGTCGCAGTAACCAGCTGGCGATGTTCATCGACAGTACCGGACGCGTTTACAGCGTCATCGCGGGCACATTGCCTACGGCACGTGGGCAGGGCGAACCGCTGTCGAGTCGTTTCAAGCCACCCGACGGCGCCGGCTTTTGTGGCGCGATGATTGGCGATGCTGAGAAAAAGTACCTGCTTGCGAGCGATGCAGGCTATGGCTTTGTCGCCTCGCTGGGCGACCTGGTGTCGCGCAACAAGGCGGGCAAGGCAATCCTCAGGGTTCCGGCAGGAGGCAAGGCTGTTGTGCCATCGCCCGTACCGGCCGGCAAGGAGTGCCTGATTGCCGCCGTCAGCTCGATTGGCCGGCTGTTGGTATTCGAGATGGACGAGCTGCCTGAACTTGCCAAAGGCAAGGGCAACAAGCTCATCAATATTCCGGGCAAGAAATATCAAAGCGGCGAAGAAAAGATGGTGGCGGCCGCGGTCATTCCCGAAGAGGGCCACCTGCAGGTGCATACGGGCACTCGGGTCATGACTATCCGGTGGGATGATATCGACGATTACTACGGCGAACGGGCGTTGCGTGGCGGCCTGTTGCCGAAGGGATGGCGGAAAGTCGAGCGCTTGGTCGGCATCGAGTAAGCGGTCACCACTCCCACCACCCACCATTCTGAACGCGGCGTCGATCGCCGGGGAATCTCAGTCGCTCGGACAGCTGCTGCGCAAACTCGCTTTGTGAGACACCCCGGCACTCACCGCCGCTGTCTCAATCGTGCTGCGTTGAGGCAAGTGGACGAGATGTTTGCCGGCGAGACATGCGAGCGCAGCGAGACATCCGTCGGTAAACATGTCGGACGCTTGCCTGAGAGTGCGTCGTCGATCGACGCCGCAGTAGTAGGTGGGTGGTGGAGACCCAAAGGGTAGGTCGTCTAGACGCCTTTGGTGCCGGACTTGCCGCCGTCGACTTCCATTTCCGTCGTTTCGTCGTCGTTCTCCGCGACGGGCATCTCGATCGTGGCCGCTTCGTGAATACCGGTTTCGTCTGCGTCGTCTGCGTTCTCGTCACCTGCCGTCATTTGTGCCGTGATGTCGAGTTCGGTGACGGAAGCCAGCGGCGGCATCTCGACCGTTGGCCCGGCTGCAGTCTCGTCGTCTGACTTGCCTTCTTCTCCCAGGTCCTTGGCCAGTTCCGTAACAGCGCGTTTGATTTCGACGTTCAGTGCCTGTGTTGCCGAAAGTTCGTCCTCGTAATCCTGCTCGAGGATGTTTAGTTCGACTTCGTCGTTGATTGTATAAGCGTCGGTCTCGCTCGTGTCATTCTCCGGCGTGACTTCAACCGCCTGCAGGTCACGGGCCGTGATGTCCTCGGGTTGCGGCATCTTTGTGGCATCGAGAATGACAGACAGGTCGTAGTTGTCGTCATCGGGCAGGACTTCGCTGTCGAGTATCGTTTGTTCGTCGGTGTGGAGGGGCGACAGCATATTTGTATCGGCGCTAGCGTCTACCGATGGTTCAGGCTCGAAAGGCAGTTCGATATCGACCTCTGTTGGCGATGCGAAACCGAAATCCGAAGCGACCTCCATGTCCCCGCTTGCGCCGAGTCCGGTGCCCATTTCGAGATCGGCGTCCAGCGTGAGGTTCTCTTCGGTCGGAGCGTCGTCATCAAGTTCGTTGCTCAGGGGCGGAATCGCTTCGACGGTCAACGTATCGCCATCAGTCGCACGGCGCATCGGCTGATCGGCTATCCGTGCATCGGAGCGGCCACGTAAGAGTCGGCCGAACAGCAACAGGCCAATGATGATTGCAATGCCACCACCCGTAAGCCACATCAGCCAGGAAGTGGTCGATGCTGTCGATGTCTGCCCGCCGGTGTTGATGACGGCGGTCGGGACATTGGGTGATGTAGAACGGGTCGTCGGCCCTGCAAGTTCGGTATCCGGGATAACGATGGTCTCGCTCGTGGTCTTTCTGCCGTCGACAAACGGATTGTCGGCATCGAGTACGACGTCTGCCGGGCTCAGATCCGACGTGGTGTCGATAGCGGCTGCTGCTGTTCCCGTCGGAATCACCTCAGCGGTTTCTACCGTCGCGGTCTCCGGGCTCGTAACTGTCTGCGCGCCATTCTGTTGTGCGGGGCTTTCGGTTGAGGCGACGCTTTCAGTCGAGGTAACGCTCGCGGCCGATGCCACACTACTGGTAGCTGCCACCGAGATTACGGGTTCGCTCCCGTCGAAACTGGGGATGGTCAGCACGCTGCCGGCTTTCAGTCTGTTCGGGTCGTTACCCATGAACGCGTCGGGGTTGGCATCGAATATCGCGGTTACGGCTGGCCAGAGGCCAACAGGACGATTCTCAATTCGTTCTGCGATGCGCGACAGCGAGTCGCCAGGTTGCACGCGGTAGCTCGTGGATTTGCCAATCGGCTCTCGAGTGACCGTGCGGGCGGCCGGTGCGCGTTGTGTCGCTACGGGTGCTGATCGGCGCGCGGGTGCAACAGGCGTTGCCGCGGTGGTCTTGACGGCGGCCTGCGCGTCCTGTGCTGAACCAGCCGGATCGATAAACAGCATGTACTCGCGGCTCAGGTTCGCGGTGTAAGCGCAGTCGACGATAACCTGTGCGGCGACCATCGGTTCGCGCATGGCCGTGTTGCCGGTCAACAAGATGTTGCCTTTCGCAATACTGATTGTGGTGCGGCCAATACCCGGAAGTCCGCTGGCCAGGGCGCCCGTGCCCAGCGTCACGCAGGAGCTGGTCAATTGCTCATTTGGAGCCAGAGCAAAAGCAATGCTCGCGCGCAGCGGCTGCCCGAGTCGCGACTGCACGGTCAGGTCACCCAGTTCGAGCGCACTGGCCGGGAGGCCGGCGAGGCTGCCGCCGACAGCAACCAGCGGCAACAGGGTTCGTTGCGCGCGCGTTGCGATGCGACTCGTTCGGTTTTGCTTGGATCGTGCGTGTTTCACAGTCGGATTCCCCGCTGGCATGGTGATCAACAGATTACGGCTCGGTTGACCTATAAAACATGACGCTATTCTATGTTTTGACAATACGTAGCTGTTAGCGCCTGGTTCCGCCGGCAAAGTGTGATAGGCGTCACACTTTCAGAGCGGCGCGATGGTGGGTAAAGGCTAGCCGTTGTTTGCGCTCGCCAGCCCGGCGAGTGTATTCGGTGCAGCACTACCCGTGTCCTCAAGCACGACCTCCGGCTCGTGAACATAATGCCCCTGCATGAAGTCCAGCCCGAGCTGGAATAACACAGCCATGGCGTTGGCATTCTCAACACGCTCGGCGATGGTCTTGATGTTACGTTTGTTGGCCGCGCCGACGATCCTGCTGACGGCGTTTTGAACTGTCTTGTCGGTCGTCAGCGTGTGCATGAGCTCACCGTCCACTTTTATGTAGTCAGGTTTCAACAGATCGAGGATCTGAAAGCGTTCCTGATCGATACCGTAGTGCTCGATGGCAAAACCGATACCGAGTTTGCGAGCGTGACTGACGATTTGCCGAGTCTGCTTGATGTGCTTGGCTGCATCGCGTTCCGGCACCTCGATAACCAGTCGTGAGCAATCGAAACCATCCGCATCGAGTTCTTGCTCTATCCAGGCGGCGGTTGACGGATCTGTAAGCGACTGTTGCGACAGTCGAACAAAGACCCGGTCAGCGTTGTTCTTGCCGCAGAAGTGCATGGCGGCTTTCAGCATCCAGCGGTCGATGTTCTTCATCATGTTATTGCGTTCCGCGGCCGGCAGGAACTCTGAGGGCAACACCGAGTTGCCCTGCTCGTCGATCATGCGAACCAGCAGGTCATACATTTGTATTGAATCGCAGCGCAGTCCTGCGATTGGCAGCTGCGCCAGGCGGAAGCGGTCTTCCATCAGCGCGGCCTTGAGATGCCTGACCCAGATGGCATCGAATTCGCGCTGCTTGGTATCTTCTTCGGCGCTTTCGTCCAGGAATGACCCGTTGCCACCGGCTTCCTTGCCAATCTCGTACGCCGCGATGGTTGCTGCAATGAACTCCTCGAGACCGCTGAATACTTCGCTGACGGCACAGGCGCCGACCGTGCACGTCATGGACGTCGACTTGTCGCCGATTTCAAATGTCATCTTGCCTATATGGTCAACCAGCTGTTTGCCCCAAACCTGCGCGTCCCGCGCCGTGCCGCGCTCGAGCAATACCATGATCGATGTCCCTTCGAAACGTCCGGCCACATCGCGTGGATGCATCCGCTTGCGCACTTCCTCGGCGAACAGGCCGAGAATTTCTTCAGATGCCAGGATTCCGATCTTGTTCTTGAGATCGCTGAAGCTGTCGGGTTTGATATAGACCAGGCAGTGGGTACCGGATGCGGGCTTTCGCTTCAGCCGTTTGGTGATTCGTTCAAGAAACTGGGCGCGATGAAAGAACAACATCGTTGGATCGCGCTTGAGGGCATCGTGGACGAGTTTTGTCGGTTCTTCAGCGACCTGCAGTCTCGGTGCGATTCGGATTTGTACGCACGCTCCGTCTTCGAGGTCGATCTTGCCTAATTGCAGATGCAGCTCCTCGGCATCGCCCGAGTCGATGTGGGCTTTGACGATCAGTTTTTCGCCTTTCTGCCACTTGCCCTGAACGGTGGCGACCAGCGCACCTTTGAGGGCTGCCTGGCTTTCGGACTCGAAATTGTCCATGACGGGTGTGCCGATCAGGTCGTTCTTGTCCTTTAGCTTGAACGTCTGCAGCCACGAATCGTTTACGTCCACGAAGATGCCTTCCTGCACGAGAGCAATCGAAGTGCTGGAATAGTCCCGGTGATCCTTGAGTTGACGTTTGTATTCGGTCGCCGACTGTAGCGTCGAGTTCAAAGCACGCTCGACCCGCAATGCGCGAAGCTCGCGACTCACGACCGATTGCAGTCGTTTCTTGAGACGCAGGGAGACGAGATCACAGGCACCGGCACGCATGGAACATTCGATGTCCGACTCTTCGGCTTTGTCCTGCATGGCGATGACAGGCAATTCCGGGTTGTAGCGGTCTTTTTGCTTGACGACCTGGCGAATCGTGTCGGGATAGTGATCGCAATTCAGAATGAGTAGCTCGACGTCTTCGGCGGCCAGCGTGTCGGCCAACTTGTTGGGGCTTGATATCCAATGGCAATGCGCAGCATGGCCTGCGTCGCGCAACGTACTGTTGATCAGCTGAACATCGTCCTGGTTGGTGGTCAGGACGGCTATGGAGATGCTGTGGCGCCCGTTCAAATCCAAATCCCTGGCAAGGTCGGGTTGACTGTTGATATCCGTATGCAGTCAAAGGAGTCTAGTCAGAACGGTCGCCGTAGTCCCGACCGGGGTCTCAAAACCGTGACTTCCATCATGTTTCCGGCCGTATTGGGCGAATTCAGGCCTGAAAATGGCGCTAGCGCCGCGTAAAGACTCGGGTATGATAGCGCCTCGCCGAGGGCGGGCAGACAGTAAACAGGGCGATCAACATGGCTAACTACAGCACCAGTGAATTCAAATCCGGGCTACGCATCATCATTGACAACGATCCATGCATTATCGTTGAGAATGAGTTCGTCAAGCCGGGTAAAGGCCAGGCGTTCAATCGCGTCCGGATTCGTAACCTGAAGACCGGCAAGACGGTCGACAAGACCTTTAAATCAGGTGAGTCAGTAGAGGCCGCCGACGTGATGGATACGGAGATGCAATACCTCTATTCCGATGGCGAATTCTGGCACTTCATGGTTGCGGATACGTTCGAGCAATATGCAGCCGATGCGGAAGCCGTGGGGGACGCCAAGGACTGGATTACAGACGGCGACGTTTGCGGCATTACGCTCTGGAATAATTCGCCGATCATTGTCAACGCGCCCAATTTCGTCGAGCTCGAAATCACCGAGACCGATCCTGGTGTCAAAGGTGATACCGCCAGTGGCGGTGTCAAACCAGCAACATTGTCGACAGGTGCTGTTGTGCGGGTCCCGCTGTTCGTAGACCAGGGCGAGATCATCAAAGTCGATACGCGCTCACGCGAGTACGTGTCACGCGTCAAATAAAGCGCTCGCGATTCCCCTGCAGCCGGCAAAACGATGCACAAATCGTCTCAACGCCGCGCTGATCCACGTCGGTAAATCGCGCCAGAGACGGGCTGTCAATATCGAGTACGCCGATCAGCTCATCGTTCACGAGTAATGGAACGACCAGTTCCGAACGCGAATCGGGGTCGCAGGCAATATGGCCCGGGAACGCATGAACGTCATCGACTCGCTGTGTGGTCAGCGTTGCGGCAGCCGCGCCGCAAACGCCGTCGCCCAACACTATTCGCACACAGGCTGGTTTTCCCTGGAACGGTCCCAGTACGAGCTCGTTGCCTCGCAGCACATAAATACCCAGCCAGTTGACGTCGTCCATCGCGTTGTAAAGCAGTGCCACGAAATTGCTGGCCGATGCGAGCGCGTCGGGCTCGTCGCCAAGCAACGCGCGTAGCTGCGAGTCAAGCAGCTTATAGTCCGAATCCGTCATTGCTCTGCCTCAAAAGAGAAAGTAATTACGTCGCGTATGTCGTCGGTCCGGTCATGAATCATCTGCAGGCGCTCAAATCCCATGGCGACGCCTGCCGAAGCGGGCAGTCCGGTCTCCAGCGCGTCCAGCAGTGAACGATCGTGCGGACGCACCGCGCGATTGCGACGACGACGATTCGCGTTATCCGCGTGCATTCGTTGTAACTGTTCTTCTGCGTCTACCAGCTCGACGTAACCATTAGCCAGTTCGAGCGAGCCGAAAAAAACCTCGAAGCGGTCGGCGACGCGCTCGTCATCAGGACACAAGCGCGCCAGTGCCGCCTGGCTCGCCGGGTAATGCCGCAATACGGTCAGCCGATGATTGTCAAACGCAGGCGCGACGTGCGTAGCCAGCAAAAGGTCGAGCCAGTCGTCGCGTTCATCACCGAGGGACTTCCGGAGTTCACTGTCAGCGCTCGCGGCATCTGCCAGTTCGTCGACAGTGGCGGTCAGAGGGTCGATGTTTGCGGACTGCAGAAAGATGTCGCGATAGTCGTATTGGTCCGGTTTTTCCGCAAGCGCAACAGTACTCAGGGCGGCCTCGACGAGCGCTATCGTGTCGTCGATGATGTCTTGCAGGCCGAAGCCAAGGCGATACCATTCGATCATCGTGAATTCCGGCTGATGACGTTGGCCAGATTCTCCGTCACGGAACACGCGGCAGATCGAAAAAATGTCGGGATAGCCTGCGCTCAGCAGACGTTTCATGCAGACTTCGGGAGACGTGTGCAGATATATTGGCCGTTGGCTAACGAGGCTGCGCTGGATCTCGAAGCTCTCGATTTGCGTATCGCTGACCGCGTAACGACTAAACGCCGGTGTATCGACCTCGAGCACGTCCGCGGCGTCGAAGCAGGCGCGGATCCGCCGCATCATGGCAGCCCTGTTCCTTGCGGCCTGAATTCCGGGAGCAGGTGGCCCGTCCGTCATTTCGTGGCGACCGAATACGTTCCGATTGACTGACCCATGCGCAGAGCGTCGCCGGACTCCAGCTTGTCATGCCATTCGCAAACGCCATCCGGCATCAGGACTATGACGGTTGAGCCCATATTGAACCAGCCGAGAAGGTCGCCTTTGCGGACTTTCGTGTCGTGCACCGAGATATCGATTACCTCGACGGTGCCAGCTTTACGCGGTCGGATCTCGCCCGACCAGGGCGTTGAGATACTACCCACGTTGAGTGCGCCGACGAGAATGACGACGGCCGGTCCGTGCTCTGTTCTGAAATGCATAATGAGCCGTTCGTTGCGCCGAAACAGCCCCGCGACTTTCGATACGGTTGCTGCATTGACGCTGAAGAGATCGCCGGGAACGTATCGCGCGGCGAACAGCTCCCCGTCGAATGGCGCGTGCACCCGGTGGTAGTTGTAAGGCGCCAGGTAGATGGTGGCGAAGCGGCCGTTGATGTAGGAAGCCGATTCTTCGAGGTCTGTCGCGAGCAGGTCATCCAGCGAGTAGTCAAGACCTTTAGCTTGCAGGATGCTGTCGGCACGCAACGTTCCTGCGAGGCTCACCGTACCATCGGCGGGTGAAATGATCGCGTTGGCGTCAGCGTCAATGTCGCGTGCACCGTCGTTTAACTCGCGCACAAAAAAATCATTGAAGGTCGGAAAGTCCTGCGGCACGTCGAGTTTTATCTCTTCAATATCGACATCGTACAGCTGCACAAATCGTGTAATCAGGAAATCTTTGACGCGCGGATTCCTGATGCGGGCAATACGATAGATCAGCGACGTGAGCCAATGCCGTGGCAACAGGTATTGAAAGATCACGAAAATGTTTGCAAGCATTGTAGTAGGCCGTTGATTGAAGGTCAGTGGGCTTTGGTTTCGAACGCGGCGTCGACACTGAGAACGAGACTATCTTCATCGAAAAACTGCAATGACACGATGTCCGCCGGACCTTTCGGGCGCATCAGCATCAGGTGTTTGCCGCCGCGCTGCAACGTCAGGGTTTGGCCGGGCGGAATCTCAAGTTCGGGAATAGCCCGCATGCGCGCGACACCGTCTTCGAGCATTGATTCATGCAGCTGGACGGACGCGAACTGCGCGCTCGTAACCCGCGTGACGCTGATCGTCTTTTCCGTATTGTTTGTCAGCGACAGGTAGGCGGCACTCATCCCGGTACCTGGCATGGGTCGAGTGACGACAAGCTCCGTCGCGACGAGCGGCGGCTGCGGCTCGGCACCACAAGCGGCGATCAGTATTGCCGCCAGAACGAGATAAGGTCGCATTATTGACCCTCCATTATCAAAGGAACATCGTGCACGTAGTTTTCAATCGTGTGTGGACTGCTGAACAGCGCATGAAATTCACCATCAGGATTAATAAGGAGTACGGCCGCGCTGTGGTCGACGGCGTAGTCGTCACCTTGTCCGGGCTGCTTTTCGAAATAAATGCCGAGCCCGGACGTCAGCTTCCTCAGTTCGTCAATGCTCCCGGTTATTCCGAGGTTGCCGTCGCCAAAATAGTCGACGTACTTCCCCATTAGCTCCGGTGTGTCGCGTTCCGGATCGACGCTGACCAGCACAATACGTGGCAATGGCGCCTGGCCGGCTGCTGCGAGTTGGCTCCTGGCCGTCGCCAGTACCTGCAAAGTGGCCGGGCAAATGTCGGGACAATGCGTGAAGCCGAAAAAGAGCAGGTCCCAGTGATCGCGGAATGAGTCGCCGGTGATCGTATTACCCGCCTGGTCGACAAGCGAGAATTCCGGTAACGGCGCAGGGCCGGGCAGCACGAAAGCCGTATTCAGTGCGGCCGGTGTTTGCAGGCGCGTTGCCACGAAAATACCTGCGGATAGAGCGATCGCCAGTACAATTGCAACGATGAAGTTTTTTAGACTCATTAAATCTTCAATAGGAGTGTCGGATTCGAGAAGCCGCAATTCTACAGGCAGTTGAGTGGTGAGCGTGATAGATTCGCCGTCGCATTCGCACTTTCTGACGCATTTCGATCATGACCGATCCGACCAGGCCGCCCGTAACCGTAGAACAGATCATCCGTGATCTTGCGGCCCGTTTCGAAGATGCGGCGCTAAGCTATGGCCACGGTACCGACAATGCGATGGACGAAGCGGCCTGGCTGGTTTTTGCAACACTCGGCTTGTCGCATGACGATGCACCGGGCGCTTATTCGCAAAGTGTGGCGAATGACCAGGTAGCCAGCATGCTCACGATCGCCGAGCGACGCATCGAGGAGCGCTTGCCGCTGGCCTACCTGCTCAACCAGGCCTGGTTTGCAGGGCTGGAATTCTACGTGGACGAACGCGTGCTGGTACCGCGTTCCCCCCTGGCCGAGCTGATCCGGAGGCAGTTTGCGCCCTGGATTGAGGCATCTATGGTCCGGAATGCCCTTGACCTCGGTACGGGCAGTGGCTGCATCGCCATCGCCATCGCCGACGCGTTTCCCGCCGCGAGTGTCGATGCCGTGGATATTTCCGAAGACGCGCTGGCCGTCACGGCCATCAATGTTCGACGGCACGGCATGGTCGATCGCGTGCATCCGGTCCGCTCCGACTTTTTCGATGAGCTGGGCGACAAACAGTACGACCTGATCGTCAGCAATCCTCCGTACGTAGACCGGGAAGACATGAACGCGTTGCCCGAGGAATTCCGACATGAACCCGAGCTGGGGCTGGCCGCGGGAGACAAGGGTCTGGATTCGGTGCAGAAGATTCTGCATGATGCCTCGCGATTTCTGACGGACAATGGAATACTCGTGTGTGAAGTCGGCAACAGCCAGGCGGCGCTGGAGAAAGCGTACCCCGATGTTGCCTTTCTCTGGCTTGAGTTCGAGCAGGGTGGCAGCGGCGTTTTCCTGCTGACAAAGCAGGATCTCGCGCCACTTGCGGCCGGATTGGAACGGGAAGACAAATAGCGTGTCAGGCAACAGTTTTGGAAAGTCGTTCGTTGTAACGACCTTTGGCGAAAGCCACGGGATTGCACTGGGTTGCATCGTCGACGGCTGCCCGCCAGGGATGGAGCTGTCGGAAGCTGACATTCAGGGCGACCTCGACCGCCGCAGACCCGGGCGCAGCCGGCACACGACGCAGCGCAACGAACCCGACCAGGTCAGGATCCTGTCCGGCGTGTTTGAAGGAAAAACGACGGGTACGCCGATCGGACTGATTGTCGAGAACAAGGATCAGCGCTCCCGGGACTACGGCGACATCAAGGACAAGTTCCGTCCGGGCCATGCCGACTACACCTATCAACAGAAGTACGGTATTCGTGACTACCGTGGCGGTGGCCGATCGTCGGCCCGTGAGACGACCATGCGGGTTGCGGCCGGCGCGATCGCACGAAAATATCTCAGTGAGCGACTGGGCATTGGCATTCACGGCTACGTCGCACAGCTCGGTCCGATCGTGCTAGCGGCCAGTGATCTCTCTATTGTTAACGACAACCCGTTTTTCTGCGCGGACCCCGGGCGGCTCGATGAACTCGAGACGTTTATGGACGAATTGCGCGAGCAGGGCGATTCAATCGGCGCGAAAATCAGCGTGCTGGCAAGCAACATGCCGCCAGGTCTCGGCGAACCCGTATTCGACAAACTCGGCGCGGACCTCGCGCATGGCCTCATGAGCATCAACGCCGTCAAAGGCGTCGAGCTGGGCGCCGGCTTTGCTGCCGTGACCCAGCGGGGCAGTGAGCATCGTGATGAGCTGGGTGCCGACGGCTTCAGCAAGAACGATGCGGGGGGCACGCTCGGTGGCATTTCATCGGGGCAGGATATTCTCGCAAGCATTGCGCTCAAACCGACATCGAGCATTTCTGTGCCAGGCAAGACCATCGACAAGTCCGGCAAGGAAACTGAAATCGTCACCAAAGGGCGCCACGACCCTTGCGTGGGACTGCGGGCCACGCCGATCGCGGAGGCGATGGTGGCGCTTGTTATAATGGATCACTATCTGCGCAATCGTGCACAAAATGCCGATGTTGAATCGATAACACCGGTAATCTCGAACTCTTAATCGCGCGACGCGCGCGCGATGCACTCAGGAAAACACATTCATGTCTGATCGTTGGGATATCGCAGTCGTCGGTGCCACCGGGGCTGTCGGTGAATCGATGCTGGAAATATTAAGCGCAAGGAAATTTCCTGTCGGTACTGTTTACGCATTAGCGAGTGAACGTTCAGTGGGCAAGACCGTCGCTTTCGGCAACAAGCAACTCACTGTGGAAAACCTTGCTGACTTTGATTTTTCCAAAGTTGCAATAGGATTGTTTTCAGCCGGTGGTTCTGTCTCGGCCGAGTTTGCGCCGAAAGCCGCGGCAGCCGGGTGTGTTGTGATTGATAACACATCGCACTTTCGTCGCGACGACGATATTCCGCTTATTGTGCCCGAGGTAAACGCCGACGCGATCGCCGGCTACACGGCGCGCGGCATCATCGCAAACCCGAATTGTTCGACCATCCAGATGCTGGTCGCGTTAAAACCGATCTATGACGCGGTCGGAATCGAGCGCATTAATGTGTGTACCTACCAGGCAGTGTCGGGCGCCGGCCGCAGTGCGATTGAAGAGCTCGTGCGGCAGACGGCAAATTTGATGAACGGGCGTCCGCTGGAAATCGAAGGCGACGCCAAACAGATCGGGTTTAATGCCATTCCTCATATTGATGTGTTCATGGACAACCGCTACACGCGGGAAGAGATGAAAATGGTCTGGGAGACGCGCAAGATCCTCGGCGATGAGGCGATCCTGGTAAATCCGACCGCCGTGCGTATACCCGTGTTTTACGGGCATTCCGAGGCCGTGCATATCGAAACGCGCGACAAGATTTCAGCGCAATCCGTCGTCGAATTGCTGACAAAATCGCCCGGAATCAAGGTCCTGGATGGTGTCGAAACGGGTCGGTATCCGACGGCCGTAACCGAGGCTTCGGGCACAGATCCCGTTTTTGTCGGCCGAATTCGCGAAGACATCTCTCATCCGCGCGGCATCGACCTCTGGGTCGTCGCCGATAACATACGTAAGGGCGCTGCTCTAAATAGCGTCCAAATTGCTGAAATATTGGCAAAAAACTATCTTTAGGCTATAGTTCGCAGGCAATTAGTCGGGCAGACTGCCTGCTATGAAACGGCCCCGCGTGGACGCCGTCAACGGGGTTTTTGGGGTTTGGAGAATTACATTATGTTGCAGCGTCTTACTCACTTCTCGCTTGTGCTCGTCCTTTTGCTTTCGAGCGAGGTCTGGGCCATCGGCCTGGGTGACATACGGTTGGATTCGGCCCTGAATGAGCCGCTGCGCGCAGAAATATCATTACTGTCCGCAACACCCGACGAACTTGCTGCCCTGAACATCGCAATGGCATCCGCGGCGACATTTACTCGTTACGGTATTGACCGGCCGTATTATCTGCAGGAAATCGAATTCAATGTAGTCGGCGACGCCAACGGCAGCGTCGTGCAGCTGCGCTCGCGCAAACCGATGACTGAGCCATTCCTGACGTTTCTTGTCGAGGCTAACTGGCCCGGTGGTCGCCTGTTGCGTGAATACACCGTGTTACTTGATCCACCAACGTATGCACCGCCTGCCGCGAAACAGGCGCCGGCCGTAAGCGCGCCGAGCCGCACTGCACCGGCTGACAGCGGCCGCATCGAACGGCAACAACCTGCACCACAGCCACAGCCCGCAGCGCCGGCGCGACAAACCCGACCGTCCCTGCCTGCTGCGAGCGTGCCGGCTGACGACACACCCTATGACACGAGCAGCGGTGGCGACTACGTCGTAAAACGCAGCGAAACGCTGTGGGGTATCGCGAGTCGCATGCGACCCGACAGTCGTCTGACGATGAACCAGACGATGCTGGCCATATTCGAGGCCAACCCTGGCGCGTTTGGCGGCAACATCAATCTCCTGCGCGCGGGCGCCGCATTGCGGATCCCGAGTGCTGACGAAATTTTCAGAATCAGTCGTAATGATGCGCTTGCTGAAGCGAAGCGGCAGAACGAGGCCTGGGGTAGCGGCACTGGCTACACGGCACCGCCGGTCGAGACGCGCCCGAGCCTTACGCTCGTGCCGCCCGATGAAGAACCGACCGGCCTCGTTTACGACGATGACCTGGTTACCGCGGAACCGTTGACGCGCGAACAGGAGATCGAGAACCGTATCAATGAACTCGAAACTGCTGATGTTCCTGACCAGCCGTCGCTCCTGGAGATTCGCGACAACGAACTCGCGACGTTGCGCCAGGAACTGGCCAACATCCGCGGCGAAGTCTATGAGCCGCCAGCCGACGTCACTGACGACCCGTTCGTCGATGACATCGCCGACGAGACGCCGGTCGATGACCTGTTTGCAGAAGACGACGAGCTGGCTACTGATACCGGGGTTGCGGACGACGAAACAGCTGTCGACGAAGACGTCGCGGATACCGAGGCTCCGTCAACCGTCATACGCACGGCACCGAAATCCGAACCCGGTTTCATTGACCGGATTCTCGAAGCGCTGACAAGCTACTGGGCTGGCATCGCCGCGGCCCTGGTAGTGGTTGCCGGGCTGTTGTTCTGGTTCATGCGCCGCGGTCGCGACGATGAGGATTCATCCGGTGCGCCTTGGGAAGCGCTGGATTCCGACGAACTGGCACCCGGGGCGTTGACTTCAACCGAAACGATGCGTGCGCCGACACCGGACGAGGCCATCATGGTCGTTGAGCAGGATTCGGCCATTCGTTCGCCGGTGGATGAAACCGTGGAGATGCCGGTTGGCGGCGAGGCGGACAAGGACACCGGCACATTCGGTTCTCTCGAAGACACCTTCAGCAGTGAGACCGCCGTCAACCTCGATCAGACGGACCCGGTCGCCGAAGCCGACTTCCATATGGCTTACGGTCTCTACGATCAGGCGGCGGACCTGATCAATGGCGCGCTCGAGGCAGACCCGTCAGACAAGGGCCTGATGTCGAAGCTCTGCGAAATCTATTTTGTCTGGGGAAATCGGGACGCGTTTATCGATGCTGCGCGCAAGCTGAAATCATCGGTCGGCGATGGTGAAAGTCCCGAGTGGGACAAGACCGTCATCATGGGGCAGCAGATTGCTGCTGATCACGAGTTGTTTGCCGGCGCCGGAGTGGCCGCAGCAACGAAAGCCGTCGACCTTTCATTCGAGGCGGAAACCGGCGAAGCCGGTGCACTCGATATGGACTTCGGCGGTGGTGACAGTGCGGCTTCCGATGTCATTGATCTTGGCGCTGACGACGGGGGCGCCGAGGGCGACGTTGATTTCATGTTCGAGGCCGACGATGACGGGCTCGATATCGACCTCGACGTAACGGCCGAGACTCCGACGATTGCGACGACCGGCACCGAAAAGACTCTCGCGATGCCGACGCCGGACGATACCGTCGAATCGCCGACGATCGAACAGGAGGTCGGCGAAGTTGAAGGCACGTCCGAACTGCCATCGCTGGATGAGTCGCTGGGGCAGGCGATTTCGGATACGGGCCAGGGTTCCGAGGCAACGGCCGAGATCAATCTCGATGATCTCGATCTGGGCATAGACGGTCTCGCCGAGACCGAACTTGCATCGCTTGACGATCTCGACGAGACGGGCACCAATGAAGCGCTTTCGGAGGCCGATTTCACGGATACCGGATCGGTAACCGGCAAGAACCCCGAGGTCGACCCCAACGCCACCGGTGTGCGCGAAGGCCTCGACCCCGGAATGTTCGAGGATACGGATGCGACCGGTGAAATGCGGCTTGCGACCGACGAGACGGGGCGCAGCCCGCTTCTCGATCCGACAGAGGAATTTTCGGCGGATACGGAGATCGGCATTGACCAGAGCTTGCTCGATGCCACCGGCGTTACGCAGGTTTTGAGCGACGGATATGTCGGTTAATACCGGGGCTGATATTGGCGGCCTGTTATCGGACGAAGAAGCCACGATGCTGGCGTCGATGGACGAAGACGAAGGTGAAGATGAAGGCGAATTTGACTTCGCGAAGACCGAAGCATTGCCGCCGGACGCGTTTGTCGCGGCCGACGTCGACGCGACCGGCGACATGCCGTCTGCGGCGTACGGATGTCGATCTCGACCTCGATGACCTGACCGCGGCCCTCAAAGTCAGTGAAGTAAGCGACACGATAGACCAGCTGGCGAACGAAGCGACCGTAGAGCAGCCGCGTCCGACAGACCTTGGGTCTACGGCTGAAATCCCGACGATGTCGCTTGGGCCGGACGAAATGAGCGAGGATCTGCACGAAGCTCGCACGATGACCGAAGTTGGCACCAAGCTTGACCTCGCGCGTGCCTACGTCGACATGGGTGATCCGGCCGGTGCTCGCAGCATTCTCGAGGAAGTGCTGGACGAAGGCGACGAAAGCCAGCGTCAACAGGCACAACAGTTGCTCGATTCCCTGCCCAGCTAGCAGGTCCCGACATTCGCATCGCGCTCGGCATCGAATATGACGGGACCGGGTACAATGGCTGGCAGCGTCAAAAGACCGGTCTCGGCGTGCAGCAACGCCTCGAAGAAGCGCTGTCGCTGGTTGCGAATGAACCGGTAGAGGTGGTCTGTGCAGGTCGCACCGATACGGGCGTACATGCCTCGGGTCAGGTCGTTCATTTCGATACTCCCAGCGAACGCAGCAGCCGTGGCTGGCTGCTTGGCGCTAACAGCAATCTTCCCGATGACATCAGCGTAACCTGGGCGCAGCCCGTCACCGATGATTTTCACGCGCGGTTTTCCGCAACGGCCCGCAGCTACCGCTACGACATTCTCAACCGCCTGGAGCGATCTGCCTTGTATCGTGACCGCGCCTGGTGGGTCTATCAGCCTCTCGATTCGAACCTCATGCACGAGGCCGCTCGTCAGCTGCTGGGAAAGCATGATTTCTCCGCGTTTCGTGCGGCCGGCTGCCAGGCGTCCTCGGCTGTGCGTGAGATCAAGAGTATCGCCGTTACAAGGAACGGCGACTGGCTAACGCTCAGCGTCACGGCAAACGCGTTTCTTCAGCACATGGTTCGCAACATCGCCGGCACGCTGGTAGCCATCGGACTTGGCGAGCAGGACGTTGCATGGATCACCGGCGTACTCGCGAGCAAGGACCGCAAAGCGGGCGGGATTGCGGCGCCGCCGCACGGACTGACGCTGGTGTCGGTAGACTATCCGGCGTCATTCAAGATCCCGGATGCCGTGACCTACGGCTCGCTTGCTGCTGGCTGTTGATTCGCTATACGGATATCATGCTGACATGAGTTGGTTTGAAAAATTGATGCCGTCGCGCATCAGCACCGAGAAGCGCTCGAAGTCTGTGCCCGAAGGTGTGTGGATCAAGTGTCCGGTCTGCGATGCCCAGCTCTACCGAAACGAACTGGAACGAAACCTCCAAGTCTGTCCCAAGTGCGATTATCACATGCGCATCGGTGCGAGGAAGCGGCTCGAGTACTTCCTCGACCCGGGCTCGCAGACAGAGTTATCGGCACAACTCGAGCCAGAGGATCCACTCAAATTTCGCGACAGCAAGCGTTATCGCGATCGCCTGGTGCAAGCCCAGAAGAAGACCGGTGAAAGAGACGCACTCGTCAGCCTGACCGGCAGCCTGCTGGGCCGCCCTGTTGTCGCTTGCGCATTCGAGTTCGGATTCATGGGAGGCTCCATGGGCTCGGTTGTCGGTGAGCGCTTCGCACGTGCCGCGCGGCACGCCGCGGACAACAACATGCCACTGATCTGTTTTTCCGCGAGCGGTGGGGCGCGCATGCAGGAAGCACTGTTCTCATTGCTGCAAATGGCAAAGACATCGGCGGCGCTCGCCCATCTTGGCAGCAAACGTGTGCCGTACGTATCCGTGATGACGGATCCGACGACCGGTGGCGTTTCCGCGAGCCTCGCGATGCTGGGTGACGTGAATATCGCGGAACCGAATGCGCTGATCGGCTTTGCCGGACCGCGCGTAATCGAACAGACGGTCGGCCAGACTCTGCCCGAGGGATTCCAGCGCAGCGAGTTTCTTATGGATCACGGTGCCATCGACATGATTGTCGATCGTCGCAAGATGCGCGAGGAAATCGGTGATCTCCTGGCCAAGCTCGAAGCTCGTCCAAGCGCCGTATGAAATAACACGATGCTGCCTGCCGGTTCGCCACTGTCTGACTGGCTGACTTGGCTCGAGACTCTGTCACCGAAAGAAATCGACCTTGGTCTCGACCGCGTTCAGTCTGTTCTCGAAAGCCTCTCGATCGAGATTCCCGCAAACGTATTGCTGATAGCCGGAACCAACGGCAAAGGCTCGAGCGTTGCGATGACTGAGGCACTTTTGTGCGCCGCGGGCTACCGCGTCGGTGCGTACACGTCACCTCATATCATCCGCTATAACGAGCGCATTGCCGTTGACGGCAGGCCCGTCCCGGACGAGCAGATTATTGCGGCGTTCGAGCGCGTCGCAGCCTCGCGGCACGACGTTCCGCTGACGTATTTCGAGTACGGCACATTGGCCGCCATGGTGGTTTTCTCAACGCAGGAACTGGATGCCTGGGTACTCGAAGTCGGCATGGGCGGTCGCCTCGATGCGAGCAATGTGATCGACCCGACCGCTTCCCTGATCACAAACGTGGCGCTGGACCACTGTGACTGGCTGGGCGATGACGTCGAGACCATTGCTTTTGAGAAAGCTGGCGTTATGCGAAACGGCGTGCCGACCGTATTCGGCTCTCGCGAGGTGCCGAACGCCGTGCTGCGACACGCCGAGGCAATCGGTGCCGAGCTGCTGCTGCTCGGCAGGGACTTCGATTTCGCGCGCGATAACGATCGTCACTGGAGCTTTAGCGGGCGGGACGTGAAAAGGCCGTCACTCGAGCTGCCGGGACTAAAGGGTGCATTCCAGGTGCAAAACGCGGCGGCCGTGCTCGCGCTGCTCGAGGCATCCGGTTTAACCCGCGCGCTGGATGCTGCATTGCTCGACGGAGTGTTGCCGGGTCTGGCACTGACCGGGCGCTGGCAGGCTGTCAGGGCAGCCGGTGCTGACTGGCTGCTCGATGTGGCACATAACCCGGCGGCCGCGACGGTACTCGCCGAAAACCTGGCAGCGACGCGCGGCGCAGGGAAGACATGGGCGATCGCAGGGCTCCTCGACGACAAGGACGTCGAGGGCGTCGCTGCCGCGTTGAATCCTGAAGTCGACCACTGGATTGCCGTCACTGCGAGCAGTCCGCGCGCGATAGCAGCAGACGAGCTTGCGCGGCGCATTGCGAATCGTAGCGGACGACCCTGCCGAATCAGTGATTCACTCGATGAGGCGATGGAATACGCGCGACGCAACGCGTCAGAAAATGACAGAATACTGCTGACGGGATCGTTCTACCTGGTGGGTCCCGCGCTTCTCAAGCTTGAGCTATACTCGCGACCCGAATCATGATGGAACGAGCTTTGAAAGAACGCATCATTGGCGCAGCCATTCTCGTGTCTTTTGTCGTGCTTGTTGTACCCATTTTCCTGGACGGCCCACCGGGCGAAAACGAAATGGTATCCGAGCGCGTTCTGCTGCCGGGCCAGGACGAACAGAAGACGCAGACGGTGGTGCTGGAGCGCAATCGTACGGAACCCGTGCCACTCACCAGTAGCGCTACGGCGGCCGCGGAGCCGGTAACGCCGGACGCCACGCCGTCAACAGCGCAAAAAGCGAAAAAAGCGCCTCCGGTCGTCGAGAAAGAAATCAGAACCGGCGGCCAAGGTCGTCGAATCTGTGCCGAAGCCACAGGCCGAGCCGCCGCCAGCGGCTTCGACGACCGGTATGTGGGCGGTACAACTCGGCAGCTTTTCGAACAAGGCAAACGCCGAGAAACTGGCGGCCGATCTGCGCAAACAGGGCTACGCAGCATTCCTGAGCCAGCTGGCGACCGATTCGGGCCAGCTGCACCGCGTGCGTATCGGGCCACAAAAGGACCGGGATAGCGCCGAGGTGATGGCGCAGCGCCTGGCGAAGGTAGGTCACAAGGGCCAGGTTGTCCCGCACCCATGATAGACTCCGTTTCCTCGATTTCCCGCTGCGCGCCGGACTGAAACGACATCTCCGATGCCGATCATCGACATTATCATCACGGTTGCCATAGTCGTCTCCATAGTCGTTGGATTTGTCCGCGGCTTTGTCAAAGAAGCAATCTCCATTGCGGCGCTGCTGATCGCAATCTGGGCCGCATTGTATTTCGGTCCCGCTGTCGGCAACGTCTCCGACAGCTGGTTGAGTTCCGAAGAGCTGCAAATGTGGTTTGGGCGGATACTCGTGTTCGCCGTCATTTTGTCGATTGGTGGATTGCTGGGATGGGGTATCTCGAAGCTCGTACGGCTGTCGGTGCTAAGCGGAATGGACCGATTGCTGGGCTCGATGTTTGGTGCCGGCCGCGGCGTGTTGTTGATGGCCGTGTTCATTATTGGCGGGCAATTTGCCGGTTTTAATAACGACGCCTGGTGGTTGAAGTCGCGCCTGGTCCCGCACTTCGAGAATGTCGCCGACTGGATCAAGGTCATGGCCCCGAAAGGATTTGAATTGCTGATGCCGGACGAGGAAGCAGAGACCCTGCCGATAGACGTTCCGGAAGAACTGGTAAACCCGACCTGACCTGACGGTCACGGAGAGATCGATTTATGTGTGGCGTTGTTGGAATTGTCAGTACACAGCCCGTCAACCAGGCTCTCTACAATGCGCTGACCGTAATGCAGCACCGCGGCCAGGACGCAGCCGGCATCGTTACCTGGAGTGACGATCACGGCCTCAAGCAACGTAAGAGCAACGGCCTCGTACGGGACGTATTTCGCCACCGCCACATGATGCGCCTGAAAGGCAACGTCGGCGTTGCGCATGTGCGCTACCCGACAGCGGGTGGTTCCCGATCATCCGAAGCGCAGCCGTTCTATGTGAATTCGCCGTATGGCATTTGCCTGGCTCATAACGGCAACCTGACGAACCACGACGAACTGGCGGACATGTTGATTCGCGAAGATCGTCGTCATTTGAGCACGAACTCGGATTCGGAAGTGTTGCTCAATGTATTCGCGCACGAGCTGCAGTTACGCGTAGACGGTCGTCCGACACCGGCCGATATTTTCGGTGCCGTGGAGGCCGTGCATAAGCGCTGTACGGGCGGGTATGCGGTCGTCGCCATGATTATCGGCTTCGGAATCGTGGCCTTCCGCGATCCGAACGGCATACGTCCGCTGGTGCTTGGCGAGCGCGAATTGGACGGGCAGAAGGCATACATGGTCGCGTCGGAGAGTGTTGCGCTCGATATACTGCAATTCACACGCCTGCGAGACGTACGTCCGGGCGAATGCGTTTTCATCGAGAATGCCGGTGTGCTGCATTGCAAGGACTTCGACGGTCCGACGCGGCATACACCGTGCATTTTTGAATACGTGTATTTCGCGCGGCCCGACAGCATCCTTGACGATTTGTCCGTCTATAAAGCGCGCTTGCGCATGGGCGAGCAACTCGCCGGCAAGATCGTGCGTGAATTTCCGGATCACGACATCGATGTCGTCATTCCGATTCCGGACACGAGTCGTACAGCGGCGCTGCAGGTTGCATATCACCTGGGGGTCAAGTATCGCGAGGGCTTTATCAAGAACCGCTACATCGGCCGCACGTTTATCATGCCGGGCCAGGCCGAGCGTGCGCAATCGGTCCGCCGCAAGCTGAACGCGATTAGCCTCGAGTTTCGCAACAAGAACGTGTTGCTCGTGGATGACTCCATTGTGCGCGGCACGACGTCACAACAAATCATCAAGCTGGCGCGCGAAGCCGGGGCTAACAAGGTCTACTTTGCGTCCGCGGCGCCGCCGGTGCGCTATCCGAATGTCTACGGCATTGATATGCCGGCGGCGTCGGAGCTGATCGCCAATGGCCGAACCATCGAGGAGATACAGGAGATCATCGGTGCCGATCGGCTCATTTACCAGGACCTGCATGGCCTGGTTCGTTCGGTCCGGCATGGCAATTCTGCGATCCGTGAATTTGATACCTCGTGTTTCTCGGGCGAATATGTGACCGGGGACGTCACCGAAGAATATTTGCATGAGCTCGAAACGCGCCGGAACGATGCTGCGAAACAATCCCGTCAGACCAGAAAGAAACGCGCGTCCAACGTCGTCTCACTGTAGGAGGCGGCGTGCAGGCACGCGCGAGCCGGCCTCACTGTGACGCGCGTATGAGTATCAGGGTCATGATCATCGACGAACAGGCCGAATTCCGCAGCCTGCTCATGCATCACATTACGTCGCACTGGCCCGACGCCATAATCTCGGCTTACGATCCGACCGTCGCGGGGCATCTGCCGGACGAATTCTCGGGTGCCGGCAACGACCTGATCCTTTTGGGTAGCCGTCATGGCGAAGACCGTGACGGTATTGATGCACTGAAGCGCTTCGTCGGCAAGGACAGGTTTCCACCTGTTGTCTATTTCGGTTCGAAAAAAGACGACGAGGCCGTTCGAGCGCTCGCTCCCGACGCACATTTTGACCGCGAAGACATACGGCATGATGCGTTAATCGTCCGGCTCAGTGACGTACTGCTGTCGAGGCGCCTGGTCGCGTCAACGGATTCTTTGTTTGTTGGCGATATGCGGACCGGTATTCACCCGCTGATAAAGGGTTATCGCTTCATCCGCAAGCTCGGTGCGACCGAGCATTCCGGCGTGTACCTGGCGGAACGCGAATCGACGCACCTGCAGGTTGTACTCAAGGTGCTGCGACAGATGACTCTGTACGGTGACGGCATCGGCGCGTTCGATCGTTTCCTGCAGGAGTACGAAACAATCGCAGACATTACGCACCCCAATGTCGTGAAGATCTACGATCTTGGTGTGGCCGATGATCATGCACACATTGCGATGGAATACCTGGATGGAGGTGATCTCCGCCACAAGATCGATGCGGGCATCCGGAAAGAGGATGCGGTCGATTACTTGCGACAGATTGCGAGTGCGTTGTCGGCCGTGCACGCCCACGGGGTGCTGCACCGTGATCTCAAGCCGGGCAATATCATGCTGCGAAATGATGGATCGATTGCGTTGATCGATTTCGGCCTGGCGAAGCGTGCACGACTCGAAAGTGAAATCACCGACAAAGGCGAGATTTTCGGCACGCCGTACTACATGAGTCCCGAACAAGGTCACGGCAGCACTGTCGACGAACGCAGCGATATTTACAGCCTGGGCGTCATTTTCTACGAGATGCTGACTGGCGAGAAACCCTATAAAGCCGATACAGCGATGGGCATTATTTATCAGCACGCGCAGGCCCCGATACCGTTGTTACCCGCACGACTTTCGCAGTACCAGATGTTGATAAACCTGATGCTTGCGAAAGCGCCAGGCGATCGCCTGCAGAGCGCCGCGGAGATCGAAGAGTGGCTGTAGCAAGCGGCGTACCGGTGGCAATCGCACAATTTCTGGACGAACCCACGCCCGGCGAATGGCTGGATGAAGCGTGCAGGCGCCTGCCAGAGATGCTGCTCGACCATGCGAATTGCGAACTGAAGGCGGCATCAACGGCGCTGGGCTTCCTGTACCGTTATCCCGAGCGCGCGGCGCTGGCGCAGCGAATGTCCCGGCTGGCCCGTGAGGAGTTGCGGCATTTCGAGCAGGTTCGCTCGATCATGGATGACATGCAGATACCGTTTCAGCGCCTCAGCGCGTCCCGATACGCCGGGCGACTGCGCGACGCGGCGCGACCGACAGAACCCTACAAGTTACTGGACATGCTGCTTATTGGCGCGTTGATTGAAGCCCGCTCTTGCGAGCGCTTCGCGATGCTCGTGCCAAGGCTGCCGGAGAAACTGGGCAAGTTCTACGGCGGATTACTGGCCTCGGAAGCGCGCCATTTCGAACATTACATTGCGTTTGCCCGCTCTGAGTGCGGCGTTGCTGACGCGGAGATCGACGCAAGGCTCACCGAACTCAAGGACATCGAGGCAGCGCTGGTATCCGAACCGGATCCCGACTTTCGCTTTCATTCGGGCACGCCCGCCTGACTACCGCGGCAGCGCCTCCAGGCGCGGCCCGTTTGCGTCCCATCGCACGACACTGCCCTGTTCGTACCAGTCGCCGAGCACGATGCGTTTTGCCACCCGGTCCTCGAGTTCCACGTCGTGAATGGCGGGGCGGTGCGTATGGCCGTGCAACAGAATATCGACACCGCGGGTGCGAAACGTACCCACGACCGCATCCTTGTTCACGTCCATGATGTCTTCGCCGACTGAATCGTTGTATTCCTTGCTCTGCTGCCGGGCGGACTCGGCAAACGCGATACGTTCTTGCAACGGCTTGGCCCGCATCATTGCCTGCCAGTCAGGATTTCGCGTCATCAGACGGACCTGCTGATACTGTTTATCGTCAATGCACAGCGCATCGCCGTGGCTTAACAGCACTTTTTTTCCATGCAGTTCTATCGGTGTGGGGTCACTGAGCAAGGTCACACCGGTTTCTGACGCGAACTGATCGCTGATCATGAAATCCCGATTGCCGTGCATGAAAAACACTGGAACGCCGGAGTCGACGAGGGCGCGCAATGCGCTTTTCATGATCGCGTAATGCGGATTGGGATCATCGTCGCCGACCCAGGACTCGAACAGGTCCCCAAGGATATAGAGCGCATCAGCGTCCGCAGCCTCACCTTCGAGAAAGCGGAGAAACTGCTCGCCGATCTCGGGACTTTTCTCATCCAGGTGCAGGTCGGAAATAAACAGTGTGGTCACGGTACTTCGGATCACTCGTAGCTAACGCGCGAGACTGTCTTGATGATGATCGGCACGACGGGAACGTCTCTGGAGAATTCGCCCGCCGGCCCGGTTTTCGAATTAACGATTGCATCGACAACATCCATGCCTTCGATAACAAAGCCAAAGACCGTGTAGCCCCAGCTTCCGTTGTACGGGGCTTTCGTCGGGTCGAGGCGGTTGTTGTCGGCGACATTGATAAAGAACTGCGAATTGGCGGAATGGGGATCGCCCGTGCGTGCCATTGCAATAGTGCCGCGGAGATTGGTCATGCCATTGCCGGACTCGTTGACAATGGTTTCGCCCTTTTCCTTGAGCTTGAGCCCCGGCGTATAACCTCCGCCCTGTGCCATGAACCCCGGGATCACGCGGTGAAAAATCGTGCCGTCATAGAAACCGCTGTCGACGAGTTTCAGAATATGAGCCACGGTGATGGGCGCCTGTTTGCCGTCGAGCTCCAGCTTGATGGACCCAAGCGAGGTCTCTATTTCGATATGTGGATGCGCGGGTACCTTGTCGGCCGCGAATACCAGGGTCGTGCTCAGCGCGAGCAGCAACGTGATCAGGGTTCTTTTCATGGTCCTTCCGGGTGTGTGGATGAAGCCGAAGGCGGCAAGATACCAGAGCCCGCGGTGGGCGGCCATGTTGCCGGCCTGGGCGCCATAAGTCCTTGCTTGGCTTAGCCTGCGCCCGTATTATCGCAGCCCGCGTGAGATCCGGCCCCGGCCAGGTCGCGTGCGGCGGAAACTCTGGTATCGGGGCATGGCGCAGTCTGGTAGCGCATCTGCTTTGGGAGCAGAGGGTCGGGGGTTCGAATCCCTCTGCCCCGACCAGCCAGATTTCTTGCTAAATTGGAATAGAGTGCCCGTAGCTCAACTGGATAGAGCATCGGCCTTTGAGTGAGGAGCCTGCGCCGGGAAACACAACCGGCCCAGTGAACCGCACCGTAACGGGGAAACCTTAACAGGTAGTGCTGATGGCAATCCCGTGGAAACCTGTGGACATCCGACGTATGTGGTGATGTAGGGTGTGACGATGGCGTCGCATCACACCAAAGACAAAGGTGACCTGGGTGTCTTAAAGGCTCAGATTGATTTGTTCGAGCAAGGATTTGCGCTCTTTGTGCCGCTGACAGAACACTGTCCGTTTGACCTGGTGGCTTACAAAGAGGGTGAATTCAAGCGGGTGCAGGTTAAGTACCGCGCAAAGGATCGTTCCGGCAAGCTCGAGATCAAGTTCTCGACCTGCTGGGCCGACAAGCACGGTACGCACACGTCGCCGATCGACAAGACCGAAGTAGATATCTACTGCGTATATTGTCCTGATACCGATGAGTGCTACTATCTGCGCCCGGAAAAATATGGCTCGACAGCATCACTGAGGGTAGAGACGCCCAAGAATGGTCAGAGAAAGAACGTAAGGTTCGCCGCTGACTATCGCAGGGTTCCGTAGAGACTATACGTGCGGCGCCTGAGATGGCGAAGAGATAGTCCAGACCACAAACTCGCATTAGCGGGGCCGTGAAAACGGTAGTTGGTAAGCTAAGCCGAAGGTTGCAGGTTCGAGTCCTGCCGGGCGCGCCAATTTGGTGAAAGGTAAGTAAAATAGAAAGTACTGTGGTGGGCGTAGCTCAGTTGGTAGAGCCCCGGGTTGTGATCCCGGTCGTCGTGGGTTCGAGTCCCATCGTCCACCCCACTTTATGGTGGTGACCCGTGCTGAAGCACAGGTTGTCACGACGACCGGAATCGATGTGTGTGATCCCGGTCGGCCACAAGTAGTAAGCCGGGTAGGCGAACAGGGTCAGGCGAACTTCCGAACTGGGGTTCGAGTCCCATCGTCCACCCCACTTTATGGTGGTGACCCGTGCTGAAGCACAGGTTGTCACGACGACCGGAATCGATTTTTGTGATCCCGGTCGGCCACAAGTAGTAAGCCGGGTAGGCGAACAGGGTCAGGCGAACTTCCGAACTGGGGTTCGAGTCCCATCGTCCACCCCATTTTTTCCAGGTGGGGCCTCTAGCTCAGTTGGTAGAGCAGGAGACTCTTAATCTCTTGGTCCGGGGTTCGAGTCCCCGGGGGCCCACCATTTTTCCGGCGTTTTTTTCGAGTTACGAGGCAGGCCCTTCGGCGATCGCGTGCAGTCGATCCCAGTCCTGGATCTCCATTCTCCCGCGCGGCGCGTAAATGACGCCTTTGCGTTTCAATTCGGCCATCTGGCGACAAACCGTTTCTTCGCTCAAGCCGAGGATGCCGGCCATGTCATTACGCGAGAACGGCAAAGTGAAGCGGCCATTGCCGTTGAGCTTTTTGGGCGCCACGAGCAGCAGGAAGGACGCAATTTTTGCTGCCGCGCATTTGTGGCCCATTACGAGCATCAACGAGCGGCTGTGCGCCAACTGTGCATTCACGGCGGCAATCAGTCGCATGGCTATCTCGGGCTTTGCCTTCACGGCGGTCATTAATGCGCGATGGCTGATCTTGCAGGCGCTGACGTCTGAGGCGGCGACGGCCGAGTATTCGTAGCAGTCATCGTGAATGGATTGAAGACCCACCAGCAGTTTGCCAGGAATGCTCAGACCGACGATTTGTTCCCGGCCATCAGCCGAATGACACGTGATCTTGACGAGACCGCTGCTGACCGAAAACAGGCTCGCGCTGGGTTGGCCCTGAGCGAACAGCACATCTCCGGCAGCGAAATTCACCTGTTTTACCGCATCGGTCACGAGGCAATTGAGCTCCGCGGACGAGAAGATGCCGTCATCGCTGTGCAGCTCATTAAACGGGCATTGGCAGTTGGGGCAGGGCACGTTGTCTCCCAGGTTTCGGAGACGAAATGAAAACACAAGCGGGCCACCCGAGTCGATAGTGATTATCCCGCTGATTTCTCGGTAAATACCTAGCTGAAACTGACATTTGTCAGTACTTTGGACAGTCGATTCCTGCACCCCGGAAAATTACGAAACGAACCGTATTTGCGGTAGGTGTAATCCGCAGCGATATTCGTGGCCGAAACTGACGGATGTCAGTGTCATGAAAACCGTTTGTGTCTACGGTTAGCAAGGTCTGGAGTTCCATCTGTATTCGGCAGCGTGAGTCGCCGGATTCACGATACAACGAAGCACGTTGGAGAAGGGATATGAATAGCAGAATCTGGAGCTTGCTGCTTTTGGCGGCTAGTGCTTTTTTTGTTGCGGGTTGTGATGGCGACAACGGTGCCGCCGGTGCCGCCGGGGCTGCCGGGGCCGATGGCCAGGATGCCGTCGATACCGGCACCATAAGCGTTACTGTGACCTCCGGGGGCAATGCCGTCGAGGGCGCAACGGTATCGACGAATCCCGCGAGCACGACAGCCGTTACGGACGCCACTGGCGTCGCTGCTCTTGCCGATGTACCGATCGGTGTGTATGAGGTGCTCGCAGACATCGGCGGCGTTAGCTCATCGCAGACAGGCGTCGGCGTTGCGGCTGGTGCGACCACGGATGTTGCATTGTCCCTGTCAGGTGTTCCAGGTACTGTCACCGGCGCGGTGCTCGCACCGGATGGGACACCAGTCGTCGGAGCCACCGTGTCCGCGCCTGGCAGCGCGGATGCAGTCACCGACGCCGCGGGCGCTTTCGCGATCGACGCCGTCGTTCGCGAATTCCTGAGCGTGGCCCCACCCGCAGGCTCCACCTTGCTCAAGGGCGGTACACGCGCCTCCGTGACTGCCGGCGACGTCGTCGGCATCACGCTGTCGGGCGGCCCGGCGAGCGATGCGAATTTCGTGGGTAGCGACGTCTGCATGCTTTGCCACGCCGGCGGCCTGACCGACGCGTGGATGGACTCCGGGCACTATCGGGTGGTCGAGCGCTCGCTCGATAGAGATGGATCTGAACGGCTGGCCGGCTGATCCCGGCGCAGGTCTCTGCAGCGGCTGGTTCGATACCGGTGTCGTTGCCAAGATCCCGGGCGAACCTTCTGACAAAGATGGGCTAGAGAGTCACGGCGCTTACATCCGCACCTGCAACGACGATCCCGATCCGCGCTACGAGGTGTTGTTTGATAGCGACACAGACGGCATAGCGAACGAGCTCGTAGATCTTGTGGTCCCCGTCTATGCGACGTATGGCGGACCCGGCACGGCGGCTGGCGAGATTTCTGAACTTCAGAGATCGCATGCCCCCACTTGCGACGGAGATCAACGGTGCCTGGAAGCAGCGCTACATGGTCAGCGTCGCCGATCTCGGCGCCTGCTCGCCACTGAACCCGGAAGGCACGTTCCCAAGAATCCGAAACCGGCGTGGGTAAGCTGGGATACGACCCAGACCTGTGAAGACATGCTGATGCTCCCGATTCAGTTCAACCAGCGGACGCTCGAGTGGGTGTCCTACCATCAATGGGAGTGGTACGAGCAGAGACGAGCCTACTCGAAGAAGTGCTCGGGCTGCCACGAAGTCGGGGTCACAATCACGGCTGACGCGGCCGGCCTGGTCACCCAGTATGCGGCGGCTGACTATCGGATCGGTTGCGAAAAGTGCCACGGACCGGGCAGCAGTCACATTTCAGGTGGTGGTGATCCGAACGCGATCATGAACCCGGATCACATGTCGGTGGTGGACTCCGTGAACGTCTGCGGCCAATGCCATAGCCGCGGCAAGGATCCCAGCGGCGCATTTGGGTTCCCATGGCGTGACGACGTGGCCGATTTCGACGGCAACTTCGTGGCCGGCATCCACACGCTGGACCAGACTTTTGACGCGCCCGAAGGCTACTTCGTGCAGGCACCCGGCAACTGGCCGACCGGATTCCCGAAGAGCCATCGCCAGCAGTACAACAGCTACCTGAACTCAGCGCACATCGATAATCCTTTCGACAAGCTGGCTTGCAACGACTGCCACTCGCCGCACAGCGGTAAAGGCGGCCCGTTCCGCTTCTCGACGGATGACTTCGGCGGCAATGACTTCGAGTTCGCCGACAACAGCAACGCGCTGATGTCCAACGTGCGCTGCCTGAGTTGCCATGCGGGCTTCGGGCCGTTCGGCACGCTGACGAAGGACGACATCGCCGTCTACCATATCTCCAGGGGTGGCAGCGTCATTAAGAACGACGTCGCGCTGGCACCGGATGCCGCGGAACAGACCTCGGCTGAGGACCTGGTAGAGCAGGCCGTCAAAGTTCATAGCGGCGAGTCTGCGGGTATGCCGCTGGCACCTTATCTGCCAGAGAACTCGCATATCGCCGAGAACTTCCTGCTGGGCGAAGGGCCGGTGGGACGCTGCACGTCTTGCCATATGACCAAGACGGCGAAGAGCGGCTCCTGGTTCGTTGACGATGATGGCCTGTATATCGCGGGTGATAACTCGGATCACAGCTTCGAGGTCGTCAAGATTCAGCCTAATACGAATCAGCCGAACGCGTGCGGCGCCTGCCACGCGTCATTCCGCACGAAAGAAGAAGAACCGGGCGGCGACTGATCAGGTTGTTAAGGTAAACTTTGTTTTGGGGCGGCCTTTGGCCGCCCCTTTTCTTATTTGATGCACTTGCTATCGAGACTCGGCTAGGGCGCCAGCCGTTCGATCGTCCAGCTACCGTCATCCTGCTTCGTGTATTGAAAACGATCGTGCAGGCGATTGCGCCGCCCTTGCCAGAACTCGACTTCGTAGGGCACGACACGATAACCGCCCCAGAAAGACGGCAGCGGCACTTCCTTGTTCTTGAATTTCTTTTTTAGTTTCTGGAATTCGGATTCGAGCAGCGAGCGCGATGAAATGACGCTGCTCTGTGCCGACACCCATGCGCCAATCTGGCTGCCACGCGGGCGTGACATGAAATATTTGAGGGTTTCGCTCGCCGGGATCCTGGCCGCCGTGCCACGAATCTTCACCTGCCTCGCCGCGTCAGACCAGAAGAACAGCATTGCGACGTTTGGATTATTCTCGATGTGCTCGGCTTTCTTGCTGCCGAAGTTGGTGAAGAACACGAAGCCGTTCTCATCGAAATATTTCAATAGCACGGTTCGGCTGGACGGCCTGTTTTGGAGATCGACGGTCGAGATGGAAAACGCGTTCGGATCCATCGGCACGTTCTCGCAGGCGTATCCAAACCAATCCTCGAACTGGATGATCGGGTCGGCGTCGAGATCATCGCGGTCCAGCGAAAAGCCCGTGGCAGAACGCCGCAGGTCCGATACGTTCATGCCGTGGTGTGCACCATTCGTTTTTTCATCCCTGGACATGCGCCAAATATAAGCGTCTGACGTCCATAAGCAACTATTCAGGGTATTATCGGGCGACCAGCCTGTCACCGGGGAAGAATGACGATGTCCAATCTCGACGAATTTCGGCGCAAAAAGAAGATACAACTCTGGCCGATCACCATGCTCCGGGTCTACACCGGCGTGTTTTTTCTGTACTACGGATTCGGCAAGATCAGGAACCCCGATTTCGCCGATGGCCTGGCCGGCTTCGTTACGTCCAAGCTCGAGAGCAGCGTCGGCTTCATCCGTCCGTTCCTCGAATCCGTGGTGCTGCCCAACAAGGGCCTGTTCGCCTTTCTCGTCTCCTGGGGTGAGCTGGCGATCGGCATCGCGTTGATCGTGGGCCTCGCCACCCGTTGGGCGTCCATCGCCGGCGCGATCATGGTTGCTGCCTTCTGGGCGACGAAAGGGCAGGGTTTCCTCGACGCGCAGAACCACGATGTCATCTGGTTCATGATCTTCGTGGTGCTCGCGACGATACACGCGGGCAGGGCGCACAGTGTGGACGAGCGGCTGGCTCACCGGTTCCGATTCCTGGCCTGACAGAACGCCCCAACAAGCGTGCATTGGCAAATGCAGTGCGTTTATAATGGCCGGCTGGACAGGTAGTGCGGGTGTCAATGTCGCACTGGTAGTGCGAAAGTGGCGGAATTGGTAGACGCGCTGGCTTTAGGTGCCAGTGGGGTAACCCGTGAGAGTTCGAGTCTCTCCTTTCGCACCAGGTCCTACTCAATCGTAAGTAACTAATTTAAAGAGAATTTATAGAATGAACGTCACTGTCGAGTCGACAGGTGCTCTCGAACGCCGTATGCGCGTCGAGCTACCGATCGAGCCTATCCAGCAACAGGTAGACACGCGCCTGAAAGCCGTCGGCCGCACGGCCAAGATCAAGGGATTCCGTCCTGGCAAGGTGCCGCCGAAGATCGTCAAGCAGCGCTATGGCAAGCAGGTTCGCGAGGAAATCCTGGGTGAAGTCCTGCAAAAGAGCTACTCCGAAGCCGTCGTGCAGCAAAAGCTGACGCCGGCTGGCGGTCCCAAGATCGAGACCGAAGACGAGGACGGCAAGACGTTCGCCTACGTCGCCACCTTCGAGATCATGCCCGAGATCGAGCTCAAGAATCTTGACAAAATCAAGGTCGAAAAGCCGGACGTGCAGATAAACGATGATGACGTTGACGACATGATCGAAAAACTGCGAACGCAGAAAGCGACCTGGAGTACCGTCGACCGGCAGAGCAAGGATGGCGATCGAGTCATTGTCGATTTCAACGGCGAACTCGATGGCGAAGCGTTCCCCGGCGGACAGGGCACCGAGATTCCCGTCATATTGGGCGAGGGCCAGATGCTGCCGGATTTCGAAAAGGGACTGAAGGGCATCAAGGCCGGTGACGAGAAGACCTTTAAAGTCAAGTTCCCGAAGGATTATCACGCTGAAGATCTCGCGGGCAAGAAAGCGGATTTCTCCATCAAGACGCACCGCGTCGAAGAGCGAGTGCTGCCGGAACTCAACGATGAGTTCGCAGAGATGTTCAATGTCACCGACGGCGGCCTCGAGGGATTCCTGAAAGATGTGCGCGAGAACATGGAGCGGGAAGCCGCGCAGAAGGTGAAAAACGACATTCGCGAGCAGGTCATGGATGCATTGCTCGCCAACAACCCGATCGACATCCCGCAGACGCATGCTGCACCAGGAAGCGCATTCCCTGCAGCATGAAGCCATGCAACGCATGGGCATAGAGGATCATGCGATGGCGCCGCCGATCGAGACTTTTTCCGAAGCGGCTGAAAAGCGCGTACGCCTGGGGCTGTTGCTGCGCCGGGTGATAACTGACAACAAGCTAAAGGCCGACGAGCCACTCCTGCGCCAGCGTGTCGAGGAGATGTGCGAGAGCTATGAGAATTCCGCCGAGATGGTGGAAATGTACATGAGCAATCCACAGGTCATGCAACAGGTCGAGCCGATGGTTGTCGAACAGCTGGCGATCGACTGGTTACTGGAGAACGGCAAGGTCAAGAACAAGAAGATCTCGTTCAAGGACTACATGGACGCACCCGCTTCATGAGACAATTGCCGCCTGCAGCGGCTGGATACGGACAAAAACTATGAGCGCAACAGCATTGAATCTCGTGCCGATGGTCGTCGAACAGACGGCCCGCGGTGAGCGTGCCTATGACATTTACTCGAGGCTGCTGAAGGACCGGCTCATTTTTATTGTCGGTCCCGTCGAAGATCAAATGGCGAACCTGATCGTGGCCCAGCTCCTGTACCTGGAGTCGGAGAACGCGAACAAGGATATACACCTGTATATCAATTCGCCGGGCGGCGTCGTGTCTTCGGGCCTGTCGATTTATGACACGATGCAGTTCATCAACTGCGATGTCTCAACGATCTGCGTCGGCCAGGCGGCCAGCATGGGCGCGCTGTTGCTGGCTGGCGGCGCCAACGGCAAGCGCTTTGCATTGCCGCATTCCCGCGTCATGGTTCATCAGCCCAGCGCCGGCTACCAGGGCCAGGTGACGGATATTCATATCCACGCCCAGGAAGTGCTGGAACTGAAGCGGCGCCTCAATCTGATTATGTCGAAACACACGGGTCAGAGCATGGAGCGAATCGAGCAGGACCTGGAACGAGACAACTTCATGAGTGCCGATGCGGCCCTCGAATACGGGCTGATCGACACGGTGCTGGAAAAACGCCAGCAAATGCGCGACTCGGACGATAGTTGACTCTATAAATTTCAATAAGTTACAGGACGCAGTCTCACTTCCGAGACCTGGCGCTTTGCACGCCGAAAGAGCGCATGTTATATACAACCCCAGTCTGCTTAAGCGCGCGTAACAGACTGATTTTTTTAGACACAGAGGCCAGCTCCGTATGAGTGACGATTCCCGCGGCAAGAACGAGGACGGTAAGCTCCTTTATTGTTCTTTTTGCGGCAAATCTCAGCATGAGGTCCGCAAGCTGATTGCCGGCCCGTCGGTCTTTATCTGTGATGAATGCGTCGAGCTCTGCAATGACATCATTCGCGAGGAGCTCGAGGACACGGGCGATACGGCCCAGGACAAGCTTCCAAAACCCAAGGAAATCAAGGATGTGCTCGATGAGTACGTCATTGGCCAGATGCGCGCGAAAAAGGTCCTGTCGGTCGCGGTCTACAATCACTACAAGCGCCTCAACGATCGCCTTGATGAACGCAGCAAGGACGACATCGAACTCGCGAAAAGCAATATTCTGCTGATCGGGCCCACGGGCTGCGGCAAAACGCTGCTGGCCGAAACGCTGGCCCGGCTCCTCAACGTGCCGTTCACGATTGCTGACGCGACGACGCTGACCGAAGCCGGCTACGTCGGCGAAGACGTTGAAAACATCATTCAGAAGCTGCTGCAGAAGTGTGACTACGACGTCGAAAAAGCGCAGACCGGTATCGTCTACATCGACGAGATCGACAAGATCTCGCGGAAATCCGACAACCCGTCGATTACGCGCGATGTCTCGGGTGAGGGCGTGCAGCAGGCGCTCCTGAAGCTCATCGAAGGCACCATTGCCTCGGTACCACCGCAGGGTGGCCGCAAGCATCCGCAGCAGGAGTTCCTGCAGGTCGACACCGGTAACATTCTGTTCATCTGCGGCGGCGCATTCGCCGGCCTCGAGAAGATCATCCTGGATCGTTCGACCAAGAGCGGCATCGGTTTCGTTGCCGAGGTCAAGACGAAAGAAGACGAGCAGAGCATTGGCGAGCTGCTGGTCGACGTCGAGCCCGAAGACCTGATTCGCTTTGGCCTGATTCCGGAGTTCGTCGGCCGCCTGCCGGTTGTCGCGACGCTGGAAGAACTCGACGAAGATGCGCTCGTGCAGATTCTGCTCGAGCCGAAGAACGCACTGACCAAGCAATACGGCAAGCTCTTCGAAATGGAAGGCGTCGAACTCGAGTTTCGCGACGACGCGCTGCGTGCCGTCGCCAAGAAGGCCATGGAACGCAAGACCGGCGCACGTGGTCTTCGCACCATTCTGGAAAACGTCCTGCTCGATACCATGTACGACCTGCCATCTTCATCGACGGCGAAGAAGGTCGTCGTCGACGAGGCCGTGGTCATCGGCGAGACGCAACCCTATGTAATCTACGAGTCTGACGAGCCTCCGACCGTCAACATCGAGCAGCCGCCGCGGCCTACCGGTTCGGACGGCGCCTGAGTTTTACGGTTGATTGGCCGGCAGATGCCAATTGACGCCGATAGACTTTAGTTTAGCCGTACCGCTTGAAATGCGGCCGAACGGGCGCATTTCCGCTAACAGACTATTTAAACGAGGTCCAAGCTGGTGTCCGAGAAAGATCTGATCTCCTCAATCGATGAAACCCCGATCGACGATTTATCGGGCGTACCGGTATTGCCGCTGCGCGACGTCGTTGTTTATCCGCATATGGTCATCCCGCTGTTCGTCGGGCGCGAGAAGTCCATCGTGGCGCTCAACAAGGCGATGGATGCGGGCAAGCGTATCCTGCTCGTCGCGCAAGAGACCGCCGACCTGGATGATCCACAACCCTCTGATCTTTATGAGGTTGGCACGCTTGCGACGATTCTGCAGCTCTTGAAGCTGCCCGATGGCACGGTCAAGGTACTGGTCGAGGGCGGCGAGCGGGCGCTCATCGATCGCTTTAACGTCGACGACCATTTCTCGGCGGAAATCACGCTGTTGAGCGAAGATGATCGTCACGACGAACGTGAAATCGACGTGCTCGTGCGCTCGATCATCACGCAGTTCGAGCAGTACGTGAAACTGAACAAGAAAGTGCCGCCCGAAGTGCTGACCTCGCTGTCCGGGATCGACGAGCCGGGCCGCCTGGCCGATACCGTCGCTGCGCACATGGCGCTCAAGCTCTCCGAGAAGCAGCGCATTCTCGAAATCCAGGACATCAAGAGCCGCCTCGAACAGGTGCTTGGCATTATCGAAGGCGAAATCGACGTACTGCAGATCGAGAAACGTATCCGTGGCCGCGTCAAGCAGCAGATGGAGAAGAGCCAGCGCGAGTACTACCTGAATGAGCAAATGAAGGCCATTCAGAAAGAGCTCGGTGAAATGGAAGATGCACCGAACGAACTCGCCGATCTTGAAAAGAAGATCGAAGAAGCCGGCATGCCGAAAGAGGCCAAGGAAAAGGCGACCTCGGAACTCAACAAACTCAAACTCATGTCGCCCATGTCAGCCGAAGCGACCGTAGTTCGCAACTACGTCGACTGGCTCGTGAAAGCGCCGTGGAAAAAACGCCGCAAGGTACTAAAGGATCTGAAGAAGGCGGAAGCCATTCTCGAAGAAGATCACTACGGTCTCGAGAAGGTCAAGGAACGCATCCTCGAGTATCTCGCCGTGCAGCAGCGCGTGAAGAAACTCAAGGGCCCGATCCTGTGCCTCGTCGGGCCACCGGGCGTGGGCAAGACCTCGCTGGGTCAGAGCATCGCGCGCGCCACGAACCGCAAGTTCGTTCGTATGTCTCTGGGTGGCGTGCGTGACGAAGCCGAAATTCGTGGTCACCGCCGCACCTACATCGGCTCGATGCCGGGCAAGATCATCCAGAATCTCTCCAAGACCGGTGTTCGCAATCCACTGTTCCTGCTCGACGAGATCGACAAGATGGCCATGGACTTCCGTGGTGATCCTTCGTCGGCGCTGCTGGAAGTACTGGACCCCGAGCAGAATTCGACGTTTGCTGATCACTACCTCGAGGTCGATTTCGACCTGTCTGACACGATGTTCGTGTGCACGGCCAACAGCCTGAACATTCCGGCACCCCTGCTTGACCGCATGGAGGTCATTCGCATCCCGGGTTACACCGAGGACGAGAAGACCAACATTGCGCTGCGCTACCTGGTGCCGAAGCAGTTGAAGGAAAACGGCCTCAAGGAAAAAGAGCTCAAGATCACCGAGAGTGCGATCCGCGACATCATCCAGCATTACACGCGAGAGTCTGGTGTTCGTAACCTCGAGCGCGAGATTTCGAAGATCTGCCGCAAGGTCGTGAAGTCCCTGCTGCTGAAACCGCGCACGAGTCGCGTACTCATCACGCCGAAGAGCATGGAAAAATTTCTCGGCGTGCGTCGTTTCCGTTACGGCAAGGCAGAAGACAACGACCAGGTCGGCCAGGTTACGGGTCTTGCCTGGACCGAAGTCGGCGGTGAGCTCTTGACGATCGAGGCGGCCGTCGTTCCGGGTAAAGGCAAGCTTACCCACACGGGCCAACTTGGCGAAGTCATGACCGAATCCATCCAGGCGGCCATGACAGTTGTTCGCAGCCGGGCGGCGATCCTGGGTATCGATGAAGACTTCCACAATAAGGTCGACGTGCACATTCACGTGCCCGAGGGGGCCACTCCGAAGGACGGTCCGAGTGCGGGAGTTGGCATGTGTACTGCCCTGGTGTCTGCATTAACCGACATCCCTGTAAAGAGCGATGTTGCCATGACCGGTGAGATCACTCTGCGAGGCGAAGTACTGCCGATTGGCGGCCTCAAAGAGAAGCTCCTGGCCGCCCATCGAGGCGGTATCGGCAAGGTCCTGATCCCCGAGGAAAACGAGAAAGACCTCGCTGAAATCCCGAAGAACATCAAGGACAAGCTGACTATAGTTCCAGTGAAATGGATCGATGAGGTCATGCAGCAGGCGTTGGTCCGCCAGCCCCTGCCGGAGTCCAAGTCAGACGATGATGAGTCGGAGTCAAAATCACCCTCGGACGAGCAAAAAAACAAGGACATCGTCCGGCCTCACTAAAGCGCTGAAGACCGCGTGGTTAAAGGATATTTGACGGTATTCAGGCCAGTTGATATAAGCATCGCAGCTGTAGCGGATGCACGGAGCCGCTAACAGCCATTCAGCGGATTGCGCCAGAGTGGGGAGCTCGCTGGATTGATGACAAATCTTTTAATCAATCTGCAAGGGTGAAAGCATGAACAAAGGTGAACTGATAGACGCGGTTGCAAGTGCAGCTGGACTCTCACGCGCTGACGCAACCAAGGCGGTCGACGGAGTACTCGATAGCATTACTCGGACGCTTTCAAGTGGCGGTTCGGTATCGCTCGTAGGCTTCGGAACATTCTCGGTCAAGGCTCGTGCCGCACGCGCCGGACGCAACCCGCGAACCGGTGAAACCATCCAGATCAAGGCCAGTAATGTGCCCGGATTTAAGGCTGGCAAAGGCCTGAAGGATGCCGTAAACTAGCGCGCCCTTCGGGGCAGCAAGCTCCGAAAAAGCCCGGGATTGAGGGGGTAACAGCTTTCAACCACGGGCTTTCTGGGTGCTTAGCTCAGCTGGTAGAGCATCGCCCTTACAAGGCGAGGGTCGGCGGTTCGATCCCGTCAGCACCCACCAGATTCGGAGCGGTAGTTCAGTTGGTTAGAATACCGGCCTGTCACGCCGGGGGTCGCGGGTTCGAGTCCCGTCCGCTCCGCCACTGATAAAAAAGTCCCGGGTTCCTTTTGGACTCCGGGATTTTTTCGGCCGATTTGGCACGAAGTCGCCGGCGTTCGGCAGCCATCATTCCGCCGCCGTCTCCTTCCACGTCAGCTAGAATCGCTCGCCCACAGGAGAGACACACAAATCATGCTGCAAAACATCCGCGAAAAATTCACGGGCTGGATCGCGATCTCGATCCTGGCCCTTATCGGTTTCTCCTTCGTCTTTGTTGGCCTCAACTACAGCTTCATCGGCCAGAGCTACGCGGCCAAGGTCGACGGCATCGACATCAGCGTCGGGCAGTTCGAGAATGCCTATCGCGAACAGCTGCAGGCCAACCCGCAGCTTGCCCAGTTGCCCGAGGAATACCGCCAGCAGCTGCGCAGCAATATCCTCGAGCAGCTGATTCAGCAGCGTGTAATCGATAACTACCTCGACAAAGCCGGCTATCAGATCAGCGACGAGGACGTGACGGCCATGATCCAGCGGGCGCCGGAATTCCAGGTGGACGGCGAGTTCGACATAGAGACTTATCGCACGCTGCTCGCGCAGGCCGGTTACGAGCCCGCACGGTTCGAAGCAGCACAGCGATTATCGCTGCGCCGGCAGCAGCTACAGCGTGCCATTCGTGGTTCGGCCCTGGTGTCACCGGCGCAATACCGTCGTTTCCTGAACCTCGCGGCGGAACAACGCGTCGTAACGCTGGCAACAATCGACGCTGACGCCATGCAGAACGAAGTGACCGTGACCGATGAAATGATCACGGCGTTTTACGATGACAACCCGACGTTGTATCAACTGCCGGAAACAGCCGACGTCGAGTACGTTGAGATATCGCGCAGCGATATCGCCGCAACCGTGAGCGTCAGCGAGCAGGAGTTACAGGAATACTACGAATCCAGCAAAGAGCGTTACCTGCAGGACGAACAGCGGCAGGCGCGTCATATCCTCGTTCCGTTTGGTGATGACGAAGACGCCGCCGAAACGACGGCGCGTGAATTGCTCGCCCGTGCCGAGGCCGGTGAGCCATTTGAAGACCTTGCCCGCGACTACTCTGCGGATGGCGGAACGGCGGCCCAGGGCGGTGATCTCGGCGTGCTGACGCGCAGCCAGTTGCCCGGCGAGCTGGGCGGTTCGATCTTCTCGATGGATGCAGGCACGATCGAAGGTCCGGTCAAGACCGACTTCGGCTACCACGTCGTGCGTCTTGATCGCATTCTGGAGCGCGGTCCCTTGCCGCTGGACCAGGTCCGCGGCGAACTGACCGGCGAGTTGCAGGACCGGCAAGCGGAAAGCCGCTTCCGCGATCTTGAACGCAAGTTGTCGGATGCCTTGTTCGATGCGACCGACATTCGTGTTTTGGCCGCGGCGATTGGCACCGAGGTCAAAACGGCCGCCGGTGTCACGCGACTGGGTGGTGGAGATTTCGCAAGCAACCAGGCGGCGATTGATGCCATATTCGATGAAGCGGTTCTGGCCGGCGATTTGCTGTCCGAGATTGTCGAACTCGATGCGAACCGTACTGCCGTATTCGCCGTGACCAATCACGTTGCGGCGCAGCGTCAGCCGCTCGATGAAGTGCGTGAGGCCATTGCCGAAGCGCTTAAAGCGCGGCAGGCTGAATCGCTCATGGCCGAGAAGGCCGAGCAAATGCTCGCAGCGCTTGCCGCGGGTGAAGAATTTACGGCGGCGGCAGAAAGCATTGGTGCTACCGCGGCACCTTCAACCGCTCATTACGCGCAACGCCGAAGATTTCGACCAGTCTGTTGCCGTGGCCGTGTTTACGGCATTGAAGCCGACGGCGGACAAGCCGACCTTGGGCAGCACGCGTAACGACAACGGTGGTTTCACGGTGTACAGCCTGGACGCCGTGATGCCGGGGCGGCCCGAATCCATTCCGCTTGCCGAGAGAGACGCCGGCAAAATGCAGCTGGCCGACCAGTCCGGAATCGGTGATTTCGTCGCTTTTGTGCAGGCGCTGCGGGCCAATGCCGACATCGCCATCAACCGGGACGTGCTGGCCGCACAAGACCTGTTCCAGTAAGCCCTCCCAATACGAAGCCCGCACCGTGGCAGCGCACCGTGGATCCCGCGTGAATCAGCTTGTAGGACCTACGAGGTAGACGCGGAATCCGCCGAGCGGTGCGGCAGATGTATTTCCTCGACGATTCCGGCGTCGGGATCGTAGAAAATCCCCTCGTCCAGGCTGCCCTCACTCTTGGCGACGATGCTCGTGATCGCCGCATCACCGGTAACGTTGACGGCGGTACGCATCATGTCCAACAGTCGGTCGACGCCCATGATCAGCGCGATGCCCTCCACGGGTAAACCAACCTGGTTGAACACCATCGCCAGCATAATCAAGCCAACCCCGGGCACACCCGCCGTACCGATTGAGGCCAGCACGGCCATGCCGATCACAGTCAGGTACCCGCTCAGGCCCAGATCGATGCCGTAGACATTGGCGATGAAAACGGTTGCCACGCCCTGCATGATCGCGGTGCCGTCCATATTGATCGTCGCGCCAAAAGGCACAATGAAAGACGCGGTGGGATTGTCCACGCCCAGGCGTCTTTCCGTGGTGCGCAAATTCACCGGGATCGTGGCGTTCGAGCTCGATGTGCTGAAAGCAAATATCTGCACGGTGCGCATCTTGCGCAGAAACATCACTGGACTGATGCGTGCAAGCAGCTTTAACAACACCATCAACGTGCCGGTGGCGTGCAACAGCAAAACCACGACCACCGTTCCAAAATAGGCAATCATCGGCATAATCAGACCCAGGCCCTGCAATGCAAAGGTTTTCGCCATCAAGGCGAACACACCGTAAGGTGCGACGTGCATAACGACGGTCACGACTTCCATCATGATCGCGTTGAGCCGCTCCGCGCCTTCGGCGACCTTACGGCCGGGCTCGCCAACCATCAGCATGCACACCGCAAAGAGGATCGTAAAAAAGATAATCTGCAGCATGTTGCCTTCGGCATAAGCCGCAACCGGATTGCCCGGAATCAGGTCGATGATGACCTGGGTCAACGGTGGCGCGACGGGCGCAATGAACTCACCCTGTTCGCCGGTAAGCTCGAACCCCTGTCCCGGGCCGACGATGGCTGGCAACTGTGAGCGCCAGCGTTATCGCGAGCGCAGTAGTCAAAATAAACAACCCGAACGCCTTGACGCCCACCCGACCCAGCTTGTTGATGTCGCCGATGCCGTAAACACCGCAGATCAGCGAGAACGTCACCAGGGGTACGACAAGCATCTTGAGTCCCGTGATGAACATCGTGCCGACCACGTGAAACAGGCCGTTGACGAAGTAGTCCTGGATAAACGCCACGTCTGACGCAAACGCGTTGATCAAGCTGCCTAGCACTAACCCCGCGACCATCCAGATCAGTATTTTGGTGGTCATCGTCATAACGGGCTCCAATTAGTCTTCATCGAACACCATGCCCATGATGTTCGAGCCGGCGTCGACGAACGTCGTCTCGCCCGTGATGCCGCTCGCGAGATCGGAACACAGGAACGCGGCGGCATTGCCGATTTCGTCGATCGTCACCGTGCGGCGCAGCGGCGCGGACTTTTCCGCGTAACTCAGCATCTTCCGGAAGCCACTGATGCCGGCGGCAGCCAGCGTCTTCACGGCGCCCGCTGAAATCGCGTTGACGCGGATCCCTTGCGGACCCAGGTCGGCGGCCAGGAAGCGTACGCAGGACTCGAGGCTCGCTTTGGCGAGGCCCATGACGTTGTAATTGGGCACAACCTGGGTGGCCGCGTTGTACGTCAGTGTAAGGATGGCGCCGTTACGGCCCTGCATCATGGGCAGCGCGGCTTTCGCCAGCGCCGCCAGGCTGTAGGCCGAAATGTCATGTGATATCGCGAAGCCTTCTCGCGTGATGGACTCGACGAATCCGCCTGCCAGCTGTTCGCGCGGTGCGAAGCCCACCGAATGCACGAGGACGTCCAGGCCGTCCCATTCCTTGCTTAAGTTGGCGAACACGGCGTCGATCTCTTCGTCGGAGCTCACGTCGCAGGGATAGAGCAGGTCGGTGTTTTGCCCGAGGCGCTCGGCGAGCTTGGCAACGCGGCTTTTAAGTTTGTCGTTCTGGTACGTGAAGGCGATTTCGCAACCTTCGCGGGCGAACGCCTCGGCGATGCCGGATGCGATGGAACGATCACTTGCGACACCGACGATCAGTGCCTTCTTGCCGGCCATAAAGCCCATAACGTTTCCCCGATTGCTTGTTCTTCTGCGGGTATTCTAGCTTGACTGTGCGGTCACATCGACATACATGGTCAGCTTCTGTCCCGGCCGCAGGATCTTGTTCTTGTCTATTTTGTTCCAGCGCGTCAACTGCGCGATCGAGACGCGGAATCGACTGGCGATGAGATACAGCGAATCGCCGTTGCGCACCGTGTAGCGCAGCTTGCGTGTCGTGTTGCCGAGCGCTGCCGTTGGCGACATGCGCGGATCGTCGAGTTCGGCATGCGTCCAGACCACGAGTTTGCGGCCGACCGATAAGGTATCGCCCGGTGCCATGCCGTTCCACGCGGCAAGCTGGCGGTGCGTGACTTTGTAGCGGCGCGAGATCGTCCAGAAACTTTCACCGCTTTTCACGACATGTTCAATCTTGCTGCCCGCGCGCGGCTTGTTCTGTGTTTTGGCAAGGCGTGCGTCGGCACTCTTGCTGTAAGCGCTCAGGGGTTTGGTCGCGACCGGGATCATCAGGTGATGACCGGCGCGGATCGTATTACCCCTGAGATTGTTGGCCGAGCGAATCGTCGACACGGTGGTGTTGTATTGCTCCGCAATCTGCGAAATCGCTTCGCCGTTTTTCACTTTGTGACGTTTCCAGCGCACGCGGTCGGTCACCGGCACTTCGGCGAGGGCGGCGACAAACTGATCGGCAACGTCGATCGGCATGACGAGCTTGTGGGGTCCCGACGGGTCCGTCGACCAGCGGTTATAGCCCGGGTTGTACTGGTACACGGTATCGACATCGACGCCGGCGAGTTCGGCGGCGAGCGCGAGGTCGAGCTGGCTGCCGATGTCGGCGACCATGAACTGCTGTTCATCGGCCACGACCGGCAGCGTCAGCTGGTACTTCTCAGGATCAGAAACAATCTCGACCAGTGCCAGCAGTTTGGGCACGTACATGCTCGTCTCCCTGGGCAACTTCAGGTGCCAGAAGTCGACGGGCTTGTTGGCTTTGCGATTCTTGCGCGCGGCGCGCAGTACGTTGCCTTCACCGGAGTTATAAGACGCGATGGCATTGAGCCAGTCGCCGTCGTTAAGTCCTTCGAGGTGTTCGAGGTAGTCGAGAGCCGCGCGTGTTGAATCGACCACGTCGCGACGGCCGTCGTACCACCAGTTCTGTTTGATGCCGAATCGTTTCGCGGTACCGGGGATCATCTGCCACAGGCCGGCGGCACGTCCGTGCGAATAGGCGAACGGGTCGTAAGCGCTCTCGACGATCGGCAACAGCGCGAGTTCGAGCGGCATGTCGCGGCGCTCGAGTTCGGCAACGATGTAGGGCAGGTAGCGTTGTGCCCGCGTAAAGACGCGATTCAGGTAGTCGGGGTGCCTGGCAAACCACTTGAGCTCGGCCGCCGTGCGCGGGTTGTCGTCGTAGGTGAGCGCAAAGCCCTGCCGAAGCCTGGCCAGTACGTCATCGGGCCCGGTCAGCGTCGCGGCCAGGCTGGCAGCGGTATCCGCCAAATGGGGGCTCGATTCGGGGCCAGCCGTGGCGAATTTGGCCGGCATGCGGTCGAGGAAGGTCGGCATGGCGATCGCCGGGCCCGTGGCAAACAGCCACGCCAGGGACAAAAAGGTGACGCCAGTGGCGCCCATGCCGATAAATCTCTGCAATAATTGCGGTGTCGGTGCTTTGCGAACGTCAGGCATCGAGCTATCGTACTGAGGGATTCAGGTTGTGCAAGGGGTTCGTTCACAAATGCAGCAAGACTGGCTGAAAACTCCGCTGGGCGAGGCGTTATTGCAGCAGGAATCACGTGTGGTCGAGGAAGCGCTGGACGGCATTTTCGGCGAACACTGCCTGCAGCTGGGGCTCTGGGGCGACAATCGCACGTTTTTGCGCTTCACGCGTACGCAGCGTTGCCTGTCGATCGCTGAGACGCCCGAGGGCGAGCCTTCGGCCGTGGCGGAGCTGCACAGGCTGCCCGTCGAGAGCGACTCGGTGGACGCCGTCCTGCTGCCGCACACGCTGGATTACAGCGACCGGCCGCACGCGATCCTGCGCGAGGTGGACCGGGTGCTGCGATGCAACGGCCAGGTCGTCATCCTGGGCTTCAAACCCGGCGGCCTTTGGGGCCTTCGCCGGCTGGTGCCCGGAGCCGGCATGCCGCCCGGTGCCGATCACCTGATCTCTGACCGACGCTTGCGGGACTGGCTGCAATTACTCGACATGCGCATACAGGGCACATCGCGCTATTTCTTCCGCTGGCCGCTGCCGGGCAACAAAGCGCGCGGCCCAAGTAAATGGGAGCGCTGGGGGCAGGCCTGGTGGCCGGAGCTGGCGGCTTGCTATATGCTCACGGCCCAGAAAAGGGTCGGCACGCTGACACCCGTGCGACCGCTCTGGCGGCGCAAGGCGCAGGTCGTTGCCGGGCTGGCCGAACCCTCCACCCGAGTATCGCGAATCCGTTTTGACCAGAACCATTGAGATTTATACCGACGGCGCATGCAGGGGAAATCCCGGGCCGGGCGGATGGGGCGCATTGCTGATTTCAGGGCGTCACCGCAAGACGATGCACGGTGGCGATCCCGAGACCACGAATAACCGCATGGAGCTGACCGCCGCGATCGAAGCGCTGAACGCCCTCAAAGGCAAACGAAAGGTCGTACTGCACACGGATTCCAAGTACGTCATGGACGGCATCACCGAATGGATGCCGAACTGGAAAAAACGCGGCTGGAAGACCTCGGCGAAGAAGCCGGTCAAGAACAAGGACCTGTGGCAGGCGCTCGATGAGGCGGCCAGCCGGCACGCGATCGAATGGCGATGGGTCAAGGGTCACTCCGACCATCCGGAGAACGACGAAGCTGACGCACTGGCGAACCGGGGTATCGACGAATTATGAGACAAATAGTACTCGACACCGAAACGACGGGCCTCTCCACGGGGCACGGCCATCGCATCATCGAAATTGGCTGCCTCGAGCTCGTCGACCGTCGCCTGACGGGCCGCGAGTTTCATCGCTTCCTGAATCCCGATCGCGATATCGATGAAGGCGCCGAGGCCGTGCATGGCATCAGCCGCGCCGATCTCGAGACCGAGCCGCGGTTCCCGGAGATTGTCGATGATCTCCTCGCGTTTCTGAAAGACGCAGAGCTCGTGATTCATAACGCAAGCTTCGACGTTGGGTTTCTCGAGCACGAGCTCAGTCTCATGAAGCACCCGCTGCCGAAGATCGAGCAGCATGCGACCGTGCTCGATACGCTGACGCTGGCGCGCAAGATCCATCCCGGGCAGCGCAACAGCCTGGACGCGTTGTGCAAGCGTTACTCGGTCGACGCCACCAAACGCGACGTGCATGGCGCGCTGATCGACTCCGAGCTGCTGGCGAATGTCTACCTTGCGATGACGGGCGGGCAGACCGCACTGCTGCTGGATGAGGATTCGCCTGGACCTGGCTCAGGAGCGGCCGCTGGCCGCGACAAATCGCGCAGAGGGCGCGCTCCGACAGACATCGTGGGCTCCGACCTCAAGCTCGTCGTCATCAAAGCCAGCAAAGAAGAAGCGGCCGCCCACGAGGCGCTGCTCAAGAAAATCCGCAAATCCGGTGCGTGCGTCTGGGATTTTGACTAGAATCGGTCGTTCGCTTCCGGGCGACCACCAATAAATAAGGATAATTCGTCCATGGTCCAAACGATGGCAGGCGCCTTGCACTCGAACTTTCTCGGCAACTCGCCGAGCTGGTACAAACTCACGATCATCGGCTTCCTGATTCTGAATCCGATCGTCATGCTCTACGACCCGTTCATCGCGGGTTGGGTGCTTGTCCTCGAGTTCATTTTCACGCTGGCCATGGCCCTCAAGTGCTATCCGCTGCAGCCCGGCGGACTGTTAGCCGTTGAAGCCGTGGTCCTCGGAATGGCGTCGCCTGAAATGGTGTTCCACGAGGCCGAAGTGAATTTCCCGGTGATCATGCTACTGATGTTCATGGTGGCAGGCATCTACTTCCTGCGCGAGATGCTGCTGTACACGTTCACCAAGATCCTGCTCGGTGTGCGTTCGAAAGTACTTTTGTCGATGTTGTTCTCGTTTGCCGCTGCATTCCTGTCGGCGTTTCTCGATGCGCTGACCGTGACGGCCGTGATCATCACGGTCGCCGCCGGATTCTTCGGCGTTTATCACACGGTTGCGTCCGGGAAAACATTCGATTTTGACAATGATCCATCCACCGACGACGAAGTCATCGACTTGCATCGTGAAGATCTCGAGAAGTTTCGGGCATTCCTCCGCAGCCTCATGATGCACGGCGCGGTCGGCACGGCGCTCGGTGGCGTAACGACGCTCGTGGGTGAGCCGCAGAACCTGCTGATTGCAGAAGTCATGGACTGGGAGTTCGTCGAGTTTTTCATGAAGATGGCGCACATTTCGATGCCGGTGCTCGTGGTGGGGCTCATCACCTGCGCGCTGCTCGAAGTCACACGGACGTTTGGCTACGGGGCGCAGCTGTCGCCGAAAGTTCGCGCGGTGCTGGAAGAGTACGACCGCGCGATGGCCGACAAGCGCACGGCCCGTGAAAACACGGCGATTGCGGTGCAGGGCGTCGTCGCCCTCATCCTGATCTTCGCACTGGGTTTTCACCTTGCCGAACCCGGCGTGGTCGGCCTGCTGGTTATCGTGTTGGCAACCGCGTTCAACGGCATCACCGAAGAACATCGTATCGGCCACGCTTTCGAAGAGGCGCTGCCGTTCACGGCGCTGCTGGTCGTGTTCTTTGCGATCGTGGCCGTGATTCATCACCAGGGATTGTTCTCACCCGTCATCCACTGGGTTATGACGTACGACGGCAAAACACAGGAAGCACTCTTCTATGTCGCGAACGGCGTGCTCTCGATGATCAGCGACAACGTTTTCGTGGCCACCGTGTACATCGGAGAAATCGACCCGATGTTCCAAGCCGGTGAAATAACGCGCGAGCAGTTCGATGGACTGGCCGTGGCCATTAACACGGGCACCAACATCCCGAGTGTCGCCACGCCGAATGGCCAGGCCGCGTTCCTGTTCCTGCTCACGTCGGCGCTGGCACCGCTGATCCGGCTGTCCTACGGCAAGATGGTGATCATGGCATTCCCGTACACGATCACGATGAGCATCACGGGCCTGCTGGCACTCTGGTACCTGGGCTGAATCAACCTCTAGGAGTAGAAGCGCGCTTTGCGCGCGAAGTTAACCATGTCCTTTGATATTGAAAACCTTCGCATCGGCATCGTCGGTCTGGGCTATGTCGGCCTGCCGCTCGCCGTGGAGTTTGGCAAGAAGTACCGGACGCGTCGGCTTCGACATCAACGAGGAGCGCGTTGCGGAACTCGGAGGTGGGCACGATTCGACGCTGGAGTGTTCCAGAGAGGAACTGGCCGAAGCGACGCACTTGAGCTATGCCTCGAACGCCAAGGAACTGGCGGACTGCAATTTTTACGTCGTTACGGTGCCGACGCCGATCGATGAAAGTGACCGCCCTGTGCTAACCCCGCTTGAACGCGCCAGCGTTGCCATTGGACGTCTCTTAAAACCCGACGACATAGTCGTATATGAATCGACCGTTTACCCAGGCGCGACCGAGGAATTCTGCGTGCCGTTTCTGGAAAGTGAATCAGGTTTAAGGCTCAATAGAGACTTCTATGTTGGATACAGTCCGGAGAGAATTAATCCTGGTGACAAGGAACGTCGTCTCTCAAATATACCGAAAGTGACGTCTGGTTCGACCGCTGAGTCTGCGAGATTCATAGATTCTGTCTATGCTTCGATTCTGACTGCGCCGACGCATCTGGCCTCGAGTATCAAAGTGGCTGAGGCTTCGAAGGTAATCGAAAACACGCAGCGTGATGTCAACATTGCGTTGGTCAACGAGCTTGCAATGATCTTCGAACGTGTCGGGATCGACACCGAAGAAGTGCTGGAAGCCGCGGGCACCAAATGGAATTTCCTGCCGTTCCGGCCAGGGTTGGTTGGCGGCCACTGCATTGGCGTCGATCCATTTTACCTGACCTTTAAGGCCCAACATCTTGGCTACCACCCGCAGATGATCCTTGCTTGCAGGCGAATCAACGACAATATGCCGGTCTATGTTGCGTCGAGGATTATCAGGCAAATGCTGGCAAAGGCAATTCAGCCGCTTGGCTCTCGAGTATTAATGCTAGGGCTTGCTTTCAAAGAGAATTGCCCGGATGTCAGAAACACAAAAGTGATCCATATCGTCAAGGAGCTCAGTTCTTACGGTGCTGAGGTCGATGTCTATGATCCATGGGTTGCGGCGGATGAAATCGGGGAAGAGTACAATATTGAATTGATTTCGGAGCCGACTAAAGGGGAGTATGACGTCGTCGTCGTTGCCGTCGCACACGACGTATTCCGGGACATGGGTGCTGATGGAATCAAGAGTTTTGGCAAACAAAACTCGGTCATTTACGACATCAAGTATGTCTTGCCTGCCGATGCTGTCGACGATCGCCTGTAGGAGCGGCCTCCGGTCGCGACAAAAAAGAGGTTTCTAGTACTTGAAAATTCTCGTAACAGGCGCCGCTGGATTCATTGGCTTCTTTACGGCCAGGCGGCTTATCGAGCGCGGCGAAACGGTCGTCGGCCTCGATAACTTCAACGACTACTACGACGTAGCTTTGAAAGAGGCACGTGCGGCTATCCTAGACAGGTTCGATAATTTCACCATGGCGCGAATCGACTTGGCGGATCGTCTTGCTATGGAAGCGCTGTTCGCCAAAGAGAAGTTCGACAAGGTCGTGCATCTTGGAGCCCAAGCCGGTGTACGGTATTCGATTGAAAATCCACACTCTTACATCGACAGCAATATCGTTGGCACATTGCATGTCCTGGAGGGTTGTCGGCACCATGACGTAGAGCATCTCGTGTTTGCTTCGTCGAGCTCTGTGTACGGTGCGAACACGACGATGCCGTTTTCGATTCACCAGAATGTCGATCATCCGCTGGCGCTCTACGGCGCCACCAAGAAGTCCAATGAGCTCATGGCGCACACCTATTCCAGCCTGTACAAGCTGCCAACGACGGGCCTGAGATTCTTTACCGTCTATGGGCCCTATGGCCGCCCGGACATGGCGCCCATCAAGTTCACCAAGAGCATTCTCGAGGGCAAGCCCATCGACGTTTATAACTATGGGAACCACAGTCGGGATTTCACGTACATCGATGACATCGTCGAGGGCGTGATTCGTACGATGGACCACGATGCGACGCCGAACGAGGAATGGGACTCCGCGAATCCAGACCCCGGAACGAGCACGGCGCCTTATCGTATCTACAACATCGGCAATCAAAAACCGGTTGAACTCATGCGTTTTATAGAGCTGATTGAAGAAAACGTCGGCAAAAAGGCTGAAAAAAATATGCTGCCCATGCAGCCGGGCGACGTTCGAGACACCTGGGCGGATACTTCAGACCTGACGGCCGATGTCGGCTATGCATCGCAAACGCCAATCGAGGTCGGTGTGAAAAAATTCGTGGAGTGGTATCTTGATTTTTATAAGGACGATCTGAAAAACACTTCATAAGAGCGAACCCATTGGCCAACGCCTACACCGATAGAAAACTCTCCGCCCGTTATCCCACCGATCTTGCCGCATGGAAAAATCTGGCCAAGCACTATCGCGAGGATATGCGTGACCGCACGTTGCGTGAGCTGTTCTCGCGCGACAAGAAGCGCGTCGCACGCTTCGGCTTGGAGTCGAACGACCTTTTTCTCGATTACTCGAAGAATCACCTCAACGCCACCACACGCAAGTTACTGATTCAGCTGGCAAAACAGGCTGACGTACCTGCTGCGATTGCGGCCATGTTTGCGGGCGAGCGCATCAACAAGACGGAGGACCGCTCGGTGTTGCACGGTGCGCTGCGAGCCAAAATCTCGGACACGGTGGCACTCGAGACACCGGGTGTGCCCGAAGTCTGGGAAGTGCTCACGCGCATGGAGTCATTTGTCGATGATGTACACAGCGGCAAGATCAAGGGCAGTACGAGAAAACGCCTGACCGACATCGTGAACATCGGTATTGGCGGCTCAGATCTCGGTCCGGTCATGGCGAGCCGCGCGCTCAAGCCCTACTGGCGCGACGGCATGCGTTTTCACAGTGTCTCTAACATTGACGGCACGCAGCTTGCCGACCTGCAGCGCGAGCTCAACGCCGAAACCACGCTATTCGTTATTTGTTCCAAGACGTTCACGACGTTGGAAACAATGACCAACGCGAAAGCGGCGCGTCAGTGGGTCGTTGAGCAGCTCGACGAAGTGGCGGTGCAGTATCACTTCGTCGCAGCATCGACGAATCACGAAGCCATGGACGATTTCGGTATTCGTTCAGACTTCCGCTTCGGCTTCTGGGACTGGGTGGGAGGTCGTTACTCGCTGTGGTCGGCGGTTGGGCTATCGCTCGCGCTCGTTGTGGGCATGGACGTGTTCAAGCGTGTCCTCTCCGGCGGTCGTCGCATGGACCTGCATTTCCGGCAGGCGCCGTTTGAAGAAAACATGCCCGTGCTGCTTGCGCTGCTGGGCATCTGGTACAACAATTTTTTCGGCGCGCAGAGCCAGGCAATTCTGCCCTACGACAATCGTCTCGAACGCTTCCCGGCGTATCTGCAGCAGCTGCAGATGGAGTCAAGTGGCAAAAGCGTGCGCATGGACGGCAAGCCGGTCCGATGTGATACGGGCATGGTCATCTGGGGCGAGGCTGGCAACAACGCGCAGCACTCCTTTTATCAGCTGTTGCACCAGGGCACGCGACTCGTGCCAATCGACTTCATCCTGCCCGCGAAATCATCGGGCGCCACACAGGCGCAGCAAGACCTCGCGATCGACAACTGCCTGGCGCAGGCAGAAGCCCTGATGGACGGTTTCGACGAAGCCGGGCTCGAGCCGTACCGCGTTCACAAAGGCAACAACCCGAGCAACATGATCCTGTTCGCTGAGCTGACGCCCGAGGTGCTGGGGCAACTGATCGCGCTCTACGAGCATAAGGTCTTTGTTGAGGGCGTCATCTGGGGCATCGATTCCTTCGACCAGTGGGGCGTCGAGCTGGGCAAGAAGCTGGCGGCTGCTCCGAAAAGCTCAAACGCGTCGACGTTGGCCCTCCGAGACCGAATCAAGAGCTTCCTGTAGGAGCGGCCTCCCCATTCGGGGACAATGCTAGGCCGCGACCGAACCAATCTCTTCTGCTACCATTCGCCCGATGCACCGCACGCTTCTCCTCCTCATACTCGTTGCCTCATTCGCACTTCGCCGGACCCTACATACCCGCCGGCGACTTGGCGTCTGCGTCACGACATCCAGCGACTGGCCGATCAGGGCATTATCAAGGGCCCCACGTCGACCTGGCCACTGGCATGGGGACCGATACTCGACGAGATCCAAAATACTAATGCGACGACTCTGCCGCCGGACGTTGCCGACGCACTTGTACGAGTCAGGCAGCGTGCGAGCTGGCAGACGCGTACCCAGGAGCTCACGTTCAATACCAAGGCCGGCGTCGCCGACAACGCCACGCGAATTCGCTCGTTCCAGAACACGCCGCGAGGCAAGATTGAGGTTGCCGCGGGTGCCAGCTGGATTGACGACTGGTTCAACCTCGAACTCAATGTCCAGGGCGTCGATTCGGATCAGGACAAGGATGAATTCAGGGCCGACGACAGCATGATTGGAGTGGTGGTCGGCAACTGGTCGATCGCCGCGAGCACGCAACAGCGCTGGTGGGGTCCCGGTTGGGACGGCAGCTTAATACTTTCGAATAACGCCCGACCTTTCCCGGCTCTAACATTCGACCGCGTCTTTACGGACGCTTTCAGAACCAGGTGGCTGAGCTGGATTGGACCCTGGGACTTGAGCGTAATGTTCGGCCAGCTCGAAAAAGAGCGTGCCGTGCCCAACGCGCAGTTCTTCGGCTTACGTTTCAATTTCCGGCCGATTCCTTCTTTGGAAATTGGTGTGTCGCGCACCGCGCAGTGGTGCGGCGACAGCCGTCCCTGCGACGCGAGTACTTTCGTCGACCTGTTCTTCGGCAGGGACAATATTGGTGACGCTGGCATCGGTGCCGAAAACGAGCCCGGCAACCAGATGGCGGGCCTGGATGTTCGCTGGTCACCGGGTTTTCTTGACCTGCCAATTGCAGCTTACGGCCAGTTCATCGGCGAGGACGAGGCGGGCGGGTTTCCGAGCAGATACCTTATTCAGGTGGGATTGGAAGGCACCGGGTACCTGATGAACAAGTGGTCGTACCGCTGGTTTGCCGAGCTCGCCGGTACGAGCTGTGACTTCATTAAGAGTGAGGTTCTGTACAACTGCGGTTACAGACAATCGATCTATCAGAGTGGCTATACCTACCGCGGCCGGATCATTGGCCACGGTGCCGACAACGACGCACGGTTGATTTCCGCCGGATGGATCATGGTCGACGAAAACGACAGTCAGTGGCGCGCGTTGCTGCGATTTGGTGATCTGAACAGAGGTGGGGCGCCGGATTCTCGCCATACAATCAAACCTACGCCTCAGGACATTGTCAGTGTCGACCTGTCTCACAGCCGCGTGTTTCCCTTCGGTGTGATCGATCTGGGCGCCGGGTTTGAACAGATTGACGACCTCTCGTCAGGCAATTCGTCCTCCGATGGCCGCCTGTACCTGCAGTGGCGAAGCTCGTATTGATGTTTCGCCTTTTCGATCCGCTCAAGACTGGTACAATCCGCCGGATATTTCAGGAGCGATGTATTGATTGACACGACCGCCCGTCTTGCTGCCGCAGTTTGCCTAACCTTGGTGGCTATTGTTTCGTTTGCGCAGGGCATTCAGTTATCGGCCGAACAACAGCAAATGCTTAACCAGTTGCCGCCCGCGCAGCGGCAGCAGGCGATGAACGCGCTGCGCCAGGCGCAGAGCGGCCAGGCACAGACGCAAAGTCAGCCGCTTCGAGAAGCCGTCGACGTGCCGATCTCACCTGCAGTCGGCACGGAGTCGGAAGCTGAGGGGCTTCGAGCCGGGGCCAATAGCCGGCTCGTAATCAATTTCATGCCACGAGAATCTTTGTCTCCCAGCGAGTTGGAAGACCTACGTAAAGACCCAATACTGAGTCGGCTGAGCGGCAGTGGTACTTTCGAACTCGATAGTAATGGCGTTCTTTCATTGCTAGGGGTTCAGTCGGTGCCGCTCCTTGGATTGACGGAGAGCGACATTGGGCGTCGCCTCGGCGCCGAGCCGTTACTTTCACGATTCGACATCGATGTGCGAATCCTGGATTCCGTGCCAATCGGCGCCGCGGCACTCAAGCCCTTCGGTTACGACATCTTCGAGCCGGGTGAGGCGAGTTATGACCCTCCGATGACGGGGCCGGTCCCGCCCGACTATGTCCTGGGCCCCGGCGATTCTGTGCGAGTGCAGTTTTTTGGCAACGTCAACGGCATCTACGAATTCGACGTATCGCGAGACGGTGTGCTCAATTTGCCGGAGATCGGACCGGTCACGGTGGCGGGCCTGCCGTTTTCAGAGTTTCGCGAAGACATCAACCGGCGCGTGAAGGAGATGCTGATTGGCACGCAGGTCAGTGTGTCCATGGGGCAGCTTCGTACCGTTCGTATCTTCGTGCTTGGTGATGCAAACCGGCCGGGCTCCTATGTCGTTGACAGCCTGGCCACAGTTAGCAGTGCGCTCTATCGTAGCGGCGGCATCAGCCGGGTAGGTTCGCTTCGGGATATTCAGCTAAAACGCAATGGCAGGGTTGTTGCGCGACTCGATCTTTATGATCTGCTGCTGAAGGGCGATACGTCCGGTGACAGTCGATTGCAGCCCGGCGACGTTATATTTGTGTCACCAATCGGTACGCAGGTAAGTGTGGCCGGCGCCGTCAAGCGCCCGGCGATCTACGAAACCCGCGGCAAAGCCACTGTCAGTGATGTGGTGGCGATGGCGGGCGGCTTTTTGCCGGACGCCTATCCGGATGGCGCCCGCATCGAGCGCATCAAGTCGGGGCAGGAACGCACGGTCGTTTCAATAGACGCAGACAGTCCGATGTCGGCCAGCATGGCTGTTAACGCCGGCGATGTTCTTATTATCCCGAACGTATTGCCGGATCTTGAGAATGCCGTGACTTTGACCGGCTACGTACATCGCCCAGGGCCATACCAATGGAAAGCCGGTATGCGCCTCACCGATTTAATTGCGTCCACCCTCGAATTAAAGCGAGGTGCGGACATGGACTATGTCCTGGTCCGTCGCGAGGATCCCGTTAATCGCCGGGTTAGTATGGTATCGGCCAACCTGGGCGAAGCGCACGCTAGCCCATCGTCTTCCGCCAACATTGCCCTCGCGGCACGCGACACCGTCTACGTGTTCAGTTTGGCGCTAGGTCGCCAACGCGTCATCGAGCCGATTCTCGAAGAGCTACAGTTGCAGTCTCGATTCGGAGAGCCATTTCATGAAGTGAGCATATTCGGTCGGGTTAAAGCGCCGGGCATTTATCCGCTGGAACCCGGCATGAGAGTCAGCGATCTCATACGTGCCGGCGGCAACCTGGCGGAAGCGGCCTATGCTCTGAAAGCAGAGATTGTCAGATACGATACCCTTAATGGCGAAAATCGAGCCACGACTATGATGGACGTCGATCTCGACTCAATTCTTAGCGGTAACGAATCGGCTGATCTTATTCTCCAGGAACATGACTTCTTGAGAATCGACACTGTTCCTGATTGGGACTCGATGTTGACGGTCGAGCTCGAAGGGGAGTTCACTTTTCCGGGCCGTTACCGCATTCGTCGTGGGGAGACGTTACGGCAGGTGCTCGACCGCGCTGGTGGCCTGACTGATGAGGCGTTTCCTGAAGGTGCGGTCTTCTTGCGCGAGTCTTTGCGTGATCGAGAGCAGGAGCAGATCGATCTGCTTGCCGGACGGCTTGAAACGGACCTGACGTCATTGTCCCTGGAGTCAGCGGACACCTCGGGCGCAGAGACATTGTCGACTGGCAGAGCATTACTTACCCAATTGCGTGCAACTGAGGCCGTGGGGCGTCTCGTAATCGACCTGGACCGAATAGCCGCGAGTGCGTCGAACGTAAACATGGTCGGCGATGTTGCGCTTCGCGATGGGGATCGCATACTGGTACCCAAAACGTCCCAGGAAGTCACCGTCATTGGTGAAACACAGCAGCGTGCATCGCATCTCTATCAACCGAACCTGACTCGACAGGACTATATCGAGATGAGCGGCGGCTTAACACGCCGGGCAGACAAAAGGCTTATCTACGTTGTACGTGCCAGTGGCGCTGTCGTTGCTGGCGGTCGTTCGAGGTGGCTTGGTCGAGGTAGCAATACTGAGATTCGTCCCGGGGACACGATTGTTGTGCCACTGGACACGGATCGAATGCGGCCACTGACGTTCTGGGGTAATGTGACGCAGATTCTTTATCAGGGCGCGATTGCTGTTGCGGCGGTCAAGACATTTGATAACTAGATGGCCTGTCAATAGGAAAATGAGTAATGGAATCCTGCCGCCAATCGAATGCATGACTCCGCCACCAGTGAAATAACGCTTTTCGATTTGTGGAGAGTTGTTTGGGGTGGCAAGATTGTGATCATTGGAATCACCGGTTTTTTCACGGTGATCGCTATTGCTTACGCGTTGCTCGCCACAGAATGGTATCGGGCGGGAGCATTGCTCGTACCAGTTGAAGATCGATCCATGTCGGACATACGCGGTCAGTTGTCCGGACTTGCTGCGATTGCCGGCGTACGCACCGGTGCGGGTAACAGCAACCGAAACGAAGCGCTCGCGGTTCTCCGATCAAGGGAGTTCGCTCGAAAATTTATCGCCGAATTCGAATTGATGCCCGTGTTTCTTGACGAACCGGAAAATCCGAAAGAACAGCTCGATATGCGTGATGCGGTCAGGTTCTTTCGTGAAAATGTTCTACGCGTGAGCGAAGACAGGGACACCGGCCAGATGACATTGGGTATTCAGTGGACAGATCCCGCCATCGCGGCCGAATGGGCCAACATCCTGGTGATTCGTCTCAATGAGCAGATGCGGGATCGAGCGGCCCGGGATGCTGAAGCAAACATCGACTTTTTGCGAACCGAGATGGCATCCAACAATGTCGTCGCTCTGGAACAATCCATCAGTCGCATTATGGAGAGTGAAATGCAGAAGCTGATGCTTGCGCGCGGTAGTGAGGAGTACTCTTTTCGTATTATTGACAGGGCGGAACCGCCTCGAATCAGGTCGCGACCGAAACGCTCATTGATCGTCGTGAGTGTATTTGTGGTGAGCGGCATGTTTTCGCTGCTTGTGGTGTTCGTCCGCAGCGCTATTCGCAAGAATTCGTCGGCTGCGATCTGAGTGCATTATACTCAGGACAGCAACTAACACGCGGTGTGGCAGTCAATCCGTAGTCCCAGTTCAGCATTAAAAAGGTAGTCAAGATCTGCAATGAAGAACTTTGCACTTATTGGCGCGGGCGGTTACGTCGCGCCAAGGCACATGAAAGCTATCAAGGCGACCAATAATGAGCTCGTTGCCGCGCTGGATCCCAATGATTCAGTCGGCATCATCGACAGTTATTTTCCGGACGCCGATTTTTTTACGGAGTTTGAGCGCTTCGATCGACATATCGACAAGTTACACAGGGGCAATTCCGGAAACCGGATTGACTATGTGTCAATTTGTTCACCGAACTATCTGCATGATTCTCATATTCGGTTCGCTCTTCGGTCGGGTGCTGATGCTATTTGTGAGAAGCCGTTGGTGCTGAATCCATGGAATATCGACGGCCTCAAGGATTTGGAAAAAGACACCGGGCAAACGGCGAATACGATCCTGCAATTGCGAGTCCATCCATCGATCATCGCGTTGCGTGACAGAGTGCAGCGAGAGGACGCCAGTACAAAACATGAGGTTGATCTGACCTACATAACATCTCGTGGCCATTGGTACCTTCAGTCCTGGAAAGGGGAAGAAAAAAAATCGGGTGGCATTGCCACTAATATTGGTGTGCACTTCTTTGACATGCTGTACTTCATTTTTGGCGCGTTGCAGCAGAACGACGTTCATTATTCCTCCCCGAGGAAAGCCGCCGGCTATCTCGAATATGAGCACGCCCGTGTGCGATGGTTCTTGTCGATTGATGTCGATGACGTGCCGGCAGACGCGCGTGCGCAGGGCAAGCGTACCTATCGATCTATCACCTGCGATGGTGAGGAAATCGAATTCTCGACCGGCTTTGCCGATCTGCATACGCGCAGCTATGAAGAGATTTTGGCGGGACGTGGCTTCGGGCTCGAGGAGAATCGAGTCGCAATTGAAACAGTTTCCAATATCAGGGGTGCGACCCCTTTAGGCTTGAGCGGCGACTTTCATCCATTTCTCAGCAAGCTGTCATCATGAGCTATCAGGTACATCCGAGTGCAATAGTCGATGATGGCGCGGAAATCGGAGAGGGCTCCAGAGTTTGGCATTTTGTGCACGTCTGTGCTGGCGCACGGATCGGCAAGGGTGTTTCGCTCGGTCAAAATGTGTTCGTCGGCAATACCGCGATCATAGGCGACAACTGCAAGATACAAAACAATGTATCCGTGTATGACAACGTCGTTCTGGAGGAAGGCGTCTTCTGTGGACCAAGTGCAGTGTTCACGAACGTCTACAACCCTCGATCCTTAGTCGAGAGAAAAAGCGAGTACCAAAATACGCTGGTTCAGCATGGCGCGACGTTGGGCGCGAACTGCACGGTTGTTTGCGGCGTCACGATCGGTCGTTTCGCGTTCATTGGCGCAGGAGCGGTTGTCAATCGTGACGTTCCGGATTACGCGTTGATGGTCGGTGTTCCAGTTCGTCAGGTAGGCTGGATGAGCGAATTCGGCGAGCAACTGCCATTGCCGCTCGCTGGTGATGCGGAAGTTCGGTGCCCGAACACGAATGATCTCTATCGCTTGACTGGTTCGACGCTGTCCAAGGTGTCTGGATAATGGAATTCGTCGATTTGCAGGAACAGCGGCGTCGCATCAAAGATGAAATCGATGCCGGGATCAAGGGAGTTCTTGATCACGGTCGATTTATCTTAGGACCGGAGGTCGCAGAACTGGAGGACAAGCTCGCGGACTTCTGCGGCGTCCGGCATTGTGTCAGTTGCGCGAACGGGACGGATGCGTTGCAGATTGCGCAGATGGCGCTTGGCATTGGCCCCGGTGACGAGGTGATCACTCCAGGCTTTAGCTATATCGCCACGGCAGAAACGATAGCGATGCTCGGGGCCAAGATTGTTTACGTGGATATCGATCCTCGGACGTACAATCTGAACCCGGACAAACTCGAAGCTGCTATCACACCAAAAACCAGGGCGATCATTCCCGTATCACTGTTCGGACAATGTGCTGATTTCGACGCGATCAATGCGATCGCCAATGAACACAATATTCCAGTCATCGAGGATGCTGCGCAGAGTTTCGGGGCGACCTATAACGGACGCCGATCCTGTAGCCTGAGTCAAATCGCGTGCACAAGTTTTTTCCCGAGTAAACCGTTCGGGTGCTATGGGGATGGCGGTGCACTGTTCACTAACGACGACGAGCTGGCAAAGATAATTCGTCAGATTGCCCGGCATGGGCAAGAGAAGCGCTACCATCATGTGCGCGTTGGGGTGAACAGCCGTTTGGACGCGATTCAGGCAGCGATTTTGCTGGCGAAACTGCGGATTTTTATTGATGATGAAATCAACTCGCGCAATACCGTAGCGGCACGCTATATGACGAAAAATTCGGGCAGTCAGACCATATCAGCACACCCTTCATAGAGACGTTCAATGTGAGTGGTGCCATGCACAGTACACGTTGGCCGTCGATAATCGTGATCACGTGCAGATGCATTTGCGGGAAGCGGGCATACCAACGGCTGTGCATTATCCGACGCCCTTTCGAACCGACAGCCAGCTGTTGCCGACGACAAGGCTAGGCTGCCTGTTGGTGACAGAACAGCAAACCGAGTCATTAGCTTGCCCATGCATCCGTACCTCAGCGAGCAGGACCAGGACAGTATCGTTGCTGCCGTGAAAGCAGCAACAGCAAACAACAGGTTTGAGCAGCCAGCCGCATGGTGCCCAGCGATACTGCACCGAGATGACCGCATGATTCGAAACATAGCGACACTCCTGACCGGTAATGCGCTCTCTCAGCTTGTCAATGTAGTCACGATCCTATTCGTCGTAACCGCGTTTTTTGCACCTGCAGAGTTCGGCCGTTACGCAGTCGCGATGTCGTATGTCGGTATCTTGTCCTCCGTAGCCTGTTTTCCGCTACCTGAACTCGCAATTGTGGCTGTTAGTGGCACGCTGGCGGCCAACAACGCAGTGTTTTCATCTCTGGTCAGTTGCGACCGGTATTTTCGGTGCTCGATGCATTCATCACCTTAGAGCTGCTATCAATGACGGTCGGGACCAACTTTCTGGTCGGGACCTCACAACGTGATCGCGACGCTCATTCTCCTCAAGGCAGTGGATCAGATTCTCGCCTGCGTCCTGTATCGGCATGAAGCTTATGTCAGGTATTCGATATTAAAATTGTTGCAGGCCTTGGTCCTCCTCGGTGGCTTCGTGGGAACCGGTATTGTATGCGGGCTTGGGCTTGGACGGGTTACTGCTGTCAACACTACTCGCCTACGCATCATTTGCAGTGATCGGGATAATTCGCGATATCGACCCTTACGGTGTACGCTAGGGTGCTCCGTCGAGTCGCATGGTGGCGCTCGTGAAAAGGCAGGTCGACTTTGTCAGAATTCAACACGCCACAGGCTTTAATCGACAATCTGCTCTCGAACGGCTCGAACTTTGTTCTTGTCATACTGGCAGGTCCGTCGGTGGTCGGATACTTCAACTACATGCAAAAGGTTTTGAAGGCACCTCTCGGCCTTATTTTTGGCGCAGTTTCCCAGGTTGTGTTTCGATTTAGTGCGAAAAATTCGGCCGATCCAGAGACTGGTAACTCACAAGTTGCGGCAGGTTTTTGCGATGTTGTCAGCCATTCTGCTAGTGGCGGCGTCTGGAGTTGTCTTGGCCTATGTGTTCTTCGCCGATCTGAGCTTCCTGAAGGACTGGGCCGGCATGAGGGAGTACATGATCGCTTTCGCGGTCTGGATGCTCGTGCCATTCCTTTTCTCACCCTATGCTACGCTTCCAATTGTCTACAGACGGCAGAAGCAGTTTTTCCTGCTAGCCACGCTCTATCAATCTGCTGTCGTTGCTTGTGCTTACTCTAATGATCTGGAAAGGAGTCGTGATCGCAGCATTCTGGACGGTTGGCCTGTTATCGATCGCCTATTACGCAGGCCTCAATGCATCGTTATTCAGGATTGCCGGTAGTGGACAGAAAAGCTAACGTCCTTTTTTTTGGGGTCGCCGATCTGGTGCCGGAACCTCGCAGGATTGCTAAACGAGCATCAATTACTGCGCGCATACACCTGGAAGAATACGCTCCGCTGGATGCTGTCGCGAAACAAAAGCGTCTGTCTGGTCGGG